>CAJOHZ010000014.1 GCA_905234695.1 uncultured Bacteroidales bacterium | reverse complement strand
GTGAGCATTTACAGCGGCATTGCTACCGACCACGATGCCATTACCCGTGTCAAAGGGTCGTGGGAGAAGAGTATGGCTGTCGTACATAGGCTGTCGGAACTGGCGGTTCCGATGAACCTGAAATGTTGTGTCATGCAGCCCAACTTGCACAGCTACTATATGGTGAACGACATTGCCCGTTCACTTGGTGCAGTGCCGCAGTTTGAACTCAATATCTCTGACAGTATCGACGGCGACCGTTGCGCCCGACAGTTGAGACTTACAGAAGAGCAGCTGCAAGTGGTGCTACGCGATAATAATGTGCCTATGTATGTCGGTTCCGAAGCCCCCAACTATGGAGGACAGCCACGATTGATGAATGAGGCTCCGTGTGGAGCAGGAGTGACATCCTTCTGCATTACGCCCGACGGCAATCTTCAACCCTGTTGCGCCCATCCTCTCACGTTTGGGAGCCTGAAGGACAGCAACGTTGCTGATATTGTTGTCGGCAATGATTTACTCGACGCTTGGCAACATACCACGTTGCAGGACTATGAAGAGTGTGGACGGCACGACTACTGCGATTATTGCAATTTATGTGCTGGTCAGGCGCAGTCGCAGTATGGAGACTTCCGCAAGGCTGCGGAAAACTGCTGCTATATGGCGAAGATACGCCACCGTTTGGCTCATAGAATGATGGAGGGTTTCGACCCTCTCAATGGAGAAGAGTTTGAATCCGCGTTGCAGCGGCTACCGAAATATACTGTAGTTCTGCACCGCATTAATGATACAAAGGGATAAAAGGTGTCTCCCTGTCAGCACACCTGTAACTTCAAATCTTGAATCGTTATGAAGATGGAATTGAAAATCAGTATGCAGTCCTGCACTGTCAGTATGAGTGGTTGCAGTAAGGCTTGGGAGAGCAGCTGTGGAATCACGTACAGGAACGGCATCAACTAATCAATTAGTGATGGGCGACGTAGGAACTCACGTCGCCCATTTTTTATTACAGAAATGAAAATACGCTTGAAGAAAAAATAATGAAAGAATACTCTGCCGTAAGATGCGCCTTTGATTATGTTATTTGTTCCAATGGGTGTAATCCGTATCCATTGCATGAGAGGTTATATTCCGTTTCACCGTTGCACGGGCGCAGTTTTGTTGTGGGAAGGCACACTGATGGAAGGTACATTGTAACCAAAGGCAACGGTTTGTGCTATTCTCAACATTCATTCCTATATACTCCCGAAATGCCGACCGATGTATGGGGACTGTTGCTGATGGAGGATGCTTTGCGCGATTATTACTGTTGTCAGGATGTTCAGGCACTTGGAATCAAGACCAATCAAATGGAGTGTGTGTTGGAGCTTGACTATCCGATATACATTGCACAGACCGACACCACCGTCAAGCCTGTCCTTTTGCAATACAATGTTGAATGTCCCTACCGAATTTGCGATGCTCCCTTTATGGAACGCTCGCAGATTGAAGCCGAGGTCGCAAAGTGGCAACAATACAATAGCAAAGGGTATTCCAAAAGCCACGAGGTTGCTGCCGATATACTCATTGGCAACCTTCGCACTATGCACGACCACGAGGTGTTGCACAACGCCATCCACGAACAAAACTATACTTGGGCGTTGGAGCTGCTCGACTTCGAGCTGGCACGCACACCGCAGCACCCCTACGAGAAGGAAGACTATGAACGACACGCACCTTCTCTATACAGCCGAGAAGTGATACAGACCTACGTCATCATTAACTACATTGCAGGTGTACTTCGCGAAGAGGTCGATTTCGCTGCCATAGACCGTATGTGGCAAGACTACGGCTTTGATATTTCAATGATGCAACCTACTTTGCTAAAATAGTTTCAGGTCGCCGTGGAAGAAACGGTGAAATCACGCTGATTCAGAAGTGTTACGAGCTTGGGGCGGTTCCACAACAACTACCAGTTCATACTGTTATCTGTTTTTCTCCATATTTCTGCTACTGAAACTTTGTCCTAAATTCCATAGGGACAGCTATATACATACAAAAACAGGGTGACTGAACGAAGCCACCCTGCTACTGAAACATATTATCAAGGAACCTCTTGGCAGAGGCAAATACCAAGTATCACATTGTGCCCATTTTCCTCGAGTTTCCGTTTCATTTCCAGCATTTCGTCCCCTCTAAACATTCTGTCAATCACAAGTATCACATTGGCATATTTGCTTTCTGCGTTGACTAATGAAAGTATGTCGATGAACCCATCTGGAAGTCCATCTGATTCCTTGTGCTTTTCGGGATTGCGTACCCCCCAGTAATAGTATGCGTCTGTACAGTTACGAACACCTGTACGCCACTCCACGCAATCCAGCACTTGGTTCCACTCGGCGTAATGAGCAGGTTGGCTCGGTTCCGTTGGAACAGGCACAATACATAGATTTGTTATAGCCCTATCCTTCATTCTCTCGCCGAATACCCGAAACAGGGTATAGGTTATGAATTCTGCTGCGGTATTAAACGAGTGCTGTTTATCCGAATCCAAGACACACTTCGTTGAGTCTCGCAATGTTTCAATGTATGAGTGTATTAAATCGTGATTATGCTGACTATCGTCCTTGGTTATACACTCTTCGTACTGGTAGATTATCGGCAATTCACCACAGAGGAAATAGTCGACATGTCGTTTGACTTGATTGATGGCAAGTACCCCCTGTACACTTCTGTTGATTATCCGTTTAACGGTAAGTTCGTCTTCTTTGTTCATCGTTCCTTGATATATATCAATAATTATCAGGCACCGTAATTTTTCAGAAAATTTTTCAGTCCTCCTGATATTTGGGACTCCATTTGCTGTGCGATGAGGTTTCAGGGGAGATACACATAGGCAGGGATACGAGAGTCCCCCTATGCGCCACCCCTCCCTGTACAGTAGGGATAATAGGGTAATTATAGCTCGGAGGGAATTCTGGCAGGGATAATAGGGTATATGTAGAAAGGGAACGGATTCTTGAGCCATCCAGCTGAAGAAACGATTTGCGTAAATTTCATCTGAATAAACAATTATTATGAACCTTTTTTTGAGAATTAGGAAAATTGTTGTATATTTTGGCTATGAAAAGTTGTAATAACAGTCCATAGCCAATCGTTATCGGATGAACGGGTGATAAGCTACCCACACCGAGCAGAAGTCTCGCGACGGAGCCGCAAAATCCGTGTGAGAGGTGGAAAAGCAAATAACCGCAGCAATGCGGATACAAGCACAATGACGTGCATGACAAATATTACCACCGCCAAGAAAATACTGAACAGCGGAAACCAAAAGTTAAGTGACGAACAAGTGAAACTTGTACTTGAAACATTGTCAATGATGGCAAGCCTACAATTAATAACAGAAGAAAAAAAACTGAACAATGAATAAAACAACAAACGTGATTCTGTACTGCCGAGTGAGCAGTGACGAGCAGAAAGACAATAACTCCCTGAATGTACAGGAGGAGTATTTGAGAAACCATTGCAATTACCACGGTTATAATGTGGTTAAAGTGTACCGTGAAGATTATTCTGCGAAACATTATGATATGAAGCGTCCTGAATTGAAGGCAATCTACGAATATTGTAGAAAAAACAAGGGGGAAGTGGACAAAGTGCTTTTTCTACGCTGGGACAGATATTCCCGAAACGTGGAATTTGCTTTCGCATACAAGCGAAAGTTCTACGATGAGCTTGGCGTGGAGATTAACGCCATTGAATCGCCCATTGATTTCAAAGGTTCAGAATGGAGTACGAACCTTGCTGTTTACTGTGGTATCGCCCACACGGAAGATTCCAAAATATCACGGCGCACAAGAGAGGGCGTGAGAAAATCTCTCAAAGAGGGGCATTGGTGCAATCACGCCCCCAAGGGCTATCGACATCACCGCATCGGTACATACAAAGACCACAACACTCATATGGTGGTCGATGAGAAAGAGGCTCCACTGGTGAGACGAATCTTTGAAGAGGTCGCCAAGGGTGTTGAGAGTGCCGACGCAATCCGCAAACGTTTGTGTCCCAATATGGCACGGACATCATTTATGCAGATGCTCCACAATATTCTATACATTGGGAAAATAAAAGTACCAGCATTGGGGGATGAGGATGAGCGTATCATTGATGGTGAACACGAACCCTTGGTTAGCGAAGAGACATTCTATCGGGTACAAGACCTGATAGAGGGTCGCAACCACCGCAAACACACATTGGTGAAGGGGAAGAAACCTCACCCTGATTTCTACTTGCGAGGACACGTTGTGTGTCCGATGTGTGGAAGACCTATCACCGCTTCCTTCAGTCACGGAAACGGTGGAAAATACCCTTACTATCATTGTATGTGCAGCCCCCGACATTACAATGTGCGAGCCGAAAAGGTAAACGAAGAATTTGTCCGCTATGTCAGCGGACTGAAACCGAGAAAAGAGGTACTGAAACTATATGATGAAGTGCTGCGGTCAATGCGTGAAGACGGATGTGTCCATCAGAGAAAATACCTCTCCGAGCTGGAAGAAAAACTGGTTGTATTGGAGAAGAGAAAAAAGAAGTTGTCGGTTGATTACTTGGATGAGAAGATTGATGCGAAAATGTATTCTGAACTCAATCAAGGTATCGAGGACGACATACGCCACCTGAAGAGTCAGATAGAGGGTGTACAGACATCAATTCGCACCAATCTAAACCCCAAGTTAGACTATTCTATCTCGTTGATAGACAATCTCGACAAATACTTTGAAGACGCTCCGATTGAGGTCAAGCAACACTTATTAAGTTCGATTTTTCCCGAAAAAGTGGAGTTTGATGGAATTTCATTTCGAACCACAAAATACAACTCCGTTCTCGACCTAATCTACAACGAAACCAAGCAGTTGAGAGGAACAAAAAAGGACAAGCCAACTGACTTGTCCTGCTCGGTAGCGGGGGCTGGATTCGAACCAACGACCTCCGGGTTATGAGCCCGACGAGCTACCTCTGCTCTACCCCGCACTATGTTATTTCCCTATGGAAATCGAGTGCAAAAGTACTACTTTTTCCCGACATGACCAAACGCACAACCACCCTTGCGGCAAAATTAACATTTCAACAAATATGGCACAGCACTTTACAAAATTGCATTTAACAAATAAAACCAAAGCCTCCCGCGTCGAAAAAGCTACACGGGAGGCTCTGAATTGTTAGAAACTGTTTTTGTTATACAGCAAGGCGAGCAGATTTTTCTTCTTTTTGAGGGAGCAATGGGGGTCCATTGTGACCGAGAAAAGGAGGGAAAGATGCCGTTTTGATGCTTTAAGAAAATCATTGGATTAATTTTAAACAGTTTCTAAAATCACGTCGCTCTCGAAACCCTATTTTCTAGCGCTTTTTTCCATGCCTTCCAACCCCTCGTTGAGGAAGGAAATGAACTTGGAGATATCGCGGTCGTACTTGTAGTTCTCCTTGGTCAACACATCTCCGTCGGCATTGATAATGACATAGTAGGGCTGCGCGTTCATGTTGAACATGCTACGCTCATAATAGAAGTTGCGTTTGCCGAGGGTCTTCAGCACCCGTCCCTTCTCGTCAGTGACCCACTCCTCTTCGGGCAGTTCGATGGTATTCTCATCGACATAGAGGCCGCACATGACGAACTTGGTGGTAAGGATTTCCTTCACTTGCTTGTCGGCCCACACATAATGCTCCATCTCACGACAGTTGGCGCAGGTCTTCCCGGTGAAGTCGATGAAGATAGGCTTGCCAACTTCCTTGGCATAGGCCTTGGCCTCGTCAAGGTCGAAGAAACCGTGAAAGCCCGTAGGCATGTGCAGCTTGTCGGTGTACTTGCGGTTGGCGGGCAATCCGTCAGCAGGCACCTCCGCACTATAGGTCACGGTGGCGGCATTCTCCTCGATGCTCCTTTCGATGTTGAAATCCTGCGTTTCCATGGGGGGCAGGAATCCCGAGATACCTTTCAGCGGCGCGCCCCAAAGGCCAGGAATCATATAGACCACAAAGGCCAGGTCAAGGATAGCGATAAAGAGGCGCACCACGCCGATATGCTTCAAATCCTCATCCCCTTTGAACTTGAGTTTGCCCAACAGGTAGAGGCCCAGCAGGCCGAAGATGACAATCCACAGAGCCAGATAGACCTCGCGGTCCAGCAGTCCCCAATTGCAGTAGAGGTCGGCCTGCTGCAGGAACTTGAGGCCAAAGGCCAGTTCCAAGAAGGCGAAAACCACCTTGACGGTATTGAGCCAGCTTCCCGATTTCATATTCTTGAGCACCGAGGGGAACATGGCTAGCAACGTGAAGGGGGCGGCAAAGCCAATACCGAAGCCCAACATGGTGACCAACGAGACCCAACGGTCTGTGGTGCTGGTGGAGAGACCCATCAGAGCGAATCCGATAATGGGACCCGTGCAGCTGAAACTCACCAACACAGTGGTGAGAGCGATGAAGAAAGGCGCCAGCAGTCCGCCCTTGTCGGCCTGCTCGTCGCTCTTGTTAATCCATTTCTCGGGCATCTTGATTTCAAACAGGCCGAAGAAACTGAGAGAGAAAACAAGGAAGATGAGGAAGAAGATGAGGTTGGGCACCCAGTGTGTCCCCATAGCATACAATACCTGCGGACCGAAAATGAGGGTCAGTATCGCCCCCAGGAAGGCAAACAGAAACACTATCGAAAAGCCGAAGAACCACGCCTGCCGGCGGGCAGCCTTCTTCGAGGCCGTGCTGTTCATGAAGAAGTTGATGGTCATCGGTATCATCGGGAATACGCAGGGGGTGAACATCGTCAGTACACCGCCGAGCAACGCCCAGAGGAAGATGGCAATAAGCGACATGTTTTCTTTCTCTTCTTCCGGCTGGTCAGACATATCAGACGGGACAGATTGGACAGACGAGTACGACTGATCGGACAGGTCGGTGCCATCCGTCACTTCCGCCACGCTGGTGTCGACGGCAAGGGGCTCGCCTTCCGCCACATTGTCGGTCAACGACAGCTTTGCACCTTTAACCTTGAAACTGAAGTCGCGGTCGTCAGGGGCGATGCAACTGCCCGAGTTGCAGAGCTGGTAGCCAAAAGTACCCGTCACCTTGAAATCCTTCGACGAAAGGCGTACAATTTTCTGCCGGAACACCACCTTGCCGCTAAACGAACGGACGGTACACTTGAAGTCCTCGTCAAACTCCTCGTGGGGCTTCGGCTCTTGCACCTTCCCAACAAGATTGTAATCCTTCGAGGGAGCGAACTCAAAGTAGATGGCAATAGGGCCGTTGGGGTCGGTATACTGGGAATAAAGATGCCACCCCTCATCCAGTTGGGCGGTGAACACCAGTTCCGACTCGCTCTCGTTAAGGTCTTTGACGCTGAAGGACCATTTCACAGGGTCCTGAATCTGGGCAAAGACAGGCAGAAAGCAGAAACTAAACGCTAAAAGGTAAAAGAATTTCTTCATGGGTTATTGTTGTTTCAATTCTCATTTTATTTCAAGGTGAACTTGACGGTACGGGAGCCCTTGTCGGTAATGACCTTGATGGTATAGGCCCCCTTCTTCATCTTGGCGATGGAGAGGCGGGAACCGTTCTGATACTTGGGCACCGTGCGAACCTTCTCGCCCTTGGCGTTGAGGAACACCACCTCGGCCACCGGTGCACCCATCGTGAGCGTGATATAGCCCTTGTCAAGATAGGGCGTCAGGCGCACCTTGTCGTCCGACACTTGTTCTTTTTTGCGGTCGGACTTATTGGTCCTCTCGGACGAAGCCGAAGGGTCAGACGGGTCGACGCCATCCTCGCCGGCCTCAGCCAGATTATCTTTCGGAATCCCAGGATACTCCGACAAGCAGAAAAGGCCCTTCTCATCGGTGCCGAACCAGTGGTTGCCCTTATTGTCGACCACCACATTTTGGTACATGCACTTAGGCAACTCTCCGCGACCTGCGGGGAACGTCTCCCAACGGCTGTCGCGGTCAAAAACCGCCACACCGCCGTCGGTGGCCATCCAAAGCAGCCCCTCTTTGTCGATTGCCAAGCCGTTGATTTGGTTGCCCGGCAGCGGGCTGTTGTCGGTGTTGTACACTTTCCATTCCTTGCCGTCAAAACGACACAGTCCTTCCAGTGTGCCTATCCATTTCACGTTATCCTTGTCGATGGCAATCGAGAGGCAGATATTGTGGGGCAGGCGGGAGTTCTTGACCGTGTAGGAGGTCCAGCGGCTCCCGTCGAAGACACAGAGTCCGTCGTTGGTGCCAATCCACTTGCGGTCACGGTTGTCCACCACGGTACAAAGGATGAAATCACTCAGCAGGCCACCCTCGTCAACGGTGTACTTGGTCCAATTCACCCCATCGTACTGCACAAAGCCGCTCAGCGTGACCCCTATCCACTTCACCCCCGCATGATCCACCGCAATATCACGGATATACTTCATATTCAGCCTACGCGTCTCCTCGGAGTGTTCCGTCCAACGAGTACCGTTAAACTCTATCACACCGTAATCATCGGTACCAATCCACAGCCGGTTGCCCTCCACCACAAGGCAGTTGACAAACTGGTCTTTCAGCTTCTCGTTAAACATCGCATAATCCGTCCAGGTGCGCCCCTTCAGTTGGCAGAGGCCCAACGTGGTGCCCACCCAGAGGTTGCCTTTGGCATCGCATGCAATCGCCAGCACGTTGTTGCCGTTGATTTCAGAGTTCTTGACGTTGTAGTTAACCCACTTCTGCGCCCCGGCGGGAAGTAAGAAGCAAGAACTAAGAACTATGAAGGCTATCAGTTTTTTCATGTATTGTAATTTTCAACTCTCAATTATCAATTCCCTACGTCTTGTGTTTCTCTTTCTTGGCCGCAGGGAAAAGTATATTGTTCAGTATAAGTCTGTATCCTGGTGAATTGGGATAGAGCGAGAGATCCGTGGGCGGGTCGCCGACGAAATGCCGGTAGTCCTCAGGGTCATGTCCACCGAGGAACGTCCAGGTCCCTTTTCCGTATTCGCCATGCAGGTAGCGTACCTCGCCGAGGGCCTTGTTCTCGGCCAGAATGACGCACGACGACTTGACCGTCTCGCGTCGGAAGGCGGTGGTCTGTCCCATAAAGCCGTGGATGACACGGGTGTGGTTCTGTGTCAACATGGTGGGTACCCAGTCCCATTTGGCCGAGAAATCGAAGAGAGTGAAGAAGTCGTTCTTCTCGTTGACCGTCCGCTGGCGGACACGGTCGTCGACATCAATGGTCGAAATCTCATATTCACTGGGATTGGTGCTGAGACGGAAATCCTTAAAGGCAAATGTCTTACTGAAATCCAACTGGTTCTGTGCATCGGGCTGCATCGGGTCGCCGTCGAACATCACATCGCAGATATCCACATTCTCGGCCGCCAGCGCCACATCGTAGCTGTCGGGCGCCGAGCACATGGCAAACAGGAATCCACCTCCCATCACAAAGTCACGAATCTTGTGCGCCACGGCCAGTTTCAACTGGCTCACTTTGGCAAAGCCCAATTTCTGCGCCGTCGCCTCCTGGGCACGCACATCCTCGATATACCACTGTGTGTTGCGGTAGTTGCCCCAGAACTTGCCATACTGCCCGGTGAAGTCCTCATGGTGCAAGTGTAACCAGTCGTAGGTGGGCAGCACTCCGGCCATCACCTCCTCGTCGTACACCACATCGTAAGGTAT
Organism: uncultured Bacteroidales bacterium; assembly: GCA_905234695.1. Classification (GTDB taxonomy): domain Bacteria; phylum Bacteroidota; class Bacteroidia; order Bacteroidales; family P3; genus Colimorpha. The sequence continues at coordinate 62,444 of CAJOHZ010000014.1, read as the reverse complement.
CTCGGCGTAGGTGAGTACCAATGTCACCGCGTCATCCCATGGCAGTTTGTTCTTGGGCGAATAGACGGCAATCTTCGGGGCTTTCTGCAACTTCACTGCATCCATGTTGACCGACGGCTCGGCAATCTGCGAGAGGATGGCGCTCGACTGCCCGTCGGCGATAGCCTCGGCGGTAACTCCCCGCAGTCGGCATTCGCGCTCCAGCGCGTCGGCAAACTTCATCATGAAACTTCCGCCACGATAGTTGAGCAACCACGTCACCTCCACGTCGCGCTCCAAGGCCCAATAGGCAATACCGTAGGCTTTCAGATGGTTTTTCTGCACCTCATCCATGGGAATGAGCAGATAACTGGCCCTGGCCGACGGAAACAGCAATGCTAGCAGCGCAATGATGAGCAGCGATTTTTTCATTACGTACCCATTAACGCCCGCAGGCGGAAAATATTGTGCCTGTCTAAGATTTTCCTTTTTGTGTGACAATGGAGTGCTCCCTGTGCGCCTTCGGGGTGGTCCCAGTTTGACTTCGGTGTGAATTTTGTGTTCTTCCCATGATCTTCCCATGATCCTCCCATGATCTTCCCATGATCTTCCCATCGAGGATGGGAGGAATATGGGAAGAATTCGGGTGGAATTTGCCAGCATCTCCGAGGGCACTCCGAGACCACACAAAAGGCACACCGAAACCACGCAAAGCCCCCCCCCCTTGTCGGTTAGGGAACTTCACGGATGAAATTATATTTTGTCAATCCAAAAATAGTTTGTATCTTTGCAAATTGAAAATTACAACTCATTAGTTTATGAGCACGCAAGCAATGACACAGATAATAGCCGATTACTTCAAGACGCAACCCGTCCTGAAGGCTTGGCTCTTCGGCTCTTTCGCCCGCGGTGAAGAAACGCCCGAAAGCGATGTCGACATACTTGTTCAATACGATGACACCGCCCACATCTCCTTGCTTACCATTTCTCATATGATGGGTGAATTAGAACGCAGTACGGGGCGACGTGTGGATTTAATCGAGGACGGATGCCTGATGCCCTTTGCAGTGGAATCAGCCAACCGCGACAAACGACTGATATATGAGAGAAGAGGTTAGAGACATCGAACGGTTGCAGCACATTCTTGAAGCAGCAAATGTGCTTGTCGATTACGTGGAGCATCACACTCTGGAAGAGACTCAATCCAACCCCGTAGTTTACTTTGGATTGGTAAAACACGTGGAAATAATCGGCGAGGCTGTGTACAAACTGACGATGCAGTACCGAGCCAGCCACAATGAGGTGAACTGGGATGACATTGAGCGTATGCGTCACGTGTTGGTGCACGGCTACTACAAGATACGCCCCAGCCAACTTTGGGAAACCATTGCTGTAGATATCCCACAATTAAAGCCAATTATTGAGCAACTAATACAAGAGTATCGTTAAAACATACTCTTTGCCCTACAAAAAAGACGACGAGGGCATTCAACCCTCGTCAGTCGTTTTGTGCGGATAGGGGGACTCGAACCCCCACTCCGTGAAGAACTAGATCCTAAGTCTAGCGCGGCTACCAATTACGCCATATCCGCCTGTGTGCCTGTTTTCTGCGACGCAATCGCGGAAAACAAAGCGACTGCAAAGATACGCATTTTTTCCAAATCGGACACTTTTTTCTTCTCCCGCCACTGTGGGGTACCGGACGGGAAGAAAGTTTTCAACAACGCAATTGGGGATAAATCACCCAATGCAAGGGGCGATATATGGGGTTTATTCTGTAATTTTGCAGCGCAAAAGACAGCCTTATGGAAGAAGAACTCCCCATGCAGCAAGACTCCGTCAACTACAACGACGACAGCATTGTACACCTTGAAGACATGGAGCATATCCGCCTCCGCCCCGGTATGTATATCGGTAAGCTGGGCGACGGCTCATCGCACGACGACGGCATCTATGTCCTCATCAAGGAGGTGATTGATAACGCCATCGACGAATTCACTTCGGGATTCGGCAAGCGCATCGAGATGACCATCAACTTCGGCGAACGCAAGGTGAGCATCCGCGACTACGGACGTGGAATCCCCTTGGGCAAGATGGTCGAGGCGGTCAGCAAACTCAATACCGGCGCCAAGTACGACAGCAAGGTGTTCCAGAAGTCTGTCGGTCTGAACGGCGTGGGTACCAAAGCCGTTAACGCACTGGCCAGCTATTTCAAAGTGCAGGCCTTCCGCGAGGGGAAGACCCGCTACGCCGAGTTCTGCGAGGGCAAGATGACCTACGACAGCGGCATCACCGATTTCGAGTCCGACACCACCGGCACACTGGTGGAATTCATCCCCGACGCCAAACTCTTCGGCAACTACCATTTCATCAGCGAGTACGTGGAGCGGCGTGTCTGGAACTACTGCTACCTCAACCGAGGGCTCACCTTCTACTACAACGACCGTCGCTACTACTCCAAGAACGGCCTCCTCGACCTGCTGGAGCACAACATGGAAGGCGAACCCCTCTACCCCATCATCCATATCAAGGACGACGATTTCGAGGCCGCATTCACCCATGTCAACGGCCAAAGCAGCGACTACTACTACAGCTTTGTCAACGGCCAACACACCACCGAGGGCGGCACGCACCAGAGCGCTTTCCGCGAAGGTTACGCCCGTGTGGTGAAGGAGTTCTACAACAAGAAAGAATTCGCCCCCGAGGATGTGCGACAGGGGCTGGTATGCGCACTCTGCATCCGCATCCAAGAGCCCGTTTTCGAGGCCCAGACCAAGACCAAACTCGGCTCCACCCACCTCGCCCCCAACAACCAGGACGGCACCAACGACAGCCCCGTCCTCAAGACATACGTCCTCGATATCCTCAAACGGCATCTCGACAACTACCTCCACATGCATGCCGAGACCGCCGAGGCACTGCTCGACAAAATACAGCGCAACGAGAAGGAACGCAAGGAGATTGCCGGCATCAAAAAGCTGGCCAAGGAGAGCACCCGCAAGGCCAGCCTCAACAACTCGAAACTGCGCGACTGCCACGTACACTACAACAGCAACCATCCCCGGCGGCTGGAGAGCACCATCTTCATCACCGAGGGCCTCTCGGCCTCGGGTTCCATCACCAAGAGCCGCGACGTGGAGACCCAAGCCGTTTTCAGCCTGCGAGGAAAGCCCCTCAACACTGTCTCGGTCGGCAAGGCCGAGGTCTACAAGAACGAGGAGCTGAACCTGCTCCACAATGCCCTCGACATCGACGACGGCATGGAGAACTTGCGATACAACAACGTGGTCATCGCCACCGATGCCGATGTGGACGGAATGCACATCCGTCTTCTGCTGCTCACCTTCTTCCTCCGCTTCTACCCCGACCTGGTGCGTCAGGGACATGTCTACATTCTCCAGACCCCCCTCTTCCGCGTCCGCAACAAACAGAAGACCACCTACTGCTACAGCGACGAGGAGCGCATCGAAGCCATCCATAACACCGCCAACGCCGAAATCACCCGATTCAAAGGTCTCGGTGAAATCTCGCCCGACGAGTTCAAAGGCTTCATCAACCAAGACATGCGCCTCGACCCCGTGCTGCTACACAAAGACTTCGACACCCCCGGCGTGCTGCGTTTCTACATGGGTCAGAACAGCGCCGAGCGACGCGAATTCATCATGAAAAACCTGCGTGTTGAAGACGATGAAAGCATTGTGGTGGGCTAGCCTCCGCATGGGAGCCGCCAATCGTTAAAAAGTTTTTATGATTACGAATATTGTATAAGTGAAATAAACTTGTTATACTTGCACAAAATTTCTATACCATGAACTCTAGAAGAACTCACAAAAGAAACCTGATTGTCAGCTACAAAAACCTATCCGAGGAACTATTGGAATTGTTCAAAGAACAGTACCCCGAGGGGTATCAGGACTATTTGCAACGCTTCGAGAAGCCCAACGGCGACACAATTTTTGTGGTGCCGATGGAGACGGAGGACACGGTATACATGATTAAATTCGATGTCAAAATCGACTCCACCTTCGCTGAAGACGAGTTCGACAAGGACTTTCTCGACGAGGAGGGCGGCGACAAGGGCGATGACGATTTCGCCCCCCTGCAGGAGGCCATCGACCGCGAAGAGGAGAATACCTCACACACCGAGCGTGTGGTGCGCCACGCCTCCTACGAAGAGGCGCTGGACGAGGAGCCTTCCAAGGAATTGCAGAAGAGCCTTGAGATGACCAGCGAAGAACTGAAGGAGGCCTTCAACGACGATGACGAAGAGATATACGACAGCTACACCAACGAGCGGGTGACCGATGACAACGACGTGGACGACGACGATATGGAGCCCACCGACGAGGAACTGATGGACATCGACAGCGAGATATTCAAGAACGCCGAAATCCCGCCCGAAGAGTTGGCTCGCATGGAGGCTGAGAAAACCACCACAAGCAAGGCAAAGAAGTCGACCAAGAGTGCCGCCAAAAAGCCTGCCAAGGCTCCGGCCAAGACGCGCAAATAGCCGTCGCAGCGCCTATTTTTCGTAAAAGTGCATTTCCGTGAGGTACTGATAGACCGGCTCGGTGAGCAGATAGCGCACATCGTGTCCCTGCCGGATTTGCTCGCGGATATAAGTGGATGAAATGTCCATCGTGGGCACGTCGACGAGCGTGACGTTGGGATGTTTCGCCAGTGCGCAGTTCTCATACCCCGGACGGGGATAGACATATATCTGGTAGTGGTCGACGATGTATTCCCAATTACGCCAGCGGTCAAGCGTGGCCAAGTTGTCCGACCCCATTATGAGACAGAACTGCTTATCGCGATACTGCTCGCCCAGATGGGCCAGCGTGAGCACCGTATAGGAGGGTATCGGCAAGTGGAACTCCACATCACAGGCCCGCAAACGGTAGTTGTCGTGCACCGCCAGACGCACCATCTCCAGCCGTTGCTGGTCGGCCAGCAATGAGCGGCGTTCTTTCAGCGGGTTCTGGGGCGACACCACCAGCCACACCTCATTCAAGTCACTGTTGGCCAACATGCTGTTGGCAATAATAAGATGTCCCACATGCACAGGGTTGAACGAGCCAAAAAAGAGACCGATTTTGCGCATGGGATATGGACTCTCGGAGTTACAGTTTTTCGGAGTTACGGATTTTCGGACTCTCAGATTTTCCGATCATCTGAATGTCCCCTTATCCGTTCATCATCAATAGTATTTATACTTGCTCACAATCTGGATGTGGCGGAGTTTGTTGCCCTTGAAGGTGTACACTTCGCCCACCTCGGCGGCGCCGGCAATCACCTTCAACACATGGATGTCGGAGGTATACGACTTGGGGTGGCTGCGGAAAATCGTCTTGAAGACCTCTTCCTTGCTCATCCCCACATGGATGCCGTTGGCCAGCACCACCGCGCTGTCGGTAATCTTGGCCGCCACCATCTCCAGTTTATTCGTCCAAATACTGCGATAGACATTGATATTCGTGCCGTCGAGCCGTTTGAGGGTGTTGACCGAGACCGTCATGGTGTCGTAAAAGGTCTTGTATCCGCTCTCGCGATACCACAGCAGCTGGTTGCTGGTGATGTAATCCTCCACCGTGCTCCATTTGCCCAACGGGTAGATGGGATAGTCCGCCAAAGAGAACACTGTCATGGTGTCCGCATACACTTTGACATCCTTTACCTGATACTCCGCACGGGCGTAAGCGAGCATCCGCACCGCCTTGGCACGGGAACTTACCTGCTGTGCCTCAGCCGCAAAGACTACGGCCAAAAGAGCTAACGACAGAACTATTTTCTTCATAACTGACAACATCTTTGAAAATGCAAAGATACGACTTTTTTCTCAATTAACGGGAAAAGGCAATCATTATTGCCCTCCCCGACATACAAATCAGTGGGTCACCGCCAACCGCCGCTCGGCAACGCCTTGAGCGGTACGGATACGGACCACATAGACCCCCTGCGGCAGCAGGCTGGTATTCACCGCCGTCTGCTTGGCACCTTCAAGACGGGACTGGTACACCTGCTGTCCCAATGCGTTGAAGAGCTGCACCGACTCAATCTCCCCGTCAGACTCCAACACCACCTGGTTCGAGGCGGGGTTGGGATAGAGTCGTAGACGAGCGGCACCAGCCACCTCTCCGACACCTGCCGTGGACTGCGGCACCTCATCGAGGAAATCACTCTCGGCAGCATTCAGCACCTTGCGGTTGTTGATATTGCTTGCATCGTGGTTGGTCACGAAAGCCACCAACTTGCAATGGCTGTACTCGCATTCGGCCGGCAGGACATAGTTGATATTGTGAACGGCAGTCCGCTCCTGCGCATCGACCTCCAGATTGTCGCCCCAAATCCCTGTCAACGCAGCGCGCACGGTACCCATGTGGACGTAATTGGTCCAGTTGCCATGGTCGGTATAGTCGTTCTGGTTACCCACGATACTGTCCTCAATCAGAAACACCGTGATGCGGGTATTGGCATCCCATATTTCATCGCCAAAGCGAACACGCACCTGTCCCGACACCCTGCGGGTACTGGGGTTGTAAGTAATCTCGGGGGCAATCACCTTGCAGTAGGTGGCCACCTGCTTGGCCGAGGCGAAGAGGGTGCGGATGGCAGACACCTGTCCCACACTGCCTACCGGGCCGGCATCTTCCTCGTTAAAACGGGTGCGGTCCACCGACATGGCCGGGGCAAACGTGCTGCCGCCATACAATGCCAACAGCTCCCGATGGATATCATTGGTCAAAAAGTCTTCGCCAAAACCCGCATGGTGCTTAATCCAAATGATGTTGGTCGCAGTGCCGATAGCCGATGTGATGCGGTCGGCACCAGGGGGACACCAACCGCAGTTAACCGTGGTGAACTGTTCCAGCAAAATCTTGCGGGTGTAGGTCTGTTTTTCATCCTGCGCCTGGACGGAGAGCAGCGCAAACAACAAGGCGGAAACCAATAAAGTCTTCTTCATAACGTATTTAGGTTAAATTTATCCCAAAAGAAACAACTGCAAATTTACACAAATTTCTCAACACACCAATACCTGACAAAAAATTTATTTTGATGTTGATGAAAAAAAATTGTTGTTTCGCAGAAAATATGTATATTTGCATCATATAAAAATGAAACGAAAATATTATTCCAAAAATCAAAATTACTGACAATCAAGAGCCGACGGGTCCAATGGCAAATAACGGGACAAAACACAAACAATGAAAAAAACATTACTTGTTGCGCTCGCACTGCTGGCTTGCACCGCTACTTTTGCGCAATTCAGCACTCAGACGCGTGAGGCTTTGCCCGCCAAGGCCACCACTGCCATTCCCGAAGCTTGGGATCACATTGCTGCACCGTTCACCACTCAGGACATCAACGGTGTCCCCGTGTCCCTCGCCGATACGCTGGCCGCTGGCAAGGGTGTCGTCATCGACTACTCCTGCGCATGGTGCGGTCCCTGCTGGAACTTCCATCAGGCAGGTATTCTCGAAGCCATCTACAACCAAATGGGCGACAGCATCTGCGTGATGTGGATTGAGGTTGAAGGTTCCAACACCACTGCCCAGATTACCGGTACCAGCTCGGGCTCCGGCCGCGACGGTTTGACGCAAGGTGACTGGACTCGGCTCAATGGCAACCCCGTCCCCTACAGAATCATTGACGACAGAACCTGCCTCAACACCTGTGCTTCCCTTTACGAAGGCACCGTCCCCACGCTTGTGTACATTGCCCCCTCTGGATACTACTGCATGATTTATGGTCAGGGTGGTCTTACCTACAGTGCCAGCATCGCCCAGAACCTGACCAACCTGAGCAACATCATCGCCATGGCTCCCGCTCCCAACCAGCCTCCTACGGGTGTCACCATCAACAGCAATAATTTCGCCTTTGCTGGTTCTACCATTTCTTTCGCCGTTTCCTATGTCAGCGTTGACACTGTCACCGCCATCAACTGGACTTTCGCCGGTGCGGATGTCACCACCGGCTCCGGTGCGACTGCCTCCACCACCTACAGCACTCCTGGCACCTATACCGTGACGGTTGAAGTCGTCAACACCACTGGCAGCACTACCGCCTCCAAGACCATCACCGTCCGCGACGGCTGGAACTTCGGCGACGAGATGGACTATACCGAAGGCGGTGCCTATCAGAGCGCCCTCGGTCTCAGCAGCGGTGCTGAATTTGAGTGGGGTGTTCTCTATCCCGCAGAACTGATGACGGGCCGCAACTATGTCACCAAAGTCAGCGCCTACATCAACCAAGACGTCACCGGTACCTATACTGTCCGCATCTATCAGGGCGGCACCACCGCTCCCAACACCCTCATCTATGAGGCTCCTTACAATGTCACCGAGTCTGGCCAGTATGTGGACTTCCCCATCTATGGCGGCGCTCAGCTCGACCCGACCCAGAGCATGTGGGTCACCCTGTCCACCACTGGCTATGCTGCCTCTTACACCACCTACAACGGCGATCCCAACTCCGCCATGCTCACCTTGAACGGCTCCTGGTATGACATGGCCACCGCCACCAGCGGCAGCTATGAAGGCACTTGGATGATCAAGACCACCACCAGCGCCACCCAGCCTCCCTTCGACTTCGTCCTCAGCGGTCCCGAAAAAGGCAGAACCGGCCAAAATCTGGAATTCGCTATCTCTGGCCCCAGCGGTGCCACCTACACTTGGACCATTGAGGGTGCCACTCCCGCCACCGCTACCGGCATGACCGCCACCGCTTCGTGGGACGCCGCCGGTACCTTCACCATCAGCGTCAACGGCGACAACAATGGCGAAACCCTCTCTAAGACCCTCCAAGTCCTTATCGAGAAGTTCTACTTCTACGAGGACTGCGAGAGCAACATGCCTGGCTGGATTATGACTGACGTGGACGGCGACGGCTACAACTGGGTACGCAACGGCCGTTCCGAAACGCATAGCGGCAACGGCAATGTCGCCTCTCAGTCGTGGGTCAGCGGTGTCGGTGCCATCAACCCCGACAACTGGCTCATCAGCCCGAAGATTGGCATTCCTACCAACCAGGCCAGCATCAGCTGGTGGGAGTACAGCCCCGAGACCAATGACTATGCCGAGCACTACGGCCTCTATGTATCCCCCACTGGCAGCAGCAATCCCAGCAACTTCGTCCTTGTGGCCGAATACGACATCCCCTCGTCCAAGACCTGGCGCAATGTCACGGCCTCCCTCGACGCCTACAGAGGCCAAGTGGTTCGCATTGCTTTCCGCCACTTCAACTGCACCGACAAGTTCTGGCTCATCCTTGACGATTTCGGTATCACCGGCGAGGGCACTGCCAGCATCAATGAGGTCAACAACACCAACATCTCCCTCTACCCCAACCCCACCGATGGAAAACTGTACATCAACGCCGAGGGTATCCAGGAAATCAACGTGATTGACGTCAACGGCCGCACTGTCATGAACAAGCGCAACACCACGACCGTCGACATGACCAACCTCTCTCAGGGCGTTTACTTTGTGCAAGTCATCACCAACAATGGTGTCAGCGTGCAGAAAGTTGTCCGCAAATAATCACATTTCACAATGATTTGTTTTTGGAAGAGCCCGCCCGGCGCGGGCTCTTCTTTTTAAGACCAAACACGATATGAGACACATCCTGTTGACCACCCTCGCCCTGCTGACCACCCTGTCGGCATTCGGACAATCCCAAACGACCAAGTCGGACACCCTCGACACGCTGAGCTATTGTCAGCCTAACGCCTATTGCTACAACACCGTCGGAGGCAACAACGGCACCACCTGGGGAGTCTGCTTCCCCGCCAGCGAAATGTCGGGACGCCGCTATCTGCACGGCGTGCGGCTTTATGTGAGCCGCCCGGGCACCTACAGTTTGATGCTGTATCAAGGGGGGACGGATGCCCCTCAACAGCGGATAGACAGCCTCGGCTACCGATTCTCCGCCAACGGCGCATGGGTGGATTGCCCTCTGGGAGGCATCCTGCCGCTGGACACCACCAGCAGCTTATGGGTGGTGTTTTTCAACAGCGATGTCTCCGCGCCGGCTTCGTATTGTGTCTTCACTGGCGACAGCAACAGCAGTTTCGTCTGCACGGAAGGCCAATGGAGCTACATCCAGCAGGTCATGCCGGGTATGGACCCCTACCCCACCTGGATGATTGCCGCCATCACAGGCAACAGCCTCACCGTCGATATTGAAGGGCCTTCCAGCCTGCTAGTGGGCGACTCCGTCACCTTCACCGCACATGGCCCCACCAACGCCGACTACCAATGGACCCTCGAAGGGGGCACTCCCGCCACCGGCACCGACCGCAGCATCATCGCTACATGGAGCCAGCCGGGCCGCTACAACGTCAGCGTCACGGCCATCGCCGAAGGCGATACCGCCACGGCACAGACCACACTGGAGGTATTCGACTGCAGCATTCCTCTGCAGCTGCCCTTTGCCTGCGGATTTGAGCCAACAGACAACTTCGGCTGCTGGACATTCCTCGATGCCGACGGCGACGGCAACAACTGGAATCTCCAACGCTGGACGGGCGACCGTGCCCACACCGGCGAAGGGGTGGCCGCCTCAGCCTCCCGGGGCAACAACGCATTCAACCCCGCCCTGCATCCTGACAACTGGATGATTACCCCCGAGATTCACATCACCTCCTCGGGAGCCGTTCTCTCATGGTGGGCTGGGAATGCCAGCAACCGGGCCTTTGCCGAACGTTACAGCGTGCTGGCCTCCACCTCGGGGACCGACCCCGACCAGTTCACCGTCACTCTTTTCAGCGACACCCTCCAGAGCTCGGACTACCAGTACATGCAGGTGACGCTGCCCTCTTCCCTCTTAGGGCAGGACATCCGCATCGCCTTCCGCCACCACGACTGTAGCAATATCTACTGGTTGCTGATTGACGACATCGAACTACATACCGTGGCCACCATTGAGGAACACCCCGCGACGGAATGTCACCTGTACCCCAACCCCACCACGGGGCTGGTACATATCGACGGCCTCCACATAAAAGAGGTCAGCGTGACCGATGCCAGCGGCCGCCAACTGCTCCGCACCGAGACCTCCCGCACCCTCGACCTGCGGCCTTATGGTAAGGGAGTATACTTCGTGCGCATCATCAGCGACGAAGGCAGCACCATAAAGAAAATAGTAAAGAGCAACTAGACAAGCTAGTTGCTCTGGTTAATCTAGTTTATCTGGTTTCCTAAACCTTTCATCGAAAGGGAAATCCTACGCCTGCGCAGGTCCACCTCCAGCACCTTGACCTGCACATGTTGGTGCAGATGCACCACGGCGTTGGGGTCGTTGACCCGTCGGTCGGCCATCTGACTGACATGCACCAGTCCGTCCTGATGCACGCCCACATCCACAAAGGCCCCGAAAGCGGTAATATTGGTCACAATGCCAGGCAGTATCATCCCTTCGCGCAAGTCTTCAGGTCGGGTAACGTTCTTGTCGAACTCAAACACCTCGAACTTGGCTCGCGGGTCCAGCCCCGGCTTGTCCAATTCCTTCATGATATCCTGCAAGGTGGGCAAGCCACAGTCGGCCGTGACATAATTCTCAATCTTAATCTTGTCGCGCAGTGCCTTGTCCTGCATCAGCTGTTCCACCGTGGCATTCATGTCGTGCGCCATGCGCTCCACCAATGCGTACCGCTCGGGGTGCACCGCACTACGATCCAACGGGTTGTCGCTCTCCCGCACCCGCAGAAAACCGGCACACTGTTCAAACGCCTTGTCGCCCAGCCGTTCCACATTCTTCAACTCCTTACGGGAATGGAACGCCCCTTCCCTATTGCGATACTCCACAATCTTGTCGGCCAATGCCGGGCCGATGCCGCTGACATAGCTCAGCAACTCACGGCTGGCCGTGTTGAGCTCCACCCCCACATTGTTCACACAACTGACCACCACATCCTCCAGGCTGTCCTGCAGGAGTGTCTGGTTGACATCGTGCTGATACTGTCCCACACCAATACTCTTGGGGTCTATTTTGACAAGTTCGCTGAGGGGGTCCATCAGGCGACGGCCGATGCTCACAGCCCCGCGGACGGTGACATCATAGTCGGGAAACTCGCGACGGGCCACATCCGATGCGCTATATATCGATGCACCGCTCTCGTTGACCATCACGGCAATAACCTTCCCCTTGAAGCGGCAGCGCTTGACCACCTCCTCTGTCTCGCGTCCCGCCGTTCCGTTTCCGATGGCGATGGCCTCGATATGGAACGCCTCGACCAATGCCTCCAACTTGGCGATGGCGGCACGCTCCTCACGCACTGAAGTGAAAGGATAGATAGTCTCGTTGTGCAGCAGTTGGCCTTGTGCATCGAGGCATACAGTCTTGCAGCCGGTACGGAAACCGGGGTCAATGGCCAAGATGCGCTTCTGCCCCAGCGGCGAGGCCAGCAGCAACTGCCGCAAGTTCTTGGCGAAGACACTTATGGCCTCTTTGTCGGCCTTTTCTTTCAGCAGATTGTAGTATTCGGTCTCGATAGAGGGCTCCAGCAGCCGCTTGTATCCGTCATGCACCGCCAACAGCACCTGCTCGGACGAGGCGTGGCTGCCGCTGACAAATTGGCGCTCCAACGCCTCGTATACGGGTTCATCGTCGCGTGGAAGCACGTGAACGCGCAAAAGGCCTTCCTTCTCGCCCCTGAACATCGCCAAAATACGGTGCGAAGGGGCGCGCATGGCGTGTTCCTGCCAGTCGAACCACGATTCATACTTGCCCGCATCCTGCTCTTTGGTCTTGACAACCTTGGAACTGAGAACCGCCGTGCGGTGGAAGATAGCGCGCACCCGGTTGCGGGCACGAATGTCTTCGCTTACCCGCTCGGCAATGATATCGCGCGCGCCCGCCAACGCTTCTTCGACCGAGGCCACCCCCTTGTCGGGATTAACGAACTTAGCCGCCAACTGCTCCACATCGCAGGAGTACTGGCGTTGCAATTCGTTGGCCAACGGCTCCAGGCCGCGTTCCATTGCCATGGTGGCACGGGTGCGCCGCTTGGGACGATAGGGCAGGTAGAGGTCTTCCAGCTCCGTCATCGTGGCAGCCGCCAGCAGGCTGGCCTCCAACTCGGGGGTAAGCTTGCCCTGTTCGCGCACCGAGGCAATGACCGCCTCACGGCGTTTATCAAGTTCCTTGAGGCGGAGCAGCTGGTCGCGAATGGCGGTAATTTGTATTTCGTTAAGGCTCCCCGTCACCTCCTTGCGGTAACGGGCGATGAAGGGCACGGTAGCCCCCTGCTCAAGCAGTTCGATGGTTTTCTCCACCTGACGGGTACCCAGACCCAACTGCTCGGCTATGACAGCGGCATAGTTCATGGAAAAGAGTTTAGAGGGTTATCTTACAAGGGTGACACGCTGGCTGGCGGTGCCTCGATGGGTGTGGACCGTGACGAAGTAGACCCCCGCGGCAAGGTCGCGAAGGCTGATGGCGGGACGGTCAGTGGCGAGGCCGTCGAAACGACGCACCAGCTGCCCCTGGGCATTATACACCCCAATGGACTCCACCGCTTCGGCACACTCTACCATGACCATGTCAGTAGCAGGGTTGGGATAGAGCGTCAACGAAGGCGACACGGGGAGTGTAGCGATACCCGCAGTGTCGCGCAATGTGACAAACGACAGAAGAACGGGCTGACTAAGTTCGCCGGAGGCACAGCTGCATATCGTGGAGACGGCAAAGGTATAGGCCGTGCCCGGAAGCAGACTATCCACCGTGTAATGGTTTTCGCCCTCGCCCAGCTGTACATGGCTGACGGTGTCGGTGCCCTGCAACAGGCACACATCGTATGGAGGCAGGCAGGGCAACGGCGGATTGAGGGTGTCGGTGGTGTCGGAGGCCGGGATGACGACATACCAATGGAACGAGGCCATGGTGTAGGACACGGTATCGAGAGTAAGGCTGTCGGGCGACGGGCATTGGAACACCGCTTGTGTGTCGGTGGTGAAGGTCACCGGCCCCACCCAGTCTGTATAGACGGTGTCGCGACAGATAGCGCGAACGTAGAGCTGATATGTCGTCGAATATTCCAGACTGTCGATCAACAACACTTGATTGGAAACGGAGAGTGTCGTCCCGGTTCCTTGGGCGAATCCGGCAGGGCCATATTCCACCTCATAGGCACTGTTGCTGGTGCCGGGCGTCCAGCTGACGTTCACGCGGTTGGAGTAGACCTGCGTCTGGATATCGCGGACAGTGTCGCACGGAGGCTCCGGCCCCACGAGGGTGACGGTATAGGTACGGGTGGTGACGCTGTCCTCTGCCCGGACATGCAACTGGAACTGACGCGTATGGCTGTTCAGCCAGAGGGTGTCGACCGTGACGGTGGCATCACTCGCCTGGGGCGAGAACTGCACCGTGGAACCCTGCAGGAGGCTGTAGGTGTCCACCGTGTCGGTATAGTCCATGCGGCCGCGCTGGAAATCGTCAATGGAATCCCAGTTGATAGAGATATTGTCAAGCCATGCGCTGTAGATAAACTCAATATCATCCACCGACAGGGAGTCATTGGCTGCACCGCCGCCGGGGGTGGTATTGGTGGTCATTGACATAAGAATATAGTTCACCGACGAGAAACCGTCATACACGAAGGGCACCTTTTGCTGCACCCAGGTGCGGGAGGAAGAGGAACTCGTAGTACGGGTGAACTGGGCCACAGCCTTGCCCCGATAAAGCGTGCCGTCGTTGACATCGTTGGCATCGCGGAAATCGTTGTTGCCATGGATATAGGCTCGCACCGCCGCCACAGAGCTGCTGCTGGAGGCGTAGAACGACACCCATACATACATTGAGTCGGGCGTGCCGCTAAAGGTGTGGCAATAGGTGCTCCCGCGGTGGGTGTAGTTGTAGTTCTCGCTGCTGGAAGCGCTCATCGCGCCAGCATGGACTTGACCCGTGGTCATGTTGCCGTTAGCCTTGACACCAAGGACGCTGCGCGTCCAGATGGTGACAAACGAGGCGCCTGCCGTACCGGGGCGGCCGCCATAACGGTGGGCATGCTGCGCCGTCGAGGCAAAAGAGGCATACGTGCCGTCGGCCTGCGGGAAAGAGCTCCAGCCCAATGGTCGGGCTGAGGAAGCGGTTCCGTCCCAGTTCTCGAAACTGGGGTTGGTCAGTTGGTACTGAGCGAAAGTGTGGGAGGCAGGCCAGAGACATATAAGCAAGCCCGCCAAACAACGGATAATACGTGTGTTCATGAGTTTTTTGGAGTTAAAGTTATAAAGGGAATGAGCACCTCCTCCAGCGAGATTCCTCCATGTTGGAAAGTGTTCATGTAGTACTGTACATATTGGTTGTAGTTGTTCGGATAGGCAAAGAAATCGTTCTGATGGCAGAAGATGTAGGGCGAGGTGACATGGCGGCGGGGCAGGAAGGCCTTGGCAGGGTCCTTGACCTCGAACACCTCCTTGGGGTTGTAGTCAAGCAGGCGCCCCTGCTTGTAGCGCAGGTTGACCGACACGCTGGTGTCCCCCTTCACCCGCACGGGGCGGTCAATACGCACCGAACCGTGGTCTGTGGTGATGATGATATTGACATCCTGCCCCATGAGGGCTTTAAACACCTCTGCCAACGGCGAGTGCTCGAACCATGAGAGGGTCACCGAGCGGTAAGCCTTCTCGTCGGCCGCCAACTCACGCACGATGTTGGAGTCGGTGCGGGCATGGGAGAGCATATCGACAAAGTTGTAGATAATGACATTCAGCTTGTTCTGCAGAAGGGTCGGGATGGTATCGGCCAGCCGCATTCCATATTGGGCATTCAGCACCTTGTTGTAACTATGCTTGATAACCAGGCCGTGGCGGCGCAAGTTCTCGTCCAAGAGTTCGTTCTCGTACTGGTTCTTGAAGCCCTCTTGGTCCTCGTTAACCCAGTATTGGGGGTATTTGCGCTCGATTTCCGACGGCAGCAAGCCTCCGAACATGGCGTTGCGGGCAAACTGAGTGGTGGTAGGCAAAATGCTGTAATAAAGACAGTCGTCCTCGGTACGGAGGTACTGCTCTATGGCAGGCTGGAGGTACTTCCACTGGTCGTAGCGGAAGTTGTCGATGACAATCAAAAAGGTGGGGCGATTCTCCTTCAGCAGGGGGAAGAGCTTCTCGCGCAGCACGGTGGGCGACATCAGCGGTTTGTCGCCACTGCCCGAAAGCCAATCGAGGTAGTTCCGTTCATAAAATCGGCAGAAAAGCTGGTTGGCCTCGGCCTTCTGGGATTGGAAGATGTCGGCAATATTGTCGTCGGCAACGGTACTCAACTCCAAATCCCAATAAACCAACTTGCGATACAACTCCACCCAGTCGGCATGGTCCAACGGACCCGAGAGTTCCATCCCAATTTCGCGAAACTGCTGCTGATAGCTCATCGAGGAGCGCTCGCTCTGCAGACGGCGCGCCTCGGTGTGCTTCTTGATGGCCAGAAGTATCTGCTTGGGGTTTACGGGCTTGATAAGGTAGTCACTGATTTTGCCTCCCAGCGCTTCGTCCATGATGTGCTCTTCCTCACTCTTGGTAATCATCACCACTGGCACCTGCGGGTAGCGGGTCTTGAGTTGCGTGAGGGTGTCGAGGCCGCTGAGGCCCGGCATGTTCTCGTCGAGAAACACAATATCGATGCCGTTAGGGCGGTTCTCCATCTCGTCGAGCGCCTCGGTACCGCTCATCACGGGCACCACGGCATAACCTTTCTCTTCCAAAAACAGAATGTGGGGTTTCAAGAGGTCTATCTCATCGTCGGCCCACAGTATTGTGATTTTATCCATACTGGACATAACGCACCCCACCGCCCTTATATTGTGTGTGCCGTGGCTTTTCGGATGAAAAGTCACTATTTTTTCGTATCTTTGCACTTTCTTTCTCATCATGCTGCTAACCGACTTATACAAAGACTCCGAGATTGTTAGATCGCTTACGGAGCATATTGCAAAGGGAACAACGCGCATCCACATCAACGGGATGACCGGCTCGCTTCCCGCCATCGCGGCGGCCTCCCTCGCCATCCAACGGCCCGACATGGGGCAGATGCTCATCGCCGGAAACAAAGAGGAGGCCTTTTATCTCCTCAACGACCTTGAAACCCTGTTGGAAGAGAGCGAGCTGGACATGGACCAGAAGCAAGTGCTACTCTTCCCCACCACCTACCGCAAACCCCGTCGGGCCGAAAAGAGCGACGATGTCGGTAGCGGCACAGACCTGTTCGAGACCGATAACGCCAATATCCTACAACGCAGCGAGGTGGTAAAACAACTCAACGCCGGTCGACGGCTCATGGTGGTCACCTACCCCGAAGCGCTGTACGAGAAGGTGGTCTCGTCGCGCACGCTGACCCGCAACACCCTCGTGGTCTGCAAGGGTGCACACCTCTCGATGGACTTCATCATCGACACCCTGCAGGAATACGAGTTCGAGCGGGTGGACTTCGTGGTGGAACCCGGCCAGTACGCCGTACGCGGCGGCATCATCGATGTCTTCTCCTACGCCAACGAGCACCCCTTCCGCATCGAGTTCTTCGACGACGAGATAGACTCGCTACGCACCTTCGACCCCGTGACACAGCTTTCGGTGAAACAATACGACACCGTCAACATTCTTCCCAACATGGCCCGCCACTCGCAAGAC
Source organism: uncultured Bacteroidales bacterium (assembly GCA_905234695.1). Taxonomy (GTDB): domain Bacteria; phylum Bacteroidota; class Bacteroidia; order Bacteroidales; family P3; genus Colimorpha. The sequence continues at coordinate 44,850 of CAJOHZ010000014.1, read as the reverse complement.
ACGGTGACCGTGGAGGAGAAGGTGCCGCTGCTGCACTATTTCGGCAGCGACGACACCGTATGGGTCCAAGGGCTGATGTTCATCAGCGAGACCATCGAAAGCCTCTTTGCCAAGACCGGCCACGACGAGAGCCTTTACTGCTCCGCCAACCAGTTCCTGAAAGAACTGCTGCGCTGCCGCATTGTCGAAACGGGCAACAGCAGCTACTTTACCAAGGCCGACATCATCGAGACCCAGTCGTCGCCCCAACCGGCGTTCAACAAGCAATTCGACCTGCTGATGAGCACCCTGCGGCAGTATGACGAGCAGGGCTACCGCGTCATCGTCACCGTTACCAACGAACAGCAGCAACGGCGACTGGAGAAGGTGTTTGCCGCCGACGAAGAGAACGGTACCGCCCCGACCGCGATATTTCTTCAGTGCTCCCTGAACCACGGCTTTGTGGACAACAGCGAGAAGATTGTCTGCTTCACCGACCACGAAATCTTTGAACGTTACCACAAATACACCGTCCGGGACCTGCGCGACAGCCATCAGGCCATGACGCTCAAGGAACTCTTCGAACTGAAACCCGGCGACTACGTAACCCATATCGACTACGGCGTGGGGCGTTTCAGCGGACTGGAGAAAATCACCACCAACGGGCGCACACAAGAGGTCATCCGGCTGCTGTACAAGAACAACGACACGCTGTATATCAGCATCCACGGACTGCACAAAATCAGCCGTTACGTGGGCAAGGAGGGCACCACCCCCTCCCTCAACCGGTTGGGAAGCAATACCTGGCAGGTGTTGAAACAACGCACCAAGAAACAGGTCAAGGACATCGCGAAAGACCTTATCGCCCTCTACGCCAAGCGCAAAGCCTCCCAAGGCTTTGCCTTCAGCGCCGACAGTTACCTCCAAGAGCAACTGGAAGCGTCGTTCTTCTACGAAGACACCCCCGACCAGCTGAAGGCCACACAGGAGGTGAAACACGACATGGAGTCCTCAGCCCCGATGGACCGCCTGGTGTGCGGCGACGTAGGCTTCGGAAAGACCGAAGTGGCCATCCGTGCCGCCTTCAAGGCGGTGTGCGACTCCAAGCAGGTGGCCGTGCTGGTGCCCAACACCATTCTCGCCTTCCAACACTACAACACCTTCAAGGAACGGTTACAGGGGCTGCCCGTCAATATCGACTACCTCAACCGGTTCCGCTCCCTGCGCGACAAAAACCAGATATACAAGGATGTGGAAGCCGGCAAGATAGACATCCTGATAGGCACCCACGCCATCACCAACAAAAACCTCAAATTCAAAGACCTCGGCCTGCTTATCATCGACGAGGAACAAAAATTCGGTGTGAGCGTCAAGGAGAAATTACGCCAGATGAAAGTCAACGTGGACTGCCTGACCCTCACCGCCACCCCCATCCCTCGCACCCTGCAGTTCTCGTTGATGGGCGCCCGCGACCTGAGCGTGATACGCACCGCACCCCCCAACCGGCAGCCCATCCAGACTGAACTGTGCAGCTTCGACGAAGAGGTCATCCGCGACGCCATCCGCTACGAGATGTCCCGCGGCGGACAGACCTTCTTTGTAAGCAACCTCGTGGAGAACCTGCCCGAAATGGCGGGTCTCGTGGGACGGCTGGTGCCCGATGCCCGCATAGGCATCGCCCACGGGCAGATGGACGGCAAACAGGTAGAAGAGACCATGATGCAGTTCCTTTGCGGCGACATCGACGTGCTGGTGTCCACCGCCATCGTCGAGAACGGCCTCGATATACCCAATGCCAACACGATGATCATCAACAACGCACAGAACTTCGGCTTGAGCGACCTGCACCAGATGCGCGGCCGTGTGGGGCGCAGCAACAAGAAAGCCTTCTGCTACATGCTCATCCCCTCATACAGCGTGCTCACCGACGAGGCACAGAAGCGACTGCGCGCCATCGAGGAGTTCAGCGGCATCGGCAGCGGACTCAATATCGCCATGCGCGACCTCGACATCCGCGGGGCGGGCAACATCCTGGGGGCCGAGCAGAGTGGCTTCATCAGCGACATCGGCTACGACATGTACCACAAAATCCTCAACGAGGCCATCGAGGAACTGAAAGAAACCGAGTTCAAAGAACTGTTCCGTCAGGAAGCCGAGGAGTCGCAGGAGTATGTCCGCGAATGCGTCATCGAGACCGACCTGGAAGTGCTGCTGCCCGACGACTACGTCACCAGCGTCAGCGAGCGCCTGCTACTCTACCGGGAACTTAACGACCTCAGCAGCGAGGAGGAACTGGCCCATTACCGCGAGCGGCTCACCGACCGCTTCGGCCCGATTCCAACGCCCACACAGGAACTTATCAAGACCATCACCCTACGGCGCATGGCCAAGGAGTTCGGCATAGAGAAACTGGTGCTGAAACAGGACAAGATGGTGTGCCACTTCTCCGCCAATCCGGACAACCCCTTTTACCGCTCCGCGAACTTCATGCGCCTCATCCGCTACGCACAGGAGCACCCCGACACGGTACGGCTCAAAGAAAGCACCGAACGGCTCACCCTCTCGGTTGCCAACGTCAAATCCATTCACAGCGCCATCACCCAACTCACCCGCCTCACCGAGTAAACCGGCCTCCCACCGCCCCGTGGTCGGCCACCTTGTGACAAAGGAGTGACTTCGGTGCGGTCCTTATGCGACGTTTATGTGCCTTTTGTCCTTCTCCGACGTTTCTCCGACACTTCTCCGACTCATGTCGGGAGAAGTGCGGAAAAAGTGCTGGATATGCGTAAGATAAGGGTAAAATGCATACCGAAGGCACATAAAAACCACATAAAAGGCGCACCGAGAGCAGGGTGGGAGAAGATTAAAACCAAAAGGTAAAAACTAAACCCTGTTGAACTAAGGTCGGCGACCTTGTGGAGCCAACTGTTGATTGTTGAACTAAGGTCGGCGACCTTGTGGAGCCAAGGCGCATAAAAGGAACACCGAAGACACTCCCTAGTCACCTCGGATCGGGATCAGTCCTATTCCACCAGCAGTTTCTTTGTGGTGCGGCCGGCGGCAGTGGTCACCACCACCACGTACATTCCCTTGGGATAGGCTGCGAGGTTGAGGCGGGCGTACTTGCTCCACCAGCTGCCCTTGTGCGTTATATACCTCCACCGTGTGGATGCGGAACGCCGAGAAGAGCGACGCCTCCGTGGTGGCGGGGTTGGGATACAGGCTGGTATGCTCCTCCGCCAAGCGGGTAGGCTGCGTGATGTCCAGCACGATTCCCGTCGTGTCGAATATCGGGAAGATAAGCAGGCCTGAGCCTCGGTGAGGCATTGTTACTTCTCCGCGGTATCCACTAGACCATGTGGTGTCACTCCCACTCATTGCGGTTCTTCTACTGATGAAATGAGAAGATACATAAGGCCCACCTGCGTCCTCATAAGAAATTTGCCATATACCCGTTTGTGGATGTGCAAAATTATCATAATTTGTCGTGTCTTTATAGTTATTAAACTCAGTGGCCGCCACATAGAAAGAATCCGTCACAATGATAGCACTGTCAAAATAGGCTTCATATATGTATGGATAATACAACGTTGTATAAGGATCTGTGGTGAAAATCTGTAACCTATAACGGGGTTGCCTATTGGTACAGCAGCCTTGTGCCAACAATATCATAGAGTCTGTTGTGGGTTTGTATAACTGCAAATACTCTGGCTCACGCCCTGCCAAGGTAGTATCCGAATAATGATATCTACTTTCCATACTGATATCCAATGCCGCTGCGACTCCGATAATCCGCAGAGAGGTGTCAATGTATCTATATGTGGCATAAATTGGTTTGCCATAATACTTTATTTCAGTCAAAGCCTGAAGTTTCTTGCCCTCTGTATTGCCATAAGCAGACCGACTTATTCTAAACCAATCATCGAAACCGCCGTAATAATAGAAGGTTGGATCCCGTCGCCCTTGGTAATGGTCAAAATAAGTGAATATCGTGTCGATATGGTTTTGTGCCATCACTGGCAGGAATGCCAGCACCAGCATCAAAGAAAGTATTGTCTTTTTCATAGTTATTGTTTTTTGAGGGTTAATGGTTGTGTTATTTTTCGATTTGCAAAAGTACAAAGAATTTTTCAATCCTGCAAATTTTTAACATTTTGCCCCATTTCCGGCCACCGGGTGACAAGGGAGCGCCTTCGGTGTGGTCCTTATGCGGTTTCGGTGTGCCTTCGGTTCTTCTCCAACGTTTCTCCTACACTTCTCCTACACTTCTCCAACGTATGTAGGGGAGAAGTGTGGGAGAAGTGCTGGGTATGCGTAAGATAAGAGTAAAAGGAAGGAAAAAGGCGCATAAAAGCCACACCGAGAGCACACAATGTGTACTCTCGGTGTTAGAACAGTCAAACAGGAATCTCCTCCAAGACGACGGATAATCCCGTCGTGAACTACTGGATATCGTTCTTGTCGAGGGGCTGTGCCAGCAGGTTGCGGAAGGCTCCCGAGGCGTCGAACTCCATACGAGTATACTTAACGCGATTGCCGAGGCCACTGACTTTCTGGCTGATGACAACATAGGTGTAAGGCTTGGGCTTCTTGCCATCCTCGCCACGCCATTTGCTGTCGTAAGTATAGGTAATCATACGCTCAATCTTGTACTTCTCGTTCTTGTACTTCTCGGCGAGATATTTCATGATGGCGTTGTTGTAATGGTTCTTATCGAGCACTTTGCCCTGCATCATGTGGGCGCTGGTCTCCACATCGTACACCTCTTCCATCTCGACATCCTGACGGTTGATGTAATAGGCCACCACCAGACCGGGATAACGGTTGACCCACTCGGGGCCTTCGCTAATCTTTGTCGGGGGATTGAGTTTGTTGAAGTGGGCGACAATGGTGCCATTGGTATCTATGGCAGAGACTTCGGGCACATCCTCCACGGGGTTGGGGCGTTTGCCACCCTGATAGCTCTTCAGCTTGCGGAGCTGCTGGTTGGAGAGTTCCTCCTCGTCGGGGTTGTTGAGGGTGTAGAACTCACGCTTGACCGCATCGGGGTTGGGGGCGTTGCTCTTCTGCAGACGTCCGCGGGAGTCGAAGATGAGCTCATTGTCCAAATAGCCAACACCCTTCTTGACGATAACCATGCGGTAGTACACGTCGCCGTCCATCTGTTCCACATAGTCAATGGACTTGATACGATAGCCAGGGTAGTTGCTGAGGAAATAGCGATTCATCTGCGAAGGACAGTCTTCCTGCTTGACAGGGAACGAACTAAACTGCCAATCGCCCGTATGAGTAAAGTAGGCACGGCCGTTCTGCCCGTCGGTGACAAACTCGGCAATATACTGTCCCGGCGAGCGGTACCAGGTCTTCACCTTGTAGGAGTCGTATTTTTTCTCCAGAGAAATCTGTACCGATTTAGGCACCTGGGTTTCTTTGATCTTGGTCTGCGCTATCGAAAGCAACGGCAGCGCAAGAAGAAGGAAAAGAACAACTTTTTTCATTGATTAAACGATTATGTTTGCTTGTAGAAACGGATAAGCAGTGGTTTTATTGTATGTAAGGTCAATTATTTCAATGCCTGCCTTCCGAGAATGCGCTGGACTGGCAGAATTGAAAATCAGCAGTTATCTGAACAGCACATCTTTACGGTCAGGACTGATGGAAACGGCATAGACTTTCACGCCGACGGCCTTTTCGAGCGCGGCAAGGTAGTCCAGCAACGGGCGCGGAAGTGCATCGTAGCGGTCGATGCCGGCGAGGCTCTGCTTCCATCCGGGGAACGACTTGTAGGCGGGTTTTATCTCCACCTCGTTGAACTCGAAGGGAATCTCGTCTGTCATACGGCCGTCAATTTCATAGGCGGTACACATCTTCACCTCATCGAAGTCGTTCATCACATCGGGCTTGGTGACAAAGAGGTCGGTAACACCATTGAGCATACAGGCATACCGCAATGCGGGGATATCAATCCAACCGCAGCGACGGGAGCGACCCGTGGTGGCGCCATACTCATGCCCCAGCTCACAGAGCGTGCGGCCAGTCTCGTCGAAGAGTTCCGTGGGGAAAGGGCCTGCACCCACACGGGTGCAGTAGGCCTTGCTGATGCCCATCACACGGCCGATGCGCGAGGGGGCCACGCCGAGACCGGAACAGACGCCCGCGGTGATGGTGCTGGAAGAGGTGACGAATGGATAGGAGCCGAAATCGATGTCGAGCATCGACCCCTGCGCCCCTTCGGCAAGCACCTTCTTGCCTTCGTCGAGGCAGCGGTTGATGAAGTACTCACTGTTGATGAGCCGGAACTCCTTAAGCGTTTCGAGCGAAGCGAGCCAAAGCTGCTCATACTCGTCGAGCGTCATATTGTCAATCCGGAAGGTGTCGAGGTCGAAATTAAGCGTGTGGGCCGTCTGTATGTGCTGGCATTTCAGCAGTTCGTATTTCTCGCGGAAATCGAACTCCATGATGTCGCCCACACGAAGGCCGCTGCGGGCAATCTTGTCGGTATAGGCCGGACCGATGCCTTTCAGGGTCGAGCCGATTTTGGCATTGCCTTTGGCCTTCTCGTTGGCAGCATCGAGCATACGGTGCGACGGCAGGATAAGGTGCGCCTTCTTGGAGATATAGAGGTTTTTGGTGGCATCCACATGCTTCTCCTTCAGGGCTTCCACCTCCTGACGGAAGATGCGGGGTTCAATCAGGACTCCGTTGCCTATCACATTCAGTTTGTGCTCGTGGAAAATTCCCGACGGGATAATATGCAGCACATGTTTGATGCCATTGAATTCAAGGGTATGGCCTGCATTGGGACCTCCCTGGAAACGGGCGATAACATCATACTCCGGGGTCAACACATCGACCACTTTCCCTTTTCCCTCGTCTCCCCATTGGAGACCCAGCAGAACGTCTACTTTGCTCATTATAAAGTCTGTATTACTATATTGAAGTCACTATTATACCTGCGGACACACACCGCAAATCGAATGCAAAGATACGATATTCTTTTCACATACTCACATTTCCGTGAAAATAAAGTTCTCTGTCGCCGCTGTCGAACAGAAAACGAGCGAGTTGCCGTTCTTTGACAAATCAATTATCGGGGACCCCGTGCTGCCGCTTGAACCAGTCGACGAACTCCGGAAGGTCGTCGAGCGGACGGAAGCCGGCCTTGAACGGCTCCTTGGGCAGAGGAGCGACTTCCACATAGCCTATGAGGGTGGTGCAGTCGAACTCGCCAAGCAGGGCTTCGAGGGTGACATAAACACCCACCAGCAGGTCGTCGTCGGCTTCGCTGTCGGGCTTCGGGCTATAGGTCTGAGGCAACCCAGGGACAGCTATCCGCAAGCCTATCATCTCAGGTTCCTCGTCACTTTCAAGCTGCATGAACGCCATCTTGGAGGTCTCGAAACGGTATTTGTCGAAAAGCACACGCAGGTTCTTACCCTTGGGCTGCTTGAAGGCGATGAACTCCCACCAATCGATATCGGGGGCATTGTCGGTCAGCGCCACCACATAGCGGAAAAGGTCAAAATCGCCTTCGGCGCTGAATGTGAGAGTGCGGCCCTGAGGAGTGGGCTCACCCAGTTCGAATGTGAGACCCTCGCAATAGGCATCCAGGTGCTGCTGGAGTTCTTTCAACAGCGCGGTACGACGGGGTTCCTCCAGGTCGTTCATCATGGTAAGCTGTTCGCTGTTGGCGGAAAACCAGCTCCAAAAGGTATCGGGATTGTAAGTCATGGGGGATTGAGAATTGAGAATTGAAAATTGGAAATGGAGAATTGAGATTTAGACTCGGGCGTTGAGGTTATACGATGATGGCTTCGGGGGTAAGGGTGACACCAAATTTTGCTTGGACATCGGCGACGATGGCATTGGCCAACGCCACCACCTCCTGCCCTGTGCAGCCACCCCGGTTGACGAGCACCAAAGCCTGCTTTTCATAGACGCCACAACGTCCCTGCGTGCGGCCTTTCCAGCCGGCTTTCTCTATCAGCCAACCGGCCGCCAGCTTGTAACTGTCTGCCGCGACAGGATACGCCACAATATCAGGATAACAGGCATGCAACTCGGTATACTTGGCCGCCGGCACCACTGGATTCTTGAAAAAACTGCCAGCGCTGCCCGTCTGCTCCGGCCGGGGCAGTTTGGACCAACGAATCTCGGCAATGGTATCGGCCAATTGCTGCGCCGTTGGGTTGGCGATGCCGGCACTGGCAAGCGCATCAGAGAGGGCCTTGTAGCCCACCCGAGGTTCAAACACACGCTGCAGGCGATAGGTGACCGACCAAACGATGTAACGGTCTTTCAACTCGCCTTTGAAAATGCTGTCGCGGTAACCGAAACGGCATTCCGCATGGGTAAAGGTGCGAGGTTCGCCGGTGGCGATGTCGTAGGCGAGGACCGAATCAATGACATCCTTTGCCTCGCTGCCGTAGGCGCCAACATTCTGCACAGGAGAAGCCCCGACGGTTCCGGGTATGGCCACCAGATTCTCCACCCCATGCCATCCTTGGGCGATGCAGTGACGCACAAAATCATCCCACACCTCACCGGCAGCGGCCTCGACGAAAAGCGTGCCGTCCGACTCCGAAAGCAGGCGGATGCCTTTGTTTTCAAGATGCACCACCGTACCGGGATAGTGGCCGGTGAAGACGATGTTGCTGCCGCTACCCACCACGAGGCACGGCGCGTCACACAGGCCACCTCCACGCAAGAGGGAGACTAACTCCTGCTGCGTGCGCAGCACCTCATAGCGGTCGGCGGTGGCGGGTATTCCAAACGTGTTGGGTATCATATTCTGAAAGAGACATTAAAAGACATAACCGATGTTGATATAGGCCCCCAGGCGGTTGTTGTAATCGTTCCAGTGAAGGTCTATCGATAGCGGACCGATGACAGAGGCATAGGCCAACCGCACCGCTGCACCGAAATTGCCGTGGCAATCTTTCTCTGTGGAGAAGAAATGGGTGAACTCCTCGGCACTGCGGACATAGTTGCCTATCAAATAAAAATAGAACCTGCCCTGAATATTATAACGCAAATCCAATCGCACCACGGCAGCCCAATCCCCAACATGGACAGGCTTGTTGAACCCGACAAAGGGCATTTGGTGGTCCATGTAACGACCTGGAAGGGTGCCTCCCACAATATTCTCGTATATCCAGTCGTAGTCGTAGTTTATCAATGTACGGGCATAGAGCTGCGGCACCACTACAAATTGCCGCGAGAGGGAGTAGTATTTCTGCCATGACAGAGCGACGTCAACAAACCCGTTGTCCTCCTTCTGGAAGATTGTTTCGTTATCCTTGCGCCAACCGGCATTATAGCGAAAACGGGAACCCTTCGTTGCGAAATAGGCATCGTCAAGGTTGTCATACACTCCCCGCAGAAAAAGTCCAAGGGTACCTTTTGCCCGGTCGAAATGAAAGACGCCTTCGTTCAACGCGTTACTGAAAGTGAAAGCGGCATGATTCGAATAAAGGTCCTCATCGATACCGAAGGCAAAGCTGAAATCGCGCAACTGGAACTCCGAGAAATAGAGGCTGAAGTTATTGTGGTCCACCTGCCATCCAATCCAAGCCGCCTCGCCATCATAATGGCCTAAGTCGTACCGACTGCTGTGATAGCGATAGGCCAGATTGATGGTTCCCAACCCCAACGTGCTCCACGAGGCATGTACCTTGTACTCGAAGTTGTATTTGAGGTTAATGTCCATATCGGCCTTGAATCCCGAGAGGCGTTGCTTGTTCCATGCGAAATGGAAAAGCAGATTTGCGCTTTCTTCCGAATCATAGCGAAAGCCCAAGGCAAAACTATGGGGCTCGGCAGGGGCGAGCATGATTTCCATATCGAAGCTCTCACGCCCCAGCACATCTGTAAAGACGTTATGGGTAAGCCAGTACTCCTCCTCCGTCTTGCGCATCTTATAGGTAATGGCGGAGAAGGCCCCTGTGCCGCTGAGGATGCCTATGGCACGCTCGATGTCCACAACCGTCAACGGCACTCCCACCTCCAGACCACCCTTGCGAGCCAGCCAGTCGCGTTCTTTCTCAGGGACACCGAGATAGGTCACCGACGCCAACACAATGGTGTCGGATGGGGTCAGCCGACGGGCAGGAGGAGCCTGCAGGTGCTTGCCTGACACCCCAAAGGCGTCCAACTGCGCCTTGACAGCCATCAGTTCGTCATGGTGCTGCCGAGCACACTCGTAGCCGCGCTTCACCAGCGCATCGATGGCAGCGGCATTGAAACTAAGCATATTGTATCCCGAGACATCGGGATGCATATAGACATCGCACATGTGGCGATGGCGGTGGCTTTCGCCCTGCACAGCAATGCTGATGTACTGCGACATCTGCTGCGGCAGCGACTGAAGGTCGGAGAGATTGACGGAGAGTTCATCGGCCAGTTCGACACCAATCACAATATCGGCGCCCATCTGTTTACAGACATCCACCGGGAAGTTGTCTTTCAGGCCACCGTCGGCCAACAGATGGCCATTCCATTGCACCGGTGAGAACACTCCGGGGATGGCCATGCTGGAACGCAACGCCGTGGAGAACTCGCCGCTATGGAATACCACCGAGTCGCCGTTGAGGATATCGGTGGCCACGCAGGCAAACGGGATGGGGTAGTCGTTAAAGTCCATCGAGTCTTGATAGCCCACACTCAGACTGTTGAAGAGGTTCGTCAGACTTGCGCCATTGATTACCCCGCTGGGGAGTGTGGAAAGGAAATTGCTGGAACGCTCCTCGAAATTGCCCGTGCCAAAGGGCACCTTGAAAAGGTAGGTGTCGGCGTTGAGACGGCTGGAGGTAGACTGGTACTTACGCCCCACGCTGTTGCTCATATAGAACGACCAGTCGATATTCGCAATCAGCTCGGCCATCTCGTCAGGGGAATAGCCCAACGAATAAAGGCCGCCGATGATGGAGCCGATACTGGTGCCCGACACATAGCTGACGGGGATGCCTATCTCCTCCATATACTTCAGCACGCCAATATGGGCAGCGCCCTTGGCGCCACCACCGCCCAGCACCACGCCCACTTTGGGCGGAGTGGACCGCACGAATGCCGCCGTATCCTGCGCCTGAAGCATGGCAGACATCAGCAATGTCACAAAAAGGATGAACAATCTTTTCATGTATCTCATAGCTCTAACCATTCCAACTAACTAGTAAAATGGACTGTGTTTTCGCCAAACTTGTGGTTCAGTCGGTCGGCCACCGCCATGAGGCGGCGGTGACGCTCGTCGGTGCCGACGGTGAAGAGATCCAACTGGCGCCCCTCATCGGCAACGATGCCACTCAGTATCACGCCAGCCTGCTTATATGCAAATCCGGGACGGTAAACCTCGTCGAACAAAGCCGCCACGACATTCAACACCGTAGGCGTATCGGCCGTGGACTCCGTGAGATGGCAGCCGTGACCGTTGCGGTATTGCGGCATGTCATCCCGGTAACGGTTGGTCGAAAGGAATATATCGATATGTGAGCAGAGGCTTTTTTGTGCACGCAAGGATATGCAGCACCGCTCTGCAAAACGTAGCAGATGGCCCCGAAGCGCCTCCTTGTCTTCCACCATCCGCCCAAACGTGTGGCTCTGCATAATACTCTTCTGCCGCTCTTTGGTGTGCAACGTGATACTGGGGACACCCCTCAATTCGTGATAGGTGCGCAACGCCGGCGTCGACAAGACATGCGACATCTCCTCTTCGCTTCGATTGGCCCAATCGCGAGCGGTCTCTATACCCAACTGCATCAACTGCGGTCTCAGCTTACGCCCCACACCCCACACATCGCCTACCGGCACCAACGCCAACGCCTTCTCGCGTTTCTCGGGCGGAAGGACGCACACTCCATGGTAGGCCGGATAGCGTTTGGCGAACCCCGTCGCCACCTTGGCGAGCGTGTATGTCGTCGAACAGCCACACCCCACCGGAATACCCGTCGAAGAGGTGATGTTATCCATCACCTTACGGGTATAATATTCCAACTCGTCGGGATTGTCAAGCGGAAGTACACCGAAGAATTCATCCACAGAATACTGCACAAAATCCAGCACAATATCCTGTTTCTGCACCGCATTCATCACCTGTTGCGAGATACGGTGGTACTTCTTGTGGTCGGCCTGGCAGACCACCACCCCATCACGTTCCAACTGCTTGCGCACCTTGAAAAGCGGCACACCGCGTTTTAACCCCAAAGCCTTGGCCTCAGGGGTCAACGCCAATATCACACCCCCTCCCACATCGTTGTCGTTGGACACCACTACAGGCCGCCCCTTGAGGGTGGGGTCGGTAGCCACTTCACAGGAAGCGAAAAAGGTGTTGCAGTCGATGTGGAGGAACATGGGGGATTGAAAATTGAGAATTGGCTGGCGCAGTTTTGCTTGTTGGTTCTTGGGGTCTGCTTCTTAATTCTTGGGTTCAGCTTCGGTGGGGCCATGCTCCTTGCGGGGCTTACGAACGGGTGCGACATATCCCGGGCGGAACACCTTCAACTGAGTGCTGAGAAGGACTGCCGCCAATATGGCGCCCATCACGTCGCTGGCAGTGCAGGCCATCCAGACACCCGACAACCCATCACCTCCAAGCCGAGAGATGATGAGGGGTGTTATATAAATCATGGGGATAAGGAACAGCACTTGGCGAGAGAGGCTCGTCGTAATGGCTATCCAGGGCTTGTCGATGCTCTGGAAGAACTGAGAGTTGGTGATGGTGAAGCCAATAAGGGGCATCATGACGTTGAGATAGCGCATGGCGGGAACACCAATATCAATAAGGGCGGCATCATCGGTGAAAGCCCTCAAAATGATACGGGGCAGCACTACCGCCAGCAGAGCCCCGATAATGCCAGTCAGTACCGAGACTTTCATGGTCAGGGTGAAGACCTCCTTAAGGCGGTGGTTGTGCCCTGCACCGTAGTTATAACCCGCAATGGGTTGCATTCCCTGGCAGAGGCCGAGGATGAACATAACCAAGAACGAGGCGTAGGTGTTCACGATGCCATAGGCTCCCACGGCCAAGTCGCCGCCATAATGTATCAACTGGCGGTTCAATAGCGCCACGACAAACGAAGCGGCGAAATTCATCAGGAAGGGACTCAGGCCGATAAGCAGCACGTTGCGGAAGATATAGAGTTTCGGGGCCCAAGCATGGCGTTTGAAACGGATAAAGGACTTGGAATTGACGAAATGCAACACCGACACCACCGCCATCGAAGCCATGGAGAGCGTCGTAGCCCATGCGGCTCCCGCGATGCCCCATCCGAAGACACTGATGAAGAGGGCGTCGAGGCCGATATTCAAAATCGCCCCTCCCGCCATAATCCACATGCTTTTGGTAGGATAGCCCGAGGCACGTATCAATCCCGTGAGGTTGAAGGTTACCGTAGTGAGGAACATGCCAGGAAGCACAATCTGCATATATTCACGGGCATAGGCTATTGTATCCGCCGAGGCGCCGAACATCTCCAGGATGCGGTCCATGAAGAGATAGCCGCCCGTCACAAAAAGAAAGCCGAAGAAGAAGGTAAGCAACATACTGTTGCCCAAAATCTTTTCAGCCCACCGCACATCTTTACGGCCCAGGACAATGCTCATTCTCGACGAGGCGCCGACACCCACCAAAGAGCCAAAGGCATGAATGATATTCATGATGGGCATGGTGATGGCAAGGCCCGCAATGGCCATTGCCCCCACGTATTGGCCAAGAAAGACACGGTCCACGATATTATACACCGACGCCACCACCTGCGTAATGACCGCCGGCAGGGCATAGGTCAACAGCAATTTGCCAATAGGCTTTATCTCCAGGTCTTTTGTCTTATCCATCAACGATTACGATTTTATTCTGTTTTGGAGGGCTGTAAGGGCATTGTAGGCGATGAGGCCGTTGGCCAGCTCGATACTGCGCTCGTCGACGATGAGATCGGGTCGATGGAGGTTGTTATATGGCGCACCGGGAGTGTGGATTCCGATGCGGAAGTAACAAGCGGGAATCTTCTGGGCGAAGAAGGCAAAGTCCTCGGCAGTCATGCGCAGGTCGAGCCATTCGACGTTCTCCTCGCCAAGGAAAGCACAGGCGTTGTCGTGTACCTGCTGGGTGCATTCATCGTCGTTGATGACAGGCGGATAGCCATAGTCAATGAAAAGGTCGCACTCACCCCCCATACTTTCGGCGATGCCGCAGCTAATCTTGCGTATCTTCTCGTGGCAGTCGAGCCTCCACTGGGGGTCGAACGTACGGATAATACCTTCCATCTTCACCTCGTCGGGGATGATGTTGGTGCGGCCTCCGACATCCGATATCTTACCAATGGAGAACACCGTGGGCATCATGGGGGCCGCATTGCGGCTGACGATCTGCTGGAGCGAGACAACGATATGCGACGCGATAAGAATGGGGTCGACGTTCAGGTGGGGTGTGGCGCCGTGGCCTCCCCTACCCTTTACCGTCCAGTATAATTCGTCGGTAGAAGCCATATAACGCCCTTTCTTCATGCCGACACGCCCATAGTCCATCTCCGGCAGGCAATGGAACGAGTATATCTCATTGGGCATCACTTCGTCGAAAAGACCATCGTCCATCATCATACGGGCACCGCCAGGGTATTTCTCCTCCGACGGCTCAAAGATGAGCATGATGTCACCCTGCATCTGGTCTCGCATCTGACAAAGTATTTTGGCCGCCCCGAGAAGCGAACTGGTGTGCATATCGTGTCCACAGGCGTGCATTACACCGGGATTCTCCGAGGCAAAGGGAAGACCGGTACATTCAGTGAGGGGCAACGCATCATAGTCGGCCCGCAAAGCCACACAGTAGTTATTTGGTTTGTGAGTACCGCGAATCATCGCCGACACACCCGTGCCACCAATACCCGTGCGAGGTTCAAGTCCGAGATCATGCAGCCGTTCTGCCACATACGCCATGGTGCCGTGCTCCTGCTGACTCAACTCTGGATGCCGGTGCAGCCAGCGCCGCCAAGAGATGACCTCCTCACGTTGTTCATGGGCGAGCCGTTTGATGGTATCAATTATATCTAGTGACATCATATAATATTGCTTAATACGTTTTGTTGTGAGTTTTGTATCCAAGTGGTTTTCTCCCTTACTACCTCAGCAGAAGAACAGTTCCTGTCTTATTCTGATAGGCATTGGGTTGGTCAATGGAGCGATAACGGAATGTCCACACATAGGCACGCTGGATACAAGGCGTACCATTATGGGTGCCGTCCCAGCCCTGAGTCATGTCGGTAGTATGGAACACAAGGTCGCCAATTCTGTCATATATGAACAATTCTCCTTCAAGAACTCCCTGTGTGGAGAGGTAGAACATATTGTTGCTCTCTAACGAGGGGGTAAAGACATTGGGAGCCCAGACATTCACCCTATAGACATAGAGGGTCTGCTTTGCCGTGTCACGACACTGCCCGTTATAGACTTCCAACCAGATTGATACACTATCGGCCTTTGCATCCACATCATACTCAAAAGGATTGGAACGAGTGACCTGCTTGACACCGTCCACATACCAAGAGCGTCTAGGATATACCTTCTTGGACTTATCCTGCGCCACTACATGCATGTTTTCGAGCAGAAGCATTGATGGAGTGACCCTGAGAATGGCTTCTGGCACAACCACGGGATTGAGGACAATGGAGGCCGTCGCAGGACAAAGCGGAGCCTCGTGGTAATCGGCATAAAGCATATACTCTGTCGTCTTTTGGGGAGAGACAACTATCGCATCTGAATTCTCCTGCCCCACAAGGATATCGTCAACAGGGGCGGAGGACCAATATAGGTATGGAATCTGTCCCGGTTCTTCTCCAGCCGACAAGGGAGCTGTGGCTCTTACGGAAAGATGATACCCGGGAATCATGCAATCGGTATCTGCTTGTAGAGATATCTGCGGTTGCGCCATCTTGGTGAGCGAGAGAACATCTACCGAATCACAACCATAGCCAGTGGTCAATGTATCACGAATGAGGAAGTCTTCGGTAAGGAGGCTGTTTGTACCGTGAATTGTATGGCCGCGCCATTCATAGGTGTCGCCATGGCAGATGGTATCGAAATAATATTGCTCATAAGTGTCACGGACCTCCAGATGGAGCGTGGAGAGTGAGTCGCAACCATGAACAGAGCGAAGGGTATCGGTATAATCACCCTGGACATTGTAATCATGGCCACCAAAGGAGAACTTCTGGTGCTTACAGATTTCTGCAGAGAGATGGTTGTTGTAAAGCGGATGAACATGAAGGGCCATCTGCACCACACTGTCCGCACCCGTGACAGCGGTATGGGTCACCGAACGGACTAGCGTGGCTGACTGGTGGACAAGTGTGTCGAAAAGGACACCATTCCATGTAATTGGCAAGCTGTCGTTGCAAAGACTGCTGTCAAGGGTGATAAGATAGTTACGGTGGACATACAGGTTGTAGGTAATGACGCTGTCACAACCAACGGAATTGGTGACGAAGACACGGGAATCGCTTGTGTCTGTCGGATACGAATGACCATTGAAAATCCGCGGAAGGGCGTTCTCCACGCATGTGTCGTAGTATTCCAACCCTGTCGAATATCTCACCGTCAGGTGCAGCGTCGTCGTGCTGTCGCAGCCCGCCGCGTTCATACTCACATGTGTCGGGCTGTTGGTCGAGGCCGTGAATGTCTCCCCGTACCACGTGAAGCTGTCGCAAGCCACCGCGGAGGTATCTCCTGCGGTGCTGTAGTGGATTGTCAGGTGGAGCGTCGTCGTGCTGTCACATCCCACAAAATTGGCGCTATGATGGGTAGGCATATTCGTCGAAAGCGTGTAGGTATTGCCATACCATGTGTAACTGTCGCAAGCCACCGCCGAGGTATCTCCTGCAGTGCTGTAGTGGATTGTCAGGTGTAGCGTCGTCGTGCTATCGCACCCGACAGAATTGACACTGTGATGGGTGGGTGTATTCGTCGAAGCCGTGTAGGTAGTCCCATACCATGTGTAACTGTCGCATGCCTCCACCAATGTATCCCGTGTGGTGCTGTGGTTAATCGTGAGGTACAACGTAATGGAACTATCGCACCCAACGGAATTGGTGCTATGATGTACCGGCGTATTCGTCGAAAGCGTGTAGGTATTCCCGTACCATGTGTAACTGTCGCAAGCCACTGCCGAAGTATCCCCTGCAGTGCTATAGTGGATTGTCAAGTGCAGCGTCGTCGTGCTGTCGCATCCTGCCGCATTCGTGTTTACATGTGTCGGGCTGTTGGTCGAGGACATATGCGAGGTTCCGTACCACGTGAAGCTGTCGCATGCCACCGCTGTTGTGTCCCCTGTCGTCGTCTGCCGCACTTCCTGCATAAGCGTCCGCAGCGAGTCGCAGCCCGCACCGGTCTGGAGCAGGCGACTGTGGCTCCCCGCCGTCGTGTACTCGCTACCCTCGAAGGAATAGCTCCCGTTGTCGCAGATGCTCGCCGTCACCGTGTCGGCGTATGTCGCGTTCACATTCACCCTCATCAGCACAAGGCTGTCCGCACCTGCCACGTTCACCAAGGTGTCCCTCTGCTCTCCGCCCGTCACGAAGGCCCGGTGGTTCCACGTCAGCGGCAAACGGTCCGCACACACCGTGCTGTCCAGCGTCGCGCTCGTGTTCCAGTGTATGTGCAGATGATAGGCAATCGCGCTATCGCACCCCTCCGCGTTCGGCACCGTCACCTCCGTCCCCGTCACTTCCGTCGTGTAGCTGTGTCCGTTGAAGATCCGCGGAAGGGCGTTCTCCACACACGTGTCGTAGTATTCCGACACCGTCGAATATCTCACCGTCAAGTGCAGCGTCGTCGTGCTATCGCACCCTGCCACGTTCGTGCTTACGTGTGTCGGGCTATTAGTCGAGGCCGTATACGTCACCCCGTACCACATGAAGCTGTCACACTCGTTGGCCATCGTGTCTCCTGCATTACTGTATGATATGACAAGATGTAACGTGGTGGTGCTGTCACAGCCTACAGAATTGGTGCTATGATGTGTGGGTACATTCGTCGAAGCCGTGTATGTCTCCCCGTACCACATGAAACTGTCGCACGCCTCTGCCAAAGTATCCCCTGCGGTACTGTAGTGAACGGTGAGATGCAACGTGGTGGTGCTGTCGCATCCAACGGAATTAGTGCTATGATGGGTAGGCGTATTCGTCGAAGCCGTGTACGTCTCCCCGTACCACGTGTAACTATCGCACGCCTCTGCCAAGGTATCCCCTGCGGTGCTGTAGTTTACTGTAAGATGCAGCGTAATGACACTATCACACCCGACGGAATTGGTGCTGTGATGTACTGGGGTATTCGTCGAAGCCGGGTAGGTATTGCCATACCATGTGTAACTGTCGCACACCACCGCCGTGGTATCTCCTGCAGTGCTATAGCGGATTGTCAGATGCAACGTCGTCGTGCTGTCGCACCCCGCCACATTCGTGCTCACATGTGTCGGGCTGTTGGTAGAAACCATGTACGTGACCCCGTACCACGTGAAGCTGTCGCACGCGTTGGCTGTCGTGTCCCCTGCATTACTGTATGATATGACAAGATGCAACGTGGTGGTACTATCGCATCCCACGGAATTGGTGCTATGGTGTGTGGGAACATTCGTCGATGACGTGTAGTCGGTCCCATACCATGTGAAGTTGTCGCACGCCACCGCCGTGGTATCCCCTGCAGTGCTGTAGTGAACAGTGAGATGCAACGTGGTGGTACTGTCGCATCCAATAGAATTGGTGCTATGATGGGTAGGCGTATTTGTCGAAGCCGTGTATGTCTCCCCGTACCACATGAAATTGTCGCAAGCCACCGACGTGGTGTCAGCCGACGTGCTGTAATTAACAGTGAGATGTAAAGTGGTGGTGCTATCACAGCCTACAACGTTGGCGCTGACGTGCGTCGGGGTACTTGTCGATGACGTGTAGTTGTTCCCATACCATGTGAAGTTGTCGCATGCCACCGCCGTGGTGTCTCCTGCGGTGCTGTAGCGGATTGTCAGGTGCAACGTCGTCGTGCTGTCGCACCCTGCCACATTCGTGCTTACATGTGTTGGGCTATTGGTCGAGGTCGTATACGTCACCCCGTACCACGTGTAGCTGTCACAAGCCCCCGCTGTTGTATCTCCTACGGTGCTGTGATTTACAGTCAGATGAAGCGTAGTGGTGCTGTCGCACCCCACGGAATTGGTGCTATGGTGGGTGGGGGCATTCGTCGATGACGTGTAGTTGGTCCCGTACCATGTGAAGTTGTCGCACGCCACCGCCGTGGTATCCCCTGCGGTGCTGTAGTGAACAGTGAGATGCAACGTGGTGGTACTGTCGCATCCCACAGAATTGGTGCTGTGATGTGTGGGGGCATTCGTCGATGACGTGTAGTCGGTCCCGTACCATGTGAAGTTGTCGCACGCCACCGCCGTGGTATCCCCTGCAGTGCTATAGTGAACAGTGAGATGCAACGTGGTGGTGCTGTCACAGCCTACAGAATTGGTGCTATGATGGGTGGGCGTATTTGTCGAAGCCGTGTATGTCTCCCCGTACCATGTAAAATTGTCGCAAGCCACCGACATGGTGTCACCCGATGTGCTGTAATTAACAGTGAGATGCAACGTAGTGGTACTGTCGCAGCCCACAGAATTGGTGCTGTGATGTGTGGGTACATTCGTCGATGACGTGTAGTCGGTCCCATACCACGTGAAGTTGTCGCATGCCACCACCGTGGTGTCTCCCGTGCTACTATAGTTGATGGTAAGGTGCAGCGTGGTGGTACTGTCACAACCCACCACATTGGCTCCCGTCAGGGTATGTGTGGGAGTGGCGGTAGTGACGGTGTAAGAATTCCCATACCAGGTATAGCTATCACAGGCCGTAGCGGAGGTATCCCCTGCGGAGCTGTAATTGACAGTCAGATGAAGCGTGGTGGTACTGTCGCATCCCACGGAATTGGTGGTATGATGCGTGGGGGCATTCGTCGATGACGTGTAGTCGGTCCCATACCATGTGAAGTTGTCGCACGCCACCGCCGAGGTATCGCCTGCGGTGCTGTAGTGGACTGTCAAATGCAGCGTTGTCGTGCTGTCGCACCCCGCCACGTTCGTACCCACGTGTGTCGGGGTCTCGGTGGTCGCTGTGTACGTCTCCCCGTACCATGTGAAGCTATCGCACGCCTCCGCCGTCGTGTCTCCTGTTGTGCTGTGATTGATGGTGAGATTGAGTGTGACAATACTGTCACAACCGGACACTGTGTTGAGAGCATGGGTAGCCGTGGTATTGGATGTCGTATAGGTATTGCCGTCAATCCACACAAAACTCTCACATGCAGCCTGAATGTCAGTACCATTCGAATTATGTGGACATGCCAGCGTCACAATGTTGTTCGTAGTATCACATTCGGGTGACTGGTTTCCGTGCTGGGCGATACCGGCTCCTGCATCGTTAAGGGCGATAACAAGGCTATCTACATCAACGAGGGAACATATCGTATTGTGGGGCAGAGTGATTGTAACAGTCTGACTGCCCGATTGTGGTAAAGATTGACTGATTGTTTGGGTATAGAGTACCTGTCCTCGGTAGGTATTCTTGTACACCGTGATTTGATATGGTGCCGTGAGGGCATTGTCGCCTTGGTTACTGAGGTCTAGTGTAATGGTGAACACATCATTACTTGATTGTATCGACGCTTGAGTGGAGAATACATCGGACGCTGCCGTATAAGGTCGTCCCCGGTCCGTAAGGGTTGTGGCTTGCTGGAGGAAATTGTTATAGGGCTGGTACTGGGCTCCATCGAAGTCGGTAAAGAATGTGGCGTTATCAAAGATATATCTCGGAGTGGTGAGGTCCTCGTTGATGTTGGTGACATTGTACATGTACTGATTCCATACCTTACGTGTCGGCGCCCAAGGGTGTATGCCCCCAAGGATGACAAGATGGCCTTGATATTGATAGTTGCTGCCGGCACCCCCAGGGCCTGTACCCAACATGCCACATACTACAATCTCGGCAGCACCGTCATTATTCACTTCGGCCACAACGGGATTTTCCATCCATGTGCCGGCCGCCATATTCAAAGAATAGAGGTTGTAGAAAGGTAGTGTGTCATTCCCCGTGAGATGGCTTTTACCGCTGGCGTTGATAATGCGGAGAGCAGTCTCATCGCGATACACAATCTCCATGATACCATCTTGGTTGAAATCAAAGAGGGTCATAGAGGTCATTCCGGAACGGTCGGTATGAGTGGCTTGGAACATCACTTGCGCACCGTTTTCCGGAGTATATTTTATCGCCGTGATCCTGGCATTAGCCACGTTGGTCTGCCTGTCAGTATAAACAAACTCCAAATGGCCGTCACCGTCGATATCACCAATAAGTGGGAATCCAGCATTCAGACAATACCTGCCATGAATGAAAAGAATATTCTCTGTTACGGGATTGTATGCATAAAAGTAAGCCGTGTCGTATGTGTTTTCACCGTGAGCACGGTTTTGAACCACAAAGACTTCCAGACTCCCGTCTCCATCAAAGTCCACCACTGCAACACCACCATCGCTAGATATACGAGAAGGAAGAGTAATAGTTTTGAGAACACTGATACTGTTCAACGCAGCATTTGTCCGGCTGACAATGTTGACACCATAGATGGTATTTCCACAGATAAGCTCCAGTTTTTCATCATTCAACACATTGGCTGCGAAAGGCAATGCGGACATATCCGATGAACTCCATACATTACGCAATCCCTTGTTCCCTCCTGAAGGACCAACGCAGAGCCTCCGAAGGGTAGCTGCATCATAGATGGCATTACCCACATACACCTCGGGCCACCCATCGTTATTGAAGTCGGCAATGGACACAGCTCCCTTGCAGGGGGTATTGTTATTCGAAGTGTGCAACAAGTTGCCATGAATATCATAGGAGCGGAGTTTACTGTCATTGCAGTGCAATATGACTGCCCCTTGCAGTCCACCACTGCCATTGGGATAGCGGACAATCGCCATCGGTCCAATTTTGTCACATGTAATCTTCTGAGAGACATTGATGGTACCTATACGAGTCAGGTCCGTTCCACGGAAAATACCTATTTGTGAAATTGGCTCGGTATTGGAACCCGGATAAATACCCGCCACAATCTCGACAACACCGTCACCATCAATATCACCCACCAAAGGAGTATAGTAGTTATGGACATTTGCCACTGACCCTAAAACTTGCGCATCCCATGGATTTTCTATCACTCCGACTGTACAGATAACACTGTCCACGTTGTCGGGATATTGGATAACTTGGATATTGAGCGTGCTGTCGCAACCTGCGACATTTGTGAGATGTTGCTGGTAGCGTCCAGGTATGGTATATGAAATGCCATTCACCGTCACCGGGAAGTTCTCGGGAAACTCCCATAGGACAAGGTTGCTGTCATTATTATTGACTGTGAGGTTGAGTGTGACGACACTGTCGCAGCCGATGGCATTGGTGAGCGTGTGGGTGGCTGTGGTGTTAGACGAGGTGTAGGTGTTTCCGTCAATCCAGGTATAGCTCTCACATACGGCATGCACATCGGTACTAGAACTGGCGTTCACTTGTACCACCAAAAGCATTGTATCGCACCAATTGGGAGAACAGTCCCCATGCATGACTGCCATCACAGTGTGGATACCAACAATTGACGGAAATCTGAAATTGAAATTCAAAGACGTCTCTGTCTGTTCAACGTTGTCTACAAACCAACGCACCGCATGATCACTGGTGGCAGGGATGACAACGAAATGCAGCATATCATTGTGACAGATGGTAATAATATCGCCAGTGAGACTATGAGGTGTGCCATTGACGGTCCATCCGTTGCCCGGTGGGGTAAGCAACATGCCAGTGGGATAGGCATAGCACTCCATGTTGCCGAAGTCACAGAATGTAGCAGAGCCCTGCCCCATGCTGTTGTCAAAAGTATGGAGGCTCGGGGCTAGCGTCATCTCCTGCGAAACAGACCCTATGAATGAGCCTGTCCCGTCGAGATGTCTGAGGGAAGCCACCCAGAAATCACGACCTGTCGTAGCGTATGCCGGACGGATACTTTTCGCCGAAATGGAAAGTGTCAGTAACGACAAGAGTACTATGAACAGACGTTTTTTCAAGGGGATGGAGTTTATCTATATATCATTCAAGACTGTTTGATGAAGACCGAATTTTTCTCAATAGCTACTTCTTCTCGACCCGGATGCGGGTAGGTTGACCGTCGAGAATCTCTATCTTGATGCCGTCGGCCACCTCGGGAAGGAGTGTGAGGGATGTGCAGAGTGTCTCAGAGCAGATGTAGTCCATGTAGCGGTTGACTGCATCGTCCCACGAACCACTTTGCAACTCGATGACGATACGGTCGGTAACATCAAAGCCCTCTTTACGGATATTCTGAATCCGGTTGACCAGTTCACGGGCAATGCCCTCGTCACGCAATTCGGGGGTCACGGTGATGTCGAGTGCCACCGTCAGACTGCCTTCGTTGGCCACCACCCATCCGGGAATATCCTGCGTGGCAATCTCCACGTCGCCCAGCAAAACCTCAGCCTCCTGACCTTCGACAGAGACCACACAACGGCCTTCGGCCTCAAGAGCGTTAATTTGCTGCTGACTGAACGCCATGATAGCGGCACCGAGCGATTTCATTATCTTGCCATAACGGGGGCCTAGGGTCTTGAAATTGGGCTTTATTTTCTTCACCAGCAGGTTGTTGTCCTGTGCCAAGAATTCGATTTCCTTGACATTCAACTCAGAGCAGATGAGATGCTGCACACGTTCAATCTGCTCGCGCATGGTGGCGTCCTTCACGGGGATGACAATCTTCTGCAGCGGCTGACGCACACGCAAGTTGCTCTTCTTACGCAAGGAAAGCCCCATGGAGCATATCTGCTGTGCAAGTTGCATACGTTCTTCCAGCGACTTGTCAATCATCTCAGCATGAATCTCGGGGAACGGAACGTGGTGCACCGATGCGGCAGAGAAGCGATGGGTGACCCCATTCAAGTCGAGGAACATGCGTTCACTGAAGAATGGCGCAATGGGCGACATAAGACGCGCCAGTGTTTCGAGACAGGTATAGAGAGTCTGGTAGGCTGAGACCTTGTCTTCCGACATCGCGGCCTGTCCCTCTCCATCAATCGCCTGCCCGGACGCTGGACCCTTCCAGAAGCGGCGGCGGCAAAGGCGCACATACCAGTTGCTAAGATAGGCATCCACAAAAGTGTCGATGGCGCGACCGGCACGTGTAGGTTCATAGTCGGCAAAGGCCTCGTCGACGGTCTTGACCAATGTGTTCAACTCACTGAGCACCCAACGGTCAATCTCGGGCCGCGAGGCAATGGGGATGTCTGGTTCCTTGTACTCAAAGCCGTCGATATTGGCATACAAGGCGAAGAAACTGTAGGTGTTGTAGAGCGTGCCAAAAAGTTTGCGGCGCACCTCTCCCACCCCTTCAGCATCAAACTTCAAGTTGTCCCACGGCTGGCTGTTGGTAATCATGTACCAGCGAGTGGCATCAGGTCCATATTTGCCCAAGGTCTCGAAGGGATCCACTGCATTGCCAAGACGTTTGGACATCTTATTTCCATTCTTGTCGAGGACCAATCCGTTGCTAATGACATTCTTGAAAGCCACACTGTCAAAGCACATGGTGGCAATGGCGTGGAGGGTATAGAACCATCCACGGGTTTGATCGACACCCTCGGCAATGAAATCGGCAGGAAATTGGTTCTTCTTTAACGGCTCGCCCATATAATGTATCTGGGCATAAGGCATGGCACCACTGTCGAACCACACATCAATCAAGTCAGGCTCGCGGCGCATGGGGCGTCCCGTAGGCGAAACAAGTACCACGCTGTCAATGTAGGGACGATGGAGGTCTCCTGGTATCCGAGCCGATGTTTTATTGTAACCCAGTTTATCGACCTGCTCCTGTGTCATTATTCCTGCTTTGACGGTTTTTTCAATTTCCTCGCACAGTTGGTTGTAGGAACCGATGCAAATCTCCTCCTTGCCGTCCTCGGTGCGCCAGATGGGCAACGGGGTGCCCCAGTAGCGGCTGCGACTGAGATTCCAGTCAACGATATTCTCCAACCAGTTGCCAAAACGGCCTGTGCCGGTGGCTTCAGGCTTCCAGTTAATCGTTTTGTTTAGCTCAATCATACGCTCCTTGAGGGCCGTGGTACGAATAAACCAACTGTCCAACGGGTAGTACAGCACAGGCTTGTCGGTACGCCAGCAATGGGGGTAGCTATGGGTGTGCTTCTCGCTCTTGAAAAGTTTGCCTTGTTCCTTGAGCATAATGACCAACTCCACGTCGAGACTCATATCTTTCTCGGTCTTGGTAGAATCAAATGCATTTTTGACGAACTTTCCGGCATACTTGGAGTATTCTTCCACATCAACGTTCTTCTTCACCCACTCAGGGTCCAGCTCTTCAATACACGCAAAGCGCCCCTGTTTATCCACCATCGGCATCTGCTTGCCGTCACGGTCGAAAAGCAACAACTCACCGATACCTGCTTTCTTGGCCACGCGGGCATCGTCGGCACCAAAGGTGGGGGCAATATGGACAATACCTGTACCATCCTCTGTGGTCACATAGTCACCCAGAATTATCCGGAAAGCCGTTGTGCGGCCCGACTGCTTATCGTCAGTACACGGTGTCGGTTTCACCCAAGGGATAAGTTGTTCGTATTGCAGTCCCTCCAGCGCGGCGCCCTTGCTCTCGCCCACTACCGTGTATTCTGGCGACTTGCCCTCTGGGAACATACTCCCCACAAGAGGCTTGGCCATGAGGATGCGGCAAGAGTCCCCTGTATAGGGATGCGTGGTTTCAAGGAGCACATAATCAATATTGGGTCCCACGCAAAGGGCGGTGTTACTCGGCAATGTCCATGGCGTGGTGGTCCAGGCAATGGCGTATGTGGGGATGCTGGATTGTTGGATTGCTTGAATAAGTGAGTTCTTTTCACTCCCACATCCAACCAACTCTGCATTCATGCAATCCACTATGCGAAACATCGCCACGCAAGTGGTGTCCTTCACGTCACGGTAGCAGCCAGGCAGGTTCAATTCGTGGCTCGAAAGGCCCGTGCCCGCGGCGGGGCTGTAGGGCTGGATGGTGTAGCCTTTATAAAGCAGCCCTTTGTCGTATAACTTCTTCAAAAGAAACCATAAGGTCTCAATATATTCATTCTCGAAAGTGATATACGGATGTTTCAAATCCACCCAATAGCCCATCTGGCGCGTCAACTCGTCCCACAGATCCTTGTATTTGAGCACCTCGGTACGGCACGCGTGATTGTACTCATCCACGCTGATTTTCTTGCCGATATCCTCCTTGGTAATGCCGAGGTTCTTCTCGACACCCAACTCAACCGGCAGGCCGTGGGTGTCCCACCCAGCCTTGCGGTCCACATAGTAGCCCTTCTGGGCCTTGTAACGGCAGAAGACATCCTTAATGGTGCGGGCCATGACATGATGTATGCCGGGCTTGCCATTGGCCGACGGAGGTCCATCGTAAAACACAAATGACGGATGTCCTTCGGCCAGTTTCTGGCCTTTCTCAAAAGTCTCGTTTTCTTCCCAGTAGCGGCGAATGTCTTCGCCCACTTGGGTCAAATTAAGTTGTTTGTACTCAGTGTACTTCATTAATAAGATATCTCTAGTAGTTTATATATCAATAACTTTGCGCATTGCATCCGAAAAGACCACAACACGTCCAATTTGCAAAGATAAGAAAAAAAGTTGAATTAATACACTTTATATCATATTATTTACACACGCGAGTTATTTCACACACGCGAGAGAACCCATGGATTGGACGGGATTCAGAAACAAAAAAACCTCCGTTGCGGAACGGAGGTCAATGTCATAAATAAAAAAACTATTACTACTTTTGCTTATTTCTTCTTCAGAAATTCTTGCACATTGTCAGAAGCGACGATGGTCTCTTCGAACGTATAGGCGTTGGTCTTCGGCGAGCGAACCATACGGATGACTTTCGCATAGCTCTTTCCCGTACTGGTTTTCAGTGTTGCAACAACTTTTTTTGCCATGTTCTATGTCTCCTATATTATTTGATTTCTTTGTGGACAGTCATTTTCTTCAAGTACGGGTTGTACTTCTTCAGCTCCAAACGTTCGGGAGTGTTCTTCTTGTTCTTGGTGGTGACGTAACGGCTCATGCCAGGAACGCCGCTCGCCTTCTGCTCGGTGCATTCGAGAATCACCTGCACTCTTGCGTCTTTATTTTTCTTTGCCATAGTTGTCTGATTTTTCGTTCCAATTCAGCTTCCCGAACCGAAGGGAAAGGAGCATCGACAATCCCCTCACGGCTTTGCGAAAGCGGCTGCAAAATTACTACTATTTTTTGAAATGACAAACACTTTTGTTGAAATATTTTTTTATTACGCACACAACATACTAATAATCAACATATATACATCAATCATTATAGTTCCCCAAATCGCTCATGCAAACCCACGAAAACACCTCAACAACATCCCGATACCTGTAAAATAGTGGTGACGGAGTACGTTTTATGTGCCTTCGGTATTCTTTCGGTATTTATCCAACTGATATTCAATTGTTAACCTACTGTTTTCCCTATCTTACATTGGAGAACAGTTGGAGAACAGTTGGGAAACAGTTGGAGAAATACCGAAGGAACACCGAAAGATCACCGAAGGACCATTGGGACTACACCGGGACTGCCACCTTGCAGACCCGACATAAAAATGAAGATTACATATCGGCTATTGCGGAGCGATAAACAATAGAAATGATGTAAAAAAAAATAAATTAAGACATTTTGGCATGTAGAATTGGGCAAAATAACCAATTTTCGGAAATTTTGTCACCCACAAACAGGGTGGCACCAATATTGCCGTTGTAAGGGGCAGAAACGGCGGTCAACCCACCGAAAGAAAAACGAAATTCAAAAAAATAACAACAAATAAAAATAGGAGATTCAAACCATGTTACTAGCAAAGAGAAACCAAGACCTGATGCCCAGCCTGTTCAACGATCTTCTGGACTGGAACAATTGGAACACCTGCGCCGTAGACGAGATGCCCAAGATGAATGTCAGCGAAAGCGAAGAGAACTATGAGTTGGAACTCTGCGTCCCCGGCCTCGCGAAAGAAGACCTCAACCTGAGCATCGACAGCGACAACAATTTGGTCGTCGAGATGGTGCAGAAAGAGGAGAAAAAAGAGGAGAAAAAGCAACGCCACTACCTGCGCCACGAATTCAACTCGATGCAGTTCAAGCAAATCCTTAGCCTGCCCGAGAATGTCAAGAAAGAAGAGATCAGCGCCAAGGTGGAGCACGGCATCCTGCACATCGTGCTGCCGAAATTCACCGAACAAGAGAAGAAGGCTCTTGCCCAGCACATCGAGATCAAATAATCGACATTTACGACCATTAACCAAGCACAAGGCCGCCCCACCAGGCGGCCTTTTTGCTTCTTTGCACATCGAACAGTGGATAAAAAGCGAATATGTTATCAGTTATGACATTTTTTTTTCGTATTTTTGCATGTCCTAACAATCATCCCTGATGGAAGAGTTGCAACACATGGACCCCGCGTCCATTACAGAGAAACATATTGACATTCAAAAAATTCTCAAAAAAAAGAATGTCAAACTTCCCAATTTCGCCGTACGCTGGATGGAGCACATTTTGCACCTTGACGAGATTAACAAAGTCATTTATCGGCATCGAGACAAGTTCGGACTGGACTTCGTTCACGCTTACCTAGAGGGGTCGGGGCCACTTGACCTCAACATCAAGGTGGAGGTGACAGGCTCAGAAAACATCCCCACCGAGGGAAGTCCTATCATCGCCGGGAACCACCCGCTGGGGGGACCCGACGGGCTAGCTCTCATGGGTGCCATCGGGCACTACCGCAGCGACATTAAATTCCCCGTAAATGATTTCCTGCTCTATCTTCCCGGGCCAGCGCCATTGTTCATACCCATCGACAAGGTACGCCGCAACACAGCCAACGCCAACGCGCTAGAGCAGGGGTTTGCTGACCACAACGCCCTATTGTTCTTCCCCGCGGGGCTCTGCTCGCGCAAGCAGAAAGACGGAAGCATTCGCGATCTTGAATGGAAGCCCACCTTTGTCAAAAAGGCTATAAAGTACCAGCGCGACATTGTACCTTTCTTTTTCGACGCACGAAACCGCCTGAAATTCTATCGCATCGCCAACCTGCGCAAAAAACTGGGTTTTAAGTTCAACTTCGAGATGGCCCTGTTGCCAGGCGAGATGATAGCCCAGCGGGGCAAGACGTTGCACCTGATTATCGGGAAGCCCATCCCCTACTCCGTGTTCGACAGCCGGCACACCGCCCAGCAATGGGCACAACTGCTCAAGGAGCACTGCTACCGCCTGCAACACGACCCCACCGCACAGTTCATTCCTGCATAGACCCTAACCTCAACGCCAATGGACATAGACACATCATACATCATTCCCCCTGTTCCGCGAGATCTTCTTATTGCCGAGTTGAAACATAAGAACTTCCTTCGCAAGACCAATTATGCCAACAAGGAAATTTACATCACCACCGCCCACCTGTCGCCCAATATCATGCGCGAAATCGGTCGCCTGCGCGAACTGAGCTTCGCCCTCGAAGGGGGTGGCACCGGCAAAGAATGCGATATCGACGAGTTCGACACCCTGCCCGAACCCTACTGCTTCAAGCAACTGTTCGTGTGGAGTCCCGAAGATGAGAAAATTGTGGGGGGATACCGCTTCATCCACGGAAGCAACATCAAACGCCGCGACGACGGCACCTTCGTCACTCCCACAGCAGACCTCTTCCACTACTCGGACGACTTTATACAGAACCATCTACCCTACACACTCGAATTGGGTCGTGCCTTCGTGCAGCCCGACTTCCAGCCAGGCAACGACCTGCGCAAAGGCATCTACTCACTCGACAACCTGTGGGACGGACTTGGGGCTATCGTGAT
Organism: uncultured Bacteroidales bacterium; assembly: GCA_905234695.1. GTDB lineage: Bacteria > Bacteroidota > Bacteroidia > Bacteroidales > P3 > Colimorpha. The sequence goes on along the minus strand of CAJOHZ010000014.1, from coordinate 14,874 downwards.
GGAGATTCCCGAAACACGCTACTTCTTTGGGAAAATCACCATGTATTCACAAATGAATCCACGGGCGAAAGACCTGATTCTCTATTTCTACCAGAAGCACTTCCCCGACCGAGACGGACTGGTATGGCCCAACGAACCAATTGAGATACACTCCGACTACAACGAATTACACGCCCTTTTCAACGGACGCAACTACAAAGAAGACTACCAGATACTGCAACACAACGTGCGTGCGTTGGGTTGCACCGTGCCGGCGATGATCAACGCCTATATGAATCTCTCGCCCACCATGCGCTCTTTCGGTACCGCACCCAACCCCGAATTCGGCAAGACGGACGAAACCGCCATCATGATCAGCATCCGCGACATCATCCCCGAAAAGAGGGCTCGATACCTGGAATCTTACGAAATCCGCAACCATGTGTTGGACCGCATGCACCTGTTCCGCATCAATATGCGACGGATGCCGTGGTGGAAGAAAAAACTGGACGAGTCTGAGCGAGAAGAACTCCGAGGGCTGAAAAAGCTCAAAGCCACCCAACTGATGGAAGAGGAAAACAAAGACAAGAAGAAACTCCGCAAAGCCCGTCGCCAGCAACGACGCGAGAACCGTCGCGAAAAATAGCCCCCCACCAAAAAACCATGGAGATAAAGAAAGCGACATTCGTCGTCAGCAACAGCGACTACCGTAAATGCCCCGACACAGGGCTGCCCGAATATGCCTTTATCGGACGCAGCAACGTTGGGAAATCGTCGCTTATCAACATGCTCACGGGAAACAAGGGCCTTGCCAAAACCAGCGTAAAACCCGGAAAGACCCAACTCATTAACCACTTCCTTATCAACAACGAGTGGTACCTGGTAGACCTGCCTGGCTATGGATACGCCCGCACCTCACGCACAGCGCGCTCGCAATGGCAGCGGATGATAGAGAACTACCTGCTGAAACGACCCACGCTAACCAATGTCTTTGTGCTTATCGACAGCCGCATACCTCCCCAGAAGATTGACTTGGAATTCATCCACTTCCTTGGGACCCATGGTATCCCCATGAGCCTTGTATTCACCAAAGTGGACAAACAGAAGCAACGCGAGGTGGCCGCCACCATCAACGGATACAAGAACACCCTTCTGGAGACATGGGAGGAACTACCCGAGATTTTTATCACCTCCGCCGTCACCCGATACGGAAGGGAGAAACTACTCGTCCGCATCGATGAAATCAACCGCCAAATAAAACTCACCCCAACCCCTACCGAATGACCATGATGAAAATACGCCCACATATACTTATCATACTCTTGATGGTGTCCACCACAGCGACAGTCAGTGCCCAGAACACGGACTATATCGACTTCGCCGTCCGTCGGGCCCGCATGGAGCCCGACATGAAACATGCCTCGCTGGCCGTATGCGTTCACGACATCACACACGACTCCACCATCTACGCCCTCGACGCAAACCACGCCTTGCTGCCTGCAGCACTCAACAAACTCTTCACCACCGCGGCGGGATTCAGCCGCCTGGGGAGCGACTTCCGATTCAAGACAAATCTGGTGTACAGTGGCACGATAGACAACCGAGGGGTACTCACGGGCGACATCGTCATCCTTGGCAACGGTGACCCCTTCCTAGGCTCGACACGAATCAAGGGCACTATGCCCGACACACTCTTCCGCGCCATCACCCAAGCCATCCGAGATGAGGGCATCCACCGCATCAATGGCCATATCTATGCCGACGCAAGCCTCTTCGACGACGAAATGGTACACCCTACCTGGCAATGGAACGATATCGGCAACTACTATGGAAGCGGCATCAGCGGACTGAATTATCACGAGAACTCCATCAACGTGCGCTTCAGCGCAGGAGCCAATGTGGGCGACCCCGCCACCATCACCGACATCTATCCCGCCAATATGGCGCTGACGCTAACCAACGAGGTAGTGACCGGCCCATCTGATACGGCAAGCGAAATATGTTTCTTCGGCAGCCCTAGCACAAATAGCCGCATCTGCCGCGGCGTACTGGCCAAAGGAGTTCGCGACACCCTTATCCGAGCCTCGCTACCCAATCCCGCCCTCTGCCTCGCCGACCAACTGACCCAGTACCTTCGCAAGCATGGCGTACCAGTGAGCGGCGAAGCATCCGACCGATTCGAAATGCCTAAGAGGGTTCACGACCTCACCACCATCCAATCGCTCTACTACCGCGACATCGCCAAGCTGACGAACTATACGACCAACAACATGTGCGCCGAAGGAATTTTCAAATATCTTGGATACTACCAAGACGGCGTGGGAAACTATACCAACAGCCGCCGTTTCATGAACCTTTACTTCCACGAGTTGGGACTTGATGTGGCGGGGGTGAAGATGGTGGACGGTAGCGGATTGTCGCGCGACAACCACGTCACCGCGAAGTTCTTGTGCCAATTCCTCGCCGCCGTGGCCAAAGAGCCCTACTACGAAGATTACCGCAATACCCTCGGCATAAGTTCGCAAACGGGAGACTCAAAGGTAATGAAACCCAAAATCCCCGCTGGGTGCAAGTTGGTGCTTAAGAGCGGCTCAATGACCAGCGTAAAAGGCTATGCCGGCTACTTCACAAACAAGAATGGCGACACCTACTGCTTCGCCATCATCAGTAACAACTACGACTGCGACAACGACACCATCAATGTCTTGCTAAAGAATATCATCGAGGAGATAGCCAAGTTGTAAATCACAACACCAACGAAAAATACAAGAGGGTGCATTCCAAGAAAGCACCCTCTTACCGTATCTTAACAATATTAACCTTATCGAATGAGGAAGGAGAACTTGGAGAAGTTCTTCAGTGCGATACCCGTGCCACGGGCCACAGCACGCAACGGGTCTTCGGCGATATGGACCTGCAGTTTAGTCTTCGACTTGATACGCTGGTCCAAGCCACGCAACAGGGAGCCGCCACCTGCCAGATAGATACCGGTACGGTAGATATCGGCTGCCAACTCGGGCGGAGTCGCCGAAAGGGTATCGAGGATGGCCTGCTCAATGCGGGCAATGGATTTGTCGAGAGCATGGGCAATCTCCTTGTAGTTGACGGAAATCTCTTTGGGGAGGCCTGTCAGCAGGTCGCGACCCAGCGTGGGATAGTCCTCGGGGGGATCATCAAGCTCGCTGACTGCGGCGCCGACTTTGATTTTCACCTGCTCAGCGGTACGCACGCCAATAACCATGTTGTGCTGCTTCTTCATGTATTCCACAACATTCTCATTGAACTCGTCACCAGCCACGCGGATGGAGTTGTTGCAGACAATGCCGCCCAGCGAAATCACAGCGATCTCGGCGGTACCGCCTCCGATGTCGACCACCATGTGGCCTTCGGGTTCAAGAACATCAATACCGATACCAATAGCGGCTGCCATGGGCTCGTGAATCATGCGGATCTCCTTGGCGCCAGCCTGTTCTGCACTCTCGCGCACGGCGCGTTCCTCGACATTGGTGATGCCCGAAGGAATGCAAATTACCATACGCAGCGACGGAGGCATGAACGAACGGTTGACATTGGTCATGCCGATGAGTTCACGGATGAGGTGTTGAGCCATCTCGAAGTCAGCGATAACGCCACCCCGCAAGGGACGGATGGTCTCGATATTCTTGTTGTCGGTCTTGCCGTCCATCATCTGGGCGCGCTTTCCGACGGCAACGATACGTTTGTTATTGCGGTCGACGGCCACGATAGAGGGCTCATCGATAACCACCTGGTCATTGTAGATGACAATGGAGTTGGCGGTTCCCAAGTCCATGGCCACTTCTTTGTTAAAGAATGAAAATAATCCCATGTGTTGTTTGTTTTGCCTAGTATAATACGGAAAAAGCCGAAAAAAGTTTCATTTTCCTATAAATAAATCGTCTTAGTGCTTGAAATGGCGGTATCCGGTGATGGCCATCCCCATGTGGTTTTTCTCGCAGTAGTCGATGGAATCCTGGTCGTGTATTGAACCACCGGGATGCGCCACTGCCACGATGCCTGCCTCATGGGCAATCTCCACGCAGTCGGCGAAGGGGAAGAAGGCATCGCTGGCCATAACCGCTCCATGGAGGTCGAAACCGAATGACTGCGCCTTGGCGATGGCCTGCCGAAGGGCGTCGACACGCGAGGTCTGACCCGTGCCGCTGGCACAGAGCTGTCCATCCTTGGCCAACACAATGGCGTTGCTCTTGGTGTGCTTCACCAGAATGGTGGCGAAAGCCAGGTCTGCCGCCTGGCCTGGGGTAATGGGGGTTGAGGTGACACTCTTGGACATATCGTCCGCTGTAGGCACCACGGTGTCGCGATCCTGCACCAAGATGCCATCCAACGCATTGCGGAAGAGAGGATCAGCCATCCTGAAGGCGTTACGCTTCAAAATAATTCGGTTCTTCTTGCCCCGCAAGATTGTCAACGCCTCTTCATCATAGTCAGGAGCGATACAAACCTCGAAGAAGATTTTATGCATTTCCTCGGCGACATCCTTGGTAATAGTGCGGTTGGTAATCAACACACCGCCAAACGCCGATACAGGATCGCCAGCCAAAGCATCTGTCCAAGCCCGCAGTAGCGTAGGACGCGTGGCGAGGCCACAGGCGTTGTTGTGCTTCAGGATGGCAAATGTGGTGTCGGCATAGTCGTCGATAAGGGCACAGGCAGCATCAATGTCACCGATATTATTGTATGAAATCTCCTTTCCATTGAGCTTGGTAAAGGCGGCATCAAGGTCACCATAATAATAGCCCTTCTGGTGAGGGTTCTCGCCATAACGCAACACATTGGCCTTGTCGCCACAGACACGCAGCAGAGGCAGTTGCTCCTCGCGGTTGAAGTAGTTGAAGATAGCCGAATCGTAATGCGAGCTCACGCCAAAGGCGTAGGCGGCAAAACGACGACGCTGCTCAAGGGTCGTGGCGCCATCCTGACTATTGTAAATATCAAGAAACTCTTTGTAGTAATCCACTGCGGGCACAATCACCACGTCGTTGAAGTTCTTGGCGGCAGCCCGGATGAGGGAGATGCCTCCAATGTCAATCTTCTCGATGATGTCCTGCTGCGGAGCTCCGCTGGCCACGGTGGCCTCGAAGGGATAGAGGTCGACAATCACGAGGTCTATCTCGGGAATTTCATACTGCGCCAGCTGCTCGCCGTCGGAGAACATGTCGCGGCGGCTCAATATGCCGCCAAAGACCTTGGGATGCAAGGTCTTCACTCGCCCTCCCAAGATGGAAGGATAGCCCGTAAGACTTTCCACTGCCACGGGCTCGATGCCTAGGTCGTGGATAAACTTGTAGGTGCCACCCGTGGAGTAGATGGTTACCCCTTGACTGTTCAATGATTTCACGATACCCTCCAACCCGTCTTTATAGAAGACCGATATGAGGGCTGACTTTATGCGTTTGGGTTCCATTGTATGTATTGTTTTGTTGCTTACTTATTTTTAGTCACCTATAATACTAATCGCCGAACTCAATGCCAAGGCCTTTGGCGGTGTGTACCAACAGACCGTTGGGGTCGACGAGGTTCTGGGCCTTCACCGCCTCTTCGAGGGGGACAGCCACAATGTCGGGGTGCTGGTATGCCACCATCTGGCCGTAACGGCCTTCGATGACCAGCTCCATGGCACGCACGCCAAACTCCGAAGCCAGGATACGGTCGAAAGCCACAGGAGAACCGCCGCGCTGCAGATGGCCCAGAATAGTGCAGCGGATGTCATGTTCCACTCCCGACTGGCGCAATTCTTCTGCCAGCTGGTTGCCGATGCCACCCAGTTTGATATGCTGATAGCCCACTTCGCCGGTCACCGTTCCCACCACCGTGCCATCCTTAGGCTTGGCTCCTTCGGCCACCACGATGATACAATATCCGCGACGCTTGTTGTAACGTTGTTCTATCTTCTCTTTTATCTTGTTGACATCGTATGGAATTTCGGGAATGATGCACACGTCGGCACCACCCGCCACGGCACTGTGGAGGGCTATCCAGCCCGCGTCGCGACCCATCACCTCCATGATGAAAACGCGGTTGTGGCTGGCCGCCGTGGTCACCAGTTTGTCAATGGCCTCAGTGCATATCTGCACAGCCGTCTGGAAACCGAAGGTGTAGTCCGTCATCGAGAGGTCGTTGTCAATAGTCTTGGGCACGCCCACGATATTGAGACCTTTCTTCGCCAACCCCAACGAGATGCGCTGCGAACCATCGCCGCCAATGTTGATGACCGCGTCGACACCCATGTACTGCAACTTGCGTAGCATCTCGTCGCTACGGTCTACTGTGGTCCAGGTGCCGTCATTGTTGCGCACCGGCCAGGCGAAAGGGCCGCCCTTATTGGTGGTGCCGAGGATGGTGCCACCCTGCATGTGGAGACCTTCCACAGTCTTCTCGTCCAGCATCATGATTTCCGTAGGTTCGCGCAACACGCCATTGAACGACTCGATGCAACCCACGACCTCCCAGTCTTTCTCCTGCGAGGCGCGTTTCACGATGCCACGGATGACGGCGTTCAGTCCCGGACAATCACCTCCGCCAGTCAATACCATTACTCTTTTCAGTGCCATATAGATACAAATTGAGAATCGTGAATTGAGAATCGAAAATTCTTGTGCAAAGGTACGACTTTTTTCCGACTTGTGCGCACTTTCGGAAGAAAATCTTTTTCTTCCCGCCCGCCGACACAATAAAACCGTCCTCAGCGCGTTTTATTACCATTCACAATCTCAATTCATCATGGAACTGCAATTTTTGGGCGCAACACGCGAGGTAACTGGCAGCAAACACCTCATCACCACAAAAAGAGGACTGAATATCCTGCTCGACTGCGGCATGTATCAAGGTAAAGGCCTTGAGACCGACGAGATGAACCGCGACCTGGGCTTTGACCCCGCCAAGATCGACTACCTCATCCTCTCGCACGCCCATATCGACCACTCGGGACTGATTCCCTTCATCTATAAACTGGGATTCCGCGGCACAGTGCTCTGCACACCCGCCACACGAGACCTCTGCGCTATCATGCTGGCCGATGCCGGACGCATCCAAGAAGCCGACGTACACACCTTCAATAAGAAACGCAAGGCTCAGGGCGAAGAACCCGTCGAACCCATCTATACTGAACAGGATGCACAGGAATGTATGCGGTGCTTCATCAGCGTCCCCTACCATAAGCCCTTCAACATCGAGGGAGAGGTCATCGTGGAGTTCTTCGATGCAGGTCACATCCTGGGCAGCAGCTGTGTATATCTCGAAATCCGCGACGGCCGCCGCACCATCAAACTCGGCTTCACCGGCGACATCGGACGATACGACAAGCGCATACTGAAAGACCCCGAACCATTCCCTCAAGTGGACTACCTCATCATGGAATCCACCTATGGTGATCGCCTGCACACCTCCCTCCAAAACGCCGAGCAGGAGTTACTGATGGCCGTACTGGACACCTGTACCAAGAAGAAAGGAAAACTCATCATTCCCTCCTTTGCCATCGGCCGCGCACAAGAAATCATCTATGCTCTCGACCGACTGGAACATTCTAAAATGCTGCCCGATATCGATGTCTTTGTCGACAGTCCCCTCAGCGTCTCGGCCACCAACATCATGCGGCTGCACGATGAATGTTTCGGACCCGAGATACTGGAATACATGAGTCACGACGCAGACCCCTTCGGTTTCGACCGGTTGCAGTACATTCAATCCATCGAAGCCTCCAAGGCTCTCAACATGCGCCACAAACCCTGTGTCATCATCTCGGCGTCTGGCATGATGGAGGCTGGACGTGTCAAGCACCATATCGCCAACCATATCGAGAACCCCGCCACGACCATCCTTTGCGTGGGCTACTGCGAGCCCAAAACCCTAGGAGCAAAGATTATGCGTGGCGACAAGGAAGTCTCCATTTTCGGCCATCTGCACACCGTACGCGCCGAACTGCGCCGTATCGAATCCCTCTCCGGCCATGGCGATTACAACGAGATGATGCGCTATGTCGACTGCCAAAACAAGAAACGCGTCAAGACGCTCTTCCTTGTCCACGGCGAAGAAGAGACCCAGTACCGTTTCCGCGACACCCTCACCGCCGCAGGCTGGAAGCATATCGAGATCCCCGAATTCCGCCAGAAAGTCGAGTTATAACGCTCCACCGAACATACACAAATGCCTCTCAACGAAAATTATTGAGAGGAATGCTGTCTATGTAGGAAAAAAGTTGTATTTTTGCACTCCGAAACAAAGTGAGATGCTATGATTACTTTCTGTATTTCTATCGTATTGCTTATTCTCGGCTATTGGCTGTATTCCAAGCTGATTGAGCGAATGTTAGGGGTCGATCCCTCCTGCAAGACACCTGCCGTGGCCCATCCCGACGGAGTGGACTATGTGCCAATGAAACCATGGCGGGTCTTCTTGATTCAATTTCTGAACATCGCCGGCGTAGGGCCCATCATCGGAGCCGTGATGGGCGCACAATTCGGAACCGCGTCGTTCCTGTGGATTGTCTTTGGCTGCATTCTGGCGGGCGCCGTGCACGACTTCATTGCAGGCTTTATTTCCATCCGCCACGATGGGGCTTCGCTGCCCGAGATTCACGGCAAGTATCTGGGCAACGGCATGAAGCAGTTCATGCGAGGCTTCACGGTGGTGCTGATGATTCTGGTAGGCGTGGTGTTTGTAAAGACACCGGCCACACTGCTCACCGGCCAGCCTTTCGTGCCGATGAAAACCGTCGAAGTCGCCGTACAGCCGACCGAAGCGAACACCGTCGTGGCCGCCGAGGCTGCAACCGAGGCCGCGGCAGAAGCCGCCGAACCGACAGTAGAGATTCAAAAAGTACCTTTATTCAGCCCCAATGTGCTGCTCTATTTCTGGATAATCGTCATCTTCGCATACTACCTGCTGGCCACCCTGCTCCCCATCGACAAGGTCATCGGTAAGATATACCCCATCTTCGGCATCCTGCTACTTGCCATGGCAGTAGCCATCATGGTGGCATTTTTCGTCCACGGCGTGGACCTGCCCGAGGTGTGGGAGAAACTCTCCAACCAACACCCGAACGCTAAGAGCACCCCGATATTCCCGATGATGTTCATCAGCATCGCCTGCGGAGCCATCAGCGGCTTCCACGCCACGCAGAGCCCCCTCATGGCTCGCTGCATGACCAACGAGCGACAGGCTAGGCCCATCTTCTACGGCGCCATGATTGCCGAAGGTATTGTAGCCCTCATCTGGGCCGCTGCTGCCGCCTATTTCTTCTATGGCGGCGACGACTCGCTCTACCACGGAGAGACGGATGCCGACATGGTAAAACTCATCGCCAACACATGGTTCCCGACGGTGATTGCCTTCATCACCCTATTGGGCGTGGTGGCGGCCGCCGTCACCAGCGGAGACACCGCCCTGCGGTCGGCACGCCTCATCGTGGCCGACTTCATGCACGTTGACCAAAAGCCCGTACATAAGCGGCTGTATGTTGCACTGCCTATCTTCGCCATCACCGCAGGACTGCTCGTCTTCGCCGTGGCCAACAAAGAGGGGTTCGGCGTCATCTGGCGGTATTTCTCATGGGCCAATCAGGTGCTGGCTACTGTGACGTTATGGGCCTGCACCGTATTCCTCATCCAGCACCGCCCCGGCAAGGCGTGGTACTGGATTACCCTTGTCCCCGCCCTGTTCATGACCATGGTCACCTCCTGTTTCATCTTTGTGGCCGAGAAAGAGGGCCTCGGCAGCCTGCTGCCGCGCACGGTGGGATATGTCCTCGGCGGAGTGGTGACCGCAGCGGTGACTGTGATGTTCTTCCTCTACGCTGCCCGACAGAAGAAAAACAACGCCAACATGCAATAATTTGTGGTTTTTCGCGTTTGAATGAAGAAAAAGTTGTATCTTTGCAACACTCTATTAGTATAGACAAACATCGGTTAATATGAAGAAATATATTGCTTTAGTGCTTGTTATGGCGGTAATGGGTGCCGCTTTTGCAAGCAACAAACCCCGCAAATCGTCGCGTCAGGAGATGGGCATCAACGGCAATGCGCTGTATGTGATTGAATACACCTACAACCTGCACGGGGGTCAGAATGGCGGTCGCCAGTTGATTTGCATCGACTCCATCACCTTCGACAAGCGAGGCAACTTCCAAGACAAATACCGCACCAAGGACGGAGAATACACGTGGTACTCGTACTATTTCGACGTGCACGGCTACGCCCTCGGCTGGAACGAATACAACCGCGCCAAAGAATTGACAGGCCGCACTGCCTATCTCAACGACAAGAACGGCAACCGCATCGAGCGCACCGTCTTCATGGGCGACCACATGACCAAGAAGGAGACTTCGCGCTATGAGAACAACCGCCTGGTGGAGGAGCAAAGTTTCTCACCCGACGGCACGATGACCGAGAAACGCGTCTACAAATACGATGCCGCCGGCAACAACACCGAGATGGAATTCTACGACCGCGACGGTGAACTGATGCAGCGCTACCTCTACAAGTACGACAGCCATGGGAACCGCATCGAATGGCGTTTCTATGATGCCGACGACTTCCTCGTGGCCCTCACAACCTACTACTACGACGACCACGACAACCTCATCGAGCTCTCTTCGTTCAACTATGATGAGCACTTGAACTGGAAGCACAGCTATGTGTTTGAGTACGACGAGGACGACAACTGGGTGCGCCAGACCATCTACCGCAACAACGTGGCATATCAGGTCATCGAACGCGTAATCGCTTTCCCCGCCTATTGACAAGATGGATTGAAGACAGTCTTCATTAATTCAAATATCAACACCCCATGAAAAGAGTCAAAATCATCACCGCTGTTATTTTCAGCATTGCCATCGTCGCCAGCGTCTGGATTGCCGGCATTTACCTCAACAAGGCCAAAGGCCAGGTGAAGACAGTCAGCGTGGTTGGCTTGGCCGAACGCGACTTCGACTCCGACCTCATCGTGTGGGACATCAGCTACAACGTCCTCGACATGAACATCAAGGGCGGATATACCTCCCTCAAGGATATGACCAAAACCGTGAAGGACTATCTGATTAAGCAAGGTGTTGACGAGAACGAGATGGACTTCAAGGCCATCACCAACTACAAGGAGACCGAATACCGCTACAACAGCGAGACCCGCACCTCACAGAGCATCTTTATCGGCTACCGCCTGACGCAGCGCGTCCGTATCGAATCCAACGATGTGGAGAAGATTGAGAAAGTCCAGCGCCAGATTGCCGAACTGCTGGACCGCGGTATCAATATCGACGACAACAGCGTGTCGTACTACTACACCAAGCTGGGCGACCTGAAGGTAGAAATGCTTGCCGAAGCTACAGAGAACGCCCGCAACCGCGCCGAGACCATCACAAAGAGCGCCGGTGCAAGTCTGGGCGGACTGAAGACCGCCAACATGGGCGTGTTCCAGATTACCGCACCCAACTCGACCGACGAGGACTACTCCTGGGGCGGCACATTCAACACCTCCTCCAGGAAGAAACGCGCAAGCATCAACATGCGTCTCACCTACAACGTCCGCTAACCCACGTCGGACGCTGGAAGCACAGAGGGGTTGAAGGATTGGCTCTTTCAACCCCTTATATTTTCTCCGACACCCCTACCCCGTGACACTGACCGACAAATACACCGAGATGACCCAAACACCCGTCCGCCGACTGGTGCTACGACTGGCGGTACCCACCACCATCAGCATGATGGTGACCTCGCTGTACAATATCGTCGATGCCGCATTCGTGGGACACCTCAGCACCGAGGCTACAGCAGGCATCGGCGTGTCGTTCGCATACATGATTGTGGTGCAGGCTCTGGGATTCTTCTTCGGCCACGGGTCGGGCAACTACATGTCGCGGGAGTTGGGTGCAAAACACCACTCCACTGCCTCCACCATGGCGGCCGTGGGATTCTTCACTCCTCTGCTGCTGGGTCTGGCCATGGCGGTGGGCTTCGGACTCAACCTGCCCCTGTTGGCACGTCTTCTGGGAGCCACACCCGACGTGGTGCCCTTTGCCGCCGAATACCTCCGCTATATCGTCTTCGCCACCCCCTTCATGATGACCGCCCTCACGCTCAACAACCAGTTGCGCCTACAGGGCAACGCCCGCTATGGCATGGTGGGCATCGTAACGGGGGCCATCCTCAACATCCTCCTCGACGCCCTCTTCATTCCTATACTAGGGTGGGGCGTGACCGGAGCCTCTCTGGCCACAGCCATCAGCCAACTGGTAAGTTGGGGGCTCCTGCTGTGGGGCACCATGCGCGACGGTAGCGTGCATATCAACCCTCGCAAGTTCCTCCCCACGTGGCGGGCTTACTACGAGATACTGATGGGTGGACTGCCGTCGCTATGCCGCCAAGTGTTCAACTGCGCCTCAGCCATCTGCCTTAACTACGCCGCAGCCTATTACGCCCCCGAAGGTCAGGCGGCGTCGGTGGTGGCGGCCTTCGCAGTGGTGACACGCACCATGATGTTCGCCTTCTCGTTCGTGCTGGGTGTGAACCAGGGGTTCCAGCCCGTGGCAGGGTTCAACTACGGGGCCCGTCGCTACGACCGGGTACGGCAGTCGTACCTCTTCACGACCTCCGTCTCGATGGCACTGCTGTTGGTCATCTCGGCGGCAGGGTTTCTCTTCGCTCCACAAATCATCAGCCTATACCGTGACCAAGACCCCATAATGCTAGCCGTAGGCATCAAGGCGTTGCGATACCAGTGCGCCGCATTCTCCCTCATCGGCCTCCCGACCACCACCAACATGCTCTTCCAGGTCATCCGCATGCCCATCCGATCTACCCTCATCAGTATCGGCCGCCAGGGGCTCTTCTTCCTCCCTCCCCTCTTCCTGCTGCCACCGTTCATCGGTTTGCAGGGGGTCATCCTCACCCAACCCATCGCCGACGTAACCACATTCCTCTTCAGCATCCCCTTCGCCCTCTGGATTGCCCGCAAACTGAAAAGGATGTCCATCGAAACCGCCAATTAAGAAAAATCTTTTTTAGAACAATGACATCTGCCTAATTCCTTGGGCACAATAGTGCTGGTAGGGGCAGGCGTAGGGTTCAAGGCAATGCTGCCCTGTGGGAGTGGCAGGTTCGGCGGTTGCAAGGGCGATAGTTTTCATGGAAGCGATATTCGCGGCAATCTCGTCATGTTGGGCGGCCAGTTCGGCGGTGAGGTCAACAATAGAAAACGGCGTATCCGACCTGTCGGGCGGAGCTAACTTATCCGATAAACCATTATAGACAACACAAAACTTCCTTACCTTGCGGCAATGGGAGATAACATAGTGCTGCAGGGCAGCATCGCGACGGTAGGTCTCACTGAGGGTGTTGCCGCTCTTCACTTCATAGATGTCGAGGGTGCCATCAGGACACTTGTGGACTACGTCGGCCAGCACCAATACATCGTCGTAGTAGAATCCCGCTTCGAAAAGGTCTATCTCTTCTTCTTTGTCTATGAGTTGTGCCGTCAGATCGGGGTATGCGTCCACGTTGCGCTTCAGTTCGACGGAGATGTCGATGCCGTGCGGGAAGGTGTCCTTGAAAGCATATTCGAACTCGCGGCCGCGGTCGAAGCGGCGCATCTGCTCGGCGGTGTAGCGCGCCAGGCGCGGCTCGTGGACGTCGAGCCACAGCGCCCGCTCGCACTGCAGGCCCCGGATGTATTTGCTCTTGCTCAGCAGATGGGTCATTGTCGGTTAATCTTTATTCTCCTGCTCGCTGCGCTCACGAAATCTTGTAAATCTTGTAAATTTATTCCGCCTGCGGCGGTGATTGTCGTGTTGTTGCGTCAGCAAAATAATTTACAAGATTTACGAGATTTCTGCCGCGCCAGCGGCAAGGAGTTTGAAAATATCTTCTACAGAATTTACCGAGATTAACCCCGCGGCGCTGCGGAGCAGGCCTTCGGCGCGCATGGCGTCGAGCTGGGCGAGGAAGGGGTTGTAGTAGCCGCCGAGGTTGAGGAGTATCATCGGCTTGCCCTGGGACTGGTTCGCTCCACTTCGGTCGCGCACCAGCCCCAGCTGGTTGGCGACCATGACCTCGAGCACCTCGTCGAGGGTGCCGATGCCGCCGGGGAGGGCCACGAAGGCGTCGCTGTGGGCGATGAGGTATTCCTTGCGCTCGGCGAGGGTGCGGACGCGGACGAGCTCGCTGACGGGCTGCGAGTGGATGATGTCGTCGCTGAAGAAGGTGGGGATGACGCCCACCACGCGGCCGCCCTCCTGCAGGGCCGCGCCGCTGGTGGCGCCCATCAGCCCCAGATTGCTGCCGCCGTAGAGCAGCGTGTGGCCGCCGCGGGCGATGGCGCGGCCGAGCTGCCGCGCGGCCTCTGTGATTTGTTCGCTGTGCGGGAGCGACGCCCCGCAGAAGACTGCTATGTTCATTACCGTTTCATTCTTTTTTATCCTCATATAATTCATGCTGGTCATTCAATTCAATTCCATAGTTGGCAGGGGTACCTGGGAGAATGGGTTGAATAGGTGCTTGGGGATCATGAGGATATACTTTTGATGCGTGTGTTGGCGGCATCAGTTCGCAGTTCTTTGTTGTGTAAATAGTATCAACATTAACCATTGGGGGAATACGCTCAATCTTCACCGTGTCCACAACATGGACTATTGTTGTGTCCACGTTCTGCGCCTCGGCGGTGGCGGCAAGGGCGAGCAAGGAGGCGCATGGGAGCATTAGTTTCTTCATTGTCTCAATGTGTTTATTGTTCGTCTGCATTTTGTTGTTTCATTCAGTCAGTTTCACTGCGCATATATGCGGGGTGGACTTTCGGGGCGAAAATCGGTCGCGCATATATGCGGGGAGCACTTTCCGGGTGAAAAACGACCTCGCATATATGCGGAGC
>CAJOHZ010000013.1 GCA_905234695.1 uncultured Bacteroidales bacterium | reverse complement strand
CGCTAGCGTTCATCCTGAGCCAGGATCAAACTCTTCATTGTATGAATTGATCTTTTCACCTTTGACTCTCCGTATCCCTGCCACCGGCCGTACCGGCGGTTCCCGGGACACACGCTATCTCCCTATCTCAGCTGTTTCAACGTACTCTCGCCCCCGCCGTCCGGCACCCCCTGCGGGACACCGCTTTTTCCGGCGAAAGCGGCTGCAAAGATACAACCATTTTCCAAACTGCAAAAACTTTTTTTCATTTTTTCCTGAAAATTTTGCACAACATACTGTGCCCGAGCGAAAAGAAAATTGAAAATTTTTCACCGTAGGGGCGGAAACGGGGGCGCAAGGAGCGGTTCCGAGGCCGGAAACACGCCGTTTTCGACCTCGGAAAAAACAGAAAAATGCAAAGATTTACGCAAAATACTATAAATTAGCGAAATAAATTAGAAAACAGCATTAATAGAAAAAATGCAATCAATAGATTAATAGAAGAGGGAAAAATGAGTGGCCAGCGGGTGGCATGTGATTTGATAGAATAAGGGTGATGGAAAGAGACAGACAACGTATGGTTTTTGAAATTGACCGCCACTCGGTGACTGAGGGCGATATTGTGGAATTAACATGGCAGTGCAACGGAGCCGAGCAGGTGAACCTCACTCTCGACAACGGCTATCGCACGACGGATATCCCACTCGACATCAGTGGGGTAAAGCGATTCCGCCTGCACCGCTCCAAAGGACGGACAAAACTGACAATCGCCGCCACAATGGAGGGGAAGGTGTACCGGAAGACCCTCCGAGTGCGGGTGAAGAAGATGCCCGTGATGCGGGCCGAGACGGTGGACTCACGCGGCCGTCGACAAGGAAAGTTGAAACAATGGTGGCAGCAGCAACTGACAAAATGGCATAATTTCCGCAACCGCCAGCGCTACCTCCTTCGCGCCCTTCCCGAACGCAAACAGATTGCGGTGAAGATGTTGCTTATCCTAGGCATCGCAGGACTCCTCGGCATTATCTGGCCGGGATTGTATCGCCTCGGTATACTTGCACTTGTAATCTACCTCAGCGTCATCCTCATAAAAAAATAGCTCGAACTAAGAAACGTTTCTAATTCTCCTGCACGCGGCGGGTGTAGTTCTTGAAGGGGTTGATATGGAACCCGAGATTGATGAAGACCATCGTGGGGTTCATGTCAGTGTAGTCCCTATGATCTGTGGCCGACCCTTCGTGCTTTCCTCCAGGCGTATTGTACGAGGTCGTCACCGTATTATCCCAACTCAATGGTGCTTTGCCCAGCAGGTGGACTCCCGCACCCACACTCACAATGTCGCGTATCATGATGCCGGCTCCCAGATGGAACGCTAGCGTCACACGGTCTTCATAAGCATAGGTCTCTTTGTACGTGTAGCTGGGCAGCACCCCGTCATCTGTCTTGAACTCGCCGCTGGCGAAAGAGAGTTGCCATGCGGTAAGTTGACGGATGTTGACGCCCATCTGTGCTTCGCCGTAGAGGTCATAGAATGTGCCCAACGGGTAACTGTAACGCAGGCCCAGCAGGATGGGTATGTTCCGGTATTTGGGCAATATCATCTCATAATCGTCATAATTCTCGTATCGCTTGGCGAATGTGCCATTGTAGTAGTTGCGCACATCCTTGTTGGGCCCGCTCTGCAAAAAGTCCACCGAAAACAGCACCGACAAGTCGTTGAGGAACGGCATGGAATAGCTGAAATCCACTCCGCCCGAGAAACCGGTGCCGGCACCGGCACGAAGCTGATGTCCTTCGGTCATCATCCACTCGTTGTCGCTCATCCGTGAGTCACCGTAATAGCCTGTCGGCAGTGTCACACCGCCATGCACGCCTATGTAAAACTGTGCCCGCAGGGGGAGCAGGCAGAGCAGCCACGCTGCCGAAAGGAGAAGGAACTTTTTGAACATGATTGAGTTGGATTATAGAGGATGATATAGTGATTTATGCCTCGGCGGAATAGGCGTTAGCCTCGGGAGCGATGCGCTTAACCATGCCTTGCAAGGCCGTACCGGGACCCACCTCGATGAACTCGGCAGCGCCGTCGGCCACCATGTGCTGCACCGTAGCGGTCCAGCGGACAGGAGAGGTGAGTTGCTTGTTGAGGTTCTGCTTGATTTCAGCGGGGTCGCTGACCGGCAGGGCACAGACGTTCTGGTAGCAAGGACATATCGGGGCATGGAACTCCGTATGCTCGATGGCCTGGGCCAACTCCACACGGGCAGGCTCCATCAGCGGGCTGTGGAAAGCGCCACCGACGGCCAACGGCAGGGCACGGCCCTTCAACTCCTTGCATTTCTCACATGCCTGCGCCACCCCTTCAAGGGTACCGCTGATGACCAACTGGCCGGGGGTGTTGTAATTGGCCGCCACCACCACCTCGCCGGCAGCGGTAATCTCGGCGCATACCTGCTCCACCACGTCGTCGGCCAGTTTCACGATGGCCGCCATGGTTGAGGGACGCAGTTCACAGCATTTCTGCATGGCGTTGGCACGGGCGATGACGAGCCTCAGACCGTCATCGAAACTCATGGCCCCTGCCGCCACCAAGGCGCTGAACTCTCCCAGCGAGTGGCCGCCCACCATATCGGGACGGAAGCGGTCGCCCAGATGGGCCGCCAAAATCACAGAGTGCAGGAAGATGGCCGGCTGGGTCACCTTCGTCTGCTTCAAGTCTTCCGGAGTGCCGGCAAACATGAGGTCGGTAATACGGAAACCGATGATTTCATTGGCACGCTCGAACATGTCGCGGCACTGGGGGTCGGTATCGTACAGGTCTTTGCCCATTCCCACAAACTGGGCTCCCTGACCGGGGAAGATGTATGCTTTTTTCATTTCAGTTTGTCTATTTGTTTTCTTTGATAATGAGTATCAGTTCTTTCAAATCCAATAAACGGAGCAGCAACGCCAACCCGACGCTTCCCGCGGCGGCCACCAGCAACTGGGTCCACCACGCCATGTCGGGCATCAGCCAACAGCCCGTTATGATACATAACGCAAAAAGTGCCAACTTTAGTATATATCCGAGGCGAGGACGTATGTTAAAAATTTTCATCGCCATCACTACCTGTGCCAATGCCATGAAACTCTGTGCGGTAAGACTGGCCCATGCCGACCCCACAGCCCCAAAGCGCGGGATGCACACAATATTCACCACTACGTTGAGCACCAACGCACAAGCCGCCAAAATATTCAACTGCTTGAGTCGCCCCCCTGCCGTGAGGAGGGTGCCGTAGACGTACGTCACCGAAATCGGGATAATGCAGAAGATAAGGATACGGAACACCGCCGCCGACTCGTCGATATGTTCAATATACAGCAACTCCATCAACTCGCCATCCAGCCGCGACAGAAACAATGCCGCAGGGATGGCGAACACCGCCATCAGCGAGGTGACCATCCGCAGGGTGTCCACCAGCTGTTCCCCGCCCTCTTTGGTCTGACGGGAGAATACCGGCAGCAACGGCACCGACACAAGATAGGCAATCATCGTAAGGGCGTCCAGCAGCCGGAATGCTCCGGCATAGATGCCCGCCTGGTAATCGCCCGTGCCCACCGGCGAGAGTTGCTGTAGCAACACCGGGTCCAGTCTGTTGTACGAGGCCATCAGCAACACCAGCAGGGCAAAGGGAAGCGACTGCTTGAGGATGGCCAGCGAGAAGGGGCGGCTGAACCGCAGCCCATGCACCCCGGTGCGGCGCAGCAGCACCCCCAAGGCCAATGCCCCGGTGAGCAGATAGGCGGCCGTCTGCGCATAGACGAAATGAAAGAGGGTGAAACTGCCGTCGTTCCCCATACCTCGCCCCCAAAGCAGGAAACCGCAGATGAGTATCATCACCACGCGGTCGAGGATGCTGATGACGCTATCCCACTTGAAGAGCAGCAGCCCTTCAAAATTGCTTCGCAGATACAATATCAGCGAGCTGAGGAACTGGTTAAAGGTAAGCAGGGCCAACAGGTGGAACTCTTTCGACGAATAACCCATCAGCAGCCCCACGGTGAACGCCACCACCACATACAGCACCCCCAGCAGCAGTTTCAGGCTCAGGATGGCCGGAAGGTGCTTGCCAATCAACTGCGGGTGTTGCGCGATGTTGCGGGTGTTGAAATTCGTCACCCCTATATCCAGGAGGATGTTGAAGATATAGGCCAGGTTGAAGACGGCGAAATAAAGGCCATACTCTGCCGCGCCCACTGCATTCTGCACCCCCACCTCGATGCCCAGTATCCAAAAGGGCTTGATAAGCAGGTTGAGCAGCAGTACCCAGAACAGGCCGGTAATCAGTTTCTTTTGCAACATGGGCGGACAGATAGGTATGCGGTCGTATCGGTTGGTTTATCTCAGGCGGAAGGATGGAGGGCTCATTTGCCGGCAGACGGGGCTCCGACGGCCCACTTCTCCTCCATGTCCCAGTTCTCGCGCAGTTCGAGGGTCTTTCCGAGGTAGTAGACCTCCTCGGGCTGGCGGTGCTGCCAGTAATCGCCCGGCGTCCACTGCCCGTCACCGTCGCGGTCGGCCACGGCGCGCAGGGTGTATTTCCCCTCCTTGAGGTGTTGGAACGTCACCTTGCCTCCGGCAGGCGTCTGCTGTTGCACGATATCGCCTTTCTCCGAAAGCAGCTGAATCAAGAGAGGTCCCTCCTGCGGGTCCACATCGGCGGTGGTGAGGGCGACGCTGATACTGCCATAAAGCGACGGCAGGGTGTATTCGGTAACAACCGCCAACGAATCGTTGGGATGGCCGTATATGTCGCGGCAGCAACCCGCCGCCAACGTGAAGCGGTACTTCCCGCCGGGTTTGCCCGCAAAGGCGATATATCCGCGACAGCGGGCCGGCACCCCCTCCTCCCAGCGCACGGGACAATAGGAAATGCTGCTGTCGGCCAAATCCAGCACCCGCACCGCCGTGTCGGCCCACGAGGCAGTTCCATCAGGGTCCAGAGGGGTGGGCAGCAGCAACCGCAGCGTGTCAAAATAGGGATGCTTGGAAGCCACGAGGCTCTTCACCGAGAGGCTATTCGACGGCGTGGCAGGACGGCCCGCCCGCTGGCGATACTGCAGATGCAGCGTGTCGCTCAGCAGCGTGTCGTTCAGCACCAGCACCAGGGAGTCGCACATCTCGTAGCCTGTCCATACACTCAGCGTGTCGCGACGGGCGTTAAGGCTTGTATACAGTATCTCGTCCGATTCCTCCAACGGCCGCAGAGAATAACGGTCGCTGAGGGGCTGTTTGGTGACAATCTCGATACGGCCGCGGTGCAGGAACGCGCTCTTGTCCACCCGCTGGGTCTCCTTGGCCAGAAGCGACACCCGCAGCTGGTGTTTCGTCGGCGGTAGTGGAGCCGCTGCAGGTTGCGCCGCACTGCTGTCGTTCGCGGCACGCGCCGTCGTGTCGACGGGCACAGGCATCGGTTCCGCCGTCAACACACTGTCCAAAAAGGCCATCGCCTCATTGGCACCCAAGCGCAGGTTCTTGTCCCCGTCCTCGAAGGCGAAAAGGCGGTACCGTCCCTCACGTATATGGTTAAAGGAAAAACGGCCCTTGGCATCGCACCGGGTCATATATATCGGCTGTTCCAACGCCACTATCGAGTCGTACACGCTGTCTTCGGCATAGGCGGTGACGGTCACAGCCTCCTTGCGGGGCTGCAGGGTCAGCGCATCCAGCACCACGCCGCGCAGGGTCATGCTGTCGATGGTGCCGCCGGTGGAGAAGACATATTCAAACGACGGCAACGGGTTGCCCTCGTTGAAGTCGACGATGCCCCCTTTGAACTGGAAGAGGTATGTGGTGTTCTCGCGCAGGGTGTCGGTGATTTTCACCACAACGCTGTGCCCGCGGGTGCCATACTCAGGCTTGTGTTTCATCGGCGGCGACACCAGGATGTTGTTCTCGGCATCTTTGATCACCACATACTCGTCGAAGGCGATGCGAAACTCCTTGGCGGAGAAATTCGCCGTGCCGTTCTCGGGCGTGGTAGCCGTCACCTTCGGGGGGGTCACGTCGCGCGGGCCACCCGAAGGGTATCCCTGCTTTGCGCAGCCCACCGGCAGCAGTAGGGCTGCCAGTGCCGTCAGCAGTAGGATGGATGTGGTTCCGCGCCGCATGTGGGATATTTATAGATGCAGGTCGTGACCCATGCGGTCCTGCTTGGTTTTAAGGTAACGCTCGTTGTATTGGTTGGGTTCGATGACGATGGGCACCGTCTCCACGATGTTGAGGCCATAGCCTTCGAGGCCGGTGCGCTTGACCGGGTTGTTGGTGATGAGGCGCATTTTGGTGACCTTGAGGTCGCGCAGTATCTGGGCGCCGATGCCGTAGTCGCGCTCGTCGGCCTTGAAACCCAGTTGCAGGTTGGCGTCCACGGTATCCAGCCCCTGCTCCTGCAGGTGGTAGGCGCGCAGCTTGTTGACCAGTCCGATGCCGCGACCCTCCTGGCTCATGTACAGCACGAGGCCTTTCCCCTCATGCTCCACCATCTGCATGGCGCGGTGCAGCTGGTCGCCGCAGTCGCACTTGCAGCTGCCGAAGATGTCGCCCGTGGCGCAACTGGAGTGCACCCGCACCAGCACTGGTTCATCCTCTTTCCATTCCCCTTTGCGCAACACCATGTGTGTCGCACCGTTGTCGAGCTGGGTATAAGCAATGAGGTTGAAGGTTCCCCACTCGGTGGGCAGGAACACTTCCTGCTCCTTGCGAATCAAGGTTTCGTGGGCCACGCGGTAGGCGATGAGGTCTTTGATGGTGATGATTTTCAGTCCAAATTTCTCCGCCACTTTGACCAATTGGGGCATCCGCGCCATGGTGCCGTCGTCATTGATAATCTCGATGAGGGCACCCGCGGGATACAGGCCTGCCAGTCGGGCCAGGTCCACCGCCGCCTCGGTATGGCCGGCACGCACCAGCACGCCACCGTTGCGGGCCCGCAAGGGGTTGACATGGCCGGGACGGCCCAGGTCGGAGGGCTTCGTCGCCGGGTCAGCCAGCGCACGGATGGTCTCGGCACGGTCGTGCATCGACACGCCCGTCGTGCAGTCGTGGCCCAGCAGGTCCACCGTCACGGTGAAGGGGGTCCCCAGCAGCGACGTGTTGTCATGCACCTGCATGTCCAGGTTCAGCTCACGGCAGCGGTCCTCCGTGACGGGGGTGCATAGCACCCCGCGCCCGTTCTTCAGCATGAAATTCACATGCTCCGGCGTGATTTTCTCGGCGGCCATGATGAAGTCACCTTCGTTCTCGCGGTCCTCGTCGTCCACCACGATGACGAATTTCCCCGCCTTGAAGTCTTCGATAGCCTCTTCTATAGTGTTGATTCTAAATTCCATAATACGTATATTGTCAATCCATGGGGAATCTCTTTCCCGTTGCAAAGATAGCAAAAATAATTGATTCCGTGCCCTGCCTCAACCAAGAGGCCCAGGGTCAGCGGGCGTCGGCAGGCACCGCCAGCACATCACCGTGGTCGTTGACGATGGCGCGGTAGAACCAGTCGGGGTATTTGGGTTGCTGCGGGAAGCGCACCACGCCCGTGGGGGTGGTCTCGATACGGCCCTCTTTCTCGTGCTTGATGTTGCCGTCGATGTATTTTTCCAACAACCTATGGTCAAGTTGTTCCCAGGCAAGCATCATCAGGCTGGCACAGTTGTCGCTGAATTCGGTGGTCCTGCTGCGGGAGGTGGTGTCGCCCAGTTTCTCCGCCTCTCCGACAAAAAATCCCTCAAGTTCTTGCTGCACCCCACGCACGTCCTGTATCATGGCATCATATCGCAGGTAGCAGAAATTGCTCACGCGGTTGAAGAGCCAGAAGGCCGCCGTCTCGCTATACTGGCTCATCGAGCCGTTGCCCTCGCGGAAGCAGAGGGGCACACTGTCGATGGCGCAGAACATGGGGCAGTAGCAGGTGCTGTAAGTGTCGTCGACGCCGAACCACAGGATGCCGCCCACATGATTGGGAAGCCATGAACGACATTGGGCCACAAAACTGAAGCCCGTCTGTTGGGTACTGATGGCGCGTTCGTGGACGTACTTCTTGCCGTCGACTTCAAAGTCCATCGGCCGCCAGCGGTAGGGGCAGTGGAAGGGACCAGCACCCACATCCTGGGTCATGTCCATGGGGGTGCCCTCAAAGTGGTCGCGCATCAGTTCCATCACATCGTGTACCGAGAGTTTCTTGCTGGGCTTCACCCACAAGGGGAGCCGCTCGGCGTTCTTGTTGCCCATGGCATAGGCCTCGTAGCGTTTCATGCCGGGGTTCACCCTGTTGAACATGGCGTAGACACGTGCCTCACAAGCGCGGAGACCGGAGAAGGTCAACGGGTTGTAGGTATCGGCATAGCTGAAATTGGCATCTGTCGGCTTGGCGTTATCAGTATAGGCCGCCCAACCGTTCTTCTTGGCAAAACTCACCACGTCCGCGCTGTACACACATTCCACTTCGGGAGCGTTGATGCAGTCGAGGTGGCGGCTGCTGATGGCGGGGTGTTTGGCCTTCTTGTTCCACTTGGCGGGTTCCTGCGGAAAGGAGGTGATACGGGCCTGGTTGGCGTGGCCGCACACATAGCCGTCGGGCACCCTCCGTGCCACCCATACCGCACCCTTCTCGTAGGTGCCTTTGCTGGTAATCTCAAAAATCCACACCTCGTTGGGGTCGGCGATGGAAAAACTCTCGCCCCCCTCGGCGTAGCCGTAGGTGGCCACAAGGTCGGCCATCACCCTGATGGCCTCGCGGCAGTCCTTGGCACGCTGCAGGGCCAGGTAGATGAGGTTGCCGTAGTCTATGCCTTCGGCATTGCCCTTGTCAAGGGGCTTGATGCCGCCCCAGGTGGTCTCGCCGATGGCCAGCTGCATCTCGTTGATAAAGCCCACCACACGGTAGGTGTGCGCCACCTGCGGGATTTCTATCTGGAACTTGAGACTACCGTAGTTATAGAGCTTGACGGTCTCACCCGCAGGGTGGTCGCCCCCTGCGTGGTAGCGCAGCTGGCCGTAGCGGGTGTGGCTGTCGGCCGCATAGGTGATAAAGGTGCTGCCATTAACGGAAGCCCCCTTGGATACAATGAAATTTGTGCAGGCCATAGCGTAACCGCTCACGGCCACCATCAGGAGAATTATCAATCGTTTCATTCCATTGAAACGCACACCCCCATAAAATATTGTACAGCCCCTCGTTTTTAGTTCAGTTCTGTTTTCAGTTTAAGTTTTTAATGACCGGAGAACCGCCGGAGGTGATTGGTGATGAGTGATTAGTGATGCGTGACCAGTGACGCGTGAATAGTGATTAGTGATTAGTGATTAGTGACTCGTGATGCGTGAATTTTTTAGTTTTTACCTTTTAGTTTCTCCTAGCCCGCTCTCACCCTGCTCTCGGTGTGGCTTTTATGCACCTTTTTCCGTCCTTTTACTCTTATCTCACGCATACCCAGCACTTTTCCCGCACTTCTCCCGACATAGGTCGGAGAAGTGCGGGAAAAGTGCTGGGGAAACGTCGGAGAAGGGCAAAAGGCACACCGAAACCGCATAAGGACCACACCGAGACAACTCCAGTCCCTAGAGGGCAATAATCCGGTGCGTGGCCCGTTATAATGGGTATGGAGATTAAAAGACCCTATGTGATTGCCGGGCCATGCAGCGTGGAGAGCCGACGACAGCTTGAGGCTGCGGTGGAAGCATTAAAGACCCTTCCGCAGGTGGCGATGGTGCGCTGTGGCGTGTGGAAACCCCGCACCCGTCCGGGTGGTTTCGACGGCCTGGGGGAGACGGCCCTGCAATGGATGTCTGAATTGAAGCGAGAAAATCCTGAACTACGGTTCTGTTGTGAGGTGGCGTGGCCGGAGCATGTGGAATTGGCCCTGGCCTACGGCATCGATGCCGTGTGGGTGGGGGCTCGCACCACGGCCAATCCTTTCATGGTGCAGGAGCTATCGGAAGCCCTGCGGGGTACCGCCCTGCCAGTGTGGGTCAAGAATGCCCCCAGCCCCGATGTTCGGCTGTGGATAGGGGCCATTGAACGGTTCAAGGGGGTGGGATTGACGGATGTCGGCGCAATCCATCGGGGGTTTGATGTGTTCAAGAACGAAGGATTCCGCAATGCTCCGTTGTGGGAGGTGCCCATCGAGTTGCGCCGTGCAATGCCCGAGGTGCCGATATTGTGCGACCCCAGCCATATCGCCGGCCGTCGTGAGCCGTTGCAGATGCTTTCGCAGACGGCCATGGACTTGGGATTCGACGGGCTGATGGTGGAGGTGCACCCCTGTCCGCAGGAGGCGTTGACCGATGCACAGCAGCAAATCACGCCCGAGACGTTGCGACAGCTGCTGGATGGGTTGGTGATGCCGCATACAGATACGGCGGTGGCCGACGACCAGCTACGTCTGCTGAGGGAACAGATTGACACTGTGGACCGGCAGATGTTGCAACTGTATGCCGCCCGGCTCGACCTGTCGAGGCAGATTGCGCAAGTGAAGGCGCAGGGTAACCTGGCTGTATTCCAGCCCAAACGGTGGGACGCATTGTTGCGCCAGCGGCTGGAGAGCGCCCGTCAACTGGGGTTGAGTCCTGACTTTGTCAAGGAGATATTCGAGAAAATCCATGTGGAGAGTGTCCGTGTACAGGAACAGGAGCTGCATCCCGCAAAAACAAATTCCCCATTGACCGAGAATATATAGAAACTGTTTAAAATTAATCCAATGTTTTTCTTAAAGCATCAAAATGGCATCTTTCCCTCCTTTTCTCGGTCACAATGGCCCCCCATTGCTCCCTCAAAAAGAAGACAAATCTGCTCGCCTTGCTGTATAACAAAATTCATCAATTAAATTTAAACAGTTTATTAATCTTTTCCCTCCTGTACAATATTCACGGCAAAGGTACGTTATATAGACATGAAAATAAAGTTTCTGAAAGTGAAAAACTGGCTGCTGCTGACGGCGATGGGGCTGTTTGGTATGGCAGCATGCCATACCGCCAAGGAGCCCGCCCGTCCTTCCGACCCCGCCACGCCTGAGCCGACTTCTGGCAAAGTCTCCGATCGTGGCGAAGCGGCTGTGATGTACGGTGTGCCCACGATGGACTTTGTGGTCAATGGAACGGTGCGCAATGAACAGGGAAAGCCGGTGAAAGGCTTGCAGGTCGTGCTGGTCAACCAGAATTTGGACATCGACCCCGAGCAGATGCACGAGGACAACCCTTATGTGCTCAACTATCTGAAACGGGCCTCGGACACCACCGACGCACAGGGGGTGTATGAGTGCCACACCACTGATGTGCCGGTGGAGAGTCAGCAGATTATCGTGCGCGACATCGATGGCAAGGCCAACGGAAGTTACGAGAGCCAGATGTTTGAGGTGAAGTTCACCGAAGGAGACCAGACGACCACCCGTCAGGGTTGGAATATGGGTACTCGCGAGAAGAAGGTGGACATCACCGTCATCAAGAAATAGGTTCTTCCCTCATTTGCCATGAAGATACAGCAGGAGCTTTGGCGCGCCTACCGCCATAACAACGCCCGTCTGCATCCGTTGCGAACTCTCTTTTGGGAGTGTACGCTACGGTGTAATATGCGATGCCGCCATTGCGGAAGCGACTGCAAGGTGAGTTCCACCACCCCCGACATGCCGGCCGAGGATTTCTTCAAGGCGATTGACGACATCACTCCCCATGTCAATCCTCACGAGGTCTTTGTCATCTTCACCGGAGGCGAGGCCTTGATGCGTCCCGATATAGATGACTGCGGTCTGGAGCTCTATCGGCGCGGTTTTCCGTGGGGCATGGTCAGCAACGGCTACTTGCTGGATGCGGCACGTCTGGAGCGGCTGTTGCGTAGTGGGATGCATTCCATCACCATCAGTCTGGATGGCCTGGAGGAGGAACACAACTGGATGCGGCAGACAGCGGGCAGCTTTCGTCACGCTTCCGACGCCATCCGCCTGTTGGGGCAGACTCCCGATTTGCTGTGGGATGTGGTGACCTGTGTCAATCCGCGCAACTACGCCCAGTTGGAGGATTTGAAAGAATACCTTGTGTCCCTAGGCGCACGTCGCTGGCGTATCTTTGCTATCTTCCCCATGGGGCGTGCCGCCAATGACCCTGAGTTGCAACTCTCCAACGAACAGTTTACAGGTGTGCTGGACTTTGTTGAACGTACCCGTGCCGAGGGGCGTATCCGTTGCGATTACGCCTGCGAGGGCTATCTGGGTGACTATGAGCGTAAGGTGCGCGGTGGCTTCTACTATTGCCGCGCCGGGGTAGAGGTGGCTTCTGTGTTGTGTGATGGAAGTATATCGGGCTGCACCAGTATCCGCAGCAACCTGCATCAGGGAAATATCTACAAGGACAACCTATGGGAGGTGTGGCAGAACCGTTTCCAGCCCTACCGCGACCGCTCGTGGACACACAAAGGCCAGTGTGCCAACTGTAAGGTGTACCGCTATTGCGAGGGTAATGGCTTGCACCTGTATGACGACAATGGACAGCTGCTTAGTTGCAGCCTTTCCCGTATTATTCGTTAGATGACTCTGTTTTAGGGGTTATGCCATGGCTGGCCAGAAGGTCGGCGAGGAGTTCTATGTCGGGGTTCCCGGCGGGAAAAGAGAGTTGTGCTTTGCGGTAGTAGGGAAGCCGTTGCTCCAGTTGTGTGGCGATGAAGGTGTCCAGCTCGGCTGGGCTCATTCCCGATAGGACAGGTCGCTGCTTTCTTGATTTCAGGGCTCTTGTGACAAGCTCTTCGGGCGTGGTCTCCAGAAATATGCTTGTGCCGTGGGCGTTAATCCAGTCCATGTTGTCGGCATGGCAGGGTGTGCCGCCGCCAGTGGAAACGATGGTGTGGTCCAGTTCCGCGGTGAGGTGCAATTCCTTCTGTTCCAGCTGGCGGAAGGCGGCCTCGCCATATCGTTGGAAGAAGAGGGGTACGGTGGTGCGGTAATGGCTCTCGAAGGCTTGGTCGAGGTCGATGAAACGGTAGTTGAGCCGCCGGGCGAGCTGACGCCCGACGGTGGTCTTTCCGCTGTACATGTAGCCGACGAGGTAGATGTTCATTTGGAGTGGCGGGATAGTCTTTTCAGCGTTTCTAGGTTTTCTAGTCTAACTAGATTTTCTACTCCTTCGTGTTTTGGGGTTGGCAATGGCAATGTCACAATGGTGAGAGGTACTGAGTAGCGGGCATTGCCGGCGAAGATACCCAAAGCCCCGTTGACGTTGCAGTGGACAGGGGCGGGTTCGGTGAAGTACTGTGTCATGCTGGTAGCCCCTGCGATGTCCTTCAAGTACTGGTAGCGGTCGGTGGTGACGCTCTCGATGTTGAGGGTGTACTGATGGATGAAGGGCTCCACTTCGTTGGTGTCTTTGAGCAGGATGATGAGGAGGGTGGTGTTGTGGTTGGTGCCGTCGATGGCCTTGTCGCTGGCGAGCAGCTGGGAGTAGAAATAGCCGCCCAAGGCCTCCGTGGAGGATACCTCGGGCGAGGTCAGTTGCTTGTCGAGGCAGCAAAACATGGTGTTGTAAGAGGTGTCGATGGTATCGTATTTTTCGTAGTAGGGGCGGTAGCGGAGGCCGCTGTCGCGCTGGGTGATGGTGAAACAGTACTGCTCGGGGTAATCGGGATAGTCATCGATATTGAAGTTGATGGTGAGGAGGTCGAATACTCCTGAGCTGTCGATGAATGCCAGCGGGGTAGAGACGCGTGGCATCCGCGGCACATGGGTGTGGGCGGTGACGGTGCGGTCTCCGGTGCGGATGAGGACGGAAACGCTGTCGTCGTCTTGGAGGATATAGTTGAAGAAATAGTTGCTGCCCACAATGCTGTCGGGACGGTATTCGGTGCCGTTGACGCTGACCGCCATGTCCACGTCGGATACCGGCAGGTAGGTGTCGGAAAGGAAAAAGCGGCTGTAGGCGAAATTGACGAACAGTTGCCGTTGCGACGAGGGGATGGCGTTGAGCACCAACTGCGACTCGGAATCGGTATCAAATTCGATGACACGCTCGCATGCCGTAAAAAGAAGGGCGAAAGCCAGAAGGGAAAAACTAAAAGTGATGCGGTTCAAGTATCTCATGGGCATGTTTTTTAGAAATACAGGGTGTAGGCCACGGAGGGCAGGATGGGGAATATGGAGAGTTGCACCAAGGCTTTGGAATACCCTTGGTAGGTGTACTTGGTGCTGGTATAGGTCAGGTAGGGGTTCTGATGGTTGTAGAGGTTGTAGACGCTGATATTGATGGTGCGGTGGCAGTGGCGCCACTTCTTGAATTTGCGGTGGAAATTGACGCTGACGTCGGCGCGGTGGTAGTTGGGCATACGGAAGTTGTTCCGGCTGCTGACATAGGAGATGCTGTTGGCCATCTCCGGCGGCAGGTCATAGGCTTCAGGAGTATCGGAGGCCACGGCGTATTTCTCCATGGCAAGGGTGGCGGTGTTGCCGGTGCTGAATACCCAGGTGGCGCTGGCATCAATGCGGTCGTTGAACTTGTAGGAGAGCACGATGGAGATGTCGTGTCGGCGATCGTATTTGGCGGGGAAGGGGTTGCCGTTGTTGAGTACTTGCCCTTCGCGGTCGAAGAGGTGGGTGGTGCGGCTCCAGGTGTAGGCCACCCAGCCGGTGAGCTGTCCGAAGTTGCGTTGGGCGAGGAATTCCACTCCGTAGGTCCAGCCATCGCCCATGCAGACGAGGTCTTCCCATCCCTGCGAGGTGCCGAAGGCAGTGACGCCATCCTTGTATTCCAATAGGTTGTGCATCTGTTTGTAGTACCCCTCGACGGAGAGGTCGGCCAGGTCGTCGGGCAGCGAGTAGCAGATGCTGGCGGCCAGCTGATGGGCTGTCATGGGGTCAATGCGGCTGGTGGTGGGCACCCACAGGTCGGTAGGCAGGCTGATGCTGGTGGAGGAGAGCAGATGCATGTATTGTGTCATGTAGGCGTAGCCAGCCTTGATTGAGAGACGTTCGCCCAGCAGGGCGCGCCCTGAGAGTCGTGGCTGGAGCGAAGGATGGAACACGTCTTCTACATGGAATCCGCTGAGATGCAGGCCAAAGTTAATCTTGAAGATGTCGTTGAGACTCCAGTCGTCTTCGGCAAAGAGCACCATTTCGTTGGCATGGATGGCGGCATCCGTGATGACGGTGTCCATCTTCCATGATTCGTTCATCTGTATTTGGTCGAAGTAGTCGACGCTGGCGCTGGCCACGGTGGGGCGGAACCAGTGACGGGTGTAGTAGCCCCCGAACTGGATGTCATGGTCGGGGGTGGGGGCGTAGGAAAAATCCAGTCGGCCTGTGAGGTCGCGGATGCCCGACTCGTAGTCGCCGGTGATGGTGGAGAGCTGTTCACTCCCGTCGTCGAGGGTGGCCACCTTCTCAATGCCTACATCCATGCTGTTGGTGTACTGGGTGTAGGAGGCGGTGAGGTTCATGAAGAGCTTGGGGGTAAGCACGTAGTTCCATCGCAGGCCCCCTACCAGGTTGCCCCAGTCGTTGGTGTAGTTCAGGTACTGGTCTTCGGCCAGGCTGCTTTCGGTGCGCACCTTGGCATAGGCGTCGTCGTTGCCCATGTAGAAGGTGGCATACAGGCGGCTGCGGTCGGAGAACTTATGGGTGATTTTGGCGTTGGCGTCATAGAAGTAGTAGCCTGCCGACAGGTCGGTTTTTCCACTCTCATCGGTCGAGAGACGTTTTACCAGAGGTTGGAGGAGGAAGTCGGCGTAGGTGCGGCGGGCAGATACACAGAAGGTGGTACGCTCTTTGACAATAGGTCCTTCGAGGTTGACTTTGGCAGAGATGAATCCGATGGAGGCGTTGCCGTGGATGTGCTTGTCGTTGCCGTTGTTGGTGGTGACATCGAGCACGCTGGAGAGTCGTCCGCCAAAGCGGGCGGGGAAACTGCCTTTGTAAAGGGTTACGTTCTTTACCGCATCGGCGTTGAAGGCCGAGAAGAAGCCCCCCATGTGGTTGATATTGTATAGCGGTATCCCGTCCAGCAGGAAGAGATTTTCGTCGGGGCCGCCGCCTCGGACGTACATGCCGCCCGACCCCTCGTTGCCCGACTGCACGCCGGGAAGCAGTTGGATGGCCTTGACGATGTCGGCCTCGCCGAACAGGACGGGGACGGCCTTCAGCTGCTCGACAGGCATCTCGATGGCGCTCATCTGCGATGACTCGCGCGAGTTGATGCGGGCTGCCGTGACAACGACCTCTTTCAGCTGGATGCTGGGCTGCAGCTGGTAGTTGCGCGACATGTTGCCGTGTAGTGTCAGGGTGTCGTAGATGGGTTCATAGCCTACGAAGGTGATGCGTAGGATGGCCGAATTCCCTTTGAGGGTGATGCTGTAGCGGCCGTTGACATTGGTGGTGGTACCTTTGCCGCTGGGGATATCGAGGATGGTGGCTCCGATAAGGGTTTCGCCGGTGACATGGTCGGTCACGGTGCCGCTGAGGGTGTGTTGTGCGGTGGCGACCAGTGAGGTCATGCACAGCAGGAGCAGGAACAGGTGTCGGTGCATTCTGTGGTGAGTTGTTGCAGGGTTTTGTGTAATAGTGGATGGATATAATCGGGGGCAATTTCGCACAGCGGGAGGAGGACGAATTTCCGTAGGTGCATCCGGGGGTGGGGGATGGTCAGTTCAGGACTCTCCACCACCGCGGAGTTGTAGAAGATGAGGTCGATGTCGATGGGGCGCGAGGTATACCCACAGGCTCCATCTGGACGCTTCCGTCCCATCAAATGTTCGATGGCCAGGGCTTCATGCAGCGCTTCGTGGGCAGCGAGCGGGGTTTGCACCCGCAGGGCTTGGTTGTAGAAATTCTGGACAGGTGTCGCCCCGTCGTCAAAGACACCCCACGGCTCTGTCTCATAGAGTTTTGACATGCAAACGACAGGCCCGATACGTTGGTGTATCAGGTCTGTCGTCTGTTGCAGCAGTGCCGCACGGTCGCCTTGGTTGCTCCCGATGAGGAGGTACAAGTCGTTGGATGCGGAATCCGCTGGATTCATTTGACTTTGTACATGGGAATGACGAGGGTGTCAACCCCGTAATTGGCCGCTGCGGAGGGCATGGCGTAGTAGAGGTTGATAGTGGTGTCGTCAATCTTCTTGAAAGGCATGGTCAGCTCCACGCTGTTGGTGTCGTACAGCAGTCCTTCGACACCGACGAACCTGTACTGGCAGGTGAGGGCAGTGTCTATGGTGTAGAGGCTGACACCAGCCATCGAGATGTCAAAAAGGAAGTTGACATTGGCGTTGTTGCCTTCCTGGAAGGTGACGGTGGCGTCGGCATTGGCGTTGGCAGTCAGAATATCGCGTTTCAAATCGCCGTGCCAGGTGGTGCCCGGGAGAGAGAAAACGTTTTCTAAGCGATTGCCCAACTCTTCAAGAACATTGTCGGAATCTTCCTTGTTGCATGACAGGGTGGTCATGGCGACAACGGCCGCTGCCAGAATAACAAATACTTTTTTCATGTGAGTAGAATTGAAATGATGGAATAAATTGAATTCAAATGGAATGGATGAAAAGGATCTCTTCGGGTGAGGCAGGTCATCCGCAGTGGATGAAGGTCTCCACCAGCTGGAGAATCTTTTCGGGGTCGTGGCCTATCTCGGAACGCAGGGTGCGGTCGTTGTAGCTGCGCAGGTCTTTGAGGATGCCGTCGATGAGAGCGGGGGCGAAAATGCCTTTGTCCTCATACATGGCGCGGTCGCGTTCCAGCAGGTCGGCACTGGCAGCGCAGCTGTCGGGCAGCACATCGAGGCGTTTCAGCACATCTTCGTGCTCGAAGATATTGACGCTCACATAGCGGTCCTTGGCATATTGCACGGCGTTTGCCATCTCGAAGCCATGGCGGGCGGCCACGGTCATGCCTGCCAGGAGCAGATAGATATTGGCGCTGCCATCGGGGGTGCGCAGTTCGATGGTCTGTTTGTGGCTGAAGTCCACCTCCTTGTTATCTTCCAATGGGTTGCAGTGGGCCATCATGTTGCCGCTGCCTTTGGTCCATCCCAGCGGCACACGCACCATCGCGCTTCGGTTGCGGTCGCCCCAGCAGATGTTGGTCGGGGCCTCTTGATGGGGCACCAGACGGAAGTAGCTGGTGGGGTTGGTATCGCCAAAGGCGGTCAGCGAACCCGCCAGGTCTAGGATGCCGGCGATGGCCTTGTGGGCCACCTCAGTCAGACCGTCGGGACCGATGTACATGTTCTTGCCGTCCTTGCTGATACGGGTGTGGATGTGGAGGCCGCTTCCCGCCTTGCCCACCGTGATTTTGGGGGCCAGCGTGACGGTGATGCCGTATTTGTAGCCCAGCGTGCGCAGAATCCATTTGGCGATGACCAGCTGGTCGGCGGCATCTTCCAGGGTGGTGGGCAGGAACTCGATCTCGTTCTGTTCATACATGGTGTCGCCCACGCAGAAGTTACCCACTTCGCTGTGGCCGTATTTGATGAGTCCGCCGCTCTCGGCGATGAGTTTCATGGCTTCCACACGGAAGTCTTCGAACTTGCAGAACGGCATCGAGGCATGGTATCCGCGCTGGTCGGCGGGCATGTACTGCTCGTCCTTGGGGGCGATGACATAGTACTCCAGTTCGCCCATTACCTCGAACTCCATGCCGCCGGTGGCCTCACGGAAGGCTTTCCCGGCTTTGGCCAGGGTGTATTCGGGGGCCATGTCAAAGGGCTCGCCGTCCTTGGTGTAGAAATTGCACAGCAGGTCGAGCGTGGGAATTTCGGCAAAGGGGTCGATGAAAGCGGTGCGGAACCGCGGGATGACATACAGGTCGCTGCTTCCCGCTTCCAAGAAGGGGAACAGGCTGCTGCCGTCCACACGCTCGCCGGAGGTGAGAATCTCGTCGGCGTGGGCCATGCTGTTGATGACGAAATTTAGCGTTTTCAGCCGTCCGTCGTTCGCCATGTAGCGGAACTTGATCATCTCGATTTCAAACTCCTCGATGACCTTGAGGATATCAGCCTTGGTGAATTCGCTCATCGGTTTCTGGAGGAATTGCACCAAGCGGTTGGGGTTGAGTTTCAGTTCTTCCTGTTTCATAGGGTTGTTGGAATATATATATTTTTTATAGAGACTGCAAAAGTACGATTTTTTTTTGTATCTTTGCATTTTCAAATCAAAAATATTTCACCATGTTCAAGAAGAAGACTTATATCGCACGCCGCGAGCAGCTCCGCAAGGATGTAGGCCACGGTTTGATTATCATCCAAGGCAATCACGAAGCCTCTTGCAACTACCTCGACAACACCTATTGGTTCCGTCAGGATAGCACGTTTCTCTATTTCTTCGGTCTCCAGCGCGAGGACTTGGTGGGCGTGCTCGACTGCGACAGCGGCAAGGACTATATCTTCGCCAACGACTACGACATAGACGATGTCATCTGGACAGGTCCGCTGCCAAGCGTCAAAGAACTGGCCGCCAGTGTGGGAGTGAAGAATACAGGGTCTCTGGTCGATTTGGAGAAATTCCTCCATGATTCCCACCTCTCGCCACTTGCCTCCCAGATTCACTACTTGCCGCCTTATCGCGCAGATAACCGCCGTCAGCTGAGTATGCTGTTGGGCATAAAGTATGAAGCCATCCCGCGCTATGCCTCCATGGAGCTTATCCTGGCGTGCGTCAAGCAGCGCAGTATCAAGAGCGATGAGGAGATTGCCGAAATCGAGAAGGCGATCGCCACGGCCTACAATATGCATGTGGGAGCCATGAAGATGGCTATGCCGGGCCGCTATGAGTATGAGTTGGCGGGCTTCATGCAGGGCGAGGCATGGAAGGGCAACGGCCCGGTGTCGTTCCCTGTCATCATGACCATCCACGGCGAGACCCTCCACAACCACAATCACAACCATCGCCTCGAAAAGGGTCGTATGTTGGTGATGGATGCCGGCTGCGAGACGGAGATGAACTATTGTTCCGACATCACCCGCTCGGTGCCTGTGGGAGGTCGTTTCGATGCCCGCCAGAAGGCTATCTACGAGATTGTCCTGGCCGCCAACATGGAAGCCATCCGCGTCACTCGTCCCGGCATCACCTATCAGGAGGTCCATACCGCTGCCAGCCGCATTCTGGCGCAGGGCTACAAGGACCTGGGTATCCTCAAAGGCAATCTTGACGACATTGTGGCCAATGGTGCCCACAGCCTTCTCATGCCCCATGGCCTCGGCCACATGATGGGTCTCGATGTACACGACATGGAGAACTACGGCCAGATTAACGTAGGCTATGATAAAGAGACCCGTCCCAGCAACCAGTTCGGCCTTGGCAGCTTGCGCTGCGGCCGCCGTTTGCAGCCGGGCTTTGTCATCACCGACGAGCCGGGGTGCTACTTCATCCCTGCCCTTATCGACAAATGGCACGCCGAAGGCACGAACAAGAAGTTCATCAACTTCACCGAATTGGAGAAATGGAAGGACTTCGGTGGCATCCGCATCGAGGACGATATCCTGGTGACCGCCGACGGCTGTCGTGTGCTGGGTAAGCCTATCCCCAAGACTGTCGCCGAGATTGAGGCCACGATGAACAGCTGACCTCGCACAGGCATACAAAAAGAAGGGCATCTGCCACGTGGCAGATGCCCTTCTCTTTTATTGAGTATGAAATAAACTCTTATTTACGGGCTGCCAGCAGAAGTTCCATCATCTTGATGGCACTCTCGCTGATAACGGTGCCGGGGCCGAAGACGGCGGCAACGCCGGACTTGAAGAGGAAGTCATAGTCCTGCGGGGGGATGACACCTCCGGCAACCACCATGATGTCGTCGCGTCCCAGTTTCTTGAGTTCTTCAATGACCTGCGGAAGGAGGGTCTTGTGGCCTGCGGCGAGCGACGAGGCACCAAGGATGTGCACGTCGTTCTCGACGGCCTGTTTGGCGGCCTCGGCGGGAGTCTGGAAGAGGGGTCCCATGTCGACGTCGAAACCGAGGTCGGCATAGCCGGTGGCGACGACTTTTGCGCCGCGGTCGTGACCGTCCTGTCCCATTTTGGCAATCATGATGCGGGGACGGCGGCCTTCGAGTTTTGCAAACTCATCGGTGAGCGCTTGGGCTTTCTTGAAGCTTTCGCTCTCTTTAGTCTGACTGCTGTACACGTTGCTGATAAGGTTGATTTTTGCTTTGTAACGGCCATACACCTTCTCGAGGGCATAGCTGATTTCACCCAGCGAGGCGCGTTTGCGGGCGGCATCGATAGAGAGGTCCAGCAGATTGCCTTCGCCGGTTTCGGCACAGCGGGTGAGGGCGTTGAGGGCGGCCTCGACGGCGGCGCTGTCGCGCTCGGCGCGCAACTTGGCCAGACGTTCAATCTGGGCCTTGCGTACGGCGGTATTGTCGACTTCAAGGGTTTCGATGGGGTCCTCGTGGTCGAGGCGGTACTTATTGATACCTACAATGGTGTCGATGTTGGAGTCGATGCGGCTCTGCTTGCGGGCCGAGGCTTCCTCGATACGCATCTTGGGCACCCCGCTCTCGATGGCTTTGGCCATGCCGCCGAGTTTCTCCACTTCTTGGATGTGGGCCCAGGCGCGGTGTGCCAGCTCATGGGTGAGGGTCTCTACATAGTAGCTTCCTGCCCACGGGTCGACGACGCGGCAGATATTGGTTTCCTCTTGGAGGTAGATTTGCGTGTTACGGGCAATACGGGCACTGAAGTCGGTGGGCAGTGCGATGGCTTCGTCCAAGGCGTTGGTATGCAAGCTCTGCGTGTGGCCGAGGGCGGCGCCCATGGCCTCGATGCAGGTGCGGGCTACATTGTTGAAGGGGTCCTGTTCGGTGAGACTCCAGCCCGAGGTCTGGCTGTGGGTACGCAGGGCCAGGCTCTTGGGGTTCTTGGGGTTGAACTGGCTGACAATCTTGGCCCACAGCATACGGGCGGCGCGCATCTTGGCAATCTCCATGAAGTGGTTCATGCCCACGCCCCAGAAGAACGACAGGCGAGGGGCGAAGTCGTCCACGCTCATGCCTGCCTTCACACCGGCACGCAGATACTCAAGGCCGTCGGCCAGCGTGTAGGCCAGCTCGATATCGGCGGTGGCACCGGCTTCCTGCATGTGGTATCCGCTGATGGAGATGCTGTTGAATTTGGGCATGTGCTTCGAGGTGTACTCAAAGATGTCGGCGATAATCTTCATCGACGGCAGGGGAGGGTAGATGTAAGTGTTGCGCACCATGAACTCCTTCAGGATGTCGTTCTGGATAGTGCCCTGCAGTTGGTCTTGCGGCACACCCTGCTCTTCGGCGGCGATGATGTAGAACGCCAAAATGGGCAGCACGGCCCCGTTCATTGTCATCGAGACGGACATCTTTCCGAGGTCAATCTGGTCGAACAGAATCTTCATGTCGAGGATGCTGTCGATGGCCACGCCGGCCTTGCCCACGTCGCCCACCACACGCTCGTGGTCCGAGTCGTAGCCGCGGTGGGTGGCCAGGTCGAAGGCGCAGCTCAAGCCCTTCTGTCCGGCAGCGATATTGCGGCGATAGAAAGCGTTGCTCTCCTCGGCGGTCGAGAAACCGGCATATTGGCGGATGGTCCAGGGACGCATGACATACATCGTCGAGTAGGGTCCGCGCAGGAACGGCGCGATGCCGGCTGCATAGTTCAGATGCTCCATGCCGTCAAGGTCCTTCAACCCGTAGACAGGTTTGACATCAATCTGTTCGGGGGTCTTCCAGTTCTTCTGGATATGGTTCTCTTTTTCCCACTGGTCGAAAGATTCTTTGTTTTCTTTCGTTTCGCGGAAATTTACCTTGGTAAAGTCGGGTCTCATTATCAATATGTTGTGTTAATAGTTGCGATGTACTAGGAATTGCAAATATAAGCCTTTTTTCTGATATGGCAAAATAAATCCGCCTATGGCGGCCTCTTTTCCTATCGTTCCACGGCGAGGCCGGCGGCGTTGACAAAGGTGTCGTCGTCGGGGTTGAGTTCGTGAGCGAGGGCCAGGTATTTCTGAGCCAGGGTTTCGTCGCCTTTGTCGCGGTAGGTGAGTCCCAGATAGTAAGCGGCCGAGAAATCCTCCTCGTCTTCCTTCAATGCCTGCAAATAGCACTGCTCGGCTTCGTCGAAACGGTGCAGGTTGGAATAGACGATGCCCATCTGGGTGTGTACGCCATAGTAGTCGGGTTCCATCTCCAGCACCTTGCGGAACACAGAGAGGGCCTCCTCCAGCAGGTGGGTGGAGCCGCTTCCGTCGACATCCATTTCCTCGGCTCCGGGGTTCAGTAACTGGGCGCGGTCCACCTCCAGATAGTCGCGTTGCATGGCGGCTTGGTTCAGGGCGATACCGAGGTCGAACCACATCGTGGGGTCGCTGGCGTCGTGTTCAAGGTGTTTGCGCAGGCGTATCATGTCGTCGCTACCCACGGTGTCCAGTTTCTCTATCTGGCGGTCAATGATTTGAATCATTCCCTCGGGGGTCAGGTTGTTGATGATGTCGGCCATGGTGAGGTGTGTATTTGAAAATGCAAAGATACGATTTATTTCACGATTAACGGATTTTTTGTTTCGTTAATGGGGGTATCTGATTGGGAACATGTGTATAGCGTGTCGTTATGCGAGGTGCTTCAAGTACCCTGCAATGTCGCCGTAGTCCATGTCGTCGACCAATACACGCCCTTTGGTGACATGTCCGAGGAAGCAGCAGTTGACACGTGCTTCGTCCATTTTTTGCAGGAAGAAATCGTCCTGTGCTTCGGGTAGCGATACCAGCAGTCGCACACCCTCCTCGCCGAAGAGGAATGCATCGAGCCGTATCTCGCGGCAGGTGAGGATATCGAATCCTATATGCGGTGCACAACTGCACACCAGTGTGGCGAAGAGGCCGCCTTGTCCGACAGGGCAGTAGGTGCGGATAACCTCTGCATCGTTGAGGGCCGAGAGAATCATGGACAGATACTCCAGCTCTTCATCGGCATTTTCCATGCGCACAGGGTCTTCCACAAGGTGCAGGCAGCGACGGGCGTATTCCGAGTCGAGGAAACCGGTGGCGACATGACCGACCATATAGAGCAAATGGCTGTGGGCTATCCGCTGGTGGTCGGCCAGCGGGGGCAGGTGCAAACTATCCATCATCTCGTGCG
This sequence comes from uncultured Bacteroidales bacterium, assembly GCA_905234695.1. Lineage (GTDB taxonomy): Bacteria > Bacteroidota > Bacteroidia > Bacteroidales > P3 > Colimorpha. The sequence goes on along the minus strand of CAJOHZ010000013.1, from coordinate 33,245 downwards.
ATAGCGGGATGCAGTCTTTCACCCGTGGTTCGCGAATCTCCTTGTGGGTATTGTCGGTGCCATCGTACAGGTATTCGTGTCGTTCCACCACATGGTGCTGCCCACGCAGCCAGGCATATAGGCTCTGCTGCCGCCCGTTGGACTCCCACATGGCCAACAACGTGCTCAACTCCTCCACCGTGGGCATCCTTCCCACGATGCACTGGACCTCCTCAAGGACAGATTGGCTTACCCCCATGGCTTCGACCATCTCGGGGGTAAGCGGGTTTTCGTGCTGTGTGTTCAAGAGACAGTTTCCTTACCTCACTTCACCTCAACGCATTCTGTCTTTGCAGTATAGGTTTGGCCTCCCATGTTAGACCGCTGGGTTGCGTTCATGTCGGAGCATTCGCCCTTTTCAATGGTGCCGGAGTAGGTGGAGACCATCGGTTCCATATCATCAACATCCCAAGCTTGGGTTGTTGTGCATGAACAGTTCTTGGTCTTGTCGCAACTGGTAAGGCCGAAAGCCAGGGCAATGGCCACAAATAAAAGAGTCTTTTTCATGACAAATGTATTGGTTGTTGTTTCCTTGAAAAACGGGGAAAAGCGTTTTTTATTGTCCAATGGTGTTTTTTCCGCCCATATGATACAATATGTGGCGAGGTTTGTCGTTATAGAAAAGCATTACGTAAGCACACAACCATGAAAAGAGTATTCATCTTGCTGGCAGCCACGCTGCTGTCTATTTCGACTTTCGCACAAGCCGACAAGGCCAAGTTCTTCATTGAGGGACAGCTCTCCACCCCCAACCGCGCGGGTGAGGCGTGGAAACTGTACAATGTCCGCAGCCAGGGCATCTCGTTCACCAATTCCGACACCATCTACGGCCATGATACCGACAAGGGTGTGCAGTTGGTGTTCGAACATGCTTCCACCACGCATCCGCAGGGGTTCAACTGCGGACTGAAATTCTACCGTTGGCAGAACAACAGCGGCCGTTGGCAGATTGACAGTGAGGTCGAGAACGCCGAGGCGGCATTCTCCCAGCAGAAGGTGATGAGCATCATGCTGGTACTCGACTGTAGCTCCTCCATCGGCGATGCCGACTTTGTCAAGTTGAAGAACAGCGCCAAGCAGTTTATCGATGTCATCATCGACAAGTCGGACGACGGCAACGTGCATATCGGTGTCGTGGGCTTCAACTCGATGAAGAATACCAAGACCTTCGACCTTCGTCCCCTCACACGCGACAGCCGCAAGGAGATGTTCAAGTTCATCGACGAACTGGAGCTGAACAACCGTACTGCTTTCTACTATGCCATCGACCAGGCACTCGACCATATCAAGGTTTATGTCGATCGGCTGTCCATTGGGAAGGACAAGATTTACGATGGTTCGTACGTGATTGCTTTCACCGACGGCTACGACAACGATTCGTTTGATCCTAAGATTGGCAAGGCTGCCGAGGGCGTGGAACACAAGTATTTCCAGCATGTCAACCGGCGCATTGAGAAAGACCGTATCGGTGGGGCGCAGATTGAGAGCTATGTGCTGGCCATCCGTGGCAACGATGTGGACCGCAACAATACCGATTTCGAACGGGTGTTGAGCAACCTCTCGCACAACACTTCGGGCAACAAGTTTTATTCGTTGAACAATTTCGACAAACTGCAGGCTGCCTTCGAGGAGATTGGAACCAACCTCATCAACAAGTGGCAGAGCATTTATTGCTATATCCCGCGCGGATACGACGGACGGGTGCGTTGGACCATTGAGTGTGGCGACGTGGCGCGTAAGTTCTTCATGGGCGCCAATGCCTCTATCGGCGGTATTGGCGACTATATCGACCGCAAAGAGGTGGAACATAAAGGTAGCGTGATTGCCGCTGTGGGATTGGATATGACCTTCCCGGTGACCGACCTCATTTCGGTGGGCGGCTATGTGGAGCTCAATGCTGCACACGGCATCGGATTTGCTTTCGCCCCGATGGCGGCCTTCTCGTTCCCCAACAATTCTGCCATCCTGCTGGGCATAGGCTATCGCGGAGCCGACCGGTTCCTGAGCAACGGCTTCCTGATGCGGGCGGGGTACAAACTCCCCAATCCGTGGTATATCACCGCCAGCTACTCTGTCGGCAAAGGCAATACCTTCATGCTCGGTGCCGGCTACACCATCTTCGGCCGCAAGACAGAATAGACATTACAGAATACAAAAAAAGCCCGCCGTTTGGCGGGCTTTTCTGTTATATGACAAGTATTGTTACTTGCGGATGGTCAGTTCCACGCTTTTGGAACGGATTTCCTTGCAGATGGCGTCGACGAACTTGTCAAGGGTGGCGCTGCCGACGTCGCCGTCCTTGCGGTTCCACATCGAGACGACATGCTCGTCCTGCTCCTTCTGCCCGATGATAAGGGCATAGGGGATTTTCTGTATACGGGTCTCGCGGAGCTTGTAGCCGATTTTCTCGCTGCGACGGTCGCAGGTGGCCGCAATGCCGTTGCTCTTGAGCTCGGCAGTGACTTGCTCGGCGTAGTCGAGGAATTTCTCCGAGATGGGTAGCACACGCACCTGTTCAGGCATGAGCCAGGTGGGCAGGGCACCCTCGTATTTCTCAATCAGCCAAGCCAGCGTGCGCTCGTAGCAGCCCATGCTGGTGCGGTGGATGACGTAGGGACGCACCTTGTTGCCGTTCTGGTCGATATAGAACATATCGTAGCGTTGCGCCAGGAGGGAGTCCCACTGGACGGTAATCATGGTGTCTTCCTTGCCGTAGACGTTCTTGGCATTGATGTCGACCTTGGGGCCATAGAAGGCGGCCTCGTCGTCGTCCTCGACAAAGGGGATGTTCAGTTCGTTCAGGATGTCGCGGATATGCTGCTGGCTTTCCTCCCACACCTCGGGGGTGCCGATATACTTGGCAGTGTTGGCGGGATCCCATTTGGAGAGGTGATAGGTGACATCCTCGTTCAGGCCGAGGGTGGTCAGGCAGTACTTGGCCAAGGCGAGGCATTTCTTGAACTCCTCCACCATCTGGTCGGGGCGCACGATGAGGTGTCCCTCCGAGATGGTGAACTGGCGCACACGCGTCAAGCCGTGCATCTCGCCCGAGTCTTCGTTGCGGAAGAGGGTAGAGGTCTCGCTATAGCGCTTCGGCAGGTCACGATACGACTTGGGAGAGGCCTTGTAGACAAAATATTGGAACGGGCAGGTCATGGGGCGGAGTGCCATTACCTCTTCGTCTTCGGGGTCGCCAATGATAAACATGCCGTCCCTGTAGTGCTGCCAATGGCCGGAAATCTCGTAGAGGTCTTTCTTGGCCATCAGCGGAGTCTTGGTGCGGATGTAGCCCCACTCGTTGTCCTCCAGGTCCTCAATCCAGCGCTGCAGCGTCTGCACAATCTTGGCGCCCTTGGGCAGCAGCAGCGGAAGACCCTGGCCAATGACGTCGACCACGGTGAAGAGCTCCAACTCGCGACCCAGCTTGTTGTGGTCGCGGTTCTTGATGTTCTCCAGGTATTCTAGATGTGCCTCGAGTTCTTCTTTGCTGAAGAAGGCAACGCCGAATATACGGGTCAGCGACTTGCCGTTGCGGTCGCCGCGCCAGTAGGTGGCCGAATTGGAGATGAGTTTGAATCCCTTGATGAGGCGGGTGCTCAGCAGGTGGGGGCCCGAGCAGAGGTCGACGAAGTCGTCCTGGCTATAGATGGTGATGCGGGCATCGGGGGCGATGGCATCGAGCAGCTCCAGCTTATAGGGCTCGTTCTTCTCTTCGAAAATCTTCCTTGCCTCGTCGCGGGAGACAACCTTGCGCTCCAGGCGGGTGGCCTTCTTGATGATGGACTTCATCTCCTTCTCGATGGCGTCGAGGTCCTCGCGGTTGAAGGGACGGAAGTCGAAATCGTAGAAGAACCCCTTGTCGGTCGAGGGACCGATGGTGAGTTTGGCTTCGGGGAAGAGGTGCTTTACGGCCTCGGCCATGATATGGGCGGTGGTGTGGCGCAGGATGGGGAGGCTCTCCTCATGGCTTGCGTCGAGCAGTTCAATGTCGCAGTCGGAGTCGATGGTAGTTCGGAGATCCTCAAGGGTGCCGTTGACTTTGGCGGCACAGTAGTTGTTCAGACCTTCCGGATTGACCATTTTGATGATGTCGATAATGGAGCAGGGCTGCTCAATCGACACCTCACTGACGTTTTTGACATTTACTTTCATTGTTCTTTCTCCTTTATATATTGGTTGTTAAGTAGAAGTCTTTGATTGGAAGACGTTCTGCAAAGATACGAATAATTCTCGACATGTAAGAAACTGTTTAAATTTAGAAACTGTTTAAATTTAATTGATGGAATTTGTTATACAGCAAAGCGAGTAGATTTTTCTTCTTTTTGAGGGAGCAATGGGGGTCCATTGTGACCGAAAAAAGGAGGGAAAGATGCCGTTTTGATGCTTTAAGAAAAACATTGGATTAATTTTAAACAGTTTCTTAATTGATGCTTTAAGAAAAACATTCGGATTGATTTTAAACGGTTTCTAATTCAAATTCAAAAAAGAGAGCGTCCCACGGGACGCTCTCTTATCCAAGTGTATCGTGGCGGGAAGGGATTAGAATCTCTTCTCTTTAATACGGGCTTTCTTACCGGTCAGATTGCGGAGATAGAAGATTCTCGCACGACGGACGGCGCCATGCTTGTTGACTTCGATCTTCTCGATGAACGGGCTACAGATGGGGAATATACGTTCCACTCCGATGCCGTTGGCAATCTTACGGACAGTAAAGGTCTCAGTCGAACCGCTTCCACTGCGCTGCAGCACAACGCCCTGGAAGTTCTGGATACGTTCTTTGTTTCCTTCTTTAATTTTGTAATGGACAGTGATGGTATCGCCAGCCTTGAATTCGGGGAAGTCTTTGCGCTCGACCAAATTCTCTACATATTGCATTAATTCAGTTTTTCCCATGACATAAAGTTTTTAAGGTTGATTACTCCGTGAATGTTGGCTTATTTCTTCACCATCTTGACAACGGCGCTGAATGCCTCGGGGTTGTTCATGGCCAGGTCGGCCAGCACCTTGCGGTTCAGCTCGATGTTGTTCTTGTGTAATTCGCCCATAAATACAGAATACGAGATTCCATTGATGCGGCAACCGGCGTTGATACGGTTGATCCACAGTGCGCGGAATTCACGCTTCTTGTTTTTTCTGTCGCGGTAGGCGTAGGTCTGACCTTTCTCCCATTTGTTCTTGGCGACGGTCCATACGTTTTTACCTCTGCCCCAATAACCTTTGGTGCGGTTGAGGATTTTTTTTCTGCGTGCCCTGGAGGCAACTGCATTGACTGATCTTGGCATGTTTGATTAATTGTTTTTTCATTTAGGCGGCAGCACGGTGACGATTGTGCTAACCTGCTGCTCTTGTCTGCGCTAAATAATGGTTAATAACTCCGTTTTTTCAGGTTCAAAAGTGAAAAGGTTTGAAAGTCTAAAAGATGCTTGAACTTTTTGTCTTTTCAACATTTCGTCTTTGAATCCTTACGCTAAAAGCATTCTCTTGACGCGCTTCTCGTCGTCGCGGCTCACCAGTGCGGTGTGGTCGAGATTACGTTTCTGCGTGGTCTCTTTCTTGGTCAGAATGTGACTGTGATAAGCATGCTTTCTTTTGATTTTGCCAGTGCCGGTGAAAGCGAAACGCTTCTTGGCAGCGGCTTTGGTCTTCATTCTTGGCATTACTTTACTGTTTTTTTAAGTTGGACTATATGTTACGATAAACTTGGTTCGTTACTTCTTTGGCGAGATGATCATCAGCATTCGCTTGCCTTCCAGGCGAGGCATGGCTTCGGGCTTTCCGTAGTCCATCAGTGCCTCGGCAAATTTCAGCAGCTGGGCTTCTCCCTGTTCTTTGTACACGATGGCACGTCCGCGGAAGAAGACATCCACCTTCACCTTGTTGCCCTCTTTCAGGAACCGCTTGGCATGGTTGAGTTTGAACTCAAAGTCGTGGTCGTCGGTCTGCGGGCTCAGACGGATTTCCTTGATGACCACTTTCGTTGAATTGGCCTTGCGTTCCTTCTCTTTCTTCTTCTGCTCGTACAGGTATTTCTGGTACTCGATGATTTTGCATACCGGTGGGTTGGCGGTAGGCGAAATCATCACCAGGTCCAGCCCTTCGTCATACGCACGGGACAGGGCTTCTCTGGTGTTCATGATGGTGGGTTCCATACCTTCTCCCACCACGCGTACCATGGGCACGGTGATGCGTTCGTTGATTTGGAACTCGGGCTCCCGTTTTACAGGGCCTTTTCCACGTCCCTTGTTGGCATTATTGGGACTTCCGGGTTTGAATGGTGCTGCTATAGCTTGGTTCTCCTATGTTGGTTAATATTAACTAATCAATTGTATGTGCGTATATTATATGCCCTATGAGAGCCGAAAATGCGGTCTCTTAGGACTTGCAAAAATACACAAAATAATTGATATAGAGATTTTTTTTTGTTATATAATCTAAAAAGGGGAAGAGGGTTATCCCTTGATTTGAATCAGGAAACCTTCGTCGATGAGCGGTTGCACCAGATGGGCCATCTCGTCGGGAGTGAACTTCTCCAATCCCTGGGCGGGGGTGGGGCGGTCGATGGTGTAGACCATGATTTCACGCGGTCGTAGCTGTCGCACAATCTCCATCCATCCCTCCAGCACTTCTGGCCGCGACGAGTCAAAGTCGTACTCACGGCTGCGGAGCATGCAGGTTTGGAGGATGAAGTCGCCCTTGAACTGCTTCAATGCTTCGATTACCCGGGCGATGTCGTATCCCGGTGCAGGGTGGTTAATTTTGGCAATCAGCTCGTTGGTGGGGGCGTCAATCTTCATGATGGGGTTGTCCACCTTGCATAGCGCGTGGAACACTACAGGCAGGTGGACCCGTGTGGCGTTGGAGAGCACCGACACCTTGGCCGACGGCGCCAGTTGGTCGCGCAGGGCAAGGGTGTCGTCGATAATCTGTGGGAATTCGGGGTTGAGGGTCGGCTCTCCATCGCCTGAGAATGTGATGGAGTCTACTTTTGTCCCCTCTTTCTGCAGTCGCAGCAGCATCCGTTCCAAGTCAGTCCGCACTTTTTCGGCGGAGGGCAGCAGGGTGTCGTCGCGGCCGTCTTTGTTCCAGCCGCATTCGCAGTAGATGCAGTCGAAATTGCATATCTTCCCTTTCTCGGGCAGCAGGTTGATGCCGAGCGAGGTGCCCAGACGGCGGCTATGGATGGGTCCGAAGACGGTTTCTTCTCGAAGCATTTTTGTTGTTTTATTTTCAGATTGCTCGATGGCGAGAGTTTTCCAAGCCTCAATCAATCCATCGCACATACCCCTCTTTGCGGGGTGCGGCGGGACGCGGCGGCACGGCGGGGTAGCCGACAACACAATTGCCGATGCCGATATAGTCCCCTTCGATGCCGAGTTCACGCAGGATGGCTTTCCCCTCCTCCATGGCAAAAACCTCGCGGGCGCGGTTAATCCAGCAGCTGCCCAGCCCGAGGGCGTGGGCGGCATTGAGCATATTGCCCATGACGAGGCTTCCGTCTTCGACGGGAGTGAGGCCGGTGGCTCTGTCAGCCAGTACCACCAGTACCACTGGCGCACCGTAGAAGGGGTCGCTGTCCACCCCCATCACCTGGGCATTGAGGCGGCTCATGCGGTCGCGCAGTTCTTTGTTGGTGACGGCCAGGATGAGAGGGCATTGGGTGTTCTTGCCTGTGGGGGCGAAAGTGCCGGCACGGCAGATGGTCTCGATGTCCTCGCGGGAGGGCATCTTCGGACTGTAGCCGCGGACACTGCGGCGAGTCATAAGGTCTTGGAGGGTCTGGTTCATGGAACTTGGGATTGAGGGACGACTACTCCGAACCCTCGCGGACGGGGTCTGGAGTGACGATATTCTCTTCATGGTCTGCCGGGTTTTTCTTGCTGTTTACCGGACTCAGCAGAGAGGTGTCGATTTTCTTGGTCTGCACCCCTCGCATCATCTGGGTGGAGATAGGCTCCTGTTGCTGTCCACGCTCGCGGGCGGCAGGGTCGACCTGATAGATAATCATCGAGATGACCAGATAGGCGGCAAAGCCGAACATGATGATGGCGGTGGCCTTGTTGGTGATGTTGAGCAGCCTGGCGGTGATGACGCGTTGCAGTAGCGAGGCGGCTTTGCTCTTGAGGATATCCAGTCCCAGCGTGGTGCCTAACACACCGACGAAGAAGATGTATCGTTCTGCCAGCGAGAGCTTCAACTCGCCGGTCAACAGGGTGACCACCGAGACCCAGTATATCCAAATCAGCGGGTTGATGAAGTTGATGAGGAAACCCTGCATGAATATCGTGCGGCGGCGGGGTTCACCGTCGACGCTCTTGAACTTGATGCGGCTCTTTGTGTCTTCGTTTACATGGGTGATCTTCTTGCGGAAATAGTAGATACCCATGCAGGCCAGCCCAGCCCCGCCGAGGGTGGCTACCCAAGGGGTGTGCAACGCATTGTACAACCGGTCGGGGTCAAATTCCTTCAGCACGGTAAGCATCAGGAATACAATCAGTACGTCACCAGCGCTGACACCGAAGGCAAAGGGATACGACCTCTTGAATCCGTACTGGATGCTGGTGCGCAACTGCGAAAAAAATGCAGGGCCGAAGCTGAAAAACAGCGACAGCGCTATGCCGCAGATGATACCGAATATAAGTTGCTCTATCATGCGTTATTTGAATTTGCAAAAATACTAATAAAAACCGAATTAATGAAAAAAACGTGTGGAAAGGATTTTTTTTGTATCTTTGCAATCTCTAAAATAGTGTATTACGATTACCCAAAACATTCTATCTGTATGATAAAAAAGATTCTTCCGTTGACACTGGTGATGCTTTTTGCGCTCACTTCGTGTACGAAAAACAGTCCTGAAGAGGTGACCGACCGCTTCTATGATGCTCTCTGCCGTTCTGCCTATACCGAGGCATTGACATACACCAATGTATCGTCCGAGAATGCGACTCAGGTGGCGGAGATTATGAAGAGCATGAAGATGAACATCCACGCTTACGAGGTGCTCTCGTCCGAGATGGAGGAGGGCGACACCACCGCTTCGGTGTTGGTGCACACCAAGGTGACCTTCAGTGAAGGCTCAGATACGGTTGAGGCCACTCCCGAAGTCCGCTGTGCCAAGCGCGACGGCGAGTGGAAAGTCCTCTTTTTGTAGCCGTGTCTGCCGGAAGCATGGTTGACCTGCAGTATATCTACCATAGCTGCTTCGCCGCTGTGTCGGCGGAATGTGTGGTGGTGTATGATTATTGGCGCGACCCCGACGGCCGCCTCCAGTCCCTCCTCCAGCAGGCGGAAGGGCAGGGGAGGGAGGTCTATTTTGTGGTCTCCCATTTCCATGAGGACCATTACAACCCCGATATCCTGCAGTGGTGTGCCGCCCGCTCGCAGTGGCATCTGATGCTTTCTTACGATACGGTGCGTCGCCGCCGTGTCGACCCGTCACTTCCGTTGGCGGTGTTGCGGTTTGGCGAGCGGTATGACACTCCGCACTTCACCCTGCGAGCCTACCACTCCACCGATGTGGGGGTCTCCACCGTGACGGAGTTTCCTGACGGCACCACGCTGTTGCATGCGGGCGACTGTAACAATTGGTACTTCCCTGCACCCGACGGCACCTCGGCCACCGACCGCGTAAAGACCACCCCTGACCAGATGGAGAAACTGTTCCTCTCCATCGTGCGCGACATCCGCAAGGATTACCCTCGCCTCACCCATGCCATGTTTCCCGTGGACCCCCGGCTGGGACAGGAGATGCTGCGCGGACCCTTGCAGTTGCTCAAGCAGATTGATGTGAAACACTTCCACCCGATGCATTACTGTGGCCTGCAGTCGCTGGCTTAACGGGTGATGGTGTAGCGTCGGCAGACGCCGAAGGTAAGCCGCCGATGGTGGCAATGTTGAATGTGGGTTGTGGAATGTCGAAGTATATTCAAAAAGGCTTCCCCTTTGGGGAACCGCTCGATACTTTCGGGCAGGTAGGTGTAGGCCTCGCGGTTGCCGGCGATACGACTGCCTAGCCAGGGGATGACATGTTTGGTATAGAACTGGTAGAAAGGCCTTGCCCATGCGCTGTCGGGGGTGGCCAGTTCCAGTATCACCATCGTGCCGCCGGGCTTTAGCACCCGCAGCATTTCGCTCAGCCCTTGCTCCAGATGTACGAAATTCCGCACGCCGAAGGCACAGGTGACAGCATCGAAGGCCTCGTCGGGGAATGGCAGGTGCTCGGCGTCGGCAAGCATAAAGGTGGCCGCAGGAGCCTTCTGCCTGGCAATGGCCATCATCTCTTCGCTGAGGTCCACGCCGGTCACGGTGCAGCCATGCTTCAGCAACTCCACCACCATATCGCCCGTGCCGCAGGCCACATCCAGCACATTGCCATGCAACCCTCGCACGGCTCGCCGCCGCCACAGGCAGTCGAGACCGAGGGTCATGAGATGGTTCATGCGGTCGTAGTCGCGCGCTATTTTGTCGAAGTCGTAGGCCATAGGCTACCAGATAGGCCAGGGGCAAGTCAGTTCAGTATTGTATACCTCCGCATACCACCAGGCCAGCACGAAGGTGCTGAGAACCAGCAACGGCAGCATGGGGTCGAGACGCTTGCCTTTGCGGCGCCACACGCCGATGATGTGCCACAGGAAGAAGGGGCTTAGAGGCAACACGTACATAAACAGGTCTTCCGTGTTCCATGCAAAACAGGCAACGCCAAGTACCACTAGCAGTGTCTGATAGATTTTGGCAGCACGCTCGCCGATGCGCAGCGGGATGGTCTTGCGGAGCCCATTGTCGCTCTGCATGTCGCGGATGTTGTTGACGTTGAGCACCGCCACGCTCAAAAGCCCTACACCGACGGCAGGAGCCAGGACGGGCAGGATGCTCTGTGTATAGGGCGACAGAAGTGTGTGGGCAATGACGTAATGGCTGCCCAGCACGCTTGCAAGGCCAAAGAAAAGGAAGACAAAGAGGTCGCCCAGGCCTATGTAGCCGTAGGGCTTCTTGCCGAGGGTATAGTGCGTGGCCGCCCAGATGGCTGCCGCACCCAAAAGGATGAACACCCAGAACTCGATGCTGTTCAAGGGAAAACTCAAGAGGAGCATGATGAGTCCACTCACGGCGCAAAGGACGACAAAGATGTTGATAGCGCGCCACATTTGCTTTACTGTGAGGCCTCCGTCGGCCATGCTGTAGTTGGGTCCTTCTCTACCCTCGCCGTCCACACCGCTGAGGTGGTCGCCCAGCTCGTTGCTCAGGTTGGTGAGTATCTGCAGCATGACGGCGGTGAGGACAAGGAAGATGTGCGACCCCGGGCGGCATGCCGGATGGGCATACCCCATAACACCTCCGCACACCACGCCCGCCAGCGACAGGGGCAATGTGCGGAGACGCATGGATTTGATAAGGGCTTTAACAGGCATTTTTTCTGGTTTTTCTAGTTTCTCTAGTTTAACTAGTCTCTCTAGTTGCTCTAGTTTAACTAGTTGCTCTAGTATGGTATTCCATGCTGTTGGAGCAGTGCTTTCAGACGTTGGTTTTCCTGTTCTAGGGCGGCCATTTTGGCGTCCTGTTCTTGTCGGTAGCCAGTGCGGGCGGAGTGCATCCGTTCCTTGATGCCGCCTTCCGTGACGAACTGCTTCTCCAGATGCTCCAAGTACGACACCATCATTTTGTCCGTGATGCGGCACAGCGTGATGGCCATATTGCATATTTCCTCCTCCGTCATTTTCTCGATAAGGGCTGCATAGTCGGCATAGTCGTTGTGCCCACGGCAGTAAGTCAGCATGGCATCAAAACGGGGATGCTTCGCGTCCCAGAAAGGCAGAGAATGACTTTTCAGGTAGTCTTCGTAATCTTCCCGGAGTTCTCCCAGACTCGCCCGTGCCACGTTGAGCAGCTTCAGCTCCATCTCTGTGCTGGTCTTTCCGTCTTCACTTCCCTCCACGATATTCTGCTTGCCGCTACGGGCGGCCTGTACCATCTGGTCTACGGTGCGGTCACCATGCGTGGGAAGGAACCTATGACAGAAAACCACCGTCATCTGGTAGAGAGTGTCTGCCTTGTGGTAGAAATGCAGGTTCTTCCAGTTGGCAGTTCTCCTGAAGATGCTCTTGGCGGGCATAGTAATCAGTTTTTTCTTTTTCTAGTTGATCTAGTTTAACTAGTTGCTCTAGTCTCTCTAGTTGGCTAGTTTTATGCACAGTTCGTCCAGCTGCTCTTGGGCGATGGGGGAGGGGCTTCCGCTCATGACATCGCGGCCGCTGTTGTTTTTCGGGAAGGCGATGAAGTCGCGGATGCTGTCGGCGCCGCCGAAGAGGGAGCAGAGACGGTCGAAGCCGAAGGCAAGACCGGCATGGGGCGGTGCGCCGTAGGTGAAGGCGTCCATGAGGAAGCCAAACTGCGCCGCCGCGCTCTCGTCGGTGAAGCCCAGCGTGTGGAACATCTTGTTCTGCAGCGTGCGGTCGTGGATACGGATGCTGCCGCCGCCCACCTCGACGCCGTTCATCACGATGTCGTAGGCGTTGGCGCGGATGTCGCCCCAGCGGTTGGGGTCGTCCAGCAGCGCCTCGTCCTCAGGCTTGGGAGCCGTGAAGGGGTGGTGCATGGCGTAGTAACGCTGTGTCTCCTCGTCCCATTCCAGCAGGGGGAAGTCGATGACCCACAGGGGCGCAAAGACTTCGGGGTTGCGCAGTCCCAGTTGGTTGCCCATCTCCAGGCGCAGGGCGCAGAGCTGCACGCGGGTCTTCATGGCGGGGCCGCAGAGCAGGAGCATCAGGTCGCCCGGTTTGGCGTTGAATTTATCTGCTATGGCCTTCAAGTCTTCGGGGGTGTAGAACTTGTCGACGCTCGACTTGAATGTCCCGTCGGGGTTGTATTTGATATACACCATGCCGCCGGCACCCACCTGCGGGCGCTTCACGAAGTCCGTGAGGGCGTCGAGTTGCTTGCGGGTGTATTCGGCGCAGCCTTCAGCATTGATGCCCACCACCAACTCGGCGTTGTCGAAGAGGCCGAAACCGTGGCCTTTGACCACGTCGTTGACCTCGACAAACTGCATGCCGAAGCGGATATCGGGTTTGTCGCTGCCGTAGAGGCGCATGGCATCGTGCCATGTCATGCGGGGGAACTGGTCGAATTCCAGCCCCTTGACCTCTTTGAAGAGGTGCTTGGCCAAGCCTTCGAACATGTTGAGCACGTCCTCCTGCTCCACAAACGACATCTCGCAGTCAATCTGGGTGAATTCGGGCTGTCGGTCGGCACGCAGGTCCTCGTCGCGGAAGCAGCGCACAATCTGGAAGTAGCGGTCCATGCCGGCCACCATGAGCAGCTGCTTGTACTGCTGGGGGCTCTGCGGCAGGGCGTAGAACTCGCCGGGGTTCATGCGGCTGGGCACCACGAAGTCGCGCGCCCCTTCGGGGGTCGACTTGATGAGCATGGGGGTCTCGATTTCCAAGAAATTGCGGTCGCTGAGGTAGTTCCTCACCAACATGGCCATGCGGTGGCGCAACTCGAGGTTGCGGCGCACGGGGTTGCGGCGGATGTCGAGGTAGCGGTACTTCATGCGCAGGTCGTCGCCGCCGTCGCTCTGGTCCTCGATAGTGAAGGGCGGCGTTTTGGCCTCGTTGAGGACGACGAGTTTCGTCACCTCAATCTCGATGTCGCCGGTGGGTATCTTGTTGTTTTTGCTGGCGCGTTCGATGACGGTGCCGGTGACTTGCAGGACATATTCGCGTCCCAGGCGGCGGGCCTGTTCGCAGAGGTCGGCGTTGGTCTCCATGTTGAAGGCCAGCTGGGTGAGGCCGTAACGGTCACGCAGGTCAATGAAAGTCATTCCTCCGAGGTCGCGCGAGCGTTGCAGCCAGCCGCAGAGGGTCACTTCCTGGCCGAGATTGGCAAGCCGAAGCTCGCCACAGGTATGGGTTCGATACATGGTGAATAGTGACTAGTGATTGGTGATGAGTGATTAGTGATTGGAGGTTATTGGGCGGGTTCAGCAGGAGGAACACTATCGGCGTTCTCGGGGACAACGTCATCTACGGCGCTCTTTACGCCATCGGCCACTCCGTATACCATCTTGCCCACGAAGGTGGTCTGGAATTTCTCTTTGTTGAACGGCATTCCGGCGGGTGCCAGCCTATTGGTGAAGAACATATAGACAAACAGGATGGCCAGGATGCAGACGACAGTGATGGTCCAACGCAGCCACTTGGGCATTTTCTTTTCGGCAAACGGGTCGTCGAGCACCAGTTTGGGGTACTTGGCCAAGTAGGTCAGCGTGGCGCCGAATTTCACGTTCACCACAATCTTGCTGTTGATGGCCCAACCGTTGGCGTTGAGCACGGGCGAGAGGTTGCGTTTGCGCAGCTTCAGCCAGGCAAGGAGCATCGATGGTCCCGAGATGCAGAGCATGATAAGGATGATGAACAACAAAATCGTCCACGGATTGCTGGCGAAGCTCTTCACAAGGCCCGTCAGCGCGCCGACGATATAGCCGACGGCCAAACCGATGGCGGCAAAGATACCGGCGAACTTGGCGATGTCGAACGGTTGTTTCTTGGGTTTTTCTTTCTCGGCCACTTCCGCCACCTCTTTGTTGACCAGTTTTGTGGTGGCCTTATCGGCCGACGAGGTCATGTCGTCAAAACTCTTGGCCTCTTTCTCGGCGGCGGACTTGCTGATTTTCTCAGTAATCCAGTTCAGGAATTTCTTGTAGGGCGACCAGAAGGCTTGGCGGATGCTGATGGGATTGTCGATAATCTTGGTAATCGTGGCATCCCAGTCATGCCCGGCGCAGTCATAGAACACGGCGTTCTTGCCCACGCGCAGGTTGTCCACGTCGCCGTCTGTGACGGCGGCCACAATCTCCATGGTCTGGTTCTTCACCCGCGAGGTGCAGGTGCAGTACACCAGGTACATGCCGCTGAAGGGGGCTTGGAGAGTTTGTGTACCCATGTCCGTGACGCGCATGCAGAGTTCGCAGCAGCGCGAGTCGATATACAGCTTACCGGCTTGGAAGATGGCCTGTTTGCTGCGGTCGTAAAAGTCTGATAACATGACGTAGTTGCGCAGCAGGCAGTAGAAGTCGCGCGTCAGGCGCAGCAGTTTCTCCACGGGTTGTACGAGGGTGTACACCTCTTTGGCTTTCTCGTTGAGTTCGTCGGCCAGCGCCTTCTGATGGCTGGCCACAGCGGCGGTATAGGCATCCACCTTGGCCAGCACGGCGTTCCATTCATCCTCGCTGATGCTCTCCTTGCCGGGGTAGTCCACGTCAAGGACGAGGCTCTTCACCTTGGCCACGGCGGCCTGCCAGGCGGGGTTCAGCCCTTCGTTGATAGGCAGCACCACGTTGGCGATGGGACGCGAGATGGGGTATTTACCGATTTCGTCGGTGCCGGTGGCGATATTGCTCTGGCTGAGGGCGGCAATCTTCTCAACGTCCACGTCCAGCGCTGCTGAGCTCTCGGCGTGGAACTGGACGAAGCGGCAGCGCATGAAGAAGTCGGCCATCTTGTCGCGCAGGGCGTTGACGGCGGCCACTGCGTCGGCGGTGTTGTCGCCGTAAGGGGCTTCTACGCCTTCGGTATTCTTGGCAGCGGCTTCCAGATTGTCGGCCAGCGTCTTGTCGTGGGCGGTTAGGAAGTCGGTCAGCTGTTTCAGCCTCAGCGTGTCGCTGCTCTCGTTCATCAGCTTCAGCACCTCTTGGGCGTTCTCATAGAGTTTGGCACCCTCTTCGTCGTCGCGGTTCAGGTCGTCCAGTGTCAGCGTGTCGGAGGCTTCGATGAGCTTGTTGGGGTCGCGCAGCACGCGGCAGAGCCACTGCGAGGCGGAAGTCACCTCATCCACGCGGATTTTGCCGTCGTTGTCGCTGTCCATCAGCTGCAGCGTGCGCTCTTCCAGCTCCAGACCTTTTACAGGACAACTCAGCACGGTCCACATGGTCTGGTCCAGCTCGTGCAGATGGGCGATGTCCTCGCCGGTGGAAATCTTGACGCGCGTCACGCCGCCCAGCGAGCAATACTGCCAATTATACCCTCCCTTGACGGAGGAAATCAACTCGGTTACTTTGTTCTTCATGGGTGTATGTTTAAGAAGATTTTTGAATTTGCAAAGATACACATTTTTCGTCACACATTCTTATTATGTGAGAAAAAAGTGCTATTTTTGCACTCGCAAAGTGGATAGATTTGTAATGATTGCAACCACTGAAAAATAATGCTAAAAACATGATTTTCACCCTACAATCAAGTATTCTCTTCCCCCTTTGCTTTTTTATGTTCAACATCAAAAAGTAAAAGTACATGAGTTATTTCTTCACTTCCGAATCTGTTTCCGAAGGCCATCCCGACAAAGTGGCCGACCAGATTTCCGATGCATTGCTCGACGAATTTCTTCGTCATGACCCCGAGAGCCATGTGGCCTGCGAGACGTTGGTGACCACCGGCCTGGCCGTGGTGAGCGGCGAGGTGTCGTGCAACGGCTATGTCGATGTGCAAACCACTGTGCGCGATGTTATCAAGGGCATCGGCTACACCAAAGGCGAATATAAGTTCGAGTCCGAGAGCTGCGGTGTGCTCAGCGCCATCCACGAGCAGAGCCAGGACATTAACCAAGGTGTCTCCCGCAAAGAGAAAAAGAACCAAGGGGCGGGCGACCAGGGGATGATGTTCGGCTATGCCTGTCGCGAAACCGACGAGCTGATGCCGCTGCCTATCACACTGGCGCACATTATTCTCATCGAGCTTGGCAAAATACGCCACGAGGGCAAGCAGATGCACTACCTGCGGCCCGATGCCAAGAGCCAGGTGACGGTGCAGTACAGCGATGAGGGCAAGCCAGAACGCATTGATACCATTGTTGTTAGTACCCAGCACGACCCCGATGTGGAGCAGGAACAGATTCGTTCCGACGTCGAGAAAATCCTCCTTCCCCGCGTCGTCAAGCGCCTGCCGAAAGACATCCAGCGCCTCTTTGTAGAGACGTGCCATGGCACGTCTCTACCGTATGTGTTGCACGTCAATCCCACGGGCAAATTCGTCATCGGCGGTCCTCACGGCGACACTGGTCTCACGGGTCGCAAAATCATCGTCGACACCTATGGCGGTCGCGGTGCCCATGGTGGCGGTGCCTTCAGCGGCAAGGATTCCTCCAAGGTCGACCGCTCGGCAGCCTATGCTACACGCCACATTGCCAAAAACCTCGTGGCCGCGGGTCTCTGCGACGAAGCCCTCGTGCAGGTGGCCTACGCCATCGGCGTGGCCGAGCCGGTGGGTCTTTATGTCAATACTTACGGTACCGCCAAAGTCGCCCTCAGCGACGGCGAGATAGCCGCCAAGGTAAAGAAACTCTTCGACCTGCGCCCCTATGCCATCGTTGAGCGGTTCGGCTTGAAGAACCCCATTTTCCGCCCCACCGCTGCTTACGGCCACATGGGTCGCGACCCCTACGAGGCCGAAGTTACTGTATACAAGGCCGGCAAGCCCGTGCAGAAGACCGTCCAGTTCTTCGGATGGGAGAAACTCGACATGGTCGATGCCATCAAGAAAGCATTCAAACTGTAATACGCTGTTATGACCAAGCTCAGTGTAAATATCAACAAGGTGGCCACCATCCGCAATGCGCGGGGCGGCAACACTCCGAATGTAAAGCAGTTCGCCATCGATTGTGAGCGTTTCGGCGCGCAGGGAATCACCGTGCACCCGCGTCCCGACGAGCGGCACATCCGCTACGCCGATGTCTATGACATCAAACCCATCATTACCACGGAATTCAATATCGAAGGCAATCCGAAAGGCGTATCCAAGAGTCGTCCTTATGGCTTCATCGACTTGGTGAAGGACATCAAACCCACGCAGGTAACCCTTGTGCCAGATGCCGAGGGGGTGCTGACCTCCAACGCGGGATGGGACACCGTGAAGCACCAAGACTACCTGTGCGATGTCGTCAAGGAGTTCAAAGCCTCTGGCATCCGCGTGAGCATCTTCATCGACGCCAACCCCCAGATGATTGAGATGGCCGCCAAGACGGGCACCGACCGCGTGGAATTGTACACGGAAAGCTATGCCAGCTGCTATGCCGCTGGCCGCGAGGCAGCGATCAAGCCCTTTGTGGAAGCTGCCAAGACGGCGCGCGATTGTGGCCTCGGCCTTAACGCCGGACACGACCTCTCGTTGGAAAATCTTCAGTATTTCCACCAGCAAATACCATGGTGTGACGAGGTTAGCATCGGGCATGCCCTTATCTCCGATGCCCTTTACCTTGGCATCGAAGAGACCATCCACCGCTATCTGGATTGCCTATTGTAGAGACGTGCCATGGCACGTCTCTACCGAGGACAAAATAAATGCGAAATGACGGATTTGTTTGAGGGGAAATACCGTGTGCCGACGGTGCGTGCCCCATGGCATAATTACGACAACGGGGCGTATTTTGTGACGATATGCACGCATGACCGTCGGCATTGGTTTGGTGAAATTTGTGACGGCGTGATGCATCTCACGGCGGTGGGACGGGCGGCCGCGGAATGCATGGATGCTATCCCGCGACATTGTCCGTATGCCGAGGTGGGCGCCGCGGTCGTGATGCCCAATCACATCCACATGATTATATTCATTGACGGCATGTAGAGACGTGCCATGCCACGTCTCGGGGGAATGACGTTGTCATAGATAAGACGTGCCATGGCACGTCTCCGATAGAAATCGCCACAAGGAATAAATCTTGGTTGTCTGTGGTCATTGGGCAATATAAATCCACCGTCACGCGGCGGGCGAAAACCCTCGGGGAATCGTTTGCCTGGCAGGCGCGGTTCCATGAACATATCGTCACCAACCAACAATCATACGAAACCATCGCCGAATACATTGAAAACAATGTCGCGCGATGGGCCACCGACAAGATGTACACATGAAGAGAATACTAATCGCGATGTGTTTGGTGGTCGGAATAACCGCCGCCCCTAATGTAGAGATGTGCCATGGCACGTCTCTACCGAGGATAACCACCGACCCCGAGACGTGCCGTGGCACGTCTCTACCGTTGATCCCCACGCCGCAGAAGGTGGAGATGGGTACGGAATATGCCGATATGTTCAAGGTGAAGGTTCAGGAGGTTCAAGTCAAGGCTTTGCCAGGGCAGCCCAGCTACCTCTTCACCGACGAGATAGTGATACGGTAAGTGTATTAGTATTTCAGGATGCTTCCGCCGAGGAACTCGCGCATGATGCTGTTGTTCGGTACGTACTTGGAATCAATGGGTTCCACCAGCTCCAAGAAGTTTAGCAGTCGTTGGGCCTCGGCATATTCCTCACAGTTCATAGGCACCTTTTTCAGCTGCGGTTCGGCGTAGACGCGCAGCACGCCCAACTCATACAGCAGGGCTGAGTTGAACATCACGTCGGCCTGCTCCTGATAGGGGAAGATATGCTCCTCTTCGCCCTTGCGCACCGCATCCCAACGGTGGATGGTGTTGTAGGCATCCCATCCGCGGAAGTTGTTGTCTCTCACGATCCGGCGCAGCATTCGGTTCTCGCTGCTGCGGATGCTGTTGATGTCGTCGATGGCAATCTGGGTGAGTGCCGACACATAGACCTTGAATTTCAGTTCATCGGGTATCTGGGCCGTCAGCTGGGGGTTGAGGGCGTGGATGCCTTCCACCACCAGAATGCTGTTCTTCTGCATCTGCATTTTCTTGCCGTTGTACACCGGCTCGCCCTTGAGGAAGTCGAAGGTGGGCATATCCACCTCCTCGCCTTGGAACAGTCGCTGCAGGTGGTCGTTGAGCAGCGGCAGGTCGAGCGCGTAAATCGACTCGAAGTCATACTCCCCGTTGGGCAGTTTGGGGGTGCGGGCGCGGTCCATGAAGTAGTCGTCCAGCGACATCTGCTTCACGTCGAACCCTAGAATGCTCAACTGCACGCTGAGGCGGCGGCACGAGGTGGTCTTGCCCGACGACGAGGGGCCGGCCAGCAGCACCATGCGCACCTCGTTGCGCCGTTGGTAAATCATGTCGGCGATGGCGGCATATTTCTTTTCATGCAGGGCTTCCGCCACGAGCACCAGGGTGCTGCTCCCCTTCATCCGCACGATGCGGTTGAGGTCGGCGATGGTGGGGATATGCAGCAGGCTGGCCCAGCGTTGGTGCTCCTGGAAGATGCTGAACAGCTTGGGAGTGTCGGGCAGCAGGGGCATCTTGTCCAGATGCTGTGGGTCGGGCATCTGCAGCAGGTAGCCATCGTCGCCGTAGGTGCGGAAATCCCATGCCCGCAGGCAACCCGTGGAGGGCACCAGTTTGGAATTCATCTTGTGGATGGTGCCGTCCAGGAAGTCCATGTTGATATACAGCTGGTTCAGTTGCTCCAGCAGTTTCAGTGTCTCGGGGATGCCTTGGTCGCGGATGGCCTCGATGGCCTCTGTCAGCAGCATGGGGCGCGAGGTGAAGGGCAAGTCGAGCTTCTGTAGCTCGATCATGCGGTTGCGCACGGCGAAGGCCAGTTTGAAGCGGTCTGCCTCGGGGGCCTCGTCGATGGTGCAGTAGAAGCCGCCGTTCAGCGAGTGCTTCACCGCCAGCCGGGCCGACGGGTAGGTGTCTTTCACCGCCTTATACAGCATGAGAATCAACGACGACTGGTACATGCGCCAGCCCTGGGTGTGCTTTACATCGAAGAAATATATCGTCTTTGGGGAGAAGAGTCTGTATCTCAGGTTCTCCACCTTGTTGTTGACCAACGCGCCGAGGATGGGGTTCTCCAGTGGCAGGCGGCCCAGGTCGCTGTAATACTCCTGAACCACTTCGGCCAGTGTGGTGTTTTGCGGCACCAGGCGCCGCTCGTTGGTGTTCTCAATAATGATTTCGATGTTGTTCATGGGGTGGAGATTGGTGAATAAAAATGAAGGTGCATAACTAACGCTCGTTCGGGGAAAATATTGTGTCCCTTCCCGTATTTATGATAAAACATGTCCAGGTATCTGATAGCATGAGTTTTATGTAACTCCAGTGTGCCTTTTATGTGGTGTCGGTGTGGTCTCGGAGTTGTAGCCATGTTCCACCCGAATTCTTCCCGTGTTCTTCCCATCCTCGATGGGAGGATCATGGGAAGATCATGGGAAGAACATGGGAAGATCATGGGAAGATCACAAAAATCACACCGAAGTTAAGGCGAAGGCACACTGGAATTACACCGAAGGAGCGGAAAAAGGGAGGTGAGGGGAGGGAATATGTTAAATTACAGGGGTGTACGGGCGGGAAAAGAGGGCCTTTTTTATTAAAAAGTAGGGGAGGGGTTGGAAAATTGGGAAATATTCTGTACTTTTGTGTTCTATTACCGCCCTGAGGGGTGGTGTGTATTATTTTGATAACATGATATTTGTGGAGTAAATGATAACCGTTATGGCCAATTGCAATTTTCCCCTTATGCGAAAGCATGGTTTTCCACTGCTGGTAGCCGTTCTGTTGCTGCTGGCGGGAAGTCTGCAGGCGCAGACAACCCTCACGCTTCCGTGGACGCACGATTTCGAGAGCGATGCCACGGGCACCACGGCGGCGTTGCCTTCGGGTTGGACACGCATCAACGATGCCACAGGTACAACCAATTACTTCCCCTATATCAGTTCCTCCACCATCAACTCCCATAGCGGTTCGAATTACATGTATTGCTACATGTCCACCTCCTCGACGTATGCCGCCAATGCCTACATGGTGCTGCCGGCCGTCGACAGACGGGTGGAGATGCGGGATGTGCGGCTCCGTTTCTGGGCCAGGCGCAGCTCCAATCCCGCCCAACTGTATGTGGGGGTGATGGGCAACCCCTCGCAGGGCTCCACTTTCGTGCCGGTCGACACCATCGATTTGAATACCGAATACACCTGCCATACGGTGAGTTTTGAATACTATACAGGCTCCGGCCGCAATTTGGCGTTTTGTATGCGTCGCGGTTCGGCGGCGACCTACTATTACGTGGACGATATCGAGGTCTTCATGGCCTCCTGCTTCCCTGTGCCCGACAATGTGAGTGCTGTCCCGCAGAGCGAGACTTCGATGCAGCTCTCATGGCACAGTCCTGGAAATCCGCGGTCGTGGAAGGTCTTTTATGCGCCCACTGGCAGCACAGCCACGCCCGACAGCGCGCTCTTCATTGCCTTCAAATGGTATTACAACTCCACCTTCTATTCGGCCTGCATCGATAATATCGAGGTGTCGTCGAGCATCACATGCCTCGCGCCGCCCCTCATGGGTACGCCCCACGACTACGAATGCGTCACCCTTATGTGGTCGGGCAGCACCGATGACTGCGAGGTGGCCATCACCGCCGGTCCCTGGAATTCCGCGATTGTCCCTGTGGCCACGGGCCTCACGGGCACCAGCTACCGCTTTGCGGGCCTGCAGCCTGCCACCACGTATACGGTAGGTGTGCGTCAGCGTTGCGACAGCATGGATGTCTCGCTTTGGAGCACTGCCGTCGTGACGACCGACAGCCTGGGCTGCCTCGCCCCCGACGGTCTGACGGTAGCGGCTCTCTCCAATACCGCTGCCACCTTCACATGGGCGCCCCGCGGCAATGAGACCGCCTGGGACCTCCATGTGTTCAACACGATATACGATACCATCTGCACGGTGACTGCCACCTCGGTCTCCATCGGAGACTTGACCGCAGGTGTGACCTACTATGCCGCGGTCCGTGCCCTCTGTGGACATGCACAGAACATCGAGGGCATCTGGAGCGATACCCTCCCGTTCACCACGCAGGTATGCCCGACGGTCACGGAGGTGGTCGCGGAAGAGGTTACCTTCCACAGCGTGACGCTGTCATGGCCCGCCATCGAGAATGCGCAGGACTACGAGATAGTATACGGAGTGAGTGGCTTCAACCAGGGCAATGGTACCCTCGTGACCACCACGACGAATAGCTTCACTGTTACCGACTTGTTGGCCGATACATCATACGACTTTTATGTCCGTGCTATCTGTGGAACCGACTGGCAGAGCGAGAACTGGAGCCCCGTGGTGACAGTGGAGACCCCAGGCAACCCCGAAGGTGTCGAGGCGCTCTCCATGTTCGATTCTCGGATTTCAATTTCCCCGAACCCGACCGACGGCTCCACCACTATTAGCGTGAGCGGAATCAACGGCAGTGTGCGTATCGACGTCGTCGACATTAACGGCCGCGTAGTAAGAAGCGGGCGATTCTCAATCTCCAATGCTCAATACCCAACCACATTCGATGTCGACAATCTTCGTCAGGGCGCCTATTTTGTCCATCTCACCGGTGCGCAGGTAAATGTAGTTAAAAAGCTTATTGTGAGATAGCTGAGCGTAACGTACCGAAGACAAGGTTAACGTTAAGGATTGTTAAAATGCCTTTGTGCGTTTGGCAATTTCGGGAATTATTTGTACTTTTGTACGCGTATATCTGTTTCTAGACAGATGTGCAAATTATTGATACTCACGCCTCAGTCTGCGTTTTTGCGCGGCTGTGACGTATTGGAATATATGAAAACAATAAAAAAGAAACAAATATTCACAAAAATTAGTTTACTATGAAAAAACAACTACAACGACTCCTGCTTCTCGCGGCGCTGTTGCTGCCGTGGGTGACGCAGGCGCAGTCCCTTGAGAACTATGGGTTCACAACGGGCACGGACGCGTCGAAGTGGGTCTCCATGACCGGCGCGACGCAGATTCTCACGCCTTCGGGCAGCGACGGCCTTGCCTCGTCGGTGCAGAACATCGGCTTCTCCTTCCCCTTTGGAGCGTCGAGCTACACCCAGTATTCCGTCAACACCGACGGTAACCTCCGTCTGGGTTCGACGGCAACGAGTACGGGTACCTACACTACGCCTTTCAGTTCTGCTAATGCCGGTACCAACAGCCCGAAGATTAACGCCTTCGGATGCGACGGCTACGGTGTCTCGGGTAGCCATTATGTCAAGGCCAAGCAGCATGTGACGACCGACGGCGACACGATGCTTGTCGTGGAGTTCTGCACGGGCACCTACAACACCACCACCCGCAATGAACTTTACAAATGGCAGATTCATCTTTATACCAACGGCAATATCGACATTGTCTTCCCCAGTGTGTTGCCTTCTGCCGCCCCGAATGTGGCGCACCAGTGCGGCCTCTGTGTCAGTGTCAGTGACGGCTGGGTAATCAGCTCCGCCACCAATACTGCCGAGCATTTTACCAACGGCAGTTCTGTCACCAATGCCCTCGGCACCTGGTTCGATGCCAACCGCTACTATAGTTTCGTCCACCCCAACAACCTCACTTGTCCGGTTCCCACCCATATCACGGTGAGCAACATCACCGCCACCGGTGCCAGCTTCTCATGGACTGCCGGCGGCACCGAGACTGAGTGGGAACTCACGGTAGGAGGAAACACCTACACTACCACCACCAACACCTATACCCTCACCAACCTCGACGATAATACGCCCTACGTGGTGAATGTACGTGCTATTTGCGGCCCGGGCGACACCAGCTTTGCTTCGTCGGCTTCCTTCCGTACCGCCTGTGTGCAGATTAACAGTATGCCCTATACGAACGATTTCGAGAGTGATCCCAGTTATTCAGGTGTGGCCTACGCACAGGCCTTCCCCTACTGCTGGACGCGCATCAACGATGCCTCAGGCACCTACAACTATTACCCCTACCTTACCACTACCACCAGCTATGTGCACAGTGGCGCAGTAGGTATGTACTGGTACCACACCACCACCACCTCCTACGCCAACAACGAGTATGCCGTGTTGCCTCCAGTTGACCTGTCGGTCTATAACATAAGCGACCTCACCCTGGCCTTCTATGCCAAGACCACCTCGACCAGTTATCATCCCCAGCCTATTGTGGGTGTGATGACCAACCCCACCAATGCGTCTACATTTACCCCGGTGTACACCTTCACCGCCACCGAGGTGACCACAGACTGGCAGCTTTTCGTCATTCCTCTCTCCTCTTATACAGGCACGGGCAACTATATCGCCATTAAGTGGCCGCGTACGTCGTCCACCTGCTATCTGGGCATCGACGACATCTATCTCACCGATGACTGGTGTAATGCTCCCACCAATGTGGTGGCTTCCTCCACCGACAGTGAGGTGACGCTGAGGTGGAACCCGAATGGCGGCAGCCATTTCACCGTCATTTGCGGAACCGACACTATTACCAGTGTATACGACAGCACCTATACCTTTACGGGACGTACGTCCGACTCGATATACCATTATTCCGTAGCCACTGAGTGTACGAGCGGCAACAGCCTGTACATATCTGGCACTATCCGTACCGAATGTGCCCCCCTCACACTGAGCGACCTGCCCCTGACCGAGACTTTTGAAAGCTACGGTACAGGGTCGGGATATCCCATCAACTCCTGTTGGCGTAAAGGGGTCGTGACACTCTTCGGTTCAGGTGTCACTACGACCTACCCCTATCCCTACAGCACCGCTGCCATCAATGGCACCCGAGGCCTCTATTTCTATGCCGCTACGACCACTTCGACATCCTACTACAACTGGTTGACGTTGCCGAGGCTGGATGCATCGGTGGATATCACGAACTTGGAACTCGACTTTTTGATTAAACGTACCGCCACATCATCGCATATCACCTATCTGGTGGTGGGCGTTTCGTCCGACATTACCACGGAGAGTGCTTTCGTGCCGGTCGACACCATCAACCTCAGCTCTGCGGCGGTCAGTACCACTCATGCCGTCACGGTGAGTTTTGAGAACTACACGGGCAATGGCCAGTACATCCTCCTCTATGCCCCGGCGCCGACGAGTGCGACGACCTACAACGCCTTCTATGTGGACGACATCACGCTGCACGAGGCGGCCGCATGTCCCACACCGCAGGGTGTCACCGTGACAAGCACCACTGTCGATAGTGTGTATGTGACATGGGATGGTAATACCGAGGTCTCTTCATGGGCTGTTTATATCGGCACTCCGGGATTCAGTATCGATACCGTGATTCCCGAATATGTATACGACACGGTTGCCGGCATAGGCAATCTGAACCCCAACACCGCATACGAGTTGGTGGTGGTGGCCGGTTGCGGCAACAGTGAGAGCTTTACCTCTTTCCCTGTTAATTTCCGCACACAGTGCTCCCCCCTCACCAGCTTGCCTTTTGTGGATAATTTTGATGGCGTAACGGGTGCCACAACCACATCGGTGGCCACCAACAACCTGCCTCCTTGTTGGCTAAACTGGAACACAGGTACCAGCACCTCTTACAGTGGCTATCCTATCATCTACAACAGCTCGACCTACGCCCATAGTGGCACACAGGCCATGCGGTTCTACACCTATATCACAACGGGCACCTATTCCGACCAGATATCCCTTATGCCTCTCACCGATTCCTCGCTTTACCCAGTGCAAAACATGCAGGTGTCGTTCTGGATGCGTGCCAATACCACTTCATACAATTCATGGGTAGTGGTAGGTGTGATGAGTGACTCCAGCGATGCCAGCACCTTTGTGCCAGTGCAGACGATATACACCAACAGTTCTACCACCTATGCACAACATACGGTGAGATTCGCCAACTACACAGGGCCTCATGGCCGTATTGCATTCAAGGCTCCGCAGCCCGCGTCGGGATATAACTACCTCTATATCGACGATGTCATCCTTGAGGAATTGCCCAGCTGCACTCCCGTCACTTCACTCCAGGCACAGACGACGGCTTCGTCGGCACGCTTGACATGGGATTATGATGCCATGATTGGCGCCCCCCTGGGATATGATGTCAGCTATCGTTACACTTCTGACAGTCCTGCATCCCTCACCACGATTTCCTTTACCGGTCCCGAGGCTGTGTTGACGGGTTTGGATGCAGATACGAGTTACTGGGTGTCGGTTGTCGCGGATTGTGGTGGAGAATACGGTGTTCCTTGTACCACCACCTTCAGCACCCAGGCTCTTCCTCATAGCACTTGTGCGGCTCCGCTCGTAAACTTCAGTGAGGACAGCGTGGGAAACTATGTGCTTTCGTGGATTCCGGGTTATCAGGAGACCAGTTGGGATGTAGCCTATCATCGCGCCGATTCCAACGGTTGGATCACCGTGGCCAGCAGCACCAACAACACTGAATACACCTTCCTGCACTCCGATTTGCAGCCCACCACCTCGTATGAGTTCCGCGTCACGGCGCTTTGCAGCGACACCAATATATCCGCCACGGTCAACTACACCACGCCTTGCGACTATATCCACATTCCCTATACCTACGGTTTCGAGGATATGGCCACCACCTCCAGCAGTTCGCATCCCAATATCCCCTGCTGGCACCATCTAAACAACGGTACCTCATATCCGGGTTACCCGTATATATCCTCCACGGCCCATAACAGCACCCGCAGCCTCTACTGGTATGGCAGCATCACCACGGGTACCTACGGCGACTATCAGGTCGTTGTTTTACCGCCGGTGAATGTATATGATACCCCCATCCGCACACTGCAGATGACCTTCTGGGCCAAGCCCACCAACACCAGCTATGCACCTATATTCTTGTTGGGCGTGATGACCGACCCGACGGATATCACCACCTTCGAGACGGTTACCACCATCTCCTTGGACCATACCACCACCAACTGGATGTACTATGAAGCACCCCTTCGTGGCTACACGGGCAATGGCCAGTACATCGCCCTCCGTGCCAACCGTCCTTCCAGTGCATGGTACGCCTATGTTGACGATATCACCATCGAGAGCGCTCCGACATGTCCGCGTGTGGACAATGTTGAGGTCCGCAACATTACCCTGACCGACGCCACCATCGAATGGGATACCACCAATGCCTATGAGTATGAGGTGGAGTATGGCCCTGCGGGCTTCAATCACGGTTCCGGCACAATCGTCTCCAACATTTACGACGACACTGTCGTTCTCTCGGGCCTCACGTCCGGCACCCTTTACGATGTGTATGTGCGTGGTGTATGCGACGATGATAGTTCCAACTGGTCGTTTGTCCTACAGTTCGCTACAAACTGTGATTATGCAACGTTGCCGCTCTTTGAGAACTTCGACAATGTCACTGGCTCCACTGCCACCTCGGGCATGGCCAACGTCCTGCCCCCCTGCTGGGACTACTACAACGACGGCACCCGCGCCAACTACCAGGGTTGCCCCTACGTCTACAGCAACAGCACCTACGCCCACAGCGGCACCAACTGCATCCGCTTCTATACCTACAACTCCTCGGGCGACTCCAACCAGTACCTCATCCTGCCGGTGATTGATTCCAACGATTACGCGATTTCCGACCTGCAGCTGAGCTTCTGGCTCCGTGGCAACTCGACCTCTACCTCCTACTTCAACGATGTGGTGGTGGGTGTGATGACCGACCCCGCAGTCGAGTCCTCCTTCATCCCGTACGACACCGTCGTCTCTAGGACAACCACCTATGCCTACCACGAAATCAACATGAACCGTTATACCGGTCCTCATGGCCGTGTCACCCTCCTCTTCCCCAAGCCGGCCTCGTCAAGCCAGTATGAGTATGGCTACTTGGACGACTTGATGCTCGGACCCCTCCCCAACTGCGTCAGTGTGGACAACTTGACTTCGACTTATGTCAGTCAAGACACCATCATCCTCTCATGGGATGCCGGTGGCTCGGAGTATGAGTGGGAGGTGGTTTACGACTCGGGCAGTTTTGTCTCCTATGACACCTTCTATGTGGCCGACAACCTCTCGCCCAACACGGAATACACTTTCACCGTGCGTGCCATCTGCGGCGTAGGCGACACCAGCTACCCCGTCACCTACTCCACGCGCACCCAATGCGGCGCCATCAATTCTCTGCCGTTCACGGAGAGCTTTGAGGGACTTCCCGCAGGTTCCAGTACTTCGCCTGTCTACGAAATACCCTGCTGGGGTCGTCTCGACAACGCCGGACAGAACCACTTCGGCTATGTCAACACCCGCTCATCTTGGGCGGCAGGTCCCCACACAGGCGATAACTTCTTATACTATTATCTCCCCCTCACCGCCGGCACACACGCCGACTGGATTATCACCATCCTGCCGCCTGTCGATGTGAACCTGTATCCTCTGAACACCCTGCAGCTCTCCTTCTGGGTGAGAATGAACTCGGCCACTACGTCGAGCTTTATCGAGGTGGGGGTCATCTCCAATGTCAATGACGCTACGACCTTCGTACCCGTCGACACTGTCCAGGTGGCTGGCGATGTCCATACCCTCAAGACTGCCTATCTGACCAGTTATCTGGGCACCGGCAACAACATCGCCTTGAGGTTCCACCGCAATACCGAGGTCAACTACTTCTTCGTTGACGACTTCACCATCGAGGAAATCCCCGACTGCCCTGCAGTGTCGAATATCGCTTCGCCCCATGCCACCAGCGACTCCATCACCGTGACATGGCAGGAGAACGGCACCGCCACCCAGTGGGATATTGAATATGGTATCACGGGCTTCACCCGGGGTACGGGTACCACGGACACGGCCTATACCACGCCCACCTACACCTTCGGCGGCCTCACAGCCAACACCGCCTACGATGTCTATGTCACCCCGTATTGCAGCGGTGGCACGGCCTCCACACTCATGGGTACTTTCCGCACCACCTGCGTTGAGTCCGCTGTGCCTTTCAGCGAGAACTTCGACTCTTACACCACCTCAACCACGTCCGCCACAGGCGTGCATGTCCCCTGCTGGAACTACATTATGACAGGTTCCTCCACTTATCAGGGTACCTCTTATCAGCCCCAGGTGTACTACAGCAGCAGCTACGCCCACAGCGGCAGCTACAGCCTGCGTCTCTATGGCGAGAGCTACACCATGCTGCCGCCGATGAGCGTCCCGCTCGACAGCCTGCAGCTCACCTTCTGGGACTACTGCACAGGTGCAGCCTATCTCCTCGAGGTCGGTGTGATGGAGGGTACCACCTTCGTGCCTGTCCAGACCATCACCACGCCTGCCAGCACCCACCTGCCGCACACCGTCTACTTCGGCGCTTACACGGGCAACAGCCGCGTCATCGCCTTCCGCAACCACAACAGCACTCCTACCACCTACTACAGCTACCACTATATCGACAATGTGGAGGTGAACTACCTGCCCGCTTGTCCTCCTGTGTCGGGCATCACCGCCGACAGCGTTACCGAGAACTTCATTACCGTGTCGTGGGCGGAGAATGGCTCTGCCACCACCTGGACCGTGGAGTACGGCCTCCATGGCTTCACGCAGGGAACCGGTGCCACGGCTACCGTCACCACCACGCCGGTCTATACACTCACGGGTCTGACTGCCAACACCGCCTATGATGTCTACATCACTCCCACCTGCACCAGCGGTACGCCTACGGCCATCATGGGCACTTTCCGCACCCTCTGCGGCGCGATGACACTGCCCTATTTCGAGAACTTCGACAGCTACACCACCTCCACCACCGCGGCCACGGGTGTCGAGGTGCCCTGCTGGGACTACATCATGACCGGCTCTGCCACCTACCAGGCGGTCACCTACCAGCCTCGGGTGTACTATAGCAGCTCCTATGCCCATAGCGGCAATTACAGCCTGCGCCTCTATGGCGAGAGCTACACCATGCTGCCGCCCATGCCGACATCGCTCGACAGCCTGCAACTCACCTTCTGGGATTACCCCACCGCTGCCGCCTATCTTCTTGAGGTCGGTGTGATGGAGGGCACCACCTTCGTGCCTGTCCAGACCATCAACACCCCCGCCAGCACGCATCAGGAGCATACTGTCTACTTCGGCACCTATACGGGCAACAGCCGTATCATCGCCTTCCGCAACTACAACAGCACTTCGACTACCTATTACAGTTACCACTACATCGACAATGTCACGGTGGATTACATTCCCACCTGTCCGCCTGTGGTGGGTATCACCTCCACGGGCGCTTCCACCTCGTCGATAACGGTCGACTGGACGGATCAGGCAATGGCTACGGCTTGGCAGATTGAGTACGGTCCTGCTGGCCATACTTTCGGCGGCTCGGCAGCCACCCGCATCATTGTCAACTCGCATCCTGCCACCATCACTGGCCTTGACACGCTGACAGCATACGACATTTATGTGCGGCCCATCTGCTCGGCTACCGACACCGGCTACTGGAGCAATGCCGCCACGCTGATGACCGCCATGTGCGAGAATGCGCGCATTGTCTCGACAGTTACACCCACTTCCACAACAGGTACCACCCACTACTACCCCGTCAACAACTATTTCAGATACACTCTCAGCGAGACCATCATCGACAGCGCCGAACTTGACGGTCCGATGGACATCCAGTACCTTGCCTATTATTATGACCATACTGCGGCAGTTACCGACAAGTCGAACTGCACCGTCTACTTCCAGCCGACCCGCAAGACAGCCTTCTCTGGAACGACTGACATCGTGGCAGTGGACACCACCGCTGTCCGTGTGTATGTCGGCGACTTCAACTTCTCGCAGGGTTGGAACTACCTGAACCTCGACACCGTCTACCACTACGACGGCACGGGCAACCTGTTGGTCATCGTTGACGACAACAGCAATGACTATAATGCCAGCGGCTACAACTACCGCACCCAGTCTTGCTCGGCCTATAAGACGATTGTCTACTACAGCGATTCTTATGACCCCGATGCCCACAGTGCCTCGTCCTTGTCGAGTTACAGTGGTACAAAGAACTACTATCAGGCCCGCGTTGACATGCAGCTACTCTCTTGCAACGCTGCCGCCTGCCGTCAGCCTGTCATCATCTCCAGCACGGGCGACTACCAGTCGCACACCATCACTTGGAGTGGCAACGGCACCGCCTACGAGGTGGCCTGCAAGACGACCGACACGCCCACTTGGCCCACCGCCGAGGCGGTGACCACCACCAGCAAGACCTTCACCGGCCTGCAGCCCGCCACGGTCTACATGTTCCGTGTGCGTCAAGACTGCACCGTCGACAGTCTGGGTTACTCCAACTGGGTGGAAGGTTTCTTCACTACCGACAGCCTGCCTTGCCTGGCTCCCGACAGCCTGACCGCCTTGAGCACCACCAACACCACCGCCACCTTCGGATGGACGGCCCGCGGCAACGAGACGGCTTGGGACATCCGCGTCTTCAACACCACGACCGACACCACCTACACGGTGACCACCAATCCGGCCACTGTCGGTGGCCTGCACGCCGGCGTGACCTACTACGCCGCCATCCGCGCCCTCTGCGGCAATGCACAGAACATCCCAGGCGACTGGAGTGACAGCATCCAGTTCACCACGCAGGTCTGCCCGACCGTCACGGGTGTGACGACCAGCAACGTCACCTTCAACAGCGTGACCCTCAACTGGCCGGCCGCGACGCTTGCCCAGGGCTACGAAGTGGAATACGGCATGCACGGCTTCACGCAGGGTAACGGCACCTCGCTGCCTGCCACGACAAACAGCCTCACGGTTTCCGGCCTGATGGACGAGACACAGTATGACTTCTACGTCCGCGCCGTCTGCGGCACCAACTGGTATAGCGAGGTCTGGAGCACCGTGGTGACCGCCACGACCCTCTCTGCCCCGTCGACGACCTTCAACATCACCGCCTCTGTCAGCCCGACCAATGCGGGTACCGTCACCGGTACGGGTGTCTATGGCTTGGGCGACACCGCCACGCTGACCGCCACGGCCAACACGGGCTACACCTTCAACCGTTGGAACGACAACGTGACGCTCAACCCGCGCAGCGTTGTGGTGACCAGCGACTCGGCCTTCACGGCCCTCTTCACCATCAACGAGTATACCGTCACGGTGACAAGTGCTGACCAGACGAGAGGCACTGTTGCGGGGGCGATACCGCCACGCTGACCGCCACGGCGGCCACGGGCTACCACTTCACGCAGTGGAACGACGGCGACACGCACGCCGTGCGTACCCTCGTGGTGACGAGCGACACGACCTTCACGGCGAGCTTCGGCGTGAACCAGTACACGGTGACGGCGACGGCCAACGACGCCAGCTATGGCACCGTGACGGGCGGCGGCACCTACAGCTTCCGCGACATGGTCACCCTGACCGCCACGGCCAACACGGGCTACTACTTCCGTAGCTGGAACGACGGCAACGTGGACAACCCGCGTACCTTCGTGGTGACGGACGACGTGGCCTACACGGCCCTCTTCGCCGCCGACAGCGTGCCTCCGGTGCAGAACTACACGGTGACGCTGAACGCGAACGACGCCAACATGGGTATCGTGAACGGTG
>CAJOHZ010000012.1 GCA_905234695.1 uncultured Bacteroidales bacterium | reverse complement strand
AGAGCTGGTGCGGGGTAGTGCTGACTACGGCCATGCCTTTGAGCACTTGGTGATTCAGGAAATCTATGCATGGCTGCAATACACACATTCGGAGGAAGAACTATCCTACTGGCACACCTACACAGGCATCGAGGTGGATGCTGTCATTGGCGACGCCAGAGTGGCGATAGAGATCAAGTCAGCGGAAGAAATCCAACGACGTCACCTCAAAGGTCTCAAAGCCTTTGCAGACGAATACCCCGAAAGCCGACGGATACTGGTATCTCTCGACAAACTCAGCCGAACCATCGACGGCATAGAATGCCTCCATGTCCTTGACTTCTTCAAAACGTTATGGAACAGAGGATTATAAAATCCACAAATTCCCACATCCCCACATTCACACATTAAAAAAGCATTCCCACACTCTTCCTGGCTCCATCGGAGACACAGCCTGCGACGCTAGCACGACAATGTGCAAAGGGCTGGAGCAAACACATTTACGCATTAAAAAAGCATTCCCGCATTCTTTCTCCCTTCTTTGTGGGTTCTTTATGCCTTCTTTGCCGCAATAACGTAACACCTGAGAATCAATACAATACACAAGTCACCCACAAGCAACCGCAACTTTCAGATTTTCATCCCATAGTCCAGCCGCCATTTCGGCGATCTCTCGGCGGCATCGAGATAAAATATATCTCATTCTTCATGTCGTGAGGCTGTCCTCATTTCCATTTCTCGGCGACCTGGCGGGAAAACATATATTATTATCTCTACAGAGATAATAATAACCATGGAGTTACGTTATATTTAAAACTCTATAGTAATTATAGGATAACTATAGGGTAATTCTAGGGTAACTATAGGGATACTCCGTGATGACAAGCCTATGACAAGCATATAACAAGGTATTAACAAGCATACAACAAGCCTATGTCAAAGATTGATGCCAATGGGATGGAGCACGGCCGGCGTGGTGACAAGATATATGTGGTGCTCAATGGCCAGCAGATCAAAAAGGATCCCTATCGTCCTTCCAACCCTCGCACACCTGCACAGCAAATGCACCGTGCCAAGCTGGCTTTTGCCAACCGCCTCTCGGCCCATTTGGCCGAAGCCGTCAACCTCGGCTTTGCCCGTGTCGCCGAGGAGACAAAGAAGCAGACACCCCGCAACGCCTTCGTCAAAACCAACTGGGACAATGGTTCCCTGCGCTGGAACGAAGAGACCTCCTTGTGGGAGCTCAGTCCCGAGCGCCTTCTGGTAGCCAACGGGCCTCGACACATCCCCTATGGCATGACTGTGGAGGTCGAAGGCAATGCGCTGCATATCGCCTGTCCCGACGCGGGGTTGGGAAATATGGATGCCGTACCCGACGACCAACTCCTCTTGGCCGTCTATCTGCCCGACCTACCAGCGATGGCGCTCTATCGCGGCCCCTTGCGTGACCATTGTTCCCGATGCACCTTCGAGCTCCCAGAGGAGATGTGTGCCTCCGGTTCCACGGTGCATGTTTATGCCTGGTTCCGCGCCACCTGTTTCCACCGCGCCACCGGCACCAAATCCCAAGTCCGCCCCGACCAATCCAGCCCCAGCCGCTACCTCGGCACCTTCCCTATTCCCACATCCCCACATTAACGCATTCATTTTTATTTCGCCAATTCAAAGAATCTTCGTATCTTTGCAAAATTATTGTGCGCATACACACACGTATATGCGCATAAAGTATAACGGAAAGGTATTGCGTTATCGTCTTGTGACACATGACATAAAGCACATAAGTCTCATGCCTTTCTTATTGTTGAACCGCCTGTTGGAGACTTGGGGATATGGCCAATGCCGCAAATGAAGATATTAGACTTCATAGAAAAGGACGGGGAGGGAAAGTATTCGTGCTATAAGACAAGAAAGCTTGTCCTCGACCAAAATGACCAAGATACTCTCGATTACGACGACAAACCAGCCGTTCAACTGAATAGTGCCCAAATCGCAGAGTCGGATATGTCCCGAAAAGAGACAGTCTTGATCAACGCTCAGATGATGAAACTGGCCAGCACTCCTTTGTTTTCTTACTTTCTGGATGGTTCCCGTCACGTATACAAGGTTGACGACATCGCTATAGGAAACCGCATATTTCCTTTTCTCGCAGGTCAGATTATAGTAGGATGTTGCGTAAGAACAGGCAGAGATACGTTCAAGCGACACTCCCTTACACGCAAGGTATTGCTCTCCTTACCCCGAAACTTCAACTATGATGACGATAAAGAGGCGAACTTCTGCCGCATGTATTGTGAGAAGATAAACGAGGAATTAGCAAAGAATGCTTTCGTCCAAGAACACGGTATTAAGATTGACAAGATTCTCCTATATCCTACCGATGGCTCAAAGGACATCACAGCAGACAAAAACGGATATAAAAACAGCGGCACAGCCAAGATACAGAATGAGATGACCGATGAGGAACAATTGATGGTTGCTCAGTTATGCAAGGACAACTGCCTTGATAATGAGCACTTCCTCATCAAAGATGGCTCCATTGAGTATAATGCGAGTTACTCCAACCTCTCAACAACTGAATGGAACCAGCTTCGTTCCAACTACAAGCATGTTGTTGGAGTGTCCAAATTGTTTAACCCTGACTTGTTAAGAGACTTCAAAGGACATCGTTTGTCGAAAACCATTGCGAATTTGAAACCCCTTGAAAGGACAAAAGTGTATCGGTATCCGGCATCGGGGAGCCAGTCGGAGTTTGCAATGTGGTATCTGAGACTTCGTAAAAGCGATTTCCGAGAGACGCACTTCTCTGATGTTATCAAATGCGAAATGGTGTTGGAAGAGAAGGGTGGCGTTCTTGATACCCAACTTGTAGACCTCATTAGCGCCAATCTTATTCGCGAAGCCTATCCTACTTGTTATGGGAAAGACAGTCGTTGGGCGAACCACCTCTATCCAGTATTCCTGACAGAAAGCTTCTGCAAGTCAAATTACATTAACCAGAATATTATCCTCAATCTCTTTTGATATGACCAAGATAATCGGCAAAGTATCCGCAACGGAAAGTTCACCATCAACCATTGACGAGTTCTATTTTTGGACAGACAAACGTCAAATTCTGAGTCCATTCGATATCGTAAAGGTCGAGCACGAGTGCAACTCAACAACATATGGTGTTATTGAAGAGATAAATCATGTGACGGATTCCCCTAGTCACTTCACAAGCTATATTTCAAGCGATTTTGGCGCTATCGATGATAATATCGGCAACATGAACCGACTTGGGATGAACTATGTGAAAGTTCGTGTTTCGTGCAACACACAGAACATCTATACTCCAGTGTTGAATGACCGCCGTGTTTCCCTGTGTGATGAGAATGATATTAAAGTTGCATTGGGATTGAGTGAAAAAGATGTACAGCACCCGTTAGTATGTGGGTACTTGCAGATGTATCAGGGTGATGCCTCGATAAAGGTGCCTGTTGTTCTCAACTCACACTTCTTATTAGGCCCTGATGGTGCACACATCAATGTATCGGGTATCTCTGGTCTTGCTGCAAAGACATCATTCTCGATGTTCCTGCTGAAAGCAATTCAAGAAAAATTCCGCACAGAGAACAATGAAACCGTTGCATTTGTATTCTTCAACGTTAAGGGTCGTGATTTGATGGCAATCGATGAACCCAATATCGAATTGTCTGTTAAAGAACAAAAGATATACACCGATTTAGGACTCTCGGCACAGCCCTTTGATAATGTTAGATATTACTATCCGTATAGCAAAGACAAGTATACGGCCAATGTTCAGAGTTACGCCCAGCCCGAGGATGTGAATCAACAGATTAAATCCGGCAAGGCCAAGAAGTATAAATTTATATACGAAAACTGTATTGAAAAGATAGACCTTCTCTTGGCTAATGAGGATGACTCCACCGGAACTCTTGAAAGCTGTGTCAACTACATTATAAATAGGCAAGAGCCTTTTAACTCTGTTGATAGCTGGTCAACCTTGCTTGAAAAGATTGACGAGTGTACAAAAACGGAAGCCAATGGTGGTAAGAAGAATGAGATACAGGTGACAAGTTGGAGGAAGTTTAAACGTTGTGTAAACAAAGCCATAAAGAATAATCTGTTCGGTACCAATTTGAATGATGCTACATTAGAAGTCGATTTGACGGAAGAGATATCTAACAATCTAACCAATGGTCAGGTGATGGTTATTGATATTGCTCGTCTTGATGACAACGCCCAAAGTTTTGTGTTTGGTAGTGTTGCGAGAGCCATCTATGACATGAAGTTGGGTGCAGAACGAGATAACATACCCGACAAGGTTATTCTCTTCGTTGACGAGTTGAACAAGTATGCTTCAAATGATGTTCCTAAGAGTTCTCCCATTCTTCAGCAGTTACTTGATATTGCAGAACGAGGCCGTTCTCTGGGTATCATTCTGTTTTCTGTCGAGCAGTTTAGAAGTGCCATCCACGACCGAGTGAAAGGCAACTGTGCTACCCAAGCCTACGGACGCACCAATGCTATCGAAGTGTCAAAATCCGACTATCGATATATCCCAAAAGTGTATCAAAATATGATGACACGACTAAGTCCGGGTGAGTACATCATCTCCAATCCGGCGTTACGTTCCCTCGTAAACATAAGATTCCCGCGCCCGGCATATAAACAATATCCCAATGGCTAAAATGAAAAACATAGATAATCCCGTCATCGGCATCGGCCTTTTGGAAATGCTGATGCTTAAACTATACAGTAACCCTCGCTGCATATATAGAGAATACATACAGAATGCTCTTGACTCAATTAATGAGGCTGTGAAGATTGGCATACTTCCCCAAATAAAAGATGGTCGAGTATCAATCAGTATTACCAAGGACGATATTATTATTGAAGATAATGGAACTGGCATTCGCAGCAATAAAGCGGTGAAGTTTCTAACAGATATTGCCAATAGTTTTAAGGATGGTGTTGATACGGCTGGATTATATGGAGTAGGGCGTCTCTCAGGTGGTGGGTATTGTGAGATTTTGGAATTTGAAACCACATACAAAGGAGAAGATATTGCCACAATCGTCACAATAGATACAATGGAATTGAGGCAATTGATTGATGATAATCGAATTGACATTACCGCAGAAGATGCCTTGCGTGAGATTTGTTCTTCACAAATAGTACCAGCAAAAGAATCAGAACACAAGTTTATTGTTCGTCTAAAAAACATCATCAATTCTCGTGAAATTCTACTTGATACTGACGAAATAAAGAACTATATCACAGAATATGCTCCTATTGACTATTCTGCACCATTTAATTCTTTAATTAACAGCAGCGAGCAACTCAACTTTGTAAATAGGCACAAACAAATAGACAAGATTCGCGTTTCTCTCAATGATTATTCAGATATAGAAAAAGGGTATGGCATAAAGGTTATTGGTACGGATGATCCAATTGATAAGATAAGATATTTTGAACTACCTATACACCCCAAATATGGATCTCTCGGATGGGGGTGGTATGCTGTAACCGAGTTCTCGATTCAAATAAACGATGAAAAAGATAGTTGCGCAGGAATCAGATTACGCAAGCACAATATATCGCTAGACAAAAATATTCTCAATTCGTGTTTCAAAGAGAGTAGAGGTAATAAATATTTCTATGGCGAAATATTTATTACCAACACTAATATAGTGCCTGATAGCGGCCGGCAGGGATTGGCAGCAGGAGAGGAAGCAGAGGCACTAATGACAGAGATTAGAAGATATTTTTCTGATGTTTTACATTTTGCATACCATCGTGCCAATAGATTAAAAAAGTCTCTTGACCGTATTAAAGAAAACATTGACAAGCTCAACAACCCTTCTTTTGCTGCAGCTATTACGCCATTGAAAGAGACATTGAAAAAAAATGTTGACGAGTTTAACAAGTCAGCTGCACCGACAAACAAAGAGGAGATTAATGATATCATTGCAATTTATGTAAACAAATACAATTCCGAATTGAAAACGGAGGTGGAGAAGTATCTCGTTCCTCAACAGCCTGCCGCCGAAAAAGGACCAGATATTCTTGATATGGTTGCTGCTGAACCCACGAGCGAACATTCCGCCAAATCGACTCCAGCAGCACATCCACAAAACTCAGTTTCTCCTGAGGTATTACCTCAAGTGAAACCTAATACCGACCCTTCTCCGCAACCCAAAGCCGTAATACCAAATAAACCCAAGCCCGTTACACCAGTAACACCGGCACCCACTCAACCCAAGTCGAAAGTGGACGAGATATTATCGTCGCTCGAAGGAAAGAACTATAGCCCTGAACAGGTCGCCATCTTGAAACGGGTGTTCAGTACGATGCTTGTTGTTTGTTCTTCATCCAACAAGAAAAATGTTATCTTGCTTATGGAAGCGGCTGTGAATAGTCTCTGATATTACAATGGGAAAGCCGAAAGCAAGAAAAAAGGTACTGCTCATAGAGCCTAACTATTCCAATAAATTTCCTCCGATTGGGTTGATGAAACTGGCAACCTATCATAGGAATCTTGGTAATTGGGATGTGGTGTTCTATAAGGGTGATTTGGTCACGTTTGTTATTGACTGCATTACCGACAAGTGTATTGCCGAACTTCAGCTAATCGACAACTCGATTGATTGGACCATTCGAAAAGACAAGATTTTCGAGTATATCAGAACTCGTAAGCGAGATGTATTTGAATCTATCGGAATAGACGACTCGGCCTTCTATTTGTTGTTGAGCGAGAAGTTGGACGACTACAAGAACTATTATTGGAAAGGGATATGGAAGAAAGAACCGGAATGGGACAGGGTATGTGTGACAACCCTCTTTACTTTCTATTGGGACATTACTATAGAAACCATCAACTTCGCAAAGTTACTTGTCAAGAAAAAGAAAGACCTTAACGTCGGTGGAGTATTGGCATCTATTCAGCCACAACAACTATTTGAAGCCACAGGAATAAAGCCATCAGTCGGTGTACTCAACAAACCTGGTCAACTGGATAAAGGAGACACCCAAATCATCGACGAGCTTCCTCTGGATTATTCCATCCTTGATGAGATTGACTACAAATACCCGATGTCCAATGCTTTCTATGGGTATATGTCGCGAGGTTGTATCCGTCACTGTGCTTTCTGTGCTGTGCCGACATTGGAGCCTGTCTACAATCCATACATTACTTTGACCGATAGGGTTATTGGTATTCGGGAACGTTATGGCGACCAGAAGGATTTGCTTCTGATGGACAACAATGTGTTGGCTTCTGAACGTTTTGCGGACATCATCAACGAAATAATAGCATGTGGCTTTGAACGTGGTGCAAAATTTTCACAACCAAATCTGCTTGAGATTGCAATCAGAAATCTGCGTGACGGATGGAACGACAGGGCCTATATCCGCAAGTCACAATCGCTGATGAGCGAGTTCTACGATAGTCTTACGAATAAAGAAGAGTCTTACGCTGTCTATTGTATCCTTGAGAAATACCACATCAAGAAGCTAATTACATCGAAGAAAGAGAATCTGTTGGCAGCATACGAAGAGTTGAAACCCTATTATGAAAAGCATTTCCATCCTGGATTAAAACAACGATATGTAGACTTCAACCAAGGGGTAGATGCTCGCTTGTTTACCGAGGAGAAAGCACGCCTCCTATCTTCTATTGCCATACGTCCATTGCGTATTGCTTTTGATGACATAAAGACTCGTCCTGCATACGAAAAAGCTATTAGGTGGAGTGTTTCTGCCGGCATCAAAGATTTCTCTAACTATCTGCTATATAATTTCAAAGACGAACCGATAGATCTGTATCGACGCTTAAAAATCAACGTCGATTTGTGCGAGGAACTGAATGTGAACATATATTCTTTCCCGATGAAATATCACCCATTGCACGGAGAGAACAGTCACGATAGAGATTATATTGGAGAGCATTGGAATCGCAAATATATTCGAGCTATTCAGGCAATATTGAACAGTACAAAGGGTAAAGTCGGCAAGGGTATTGGGTTCTTCGGAGAGGCCTTTGGCCATACGGAAAAAGAGTATCTCGAATTGCTCGAAATGCCAGAAACATTTATTCTTTATCGCTTCTTCTTCAAATGGCTTGATGAGAAGAACGGTCGTGGGACAGAACATTGGAAAGGGTTGTGGTATCATTGCAAGGAGAAAGTGTCCGAGTCGGAATGGGGAAAAATCGAGGAAGTGATTCATGCCAATGTGTTTAATGACGATACTATTCTTGACTTTGCCGATGATGAGGTAAGAGATCTATTGCGTTGTTATGTCGACTACCGCAAGGACATCATCACTCAGGGCACCGAACTATACAATTTGAAAAAGGAATATGACCAGCACCCAACAAGAAAGTTGCGGAGAAAGGAACGTCATGATAACTAGCATACAAGATTTTTATGAGCAACAGATCGACTCTCTTTCGGTGAGGGCCATAAATGTATTAAGGCAGAACAGAATAAACGAATATTCTACCCTTTTGAATATGGCTACAAAGCCTGGGTTTTCTTTTATGAAACTAAATAAAATAGGGAAGAAAACGACGAAAGAACTTGATGAATTAGTAAATCGATTATTGGAGTATCAGAAAAACAACATGAATGGTGATGTAAATAATGAAGAAAAATTTGTTACAGATGAACAAGAAGAGACAGATGTTATCTCCAAATTAAATACTCCAATAGTTAATCTTGACGTTTCTGTCCGCGCTTTAAACTGTTTAAGGGAAGCCGAAATAAACACAGTAGGCGATTTGGTGGCATTTAATAAGGCCGATTTGCTACTATTTCGATCCTTGGGTAAGAAAACGCTTCAAGAAATAGAGAACATTGTAGAAACCATGGGTTTTCAGTTTGGAATGAATGTTCGGCAATTAGTTCAAGAAAATGATACAAAACCCTCAAGGGTACCGGATATTATTGGTATCGGTGTTTTAAGTGAATCTAACGTAGATATAGATTATATATGCGCTTTCAAAGAAAAATACGGATATTTCCCGATGGTTTTTCTCCTTTACAAATCTTTAAACATCTTGACAGAATATGAACAGGAAGTGATAAAAATGCACTGGGGACTATCACAGACGGATAATACGATATCCCCAATGACAATAGATGAAATAGCAAGTAAATTATTCTTGACAAGGGAACGTATTCGTCAGATATTAGAGAAAGCCCTCAAACGAATAAGAACAAGTGGCACGATAAAGAATTTGTTTCTTTACGAAGACTGGAGAGTATACAAAATTGATATGGACGCTCCATGTATTTTTCCAGAAAACATAGATACTATTCGCATTCTCGATGAACATAACTTTCTAGTAGATTATATCCGACAGAATAGGATGCAAGAATGGTCATATAAGTTTGTGAATGATGCACCTTACATTTCCGAAGCCTCGTTGTACTTTATACTGTTGATGAAAGGATTTCATCCATTTTGGTTGGACAAGACAAGAAAAGAACTATCAAAAAAATGGCCCAATAATGAATCAGAACCCATATATGTCTTTCTCGACAATCGATTCTGTCAATATAAATTCAATAAGGCAATTAGCGAAGTCCACCGACTACAAAGAGAAAAAAAATCGGAAGATATCATAGTATCAATCAGTAGCAACTTTATTGATAACGAATTATATTGGATTGATAATATCAATCTGACTCAAACTGAAAAAGATACGCTTATAGGTTTAGTATGTAAATTATTTC
Source organism: uncultured Bacteroidales bacterium (assembly GCA_905234695.1). Classification (GTDB taxonomy): domain Bacteria; phylum Bacteroidota; class Bacteroidia; order Bacteroidales; family P3; genus Colimorpha. Next base: position 34,617 of record CAJOHZ010000012.1, on the reverse strand, counting down.
AAACATTATGTGGCGTTTCGAATTGCAATGGCTGTGTCTTGTTAAAAGCCAACATGGTCAATTATGGCGAAATTGTGTATAAGATTCTAAAAGAAGCTAATACTAGATTGTACCGTGATGAGATTTTTTCTCGTGTGACGGAAGTTTGCCATAAGAAAGGAATCGAATCTAATATCACCAATTCTCTTCAAATCTCTTCATTTCTTACTAAAGACCCCCGCATTATTCCTATTGGAAAATCCGGCTATTGGGGTTTAAAAGAATGGGGAGAGATGATTGGAAGCATTCGTGAATTATCAATCAAATTAGTTAAACAACATCGAAGAGCCATTCATATTAGTGACTTAATAAGACTTGTTATGGAAGCCCGGCCTGACTCGAACGAAAAAAGTGTTTCTTCTGTAATTAGACAAACAACAGCAAGTGGAGAACTATTATTATTCTATGACGATTATATTGGTAATCCCAATGCAAAATATGTAAAAGACTATGTGCTGATGCCTCAAACTTTTGATGAATGGTTGAAAGCATTCAAAAATTTTGTTTTAAAAAATAAAAGATACCCTTTCAGTAATCAAGATTTTGAAGGATATCTTTATCGTTGGCATTACAGGACAAGTCAGTTTACCGATCTTTCCGCAGAAGAAATAGTGAAATTTGATTCCCTTGAAAAAGAACTAGCACATTACCCACACAATACATTAGAATACAACTTTTTGCACAATTGTAATCTATACAAGAAATTTGTGGAAGGGAACAGCCGAATGCTAAAAGAGTCTGATGATACAGAATTGTTTAAATGGTTTTATAAATCCAGCCGCGAGTATAGTACATATAACGACAACCGCAATAAATACTTCAGCCAACTACTTCAACTCCTATCTAACAAATTGTATTAGAGGATTACATAGGGCCAGGCACCTGTCCCACACCAATAGTGAGGAAATATTAGGTGACACATTTTCGGTTTTGGCCACTAATAAGATGTAAGAAAGAAGAGGTAATATGTGAAATGATTTGAGTAACATTGCAAAAAATAAAACAAAATATGTCTAAACAAGACCTCATAGAACGCAAGCTTATAAATATCAAAACATTAGCATGCAGAAATCGCCAAACTCATTAAAAAGACAAACTTTGGCGATTCTTTGATGTTAGATAAATGAATCTTAATTCATTAGTGATAAATGACACTTCCCGGCCACCCCACCACTAGAATATATGAACAACGTGTAACTTTGCAAAAGAACAATGAAGAAAAACGAAATACAAAAGAATCAACACAGCATCGTACTCTATCAGAACGAGGACAGCAATGTGTGTGTCAACGTCTATTATAGAAATGAGACATTTTGGCTGACAAGATGGAAGAATACGCCAACTATGGCTTCGCCCGCATGCACGAGCAACTCGAAAACAACCCGAACTGCTATTTCAAGGACTCCGCCTTCCTGAACGAGATACTTCCCTTCGCCATCAACGCGCAATCCAACCCAAAGACCGAAGAAGCAGAAAGTCTGGATTAAATTGGATATTTATAGAATAAATAATTTCCACATTTTTGACTTCAACTAAATAGAATCAATACCCCGCCTCCAAAGCATATGAAAACTATGGAAATAGTAAAATAATGCGTAAATTCGTAAACTGAGGTCGGCGACCATGCGGAGTCGGAGACACACTTTCTTACAATATAGATAACAACGGAACAACTGAATTCTTTCAGAATACAATCATAAAAAAAGTAAAGAAATCAAGAAAAATCCGATTATGTCCGCAAATATTTGTATCTTTGCAAAAATTTCAAGGGTATAATCCATGAAAAACAGGCCTATTTACACAGCAAAGATTGAACCCTTCATCGACAAACCGATTGTGAAGGTGATTACGGGTATACGCCGTAGCGGCAAGTCGGGATTATTGCAGTTGTTGCAGCAGCACCTCAAAGAGCGCGGAGTAACGGAGAGCCAAATAGTGTACCTAAACTACGAGAGTTTGCATTGGTCTTCCTACCGCACCTACGACACGCTGTATGCTTACGTGGACGGGATAAGACCAAAAGACGCGCGATGTTACCTTTTTATCGATGAGATACAAGAAGTTGCAGAATGGGAACGGGCAGTGAACTCAATGATGGTGGATTGGGATGTGGATATCTACATCACTGGGTCCAATTCGAGGCTGCTTTCATCGGAGTTGGCCACCTATCTTGCCGGGCGATATGTGGAATTTTTGGTTCACCCGCTGTCCTACAAAGAATTCCTCCATTTCCACGGCTATAAAAATCTGGAGGGAGGCGACCGTATAGACCGTTTCGACCAATATATGCGCCAAGGGGGATTCCCAATGTTCCATCTCTACGATTACGACGATGAAGAGATATACCGTGCAGTACGCGACATTTACGCTTCTGTTCTGTTGCGCGATACGGTGCAACGTTATTCCATCCGCAATATCGAGATGTTGGAGCGATTGGTGCATTTCCTTTTCGATAACATAGGCAACACGTTCAGTGCCAGCAGTATCATCCGATACCTGAAGAGTCAGGGCCGTTCGCTTGACAGCGAAACGCTTTATAACTATCTTCAGGCGCTCGAGTCGTCGTTCGTCATCAACAAAGTGAAAAGATATGACATCAAAGGGAAAGAGTTGCTGAAGACAAACGAGAAATACTATGTCTCCGACCTCTCGCTTATATATAGTGTGAGAGGTTATACTCCAGAATTAATAGCAGGCATGCTGGAGAATCTTGTATATCTTGAACTCCGTCGCAACGGATACGAGGTGTATACGGGTTGGATGGGTTCGAACGAAGTTGACTTTGTAGCCCGCAAAGGCGACGAGGTCGTGTACCTGCAAGTAACCAACAACATGGAATCAGATGGGACACAGGAACGAGAATTGCGTCCGCTGATAACCATCAAGGACAACCATCCAAAATATATCGTCGTGGGCAATCCTATGCTGGCGGGCAACATCGATGGTGTGCAATGTGTGTATATTGGCGACTTCCTGCTTGAAATGGAGAAAAATACATTGAATTAAAAAATGGGCCGGGCAATTTAACGAAAGGAGGAATTCGGGAATGTGTAAATGCGTAAATGCATTAGTATAATTGAATTGACAATGAAGGACAGATATATAGATTTTGACGAGTATATACGTCAAGGGGAGCCGGCACAACAGGAGAAAGCCGGTTACTGGCAGGCAGCTATCGGGCTTCAGGCGGTGGACGGCTTGAAGGTATCGGAATACCTTCAGAACACCGCCCGTCGCCATATCGAAGGGGACATCACCATTGACGAAGCTCGCGAGCTCGTAAACCAATACTACATAACCAAGACCTCACACGACACCCACGACGAGGACACCGAAGAGGCCGACCGCGTCTCGTCGAACATTGTGAAAGTGTTGTCGAGCCCTACGTTCAACTTCACCACAGGCGGCTACCAGTCGGTGCACCGTCGCGTGTTCGAAGGGGCAATGAAACATGCCGGCGAGTTTCGCACCTACGACATCACAAAGAAGGAATGGGTGCTGGAAGGTGACACGGTGCTATACCTGAACTGGGAAGACCTGCGCCGCGCCATCGACTATGACTTGGAGCAGGAACGCGCCTACACCTATAAAGACAAGGGCTCTGATGAAATGATAAGCCACCTGACCCGTTTTGTCGCTGGATTGTGGCAGATACATGCCTTTGCCGAAGGCAACACCCGCACCACCGCCGTCTTCACAATACAGTATCTTCGTTCGTTGGGATTCGATGTCGATAACGACCAGTTTGCCAAGCACTCATGGTATTTCCGCAACGCGCTGGTGCGCGCCAACTACCGCAACGTGGCCAAAGGGATTGAATATACTCCCGTCTATCTGGAGCGCTTCTTCCGCAACTTGCTGCTGGGTGAACAATGGGATCTGCGCAACCGATACCTGCATATCCACCCGACGGAGGAATGGAGAGTGCAACCCAATTTAGCTGCCCCGACAAGTACCCCATCAAGTACCCCATCAAGTACCCCCTCAAGCTCACTTGCAATACACTTAAGTCCAAATAGTAAAATATATACCAGCAATAACAATATAATTGAGCTTGTACGGGTCATTGCATACGAAGAATTGAGCATTAAACAGATGATGGACCTTAGGTCGCTTAAAGACCGTATGAATTTCATGGAATACCACCTTGAGCCCGCATTGAAGGAGAAGTTCGTGCGCCGGAAATACCCCGACCGCCCCAACCATCCAAAGCAGAAGTACCTATTGACAGTAAAGGGCGTGGCACTATATAACGAATTAACGAAAGGAGAAATGCGTCGTCCATAGATGATGTTTTGAAGTAAAAATTGTAACTTTTTTTGTGTAGTTCATTTATTTTGTGTATCTTTGCAGCGTGTTTGTTCAAAAACTCTTCCTTGTTCAGAAATTTTGAACAAGCAAAAATTTTGAACAAAGATTTGTAGTTTTGCATAGCAAGTGCCTCCACAAATACCACACAGACACCGCACAAGTTCGTTAATACAAACAACAGAAGTATTATAAAACCATTAACCTTCAACTTAACTATGGAATACATCATCTATAATAACAGAATTGCCGCTGTGGAGAATGGCGAGGAAGTAGGGGGACGAATGCCACTGGCATTCGTCTCATTCCCCGAACGGGACGGCGTGTATGTCATCAACCACACTTACGTCGACGACCGTCTGCGGGGACAGGGCATCGCCTCCGAGCTGGTGCGCAGGGCGGTGGAAGAGATTGAACGGCGAGGTGGCCGTGTGGAAGCCACCTGCAGCTACGCGCAACTGTGGCTGGCCCGCAACCGCGGCTGTGAACTCACCAGCCCGCTGAGTTGTCCAATAAGTTAAAACAAACCAGTGAACCCCAATAGGGACGCTGCGACGATATAACGCCCCAGTTTGCCCATAAACATCAGCAGCATCGTCCACCAAGGGTTCAGCCGTAGCAACCCCATGGCAATGGCGATGAGGTCGCCGACTACAGGCATCCATGTCAACAGTGCTGCCCACAGACCATACTTTCCGACACGGTCATGTACACGCATCAACTTCTCGCGTTTGACTTTGAACCACTTCTCCAACCATTCCCATTTGCAGAACCAACCCATGAGGAAGCTTATCATGCCACCGGCTGTGTTGCCGAGTGCTGCCACAAGCACGATTACCCACAGGTCGTAGTCAAGGAGCATGGCGCCTGCCACCAGCGCCTCTGACGAGAACGGCACAATCGTCGCTGCCAATAAGCAGCCAATGAAAAGTCCAAAGAGGCCGAGGCTTTCGAGCATAACGATAATAATAACGCGTTACTCAGGCAATTGTTGTTCTTTCGCTAAATAAAGAACAGGCAGACGCCGGCGACGCTAACGACGGCGCCAAGTATCTCGCGGAGGGTGACACGCTGGTGGAACAACCAGGCGGCGGGGGCGATGATGAGAACGGGGGTGAGGGCGAAAAGGGTCTGTGCGATGCCCGTGGAGGTGTACTGCGTGGCCAGCAGCGAGGCGCTGACGCCAACAAAAGGTCCGAACACCGTGGCGCCCAGCAGACACCACATGGCTTTGCGGTCGCGTGCGGCATGGCCGAGTTTCTGTTTCCAGTCCCTGTTGAACACCACCAGCAGGGCGAAGAAGCCCACCAAGCCAATGGAGGCACGTATCATGGTGGCGGCGAAGGGGACGGAGAACTGCAGCGGCACAGGCAGTAGGGCTCCCTCGGGCGCCGTCATCGGGTCCGCTCCCGCGACAACCATGGCATGGTCATAGTGTTCCAACCCCATCTTGCTCAGCACCAGTCCGAATCCCTGGCAGATGCCCGCCATGGCAGCGAAAAAAACTCCCCTTCGAGAAATTGAGAATTGAAGATTGAAAATTGAAATTTTGTTATCGTTATGTTTTGATAATATTGACAGAGCAATACCTGACAGCGTCACCACCATGCCCACGATGGACAGGGGTTTCATGTGTTCGCCCAGCAGCAGCCGTCCGGTGAGAGCCGCCGTGGGAGCCGAGAGGGTCATAAAGAGCTGTCCGAAGCGTGAACCAATATAAATATAACCCTGCATCAGGCAGTAGTCGCCGATGACATAACCCACTACGCCGGAGAGCGCGAGCCACAGCCATGTGGGGCCGTCGGCATAACGTGGCCAGGGCTCTCCCATCAGCAGCCACAGCGTCACCGCCAGCAACATGAGCGACATGGTCATGCGCAGGGTGTTGAGCGGCAGCGAACCCATGCGCTTCGACGCCACTTCGGCGAACAATGCCGTGGCAGTCCACGACACAGCTACACCCAATGCGATTGTCTCTCCGATGAACATAACACGCCTATAACGAAACAGCAGCGTGATTATTGCTCATAATTTTTTGCCATCAAAAGATTTTTTCGTATCTTTGCAATCGAAAACTTTCGTACAAGATGAAACACTATGACTTTGACAAACCCATCGAGCGTCGGGGAACCGACTGCTTCAAGTGGGATGCGCTGCAAGCTATGTATGGTCGCGAAGACCTGACCCCCATGTGGGTGGCGGATATGGACTTCCGTTCACCGGACTTCGTGATGGAGGCCATACGACGCCGCTGCAACCACGAGGTATTGGGCTATACCATGCCCTCGGAAAGCTATTGGCGGGCTGTCACCGCATGGTTGCAGAAGCATTACCAGATAAAGACCACCAAAGACAACCTGCACTTTATTCCTGGTATCGTGGCGGGTATCTCGTATGCGCTGCTCTGCTTCACGCAGCCGGGCGACCGCGTGCTGGTGACCACGCCGGTCTACCCTCCGTTCCTCAATCTTCCCAAGGATAGCGGCCGCACCCTTGTTGCCAGCCCTCTGAAGATTGTCAATGGTCGTTTTGAAATCGATTTCGACGATTTTGAGCGCAGGGCGGAAGGATGCAAGGTGTTCATCATGAGCAATCCGCACAACCCCGCCGGCACTGTGTGGGGGACTGAAACCCTGGCTAGGATTGCCGCCATCTGCGAGCGGCACCACCTTCTCGTCGTCAGCGACGAAATCCATGCCGACCTCACCCTGCCGCCCCACCGTCATGTGAGTTACAGCACCGTCTGCGAGACGGCCCGGAACCACAGCCTTACCTTCATGGCTCCCAGCAAGACGTTCAATATCGCGGGCCTGGGCAGCTCCGTCTGCTACATCTCCAACCCCGACCTTCGGAAGCGTTTCTTCGGATGGCTCGACGCGCTGGGGGTGGCGGGCGGCAATGTCTTCGCTTTCACCGCTGCCGAAGCCGCTTTCGCCCATGGCGAGGACTGGTTGCGGCAGATGCTGGACTATCTGAATGTCAATGTCCGTACGTTGGGGAACTACTTGAAAGAAAATATGCCCAAGGTGAAGGCTGTCCTTCCCGAGGCTTCCTATCTGGCCTGGCTCGACTTCAGCGCCTATGGCCTGTCCCATGAGCAGCTCCGGGACAAACTCGTCAATGAGGCCCGCGTGGCCTTGAATGACGGCACTACCTTTGGCGGCGACGCCTACCGGTGCTGCTTCCGTATGAATCTAGGCTGCCCGACGCAGACGCTGTTGGAGGTCTTGGAACGAATCAAAGAGGTCGTGAGATGAACAAAAGTGAGCGTCGCACCAAGCCTCGTGACCAGATAACGGTCATGCATGTAGACGAAATCAAGTCCCTGGCCCAGCAGGCCCATGAGGATGCCGCTGTGCGCGAACGGCTTTTTGCCACCATGCATGGCGACGAGTTTCGCGAGGCGACTCATGCCGCCTGGGCGCTGACACACCTCCCCATGACGGACAACGTCTATATCGAGGCGCATCGCGAGGACTTGGTGCGTCTGGCCCTCAGCACCCCGCACATCCCCCTGCGCAGGATTTCGTTGACCCTGCTGGAGCGGTTGGAATGGGGTGTCGAGGAGGTCCGCACCGACCTGCTGGACTTCTGTCTGGAGCATCTTTTGCGGTCGGAGGAGCCCTATGGAGTCCGTGCCATGTGTGTCAAACTGGCATATTACCAGTGCCGCTACTACCCTGAGTTATGCGGCGAATTGTATCGTACCCTGACGATGATGGAGCAGACCGACATGGGGTCGGGCCTGCGGCATACGCGGGGCAAGATTATGAAGCTATTATCCCCAAATGCTTGAGTGCATGCTGGATGCCCTCGTCGTCGACAGACGTGGTGACATAGTCGGCTTGACGGCACACCTCGGGGGCGGCATTCCCCATCGCCACCCCGATGCCGCAATACTGTAGCATCTCTATGTCGTTGGCACCGTCGCCGAAGGCAATGCACTCGTCGCGGTGCAGTCCCAGATGTTGCAGGATGCTTCCGATGCCGGCGGCCTTGCTGTTGTTGGCGGCCACAATGTCGCTGAATGCGGGATGCCAGCGGGGCAGGCGGCAGTGGGGAATCAACTCCACCACCTCGGCGTCTTTCTCCGGAGGCATGACGGCGATAATCTGGAAGGTTTCGCGCCCCATCATGCTGTCGATGTCGAGCAGGGGCGGCATCTCGAACTCCAGTTGGTCGCGGATGGCTGTCCCCACGGGGTCGTTGAGGGTGTTGACAAACATCTCGCGTTCGGTGAAAATCATCGTGCAGATTCCCTTCTCGCGGGCGTAGCGTAGCCAGCGGTCGGTCTCCTCTTGGGGGATGGGGTTGCGCAGCAGCACCTTGTCGCCCATGAAGCAGTAGCCCCCGTTCATGGTGACATAGCCGTCGAACTCCACCGGCATGGGAGGGATAAGTGCCATGGGGCGGCCCGACGAGATAAAGGTGTATATGCCTTGTCTGCGGAGCTGCTGCAGCGCCTCCACGGTGCCGGGCGACACCTTGTGGGTGCGAAAACTCAGCAGAGTCCCGTCAATGTCGAAAAAGGCGGCGCGGATGTTCATAGCAGTTGCTGGAATAGGTCGGTCATCCGTTCGGCAGCCAGGTTGGCCTGCCGCACCACATCGTCGCCGTCGTTGAGACAGGCGTCGCTCAGGTCGGCGGACTGGTTGGTAATCACACTCATGCCGAATATCTCCATGCCGCAGTGGCGTGCCACGATGACCTCCGGCACGGTGGACATGCCTGCAGCGTCGCCGCCGATGAGGCGGTACATGCGGTACTCTGCCGGGGTCTCGTAGGTGGGGCCGGTGCCGGCCACATACACCCCCTGCCGCAGTTCAATGCCCATGCGGGCGGCGGCGGCGAGGGCCTTCTCGCGCAGGCGGCGGCTGTAGACGGTGGTCATATCGGGGAACCGGTCGCCGAACTCGTCCATGTTGGGACCAACCAGCGGGTTGGGCATCAGGTTGATATGGTCGGTGATAATCATCATGTCGCCCACCCGGTATTCGGGGTTCACCGCGCCGGCGGCGTTGCTTACCAGAAGGGTCTTTATGCCCAGCCGTGCCATCACGCGCACGGGGAAAGTGACCTCCTGCATGGTATAGCCTTCATAGTAGTGGAAACGGCCCTGCATGGCCATGACGCACTCGCCTCCGAGGGTGCCGACGATGAGGTTGCCCTTGTGTCCCACCGCCGTGGAACGGCGGAAGTTGGGGATGTCGGCATAGGGGATGACGACGGGGTTCTCTATTCTGTCGGCCAGCAGGCCGAGGCCGCTGCCCAGGATAATGGCGGTGTGGGGCATGGCGTGGCCCGCAAGGCGGGTACGGATATATGCTGCGCTCTGGTCGATGAGTTTCATGGGACGGTAGGTTAGGGGTTAAAGGTTATTGGAGGTGGTTTTTCTTCATTTTCTCAATGCGGTCGAGAATCTGCTGGGCCTGTTCGTAGTCTTCGCGTTCCTCGCAGTCGCGCAGCATCTCCTCCAGCTCTTCGATGGTGGGGGAGGAGAGGGTGTGGTCGCGTTTGGAGGCGGGGAGGTTGTCGATGAGGGCGCCGGGCTCCATGCAGGTCTCTTCCAGCACTGTGGAGGCAATGCGCACGGGGGCCTGCTGCATCACGGCCAGCACAATGGCGTCGCTGGTGCGGCTGTCGATACGCTTCTCCGAGAAGCCGTCGCTGATATAGAGGGTGGAGTAGAAGATGCCCTCCTCGAAGCGGTCGATGGTGACCTGCTGCAGCGTGAGCATGAATTCTTCCATGATATTGTTCATCAGGTTGTGCGTCAGCGGGCGGCGGGCTTTCCGCTGCTCGACGGCCATGATGACGGCCTGGGCTTCGGCCTCGCCGATTAGGACCGGCACCTGGCTGTTGCGCGAAGGGGCGTCGAGCAACATGATGTACGAGTTGCTCTCCGACATGGTCTGGGTGATTTGCAGGGGGTATACCTCTATATATTCCATCGGGTGTGCTGAATGGGGGTTATCGGTGTGGCGTCAGGGACGGATGGTTTTCAGGTATTCTGCCAAGGCGCGGACGGCTTGTCCGCGGTGGCTGATGCGGTTCTTGACCTCCAGCGGCATCTCGGCGAAGCTGACGGCAAAGCGGTCGGGCATAAACACGGGGTCGTAGCCGAACCCCTCGGCGCCGTGGCGTTCGGTGAGAATCATGCCGTCGACACGCCCCTCGAAATAGCGTGGCACGCCCTGCTCCACGAGGCATATCACCGTGCGGAAGCAGGCTTTGCGGTTGTCGTTGCCGTCGAGGGCAGCTAGCAATTTGTTGATATTGTCGTCGAACGAGCAGTGCTCGCCGGCGTAGCGGGCGCTGTACACCCCGGGGGCGCCGCCGAGGGCGGCCACTTCCAGTCCAGTGTCGTCGGCAAAGCAGTCGGTGTGGGTCCTTTCCCACACCCACAGGGCTTTCTGCAGCGCGTTGCCCTGCAGGGTGTCGGCGGTTTCGGGTATCTCGCCCGAAAGATTCATTTCCTCCAGACTTCTCACCTCCACGACACCGTCAAGCAGCTCTCTGACTTCATGCAGTTTGTGTTTGTTGTTGGTGGCAAAAACGAGATTCTTCATATCTGCAAAGGTACGCAAAATCGCCGAAATAACAAAATATTTTTCTCTCTTTGAGAAAAAAGTAGTACCTTTGCAAATTATTTCAACAAATACGAACCTCAAATTCAGACACCATGAAAAGTATAGCAATCCTTACTGGCGGCGGTCCCGCGCCCGGAATGAACACAGTGGTGGCCTCGGTGGCCAAGACCTTTTTGCGCGACGGCTTCCGCGTCATCGGACTTCATGGGGGCTACAGCGCCCTTTTTACCGAAAACCCCCGTATGCAGGACCTGGATTTCCTGACGGCCGACGAGATCTTCAACAAGGGTGGCAGCATCCTTAAGATGAGCCGTTTCAAACCCACCGACGAGGATTTTGAGAAGCATTTCAATCTGGCTTTCTTCAAGGATAACGATGTTAAACTGCTTGTCACTGTGGGTGGCGACGACACTGCCTCCACGGCCAACCGCATCGCCAAGTTCCTTGAGTCGAAGCACTATCCCATCGCCAATATCCATGTGCCCAAGACCATCGACAACGACCTTCCGCTGCCCAACAGCTCGCCCACTTTCGGCTACAACAGCGCCAAGGCACAGGGTACGGTCATCTGCACTGCCGTGATGGAGGATGCCCGCACCTCCGAGAACTGGTTTGTGGTCTCCGCCATGGGTCGTTCGGCCGGCCATCTGGCCCTCGGCATCGCCGGCGCGTGCCATTACCCGATGGTGGTCATCCCCGAGTTCTTCAACAAAACGGAGATTACCGTCGACAAGATTGTCAACCTCGTCATCTCCTGCATCGTCAAGCGCAAGCTGATGGGTATCAACTACGGCGCCGCCATGATTTCCGAAGGTGTCTTCCACAGCCTCAGCGACGAGGAAATCAAGAAATCGGGCATCCACTTCAGCTACGACGAACATGGTCATCCCGAGTTGGGCAAGGTTTCCAAAGCGCATATTTTCAACGACTTGTTGGAGCGTAAGGTGAAAGAGCTGAAACTGGGCGTCAAGAGCCGTCCCGTCGAGGTGGGCTATGAAATCCGCTGCCATACCCCGATTGCTTTCGACCTCACCTATTGCTCGCTGATGGGCATGGGTGTCCACACCCTCTACAAGCAGGGTTGCACCGGCTGCATGGTCTACAGCGACCACCAGGGCAACGTCACGCCTCTCTACCTGAAAGACCTTCAGGATCCCGCCACGGGTAAGATTCCTCCGCGTCTGGTCAACGTCAACACCAACAAGGTCCAGTCGTACATCAACGACATCATGGACTATATCACGCCGGCCGACTACGAGGCGGCCCGCAAGTACCTCGCCAACCCCGAGGACTACGATTTCAAACGTATCCTTAACTGGAATTAATTCACCGCAGGCGGCGCCTTTTCGCGCCGCCTGCTTTTTTCACAAAACCGACCGATGAAGAGACTCCTTGCCTCCCTTTTCTTTGTTTCGATGTTCCTCGTCGCCCAGGCACAGAAGGCGGGCGATGTGGTGATTCTGTTCGACAACGACGTCCACTGCGCGGTGGATGGATACCCTGTCTTGGCGGGCCTGCGCGACAGTATGGAGCGCGAGGGCTGCCATGTAGCCGTGGTATCGGCGGGCGATTTCTCCTCCGGCGGTTTGATTGGCACACTGTCGCATGGCGACGCCGTGGTGCGGATGATGAATGCCGTGGGCTATGACGCCGCCTGTCTGGGAAACCACGAGTTCGACATGGGAGTGGCGCACATGCTCCATCTCGACAGCCTCCTCTATGCGCCGATGCTCAGCTGCAACTTCGTCGACATGCGTACCGGAACCCTGCCCGTGCATCCCTTTGTCGTGCGGCAGTATGGCGATGTGCGGATTGCTTTCGTAGGGGTCACCACCCCGTCCACCCTCACAGGTTCCTCGCCCTCCTATTTTCAGGACAGCACCGGCCGCTGGGTCTACACCTTCTCGTCCGAGACGTTGGTCGCGCAGGTGCAGCGGTGGGTCGATGCCGCCCTTGCGTCGGGCGCCCACTATGTGGTGTTGCTCTCCCATTTGGGCGACCGAGAGGAGCGGCAGAACTCCACGTGGCTGGTGTCGCAACTCTCGGGAGTCGACGTGGTGCTCGACGGCCATGACCATCATGTCATCCCCGGTCAGATGATGAAAGACAAACTTTCGGGTGAGGTTCTGTTGGCCTCCACGGGTTCGAAGTTTTTGAAGATAGGCATGCTGGTCATTCCGGCCGACGGCAGCCCCATGCAATGCCGCCTGATGGATGTGGACATCCTGCAAAGTATTGGCTGCACCGATACCGCCATGGCCTCTGAACTTGACCTCATCAGTGCCGAATATCAGGCGGATGGCCAGAGGGTAGTGGCGGAGAGTGAGGTGGACCTTGTCGCCATCGATGCGAAAGAGTTCCGTGTGAGCCGTATGCAGGAGGTCAATCTCGGCAATCTTGTGGCCGATGCCTTCCGCACGGTGCTGCGTGCCGATGTGGGGTGGATGAACGGCGGCGGACTGCGCGAGAATATCGCCGCCGGCGAGGTGTCGCACAACATGTTGCTGGCCGCTATGCCGTATTCCAACAGGATTTGCCGTGTACGCGTCACGGGGCAGGCTCTCCTCGACGCGCTGGAGATTGCCGTGCGCCAGTGTCCTGTGCCCAACGGGGGATTCCCCCAGCTGAGCGGTCTCCGGCTTCGGATTGACACCACCGTTGTGAGTGGGGTGGAACTCGACAGCCGGGGCACCTTCGTTCGTATCAAAGGCCCTCGCAGGGTCAAGGATGTCAAAATCCTTCAAGAAGGCCGCTGGGTGCCGCTCAACCCCAAGGCGACCTACACCGTGGCGGGCTCCGAGTATGTCCTCACCCGCGGCGGCGACGCCGTGGTGTTCCCGGGTTCCCGCTTGATGGCCAATCCCAAGGGTCTGCCCGAAGGAGCCACCGAGGCCGATGTCGTGGAGCGTTACCTGCAAGAAAATCTCCGCGGCCGTGTCACTGCCAAACTCTACGGCTCGCAGACCTCCCGTATCCGCTATTGATATCTTGACGTGGCCTTTGGCCGAGTGATGAGTGCGGAATCACTGAAAAATGAAACTACAAATCTAAACTGAAAACCAAGGCGTAGGCAAGTTTGTCTTAAAGTTAAGGTTAAGATTGAATTTTCCGTCTGGCTGCCTTTTTGGGTGGCCCCATAAAGGTCCTTCTGAGACCCTTCTGAGACCCTTTTGTGACGCTGATGTTCTCTCGGTGATCTCTCGGTGATCTCTCAGTGATCCTTCGGTGATCTTTCGGTGTTCCTTCGGTGTTCCTTCGGTGTTCCTTCGGTGTTCCTTCGGTTGTTCTCCAACAGTTCTCCTACAGTTCTCCAACAGTTCTCCAACGTATAAAGGGGAGAACAGTGGGAGAAGTGTTGGATATGTGTAAGATAAGGGTAAAGAGATTACCGAAGGACCATAAAAGGAACACCGAGGCTACTCTGGGAGAGCCCCGGTGTTCCTTTTGGTGTGGATGCCCTGCCTTTAGTAGGCGCGGGCGAAGATGACTCGGCGGTGGCTGGGCTTGCCGCTAAAGACGCATTTACCCTCTTCGGCGGGTGCATCATAGGGGATGCAGCGGATGGTGGCCTTGGTGAGTTCCTTGATTTTCTCTTCGGTCTCGGTGGTGCCATCCCAGTGGCAGAGGAGGAATCCGCCCTTCTCGATTTCGGTCTGGAACTGCTCCCAGGTGTCGACGGGACGGGTGTTGGCGGCGCGGAAGTCCTTGGCTCGCTGCAGCAGGCTGTGCTGAATCTCGTCCATCAGTTGAAGCACGTGGTCGGCAATGCCGTCGAGGGGCATGGTGATTTTCTCCAGTGTGTCGCGGCGGCATACCTCGCAGGTGCCGTTCTCCAGGTCGCGGGGGCCGATGGCGAGGCGCACGGGGACACCCTTGAATTCGTATTCGTTAAATTTCCAGCCGGGCTTGTACTCGGTGCGGTTGTCGTACTTGACGGTGAGCCCTTTGGCCTTGAGACTTTCGGTGAGGGGGGCGATATGGGCGTCGAGTTCGGCCATCTGCTCGTCGTTCTTGCAGATGGGCACGATGGCCACCTGGATGGGGGCGAGCTTGGGCGGCAACACGAGGCCGTTGTCGTCGGAGTGGGTCATGATGAGGGCACCCATGAGACGGGTGGAGACTCCCCACGAAGTGGCCCAGACATATTCCAACTGGTTGGCCTTGTTGAGGAACTGCACCTCGAAGGCCTTGGCGAAATTCTGGCCGAGGAAGTGGGAGGTGCCGGCCTGCAGGGCCTTGCCGTCCTGCATCATGGCTTCGATGCAGTAGGTGTCGAGGGCACCGGCAAAGCGCTCGTTGGGAGATTTTACGCCACGGATGACGGGGACGGCCATCCAGTTCTCGGCGAAGTCGGCATAGACGTCGAGCATCCGGCGGGCCTCGGTTTCAGCCTCCTCGCGGGTGGCGTGGGCGGTGTGGCCCTCCTGCCACAGGAACTCGGCGGTGCGGAGGAACATGCGGGTGCGCATCTCCCAGCGCACCACATTGGCCCACTGGTTGCAGAGGATGGGCAGGTCGCGGTACGACTTGATCCAGTTCTTATAGGTGCTCCAGATGATGGTCTCGGAGGTGGGGCGGACGATGAGCTCTTCTTCCAGGCGGGCGTTGGGGTCGACCACGACGCCGCTGCCGTCGGGGGCGTTCATGAGGCGGTGGTGGGTGACCACGGCACACTCTTTGGCGAAGCCCTCCACATGCTCGGCCTCACGGCTGAGGAACGACTTGGGGATGAAGAGGGGGAAATAGGCGTTCTGGTGGCCGGTGGCCTTGAACATATCATCGAGGGCGCGCTGCATTTTCTCCCAGATGGCATAGCCGTAGGGCTTGATGACCATGCAGCCGCGGACGGCGGAATTTTCGGCCAGGTCGGCGCGGACGACCAGCTCGTTGTACCATTCGGAGTAGTTTTCGGAGCGCTTTACAAAATCTTTTGCCATAATGCGTATACTTTTTTTATGCTTATTTTTTTCTTGTTATCAAATAATTTGCGTATCTTTGCAGCACTTTTCGGCTGCGCTTTTGACGGCTGCAAAGTTACAAAATTAATATCATATTGATGAATATCAGGGGAAAAATATTTCGTGTGCTGTGTTTGGCGGGGGCGCTGGGGATGCTCAACGGCCCTGCACAGGCCCAGCTGGACCTGGGTTTGGACACCTTGCAGTGCCATATCATCGGCTTCAATGTGGGACCGCTGGTGCCATCGGCACGGCTTTCGCAGGTGACGCTGGCCGGCGGCGGCACCAATCGCGACGCCACCATGGCCAGCCTGTACAAGCCCCCCTATCTGGGCTTCGGTCTGGACGCCACCTACAAGTACCGCTCGAACTGGCTGGTGATGCTGGAGGGCGACATCTGGTTTGGCAGCGACAACCTGCAGCACCGCATCGAGCGCATGGACAACCTCTTCTCGCGCGACAGCATCATCATCGGCACCAACGGCACCGATGCCAACGTGACCTGCTACAACCGCGGATTCAGCGTGCAGGGTGGCTTTGGAAAGATATTCCCTCTGGCTCCCGAGAAGAACCCCAATTCGGGCATTCTGGCCCGTATCAGTGCCGGCTATATGCTGCAGCAGACCATCTTCATGGTCAACGATGTCAACGCGCCGCAGGTGGAGGACGACTATGCCCTGCTGTATGACCACCAGCGAAAGGGGTTCCTGCTGACCGAGGGCATAGGGTATTGGTTTATGAGCAACCACGCCAACCTGGTGAATCTGTATATTGCCTTTGAGGTGTCGCAGTGCTGGAGCCGTTCGACACGCGACTACACGATAGACCATTACCTGGGCCTGCAAGGCAAGGACAACAACCGCTATTTCGACTTGATATACAGTTTGAAACTGTGCTGGATGTTCCCCTTGAAGGGCAAGACATCGCACGACTACTACTTCTACTAAACCTACTTCCGCATGATGAGATTCATCTATACTTTCGGCATCTACTGCTACGCGCTGGGCGTCCGCATTGCCGCCCTGTTCAATTCCAAGGCAAAGCTGATGGTGGCAGGGTGGAAGCATACCTTCGGACGGCTGGCGTTGGCGCCGGTAGGGCAGGACCGCACGGTGTGGTTCCATGCCTCGTCGCTGGGCGAATACGAGCAGGCACGTCCCGTGCTGAATGCCTTCCGGCAGCAGCATCCCGACTACAAGGTGTGCGTCACCTTCTTCTCTCCCTCGGGCTACGAGGTGCGGAAGAACACCCCCGAAGCCGATTTCGTCTGCTATCTGCCGATGGACACGCGGGCCAACGCCCGGCGGTTTGTCAACCTGCTGCGTCCCACGGTGGCATTCTTCGTCAAATACGACTACTGGTTCAACTATCTGGAGCAGCTGCGCCTGCGCGATATTCCCACCTATATGTTCTCCGCCATCTACCGCCCCAACCAGTACTTTTTCCGCTGGTATGGAACGTGGTACTTGCGTCACTTAAAGATGTGCTTTAGGCATATCTTTGTGCAGAACGAGACTTCGCTGACACTGCTGCAGACCCACGGCATCGGGCATTGCTCGATTGCGGGCGACACCCGTTTCGACCGTGTGCACCAGATTGTGGAAGCCGCCGAGCGCAACGAGGCGGTGGAGGCATGGCTGGCGGGCTACGACGGCCATGTGCTTGTGGGTGGCAGCACCTGGCCTCCGGACGAGCAGATTCTGGCCCATGTGCGCGAGGCTCATGGCGACTGGTTCCCCGGTCGCATCATTTTGGCCCCGCACGTCATCAGCGAGGAGCATTTGCGTCAGATAGAACGGCTGTTCCCCGACAGTGTGAGATATTCCCAATTGACCGGCGAGTCCGGCAACGCCCGGGTTTTGATTATCGACAATATCGGCATGTTGTCGGCGCTGTACCGCTATGGCGATGTGGCCTATATCGGCGGTGGTTTTGGCCGCGGCATACATAACATTCTGGAGGCGGTCACCTTCGGCAAGCCCGTGGTGTTCGGCCCCAACTACCATAAGTTCCAAGAGGCGTGCGACATCATTGCCCGTGGCGGTGGCTGGAGCATCCGCGGGGAGAGTGACCTGGAAGAGGGTGAACTGAAACGGTTGATGACCGACCCCGACGCCTACCGAAAAGCCGCGGAGGCTTGTCACCGCTACATGGAAGAGAATCTGGGCGCGACGGAGAAAATCCTGTCGCAGGTAACCTCCAAAAACCTTTGAACGACCCGTGAGAACCCTGCGCCATATATTGCTGAGTATGCTTGCCGCTGCGGTGTTGGCGGCCTGTAGTCCCGGAAAGTACCTGCGGCCCGGCGAACGGGTGCTGCAGGGCAACATCGTGCGCGTGGAGATGGCCGACAGCAGTGCGGTGCCCAAGGAGGTGGTTGCGGCCCTGACGGGTGCCGAGCGCTATTTCCTGCAGAAACCGAACAAACGGGTGCTCTTCACGCGGGCGAAGATGCGTCTGTACTGCTCCACGCGTCCCGACGACACCAGCAGGTGGGCGCAGATGTGGCGCCGTCAGGGAGAGCCGCCGGTGGTGTACGATGCCGATGCCGCCACCCGTACGGCCGCCCAGTTGACCACCCTGATGCGGAGCAAGGGATGCTTCCATTCCACCGTCACCTACGACACGGTGACCCACGGCCGCCATTCGGTGCGGGTACACTACAAGGTTGCGGCTTCGCCTCGGTTCCGTATCGAGGAGGTGGCCTTCCACTCGCAGCAGAAGGATATCAACGACCTGTTGCAGCATTGGCGCGAGGAGTCGCTGCTGAAGGTGGGCGACTACTACGACCAGAAAATCCTGGAGAAGGAGCGCACACGCATTGCCTCACGGCTGCAGAACAACGGCTACTATTATGCCAGCACACAACTGGTGCACTTCATGATAGACACCAACTACAACGGCCATCGGCTGGGGATTCTGGTCTCCGTGCGGCAGCCTACGGTGGTGGGCAGCGACGGTAAGACCCAGACCGTGCCGTTGCAGGAATACAAAATCGACAATATCTACATCTATCCCAATGTCTCGACCTCGGCGGGCGACTTCCGCCGCCATTTCGACACGCTGGTATACCCTTATCAGACCCGTTTCGGTTCGACGGACTACCGTTTTGTCTATGACAAGAAGATTTCCCCCTCGCCCAAGGTCATCAGCCGCTCCATGTTTCTCTTCAACGGGCAGACCTATCGGCCCCGGATGGTGAGCAACACCAACAACAGCCTGCTGGAGCTGCATAATTTCAAGTATATCGACATCGGGTTCGAGGAGTCGCCCCGCAGCAGCGACACCCTGCGGCTGCTGGACGCGCGGGTGCGTCTGCTCAACTCCACGCGGCACAGGCTCTCCTTCTCGGTCGAGTTGACTAACGCCTCCTCCAACGACAAGCAAGGCAACAGCAATTTCATCACCAGCGGCAACCTGGGGCTGGACCATACGCTGGGCTACCAGAACAACAACCTCTTCGGCGGGGCCGAGCTGCTGAGTATCGAAGGCAATCTGCTGTTCGAGCTGCCCAAGAATGTCTTTTCGCAGAAGGACAGGGATTTCTACAGCACCTTCGCTGCCTTTGAGTCGGGGGCCGGCGCCACACTCGACCTGCCGGATTTTCTGCTCCCGTTTGGCAGCTTTATCCAATGGCAGCGCAACAAGCCCCACACGCTGATTAACCTCAGCACCGACTACCAGTTCAGAATCTTTTCGTTCGACACCACCGACCTGCGGCTGGAACGCATTCGCGTCAGCGGCTATTTCGGCTACACATGGCAGCATTCGCGCACCGTGAACCACAAACTGCTGCCCATCAATATCTCCTACAACCACACCATCAGCGGACTGGAGTATTACGTATACCTCTTTATGAACACCGGTGACCTCCGTTTCCTGTACCAGGCGGAGAATTACGTCCTCCTCAACACCCATTACGAGTACACCTATAGCAATCAACAGCCCGGCGTGGCGCAGAATTTCAACTACTTCCATTTCTCCGTGGAGACGGCGGGCAATCTCATCAACCTCTCCAACCGCATGTTCTCCAAGGACGACGGCGAGCAGTCGCTGCTGTCCAGCGACGCCGATGGCGTGGACTACTACCAGTACCTGCGCTTCGACAGCGAGTTCAAGCGTTACATCTATCTGAACGACAAGAACACGTTGGTGCTGCGAGCCCTCGCCGGCATCGGCATCCCCTACGGACACTCCTCTGCGCTGCCCTATGAAAAGATGTTCTACGGTGGCGGCCCCACCTCGATGCGTGCGTGGATGATTCGCCGACTGGGCCCTGGCCAGACGTTGACGAGTGGCTATGAATACCCCTTCAGTGTGGGCGAGATGCAGTTGGTGGGCAATCTGGAATACCGTTTCCCCATTATCGGCATTTTCGAGGGAGCGGTCTTTGCCGACGCGGGCAATATCTGGACCCTTAACGACTGGGGCCTCTCCGAAGGGAGTCAGTTCCAAGCCCGAGAGGTATTGGGAGGCGTGGCGTTGGATGCCGGCCTCGGCTTGCGCCTCAACGTGTCGATACTCACCCTCCGTCTCGATTTCGCCCTGCCGCTCTACGACCCCGGCTATATCGAGGGTGACCGCTGGATTACCAACCATTTTGCCTGGAACAAGATTGTTACCAACTTCGGTATCAACTACCCATTCTAACCTCCTCATTCGTTCAATTTTTCATTAACTCCATAAGATGAAAACGCTCCTCACCCAAGTCCAAGAGATTTTCGACACCGAGCGGTTCCTTGCCGAGCCGAAAGAGCTGTATGCCCCCATCGACTACACCCTCCGTCTCGGAGGCAAGCGCATACGCCCCCTGCTGCTGTTGGCGGCCAACCAGATGTTCGACGGCGACCTGTCGCAGGTGCGCAATGCCGCTCTCGGTATCGAGACATTCCATAACTTCACCCTGCTGCACGATGACCTGATGGACAAGTCGCCCCTGCGGCGGGGCCAGCCCACCGTGTATCGCAAATGGGACGAGAACACGGCCATCCTCAGCGGCGACACGATGTTCGCCCTAGCCTGGCGCTACTTCTTGCGTCAGTCCCATGCACGGCTGCAGGAGATACTCAACTGCTTCAACGAGACCGCCATCCTGGTGTGTGAGGGACAGCAATACGACATGAACTTCGAGCACAGCGGCCATATCACCCTGTCCGACTATATGGAGATGATACGTCTGAAGACCGCCGTGCTGCTGGCCGGCGCCCTCAAGATTGGCGCCCTCTACGCCGAGGCTCCCGACAGCGACATCGCCCGCCTGTACGACTTCGGCATCCACCTCGGGCTGGCCTTCCAGTTGCAAGACGATTTGCTGGACAGTTTCGGCGATGTTGCCGTGTTCGGCAAGAAGACGGGGCAGGACATCCGCGACAATAAGAAGACATACCTGTACCTCAAGGCATTGGAGACGGGCGCTCCTGCCCAACGGGAGCGGCTGCAAGCCCTTTTCTCCACCACTCCTGCACAGGACGACGACAAGGTTGCCGAGGTGCTGGAATTATACAAAATCCTCGCCATCCGACGGAAAACCGAAGAGGCCGTGCAAGAAGAATTTTCGTTGGCCAAGGGAGCCCTCGACGCCATCCAGGTCGACGAGCAGAAAAAGAGTGTTTTACGACAGCTGACGGAAACCCTTTTGAATCGGGACAAATAAAAAAAACAAAAAAACTGTCACGCATTCGGAAAAATAGTGTATATTTGCACAAATATTAGCCACAAGCAAAATTTAAACAATTAATTAATAATCAAACATTTCAAACACAAATCATGAAAAAAGTAATTGCTTTGATGTCAATCTTTGGATTATTGACATTCACCAGTCTCAATGGTGTCATGGCCCAGGACAAGGCTGCGAATGCCCCTGCCGAGCCCGCTACTGAACAAGTCGACGAGCAGACCACCGACAGCATGGTGGCCGACTCGACCGTGGCCGCTGCGCCCGAAGAGAGCGTTGCTCCCGCCCCTGTCAACAAATCCTTCCACCAGGTGCTGAAAGAGAAATACATACAGGGTGGTGCCGGCTGGATGACCCCCGTGCTTCTCTGCCTCATCCTTGGTATGGCTTTCGTGATTGAGCGCATCATCTACCTGAACATGGCTACTACCAACGTGAACCGTCTGCTTGAGGGCGTGGAAGAGCACGTCAGCAAGGGCGACTACAACGGCGCCAAGGAACTCTGCCGCGACACCCGTGGCCCCGTGGCCAGCATCTTCTTCCAGGGTCTCGACCGTGTGGACGAGGGTCTTGAGAATGTGGAGAAAGCCATCACCTCCTACGGTGGTGTCCAGATGGCTCGCCTTGAAATCAACATGACCTGGATCAGCCTGTTCATCGCCTTGGCTCCCTCCTTCGGATTCCTCGGCACTGTGGTCGGTATGGTGCAGGCTTTCGATGACATCGAAGTGGCCGGTGATATCAGCCCGACGGTTGTGGCTGGCGGTATGAAGGTGGCTCTGTTGACCACCATCTTCGGTCTTATCGTGGCTATCATTCTCCAGATCTTCTATAACTACCTCCTCACCAAAATCGAGAGCCTTGTTGCCCAGATGGAAGATGGTTCTATCTCCTTCATGGACATCCTCGTGAAGAATAAGAAATAATAGTTATAAGGGTCCTAAACATATTGTATTATACTAAAATCCTTAAACTGTTATGAACGAGAAAAAGAAAAAGATATTGCCAATTATACTGCTCGCAGCCACGGGCCTGTTGGCGATTATAGGCGTATTCTTCGCCATGGGTGCGGCTACACCCATTACAGAAGTAGTCAACAATTTGTTGCAGAACCCCAAGTATGTGGACCTTGATGATATGCAACTTGATGAGATGGCGCAGGCGTACCTCGGTGTCCGTGTGACTATCGTGGCGGTCATCGCTTGCGTGGTGGCGGCGTTGAGCCTCTGCAACCTTGTCATCTCGCTGCTTCGCAAGACCTACACGCTGGGATTCCTCACGGTGGCCATCATGGAGATTGCCTATGCGGTCTATTTCGCCATCGAGCCGGTGAAGCTTTCCGCTTATTTCGACCTCACCTTCTGGATGCTGATTGTGATAAGCTGCATCTCCTTTGTCTTCATCTTCATCGATATTATCCGCAGATTCGTCATGGATCCGGAGTACCGCAAGCGTGGCTTCATCCTCATCATCATCGGTGTGGCCGACATCGTGCTGTCCACCATCTTCTACTTCCTGTTCGGCGACGCCCGTGCCAGCTATGTGGAAGGAATGCTGAGGAAATATGAACTTTCCATGGGCTTGTATGCCATCGTCAGCATCTTCGCCTATGCCGTGTACACCATCGTTATCGGTGCTGTCTTGGCTATTGCCGCCTCCATTTTCATGAAATCCAACAAGAAAAGTTAAAATACTATGGGAAGAAAACTACCTGGCTTAAACACCAGTTCAATGTCCGACATCTCGTTCCTGTTGTTGGCCTTCTTCCTGTTGGTCTCCAACATCAACACAGACCAGGGTATTGCGCGGCGTTTGCCACCACCACTGCCTCCCAATCAGGACAAACCGCCTGAGGTAAAGGAGCGCAACATCTTCGTTGTGAAAATTAACAGCAAGGACCGTCTTATCTTCAACGGCGAGGTAGGCGACATCCGCGATTTGAAAGACCGCGCGAAAGAGTTCCTCGGCAATCCGGAGAACAAGCCCGACCTGCCTGAAAAGATTCAGATGGACATCCCGTTGCTGGGCATGATGGACATCTCGAAAGGTATCATCTCGCTGCAGAACGACCGTGGTACCTCCTACGACATGTATGTCGCCGTCCAGAACGAACTCACCGCTGCCATCAACGAGATGCGTAACGAACTTGCACAGGACAAATTCGGTAAAAAGTATTCCGACCTTAACGACCCACAGCGCGACGCCATCGACGAGGCAATCCCCATTGCCATCTCCGAGGCTGAGCCCACAAAGATAGGAGAGAAAAAGTAATGGCAAAGTTTACTGGAAAGAAAAAGAAAGAGACACCGGGCCTCAATATGGGCTCCATGTCGGATATCATCTTCATGCTCCTATTCTTCTTCATGACCATCACCACGATGCGCGAAAGCTCGTTGTACGTGACGATCAAGGTTCCCAAGGCCACCGAGGTCATCAAGCTTGAGAAAAAGAGTTTGGTCAGCTACATCAACATCGGAACCCCCATGGCGGGCGACATGCAGAAGAAGTATGGTACCGACTCCCGTATCCAGCTGAACGACCAGATTTCCGAAGTGTCCGACATCCCCCTGTATGTAGAATCCGAGCTGCAAGCCCGCGATGAGGTCGACCGTCCCTTTGTCACCATGGCCATCAAAGCCGACAAGGACACCAAGATGGGCCTCGTGAGCGATGTCAAGCAGGAGCTCCGTAACTCCGGTGCATTCAAGATTTTCTACAATGCAGCCAAAGGCGAGCGCAAATAGCCTCCGCCTGACTTCACCTTCAAAAGTGCCTCGATTCCTCGGGGCACTTTTTTTGTCTCATCGTTCCCGACACTTGAATTCTCCTTACACACCTTTCTCTCTGTGTTCCTTTTATGTTCCTTTTTCCGTCCTTTTACTCTTATCTTACGCATACCTAGCACTTTTCCCGCACATCTCCCGACATGGGTCGGAGAAGTGTCGGAGATATGTCGGGGAAACGTCGGAGAAGAGTAAAAGGAACATAAGCGTCGCATAAGGACCGCACCGAAGTTACTCCTTTGTCGCTCATGGCCACAGGAAGCAACAAAATGTTTTTTTTTCTGAAATCGTGTGTTTTCCTGAAATCGCTTGACGGTTTTTTCAGGTTAAACTGAATTGCTTGTCAAAATGGAAACAGGGTAAATTAGAAAAAAGTCGTATCTTTGCAACGAGAAAACCATTATGGAATGAAACGTCAATTGTCAATCATACTGATTCTTGTTGCCGGTTGGTGTGGATGCCGGGCACAGGAAGAATTGCGCACATGGGACATGGGTCCGCTCTCTTGGGACGATTTTACCCTGACGGACAGCAGCCGTGGGGAGAATCACTCCTACCTGGAGTTTTTCTTCAGCATTGAGGAGTTTCCGGAAGGGCTTTGGGCCATGGCCTTCATGGATACCCACCAGTCGTGGGTGGACAAGAATTGGCGCACCGACAACGAACTGTTGTATAACCAGGTTATCTTCGACCTTGTGGAGTGGCAACGTCGCCAGATGCAGATGGCCCTCGACACGCTGGCCAAGGGGGCTGCCGAGCCCTCTGCCGACAGCGTGGTGGCATGTGTGGTGGCGGACATTGAGCGGCTGGACCTCGACACCCGCCATGGCACCGACAGCGTGGCGCTGTTGCGCTGGGCCGACTCGTTGGCGGGATTGCTGGGTACCCCCCTCGTGCCTCGTGGCACCCCGGTCGACGACCCCTATCGCGTCGGCGGGTTCCTGGGCGGTGGCTTCTTCGGCACCGCGGGTGGCATGCACCGTCATTTCTCGCACGGCGGTGGGTTGGATATGGGGATTGAGGCAGGTTGGGGCCGCCATTTTCTTACCGGCGGATTGTCGATAGGCGTTGCCAGTTGTCGCGATTCTGCCTTCCACAAGAATAATCCCGAAAACGACCTGTATACGGGTGACGATTTGACGATGCTGAGACTTTATGTGCAATACGGCTTCTCGGTCTTCGACAACGCCCGCTGCCGCATCACTCCCTTTGTGGGGTACGGCCTGCTGGGCTACTATTATTCGCCCGACGATACGGATGAAAGTTTCGGCCCTACGGCGGGGTGCGCCAACTTCGGCGTCGACTCCCGGATTCATCTTTCCAATACCGTGTCCGGAGGCCAGCGCACCGTGCTGTCGGTGGATGCCCGCCTGTACGGCACCTACAGCAGGTTCAGGACAGTGGAGGGAACGCCTGCCGGATTCACAATCAACCTGGCGGTGGGATTCGGCCTGCTGATGACAAACGTCTATTACGAGCAGTGAAAACTGCGATAAATCAATTTTTTTTCGTACCTTTGCACCGATAAACAAAACCCGTAAACGAATGTAGAATACTGACCATCACGCTGATCGTCAAAAAGAAAGGGAGGTAAATCCATGATAGAGACTATCCAATACCAGTCTTTGAAATGGCAGCACATCACCAATCCGAGTGAAGAGGACTACCGCTATCTGTTAGAAGAATACCACTTCCACCCCCTGGATATCGAGGACTGTCGAGGCACCAACCAACGACCGAAAATCGATGAATACGACGATTACTACTTCCTGATTCTACATTTCCCCTATTTCGACAAAGGCAACAAGTTCATCCGCATCCGGGAGGTGAAAATCTTCTGGGGCAAGGATTATATCATCACCATCGGCAAGTCGCACTGGGTGGTGAAAAAACTGTATGAGGAGATACAGGAAGACCTTCAGGAGGACGACGAGGCCGTGAAGGAAAAGCTTTCGTCGAGCGACCTCCTGCTCTACCATATCCTGGACCGGCTGATGCTGGAGACCTATACGCTCATCATGCGGGTGGGTGCCGAGGTGGACTTGATCAACTACGACATCTTCAACAAGAAGGCCCGCAGCATCATCGAACTCATCTCCATCACGCGACGGAACATCATCCTGCTCAACACCACCTTCAAACCCCAACTGCGGTTATTGCACATGTTCGAGGGCGGTACCATCAAAGGCTTTGTGGACCCCGAGGTGCTGGACATGGAAGACTACTGGGGCAATATTCTGGACCAGTACCAGAAGATGTTCGACTCGATTGAGGACTATGGCGAGTTGATTGAAGGCCTCTCCAAAACCTTCGATTCTTTGCAGGCCAACCGCACCAACGAGATTATGCGAGTGCTGACCTATTTCTCGACCATCATGCTGCCGCTGACGGTGGTGACGGGTCTCTTCGGCATGAATCTCGAATTCCCCTTTATCACCAACGTGACCTCCTTCTGGTGTGTCATCGGCGTGATGGTCATCATCACCATCCTGCTCATCCTGTACTTCCAACGTCGCACGCGAAGGTAGGAAACCCACATGCTGTTGATAACTTTTTCCCTGGCATAAGGAAATTTTATCTATCTTTGTAAGATGGTTCGGTATCGCATGATGCCGTACAAGTAATTGGTAAACAATGAGAAACTGTTTAAAATTAATCCAATGTTTTTCTTAAAACATCAAAGCGGCATCTTTCCCTCCTTTTTTCGGTCACAATGGTCCCCCATTGCTCCCTCAAAAAGAAGACAAATCTGCTCGCCTTGCTGTATAACAAAATCCATCAATTAAATTTAAACAGTTTCTAATAAAAACGATATACTATGGAAATTACAGGTACATTAATCAAGATTTTGCCGGAAACAAGAGGTGAAAGTCAGCGTGGTCCCTGGGTACGGGGAGGATTTGTCATACAGACCGACGGTGAGTATCCGCGTCAGGTGGCCTTCACCACCTTTGGCGAGGACCGTCTGGCGATGGTGCAGAATATCGCCCTGAACAGCCCTGTGGTAGTCAACTTCTCGCCCGAATCGAGGGAATTCAACGACCGTTGGTATACCGACCTGCGTTGCTCGCGCATACAGAACTACGTCCCCGGCCAGATGCCTCCGGCCGCCACGGGATATACGTGGCCTGCCGCGGCTCCCGCTGCCGGTGCTCCCGCCCCCGCCGCGGCTCCTGCCGCTGCCCCTGCCGCCCCTGCGGCCGCAGCCCCCGCGTTCGCCTCGCCGCTGAAACCCGAGGAGGATTTGCCCTTCTAAGGGGAACTGCGATTCGTGAACCGCGATAAGTGAATAGTGCTATTCCCATTTTTTGCGATGACGAAACAAGAACTGCGCAAACGGATAAGGGCGGCCAAACAGGCCGTCCCTTTTCATGAGAAAGAACGGCTGTCGGAACCCATTATGCGGAAGGTGGAGCAACTGCCGCAGTTCCAGCAGGCGGAGACCGTGTTGCTGTACTGGTCGATGGACGACGAGGTGCAGACGCACGACTTCGTGAACCGCTGGTATCTCACCAAACGGTTGCTGCTGCCCTGTGTCGACGGCGATGAGTTGCGCCTGCGCCAGTATACGGGCCCCGCATGTATGCGGTCGGGCGAGCAGTTCGGCATCGGGGAACCCACCGGCCCCGAGTTCACCGCGTTGGACAAGGTGGAGATGATTGTGGTGCCCGGCGTGGCATTCGACCGCCAGAACAACCGCATGGGTCGCGGCCGCGGTTTCTACGACCGCCTGTTGAAGTCCACACCCAACGCCTTCAAGGTAGGCGTTGCCTTCCATTTCCAGATGGTGGACCAAGTGCCCGTTGAACCTTTCGACATCCCCATGAATACCGTCCTCACCAATCCCTAATTCCCAACACCTCTCTCGTGTCACGGCCACTAATCACGTGTCACGGATTACTTAAACTAAGAACTGAAAACTAAAAACTAAAACTCACCAACCACCAATCACTAATCTCCCATGTTCGAAGTATCGAAACCCCGTCAGTTCCATTACGAGCCCCGCTTCTATGACCCCGAAAAAGAGAAATGGGAGGCGGTGAAGAAGAAATACGCCACGGAGCAGGAGTCGTCGTCGATTGACCTTCAGTCGTCGGAAAACGGCGATTCGCAGTCGGAGGATGGCGTGGATTTGGAATACTTTCAGCGCAAGGTTCGTGAGATAGAACGCAAGCGGCTGGAGGAGAGTCATAAACTCACAGTGAAAGACCTTTTCCGCAAACGTGCCATGCCCACCTTCTACTATCAGCCTCGCTTCTCCGACGCTGGGGGAGGAGAGGGGGCGGAGGCGATGCCCGCCGTTGAGCCCTCGCTGGCCGAGAAGTACCGCACCCAGAAGCACCGCATCAAAATCCATCGTCGGTTCGATATCGCAGACTCGGACTACATGAAGCCCGCCCCCAGTTCCAGAATACTCCTCTACGGCGTCATCGTGTTCCTGCTGCTGATGCTTATCGTGTGGTTCTAGTGCCGCCGCGCTCCTGCGGAGGGGGAAAAGTGAGGCAATAAATGCGTAGAGTCAGATTTTTTCCGTATCTTTGCAAAAAAAGACGACATGCTGGTTAATGTACTAAAATCTAAGATTCATAGAGTTACCGTCACTGAGGCGGATTTGGACTATATCGGCAGCATTACCATTGACGAGGCGTTGATGGAAGCTGCGGGAATCATAGAGAACGAACAGGTGGATATCTACAATATCACCAACGGCGAGCGTTTCCACACTTACGCCATCAAAGGAGAGCGGGGGAGTGGTGTCATCGGTATCAACGGTGCGGCGGCCCATCTGGCCTCCGTGGGCAATTTGATTATCATCGCCTCCTATGCCATGATGGACCTTGAAGAGGCCCGTCAGTGGCATCCCACCGTCATCTTCCCCCAGCACAACCGCCTTGGATAACCCGTTCAACCCCGCCAGTATGCAGTCTGCTGTCTCCACCGACGCCCCTCAAACACCCAAACGTAAGAAAGCCAATCGGCTGAAAGATATCGCCAAACTGGTGCTGTTCCTTGGTATCGGGGTGTTCTTTATCTACTGGTTTCTGTTAAAGCTCGACCCGGAGCAGAAAAAGGCCATCTGGCAGTCTTTTCAGGAGGCCGACTACCTGTGGGTGGCCGTGGCGATGGTTTGCTGTCTGCTGAGCCATTTTGTGCGCGCCCTTCGGTGGCGGCTGCTGTTCACCCCGCTGGGCTGCAAGCCCGGTGTCAACAACATCTTTGGCTCGGTGGTGGTGGCCTACCTGGCCAACCTGGCCTTCCCCCGCGCCGGCGAGGTGCTGCGTTGCGCCACCCTGCGCACCAGCGAGGGCATCCTTGTGGAGAAATCGCTCGGCACCGTTGTCACGGAACGTCTGATAGACACGCTGGCCTTCGCGCTGATTGTCGTCATCGGCATGCTGGCCATGTTCGGCCAGGCGAAAGACTGGCTGTACAACACCCTCTCGGAGAAATACGACAACCTGCCCAATATGGTGATGATTGTCGGCGTGCTGGTGATTCTGGCCGTGCTGGCCTATATCTTCTACCGCTATGTCTGGTACCGCCTGCTGCATATCAAGTTCTTCAAGAAAATCGACGACATGGTGCGCGGCATGATCGACGGCGTCAAGAGCATCCTTCACATGGGTGGCCGTCGCACGGTGCTCTTCGTGGTCTACAGTATCATCATCTATCTGCTCTATATTCTGGGTGGCCTCATCATCTTCCAGGCCTTCGGCGAGACCAAGGGCTTCGGCCTCGGCGCCGCCTTTGTGGTGTACCTCTTCGGCACCGTGGGGATGACCTTCTCGCAGGGCGGCATCGGCGTGTACCCGGTGCTGGTGCAGCTGGCGTTGGGCATCTACGGCGTGAGTATGCAGGTGGGCACCGCCTGCGGATGGCTGCTGTGGGGTAGCCAGCAGGCCGTGGTCATCGCCGTCGGGGCCGCCTACCTCATTTACTTCTCACTAAAAAAGAAAAATCAAGAAAAGTCCGGGAATGCCTAGGCACCCCGAAAAATATACAACCCTTTAATCCCCCTTACCATGACCCACACTCGTTGCTTGATTATTGGCTCAGGCCCCGCGGGCTTCACCGCCGGCATCTACACCGGCCGTGCCGACATCAAACCCATCCTGTACGAAGGGATGCAGCCCGGCGGACAGCTGACCATCACCACCGATATTGAGAATTTCCCGGGCTATCCCGAAGGGGTCTCCGGCACCGCCATGATGGACGACCTGCGCCGCCAGGCCCAACGCTTCGGTGCCGACGTGCGTTCCGGCTATATCCTCGACATCGACCTCTCCAAGCGCCCCTTTGTCTGCACCGACAACCACGGCGACACCATCGAGGCGGAGACAATCATCGTGGCCACCGGTGCCTCGGCCCGTTGGCTAGGACTCGAAAGCGAGAAGAAACTCTACGGCCAGGGCGTGAGCGCCTGCGCCACCTGCGACGGCTATTTCTATAAAGGGTTGGATGTCGCGGTGGTGGGTGGCGGCGACACCGCCTGCGAGGAGGCCAACTACCTCTCCATCCTCTGCCGCAAGGTCTACCTCATCCACCGCCGTCACGAGCTGCGCGCCTCGAAGTCGATGCAGCACCGCGTGCTCACAAACCCGAAGATAGAGATGGTGTGGGACAGCACCACGGCCGAGATTTGCGGCAACGACCTCGACGGGGTCACGGGTGCCGACCTGCGGAATGTCGTCACCGGCGAGATGCGCCATATCGACATTGCGGGTTTCTTCGTGGCCATCGGCCATCAGCCCAATACAGACTTCCTGAAAGGACAGCTGGAACTGGACGAGCAGGGGTATATCAAGATACAGCACCCCGGCTGTGCGACCAGTGTCCCGGGCGTCTTCGCCGCTGGCGATGTGTGCGACCCCAACTATCGGCAGGCCGTCGTGGCCGCTGGCAGGGGCTGCATGGCCGCCATGGATGTGGAACGGTTCCTGCAAGCTCATTAATGTCTTGGCGTTGCGCAAGTTCATACCACTGCTGTTGTTACTCCTCCTTGCCGTGGCAGGTCGGGGACAGGTGATTCCTACCACCATCGGACCGCAGACCTTCGGCAAGGCCACCCTGTCGCCCGACGCCAAACGCACGTCGACCCCCATCGCACCCGACATCGAGGCCGACACCACTGAAGAGAAACAGCCCGCAGGGCTCGAATACCACGAGGACATCCCCGATAGCCTCCTCCAAGCCTCCGTGTTCCTCTTCCATCGGTTGCCGATGCAGACCAAATTCATGGATTTCAGCCACCCGTCGCTCTCGCCGACGGGTGCGCAGTTCTACGACCTCATCGATGGCTTCAACGGCGATTTCTATCTCACCGCCGGCGAGATGGGCCACCCCCATGTCTCCCTCTTTCCCGCTTTCGACGGGAGCCTCGCAAGCAACTACCGTCCCTGCACCACGCCGGGGTTCTACAAGACCCCCGATAACGTGAATTTCTATCAGGCGCAGCACCCCTACACGGCGCTCTCGTACAACAGTTCGCTGAAGAAGGACTATCAGGTCTTCTTCACCCATTCGCAGAATATCACCCCCCGCTGGAATGCGGCATTCGACTATCACCTCTATTCCCCCACGGGGGTGTACGACAATGACGGTGCGGTGGACCATCTGCTGGACGTGACCACCAACTACTACTCCCGCAATGCCCGCTATCTACTCACCGCCGGCGTTATATGGCAGCGGCTGATGCTGGGCGAGAACGGGGGCCTTTCGGACGACGACATCTTCATCTACAAGCGTATCAGCAACCCCACCGGCATCCCCGTCAACGAGACCTCGCGCCAGAGCCTCAGCAACGACCTTGCCCTTTTCGCACGGCAGTCCTACAACACGGTGCGCCAGGTGGTGTGGTACCGCCCGATACACGCCTCGTATGTCGACACCCTGGGGTGCGATACCCTGTGGCATACCCACCCCGGCGACAGCAGCCGCGTGCCGGAACTGAAATGGCGTTGCGAACTTCGCGACACCGTCACCGGCTACGACACCATCTCCCCACGAACTCCCCGCATGGTCAACAGCGGGGTCTTCGGCCTCGAAGCGCAATACAACCGGCAGAAGTACCGCTATATCGACTCCACCCGCTACAGCCATTTCGAAGGCCGCCTGTATTGGACCAACGATGCCTACCTCGACTATCGCTGGCACAACCCGGTCAAACTCACCCTCGGTATCCGCCCCGAGATGGACAGGCTGGAGATGATGGACAGCGTCGGCACCGACTATGCCCACAAGTACTTCTATCCCTATCTGCGCACCGATGTGCGGCTGGGCTCCTTCGCCCTGCTTTCGGCTTCGGGCGAGACCTGCATCGGCGAGGGATTGTACCGCCTGCAGGCCGAGATGACGGTGCCCCTGCGCGATAGCGCGGGAGCCGAGTGGAGCCGCTTCACCCTTCAGGCCGTTAGCGCCGAGACATCATCGGACATCATCTACGAACTCCCCGCCCGGCTGGCAGGCACCGGCATCACCACCCTCGCCAGTATCAGCCTTCGGAAGGTCAGCCTCGCCTATAACTCCCCGTGGTTCGATATCAGCGCCTCCGCCAGCAATGTGGGCCGCAACGTCTGGTTCGACGCCGCCTACCGCACCTGTCAGACCACAGGGGATGTCCTGCTCCTGCAGGCGCAGGCCGACATACGCCTCCAATTCTGGAACTGGCTGCACCTCGACATGCAGCACATGGTGCAGCATAGCAGCGACGAGCAGCAGCTGCGCGTGCCGCTGTTCGCCACCAAGAACTCGTTCTATACCGACTTCTACCTCTTCCACCGCGCGCTGCACACGCAGGTGGGAGTCGACATGCGCTATCATACCGCCTTCTACGCCGACGGCTACAACCCCGCGTTGGGGGTCTTCTACCGCCAGGATGCGGTGAAGGTGGGCAACTACCTCTGGGCCGACATGTTTGTCAACCTGCAAATCAAACGCGCCACCATCTACGTGAAGGCTGGCCACCTCAACTGCCTGCTAGAGCCAGAGGCGCATTACTTCCTCCTCCCGCACTATCCGGGGCAGCCCTTCGGCCTTTTCTACGGCATGACGTGGAAATTCTTCGACTAAGGCCCCCGTCCGACGAATGCAACCAATTATAATAACAATAAAACACATAAGACATGACTCTCTTAGAACAAATCCGTGCAAAAGCCAAGGCCGCGAACAAGACCATCGTCCTGGCCGAAGGTACTGAGGAACGCACCCTCAAAGCCGCCGACATCATCCTCAAAGAAGGTATCGCCCGTCTCATCCTCCTCGGCAACGAGGGCGAAATCAAAGGGCTCGCCAGCCAGTGGGGCCTCACCCACATCGACAAGGCCACCATCATCGACCCCGTCAGCAACCCCCGCAAGGAGTTCTACGCCCAGATGCTCTGTGAAATCCGCAAGAAGAAAGGCATGCAGATGGACGAGGCCATGCGCCTGGTGGAAGACCCGCTGTATCTCGCCTGCCTGCTCATCAAGAACGGCGATGCCGACGGTGAGGTGGCCGGTGCCCGCAATGCCACGGGCGATGTGCTGCGTCCTGCCTTCCAGATTGTCAAGACCCTCCCCGGCGTCAGCGTGGTGAGCGGAGCCTTCATCATGATTCTGAAAGACACTACCTATGGCGAGAACGGCATGTTTGTCTTCGCCGACTGCGCCGCCACTCCCTGCCCCAGCGCAGAGGAGCTGGGCCAGATTGCCGTGGTGAGCGCCCAGACCGCCAAGGCCATCGCCGGCTTCGAGGAGCCCCGTGTGGCCATCCTGAGCTTCTCCACCAAAGGCAGCGCCAAGCATGAGCTGGTCGACAAGGTCATCGAGGCCACCCGTGTGGCCCATGAGCTCGACCCCAACGTCAAGCTCGACGGCGAACTGCAGGCCGATGCCGCCATCGTGTCGAAAGTGGGTGCCAGCAAGGCTCCCGGCAGCGACATCGCCGGCCGCGCCAACGTCCTGGTGTTCCCCGACCTGCAGAGCGGCAATATCTGCTACAAGCTCGTCCAGCGTCTCGCCGGTGCCGAGGCCGTGGGTCCTGTGATGCAGGGCATGGCCGCCCCCATCAACGACCTGAGCCGTGGCTGCAGCGTCGACGATGTGGTCAACGTGGTCTCCATCACCGCCACCCAAGCCGCCGCGAAATAAGTTTCGTGCATACGATAACAAAAAGGGTTGTGCCCCACGTGTAATGAACCCCGAAAGTTGGACAAAAAACTTTCGGGGTTTTATTATGAGGAAAAGACACACGATAGAGGAACGGATACAAGCCGTCAGGATGTGCCA
>CAJOHZ010000011.1 GCA_905234695.1 uncultured Bacteroidales bacterium | reverse complement strand
CCGCGCCTACAACATGCAGGGGCAGCTGGTACTGGACCAACGGCCCTCGCTTTCCCAGTCGGCGACGCTGGACCTCACCGCCTGGCCCAAGGGCACCTATCTGTTGCGTATCACCACCCTCGCCGGCATCGTCTCCAAGAAGCTAGTGGTGGAATAGAGTGCCTTCGGTGTGCCTTTTATGTGGTTTGGCTCCACATGGTCGCCGACCTCAGTTCTCCGTGCCTTTTACCCTTATCAGACGCATACCCAACACTTTTCCCGCACTTCTCCCGACATAAGTCGGAGAAGTGTCGGAGATATGTCGGAGAAACGTCGGAGAAGGGCAAAAGGCGCATAAGCGTCGCATAAAGACTACACCGAAGCCAAAAAGAAGACATTTGCTGCATGGCAAAATCTATCAATTAAAATTAAACAGTTTCTTAATTCAGGAATTATGAGTAAATTTGCAACTTGTAATTGTAATACCTTATACCCATGAAAAAATATTTATTTGTTTCTCTATTTGCATGTTGCACGCTTTTTTCGTCGTGCGCGTTTTTGGACAATGTGGCCAACAATGTGGCCAGTATCGCCAATTTGGCCAATTGTGAATACAGTTTGAAGAATGTGTCGAATGTCTCGGTGGCGGGTGTCAATGTGAAGAATGTGGTGAACGGCAACATCACTGCCACGGATGTGGTGATGCTGGCCGCTGCCATCACCTCCAAGCAGGTGCCGATGGCGTTGGATGTCAACGTGAATGTGAAGAACCCCACCCAGACCTCGGCCATGCTGAGCACGATGGATTGGGCGTTGGATATTGCCCAATCGCAGTTTGCCACGGGCTCCACCAACCAGACCTATACGATTAAGTCCAATACCAACTCGACGGTGCCGCTGAGCGTCAATACCGATTTGTACAAGGTCTTTTCGTCCGACGGCATCAACAAGCTGAAGACTTTTGCTGGCAGTTTCAACAAGGAGGGGAAGTCGTCGCAGGTGGGACTGCGTATCCGTCCGTCGCTGACGGTGGCCAGCCAGACCATCAAATCGCCCAGCTATATCTCTATCATGTAACAGGCTAGAGACAGAAAAAAGCCGACCCGCCTGCGATGCCGCAGGCGGGTCGGCTTGTCTTGTGTGGTATTGTGTTTAGCGGCGGTCGAGGTAAATCATTAGGTAGTAGAGCAGGGTGGCCAGCGAGGTGATGGCGGCGATGATGTAGGTGTAGGCGGCCGACCGCAGGGCGCTTTCGGCGTACTGGTGCGTATCGGGGCCAGTGATGCCCTCCTGTCGCACCCATGCCAGGGCACGGCGCGAGGCGTTGATTTCCACGGGCAGGGTGATGACCGAAAAGAGGGTCGAGACGGCGAACAGGCCGATGCCGATGAGCAGGAGGTTGGGGAAGGTGTTGATGAGAATCAAGCCGGCGAGGAGAATCCACGACACCCAGCGGTTCGTGAGGCTCACTACCGGCACCAGGGCGGAACGCATGGTCAGCCAGCGGTAGCTGGTGGCGTGCTGGATGGCGTGGCCGCATTCGTGGGCGGCTACCGCGGCAGCGGCCACACTCGTGCCGTTGTACACGTCGGGGCTGAGGTTGAGTGTACGGTTGGCGGGGTTGTAGTGGTCGGTGAGGGTGCCCTTGACGATGCGGACTTCCACATCATGTATGTTGTGCGCTGCCAGCATCTGCTCGGCCACCTCGTGGCCTGTGAGGTTGTGGCGGGTGGGGATTTTGGCGTAGCGTTTGAACTTCCGTTCCACGCTCTTGCTGGCGATGATGCTCAGCAGCGTGAGTACGAGAAAGACGCCCCACATGAGGGTGGTACCGGGGATTTCGGCTTCGGTCTGGGCGATTTGCAACAGAGGGAACATGGCTGGATGGGATAGGGGTTATTTCTTCAAGTCGTTCATAAGGGCCTCCACCATGTGGTCGGCGCCGGCGAATATCTCGCTGATGCGGGTGCCCACCATGTAGGCGGGGGTGGTGTAGATGCGATGGACGGGGTCGACACAGATGTCGGTGGGGCCGCAGAGGTGGTGGCGTGCCCCCAGTTGTTCGGCGGCCTGCGAGGCGGCGCAGGGTTGGCCGAGGGTCAGTGTGACGCCGTAGCGTCCCAGCACTTTGGCCAGCACCATCGGGGCTATGCACATGGCCAGCACGGGCTTGTGGGCCTCGTAGGTGGAGAGGATGGCCTGCTCCACTTCCGGTCGCACGGTCATCTGTGCCCCTTGGAAGGCGAAGCTGCTGAGGTTGCGGGCGGCGCCCATGCCGCCGGGCAGGGCCAGCGCGTCGTAGTCGGTGGCGCGATAGTCGGCCAGCGGGCGGATATTGCCGCGGGCGATACGGGCGGATTCTTCAAACAGGTCGCGGCTTTCGCCGGTTTCGTTGCCGGAGAGGTGGCTGACGACCTTGTATTGTCCGTCGGGGGCGAAGCACTGATAGCGGCCGCCCCGCCGGTCGATGGCGAGCATGAGGGAGAGGGTTTCCTGAAGTTCGCTTCCGTCGCGGTTGCC
Organism: uncultured Bacteroidales bacterium; assembly: GCA_905234695.1. GTDB lineage: Bacteria > Bacteroidota > Bacteroidia > Bacteroidales > P3 > Colimorpha. The sequence continues at coordinate 64,948 of CAJOHZ010000011.1, read as the reverse complement.
GCAACCGGAGAGAATGATGGCGATGTTCATGGGGATGGGGTTTTAGAAACTGTTTAAATTTAATTGATGGAATTTGTTATACAGCAAAGCGAGCAGATTTGTCTTCTTTTTGAGGGAGCAATGGGGGACCATTGTAACCGAAAAAAGGAGGGAAAGATGCCGTTTTGATGTTTTAAGAAAAACATTGGATTAATTTTAAACAGTTTCTTATAATCCGAGAATAAGTTCCTGTTTGGCGATTTCCTTGATGCCCTTCAGACGGCGGTCGGTGTCGGGCAGCTGGTTGCGTTTCGTCTTCTCCAGAGCGGCTTCTTGCACGCGGGCGAAGTTGCCCAGTTGCTCGTGGTAGAGGGAGAGGTCGGACGGGTGGTTGACGGATTTCACCGTCAGGTAGTGTTTTCTGAGTGCACGGTAGGCTTTTTGGAAATTCGAGAACCCGCGGGAGGCGTCGCTGATCTGCTTGTCCATCTCCTTGTAGCGGTTGTGGCGCCGGATGGTTTCGGCAAACACCTCCTCCAGGTCGGCGAATTCCGACAGCTGGGCGATGAAGCGGCTGCCGTCGGCCGTGTGGATGAACGAGGGGGTGAAGACATACTGCTTGCGGACGGAGTTGTAGCCGTTGTAGAGACGGAAGTGATTGTACCACTGGTTGGTGATGGTGTCTTCGCGGCTATCGATGAGTTTCCGCAGGTCGAGGATGCTGTCGTATTGCCGCTGGAGGGTTTCGATATTGTCCAGCTCGGCGCTGTAGCGGGCGGCATCGTCGGTGGTGCGGTAGTTGGGCGGGGTGATCATCTCCTTGCTCATCTGGCGGTAGGCGCGGTTGATTTCGCCGTAGCGGAAGCCGCAGTGGCGCGCCAGGGTGTCGCCGTAGTCCGATATCTTTGTGATGCGGGCGTGGTCGTCGATGTAGCATTGCTGCACGGCGATGAACTCCTCCAGATCGGCGATGAAGAGGTTGGCGTCGTCGAGGGTGGAGAAGACGGGCACGGTGTTGATGGTGGCGGCCACCTCCTGATAGGTCTTGGCGACATTGCGGAAGCGGGGGGTATACAGCGAGGTGATGCGCTTGCTGTTGGCCGAAAGTTGCTCGCGCAGTTCGATGACGCGGATGTAGCACTCCTGGGTCTCTTGAATCTCCTCCTGGCTGCCGGCATACTCGTAGTACTCGTCGATGGTGGAGAAGGCGATGGGGGCAGGCCGTTGGCGGAAGTAGCGCTGGTAGGAGCGCAACACGTCGGTGTGGCTGCTCCCGCAGCGGAGTTTCAGCGTGTTGGAGAAGTTGTTGATGCGGGCGGTGTAATTGTCGTTGCCCAGCACGTGGGCGATGAGGTGCTGCTGGAACTCCGACAGGCGGTCCAGGTCGGCGAGGTAGGCGCTGTCGCCCCGTTTCATCGAGAAGTCGTAGCGGTTGTATACCGCCAGATAGGAATATTGGACATCGTTCAACTCCGCCTTGCGGTTCTTGTCGCGGCCGATGCCCTCACAGGCGTTGATGATGGTGCGATGGAACCGATGGATGCTGTCTTTCACCAGATTGATGGCCGTGGTCTGGATGGAGTCTTTGCGAATGTGCTCCCGTTCGATGTAGCGGTGGGCATATCGCAGCACCAATGCCGAGAGGGTGTCGATGCGGCGGCTGTAGTCGTCGTAGTCGGCCACATAGGTTCCTGCGTCAATCCACACGGTGTCGTTGCGGCGGCTGTAGTCGTACCGGATGGCGTTCTGGAGTGTCATCAGGCGTGAGTTGAACGACACGCAGGTGTCGGCGCGTGCGGGATTGTCGGCCGCCAGGGTGTCGATATAGTGCACGAAATGCATCGTGTCGTCGAGGAAGCGGGCCTCGATGCCGAACCCTGCGGCCAAATCGCGTACCGATACCGGGACAATCTGTTGCGCCCGTGCCGGCAGGGCAGCGGCCAGAAGCAGGAAGGGGAGGAGTTTTCTGAGGGTCATGGGATGGGTGTTTATTCGCCGTAGGACGAGCCGTCGAAGCAGTGGGTGCAGATATCGCACTTGGGCAGGCCGATGGCTTCGCATACGGTTTTCAGGCTGTTGAATTTGAGGGTGTCCACGCCGACGGCCTTGCGGATGGCCTCCACCATGCGGGCATACTGCGGGGTGGTTTCGTCGCGGTAGGCTTCGAGGTTGCGCACCTCGCCACCCTCCAAATCCGCGATGATGCGGCGGGTGATAAGCTCCTTGTCGGTCTTGGAGGTGGAGAAGTTGAGGTAGTTGCAGCCGTATACCAACGGGGGGCAGCTGATGCGGATGTGGATGCGTTTCACACCACAACTGTAGAGCATCTTTACCTGGTCGCGGAGCTGGGTGCCGCGCACGATGCTGTCGTCGCAGAATACCACCTCACGTCCTTCCAGCATTTTGTGGGAGGGTATCAGTTTCATCCGCGCCACAAGGTTGCGGGCGTCCTGGTTGGTGGGCATGAAGCTGCGTGCCCAGGTGGGGGTGTATTTGAGGATGCCGCGTTTGTAGGGGATTCCTTTGCCTATGGCATAGCCCAGCGCCATGCCAACGCCGGAGTCGGGGATGCCCGACACATAGTCCGCGTTCACGTCGTCGGTGCGGCCCATGGCTTCGCCCAGACGGTAGCGCACCTCTTCGGTGTTGATGTTCTCGTACTCCACGCAGGGATAGCCGTAGTATATCCACAGGAAGGAGCAAATCTGCATCTTGTCGTTGGGTTTCACCAACTGGTGGATGCCGCTGTTGTCGATGAGTACGGCCTCGCCGGGTTTAAGGAAGTATTCTGTGGTGAATCCCAGGTTGACGTAGCTGTGGCTCTCCGAGGCCACCACATAGTCCTTGTCGCGACGGCCCACGGTCAGCGGGGTGCGGCCCAGTTTGTCGCGCACGGCGATGATGCCGTCATTGGTCAGGATGAGGTACGACACGCTGCCGCGCACATGGTCGTGGACGTTCATGATGCCGTCTTCGAAGGTTTTCCCCTGGGTGATGAGCAGGGCTACCAACTCGGTGGGGTTGGTGGTGCCCATGCTCAGTTCGGTGAACTGTTGGTGGGCGTCGAGGCATTTCTGCTCCAACTCGGCGATGTTGTTGATTTTCGACACAGAGCACACGGCGAAACGGCCGAGGTGCGAATTGCATACGATGGGCTGTGCGTCGGTGTCGCTGATGACGCCAATGCCCTTGTTCCCGAGCATCTCGTGGATGTCGTTATTGAACTTGGTTTTGAATTGGGTGTTCTCGATGTTGTGGATGTTGAGATGAACCACCCCGTTGTCGATGGTACTGAGACCTGCCCGGCGGGTGCCGAGATGCGAATGATAGTCTGTGCCGTAAAACAGTTCTGTGGAACAAGGCTTGGTGCTGACGATTCCAAAAAGTCCGCTCATTGTTGTAAGATTAAGATTATGTTTTTGATATATTGAATATTGATGTGCTGTTGGAGGGAATGGTTTATTTGCAAAAGTACATCTTTTTTCTCAATCCTCGCACGAGAAGTTTTCAACAACTGTCAATTTCGTCACGGGGAACGGGGTCACGGTGCCAAGCAGTGCGGGGTCGAAGGGGCGTTGCAGCCGGATGTAGTTGTCGGTCCACCCCTGCAGGACCGTTTCGGTGTCGAGGGTGTGCGGGGTGTGTTCCCACAGTACTTCGCGAACGGTGCCGATATGGCTTTCGACAAAGGCGTGCCGCTTGCGGTCGGACAGTTTGTGCAGTTCCAGACTGCGGGCTTTCCGGACAGGAACGGGCACTTTTTCTGCCATCCGCAGGGCGGCGGTGCCCAGACGGTCGGAGTAGGGGAATACATGGAGGTAGGATATGGGCAGGCTGTCGATGAAGGCGATGCTTTGGGCAAAGGTCTCGTTGTCTTCGCCGTTGAATCCGGTGATGACATCGGCGGCGATGCAGGCGTGAGGCATCACCCGCTTGATGTGTGCCAGCCGTTCGGCGTACAGGGCGGTGTCGTAGTGGCGGTGCATCATTTGTAGCACCTTGTCGGAACCGGCTTGTAGCGGGATATGGAAATGGGGGAGGAAGGCTCTCGAGGAGGCCACGAAGTCGATGATTTCGTCTGTCAGCAGGTTGGGCTCGATGCTGCTGATGCGGTAGCGCAGGATGCCTTCCACATGGTCCAGTTCCCGCAGGAGGTCGATGAATTGCTCGCCGTGCTGTCGACCGAAGGTGCCGGTGTTGACACCTGTCAGTACGACCTCGCGGGTGCCGGTGGCGGCGATTTCGCGGGCCATGGCCACGGTTTCGGCAATAGTGGCGCTGCGACTGCGGCCGCGGGCGAAGGGGATGGCGCAATAGGTGCAGAAGTAGTCGCAACCGTCTTGTATTTTGAAGAAGGTGCGGGTGCGGTCGCCGCCCGAATAGGCCAACTGGAAGGCGACGGGTTCCTGTGGCGTGGGGTTCACCTCGCGGTGGCGCAGGGCTTCCTCCACCAGTTGGGGGAGAAGATGCTTGCGGTCGTTGCCCACGATGAGGGTAACGCCGGGTATCTGGGCGATTTGGCGGGCGTTGTTTTGTGCGAAGCAGCCTGTCACTGCCACCACGGCGTCGGGGTTCTGTGCGATGGCTTGCCGAATGGCATTACGGCACTTTTTTTCCGCCACAGAGGTCACTGTACAGGTGTTTATGAGGTAAACATCGGCTTTTTCGTGGAAGTTAATTATGTTAAATCCGCACCCCTCAAACTGCCGCATCAAACTGCTCGTTTCTGCGTAATTTAGTTTGCATCCGAGGGTATGGGCGGCAATTTTTGACATAGTTAAATTTGGTTAAAAAAGAAACGGGATTTGTGATGTTCCAAAAAAAGTTTGTAATTTTGCAACCGCATTTGAGCAAAAGAAACATGTCTTTTTCAAGGCTCAAAGAGTTAGGTTTTTTAACCTAATGGATTTTGTAATAGTGTTTAATGGGAAGGGGTAAGGGATGTCGTGAGACATCCCTTCCCTTTTTCTGTCATATTTGGTTTTAACGGCCAAAGATGAATTCCCCTCCGTTCTCCTGAGTTTGACGCTGCAGGTTGAGGCTTCTCATCATGCGTTTGCAGTCGTCGTCGGGGAAGATGTCGAAATCGGGTCTCGGGTCGAGTTGCAGGATTTCGCGGCCTTCACGGTCCAGCGTGGTACCGACGATGAGGTCGGTGGCCACCATGATACGTGCTTCGCGGTTGGCCAGCGAGAAGCGGCCGTCGCCGATGTGGCGGTACAGTACTTCGCTGCCCTCGAAGTCGGTGAGCTTGGTTCCGTCGGTCAGGTACACGATGGTCTGTTTTTTGCCTTGGGGAATCATGTAGTTGATGTCGTATACCGACACATAGCGTTCTTCGGGCAGCAGGAGCCGCACCATGCGGTCTTTCATGGCACCCATGCGCCATATTTCGTCTACCGTCATGTGGCCTTCTTCGAAATACTTGTAGTGTCCGTTGCGTTCGCCGTCTTTGTAATGGCCTTCGCGCACGAGTTCCTGTGCGTCGTTGTATTCGGTGAGTTTGCCTTCGATGCGGCCGTGGACGTAGGTGGCGGTGATGTAGCCATGCTTGCCGATGCGTTTCCACCAGCGACCGTGGCGGTGGTTGTCGGTCCAGTTGCATACTTCGGCGGTGTCGCCGTTGGAGGTGAAGATGGCCTGCATGCCGTGGCGCACACCCATTTTGTAGTGGGTGATTTTGACCAGACGTCCGCTTTCGTTGAAGAATTCCCAGCGGCCGTCGCGGTTGCGCTGGTTGAAGGTGCCTTTTGCGAGGAGGTGGCCTTCGGGGTCATAGACTTCGTGGGAGCATACTTTTCCGGGCACGGTGTAGACGTTCTTGATGCGGGTTTTCCCGTCGGCATAGAAGTAGGTGAAGGTGCCGGTTTCCTTGTCGTCCACAAAATCCCCTTCATACATTTTGGTGCCTTGTTTGTCGGTCTTGACCCAATGGCCTTGACGGCGGCCTTGTTTGTCAATCTGGTTCTGGGCCTGGCATCCGATGGCGGCCATCAGCATGGCGAGGAAGATAAGTCTGTATTTCATTTTATATCTGTTTTTTGTTTCTAGCCCGAGGGGGGCGGACCGAGGGGTTGGCTCCACGGTCTACGCGTTCTAAATATTTTGCAAAGATACAATTTTTTTTTCATTCGTGCGTTTTTATGACGTTTTTCGATGAAAAGAGATATACTTATCCCGCTGTTGATGATGCTGCTGGTGTGGCCGTGTGTCCGAGGAATGGCGCAGGGCACACTGGAGGGACGTGTCACGGCTGCCGACGGGCAGGCGGTGGAGTTCTCGAATGTGGGGGTGGTCAGTGCGTCGCGTCCGTATGGGGCTGTCACGGACCGCAAGGGTGAGTATAGGCTTGTGGTGCGGGAGTGTGACAGTGTGACGCTCCGCATTTCCTGCACGGGATTTGAGACCCGTGAATTCCGCTTGTTGCTGAAGGGCGGGGAGGTGCGCAGGTTGGATTGTGAGTTGAAGCCTTCGGCAAAGCAGCTTGACGAGGTGGTGGTTTCGGAAGACCGCACACGCAGCAGCACGTTCACGCAGATAGACTTGCAGCGCATAGAGAATACGGTGGGTCCCACGGAGGGCGTGGAGTCGCTGCTGAAGACACTGCCGGATGTGAGCTCGAATAACGAACTTTCGTCGCAGTATTCGGTGCGGGGTGGGTCGTTCGACGAGAATCTGGTGTATATCAACGGGGTGGAGGTTTACCGGCCGCAGCTGGTGCGCAGCGGGCAGCAGGAGGGACTCAGTGTGGTGAATCCCGATATGGTGGATCATCTGCTTTTTTCGCCGGGCGGTTTTGACGCGGCGTATGGCGACCGGCTGTCATCGGTGCTAGATATTGTGTACAGCCGCCCTGTGGAGCGGCGTTTCCGCCTTTCGGCGTCGCTGCTTGGGGGCACGGCCTCGGCACAGGGACGTATCGGGGAGAGTTTTGCCTATAGTCTCGGTTTGCGCCACCACAGCAATCGCTATCTTTTCAAGGGGATGGATACTGAGGGGAATTATACATCCTCGTATACCGATGTGCAGGGTGTGTTGAACTATCGTGCCAGCGACCGCCTCGATGTTTCGTTTCTGGGCATCGCGACGCGGAATGTGTATGGCCTGATACCGTCGTCACGCACGACGACGTTCGGCAGTTTCATGGAGTCGCTGGAGCTGGATGTTTATTTCGACGGGCAGGAGCAGGACCGCTACACCACGCTGCTGGGGGCCTTCACGGTGGACTACCACCCCACGACGTATTTCCAACTGCGGTGGATTGCCTCGGCACAGCGCAACCGCGAGCGCGAGTTGTACGACTTGCAGAACCAGTACTGGCTGTATGAAGTGGGGCTCGACGCGAATGCCGGCGACACGAGTCGGTTTGACCGCGGGGTGGGCACGTTTCTCGAGCATGCCCGCAATTATCTCGACATCGGCCTCTACAGCACCGAGGTGAGGGGTGTGTATTACACCGGCCTGGGGAGTTGGAGTTTCGGTGTGAAGGGACAGCTGGAGCGTGTGTCGGACCGGATGCGGGAGTGGAAGTGGGTGGACAGTGCCGGCTATACGTTCCCCACCGAGCATCTTATGCCTGGGGTTGACGATACGGTGGTGTTCAATCCGGTGCTGCAGCTTTTCTGCAATGCCAACAACGGGCTGCAAACGTTCCGCGGGACGGCCTTTGTGCAGCGCGAACTTGATTTCGTCACCCGCCGCCTGTCGGAGTTCAAGGTGCTGGCAGGACTGCGAGGGCAGTATTACCACACTGTGTTTGAGGCGCCGATGGACAACGGCGGACGGTGGTTCCTGTCGCCGCGGGTGTCGCTCAACTATAAGCCGGAGGGGCAGCGCGATGTTCTGTACCGCTTGGCCGCGGGGGTCTACCAGCAGCCGTACCTCTACCGCGAGATGCGTCGGATGGACGGCACCTTGCGTGCCGATTTGGCACCGCAGTGTTCCTACCAGGCCACGGGAACCGTTGACTGGAACCTCACGCTGTGGGGCAAGCCATTCCGCCTGACTACGGACTTGTATTACAAGTATATCACCCATCTTGTGCCGTATACCATCGACAACCTCCGCATACGCTACAATCCCGACGAGGAGGCGGTGGGGTATGCCGCCGGGGCGAGTGTCCGCATCAACGGCGATTTCGTGCCGGGCCTCGAGTCGTGGGCGAGCCTGTCGTTTATGCAGACGCAGGAGGACTTGCTCGGCGACACGCTGGGGTGGATTGCCCGCCCCACCGACCAGCGGTTCAGTTTCAAGCTTTTCCTGCAGGACTACCTGCCCGCCATCCCGTGGTGGCGCATGAGTCTCAGCTTTATTTACGGCACAGGGACGCCGGTGACTTTCCCGTACCAGCGCGACCGCTCTGTCGAGTACCGCCTGCCGGCCTATTTCCGGGTGGACTGGGGAAACACGGTGCAGCTATCCCGTTTCGCGGCAGTACGACGGGCGCCAGTGCTCCGCGCCTTCGACGACATCCTTGTGGGCGTGGAGGTTTTCAACTTGTTCAACTACCGCAATGTCGTCTCCTTTATCTGGGTGGCTGACTATAACAATGTGTATTACCCAGTCCCCAACTACCTGACCGCGCGGCAGGTAAATGTAAAACTCACACTCACTTTCTAATCTGCAGCATTATGCTTTCCGCCCCATCGCTCGATTCCCTTGCCCCCCGGACCGTGCCGCTCGCCGACGGCCGCGACCTCCAGCTGTTTGTATCCGAGGCATCGTCCCTTGTCAAGCTCGACCTCACCTTTGAGGCGGGTAGCCGTTACCAGTGGCTGAAAAGCCAGGCACATGCCGCAAGCCAACTGGTGGGGGAGGCCACAGCGTTGCATGAGGAAGCATGGTTGGCGGAGTTTCTTGATTTCCGAGGCATCACGTTGGAACGGTCGGCCGATGTGTGCACGGCCACGCTGTCGTTCTATTTCCTGCGGCGCTATGCCGCCGAGTTGCTTCCGGTGCTGCGCGAGATGGTGGGGCGGCCCCGCATCACGCCCAGTCTTTTCGACGCCTATGTGCGGCGTCGGCGCCATCAGTTGCTCACGAGCGCGCAGAAGACGTCGGCCGTGGCGCGTAACCATTTCTACAGCCACCTCTATGGTCCCGACCATCCGCTGGGGACCTATGCAACGGCCGAGGATTTGGACGCGCTCCATCTTGACGATGTGGTGGCCTTCGTGGCCCGCCATTACCGTCTGGCGGAGGCGAGCATTGTGTTGAGCGGGAGTGTTGACGATGAGTTGGTGGCGCTGGTTGACAGCAGTCTTGCCTCGCCCGAGCCGTCGAGGCCTGTGGCCATGCCTGCGCTGCCGCCCAGCGGCCTTGCTGAGGCTGCTGCCGCCCCAGGCCGCTGGCATGTGGCGGTGCCTTCCGCCGTGCAGGCCACAATCCGAGTGGGGCGGGTGCTGCCTTATACGTGGGACGCCCCCGCCTATGCCCGTTTCATGGTGCTGAACACCGTTTTGGGCGGCTATTTCGGCTCGCGATTGATGAGTAACCTCCGCGAGGAGAAGGGGTATACCTATGGCATCTACAGCCAGACCCAGATATTCCGGGGACAGATAGTATTCTTCATCACTGCCGATGTGTCGGCCGAAGCGGCGGAGGCGGCCTGTGGCGAAATCCTGTCGGAGATGCACAGGCTCTCCAGCGAGCCGGTGGGCGAGGCCGAGCTGGAACGGGTGTGCAACTTCATGATGGGTGATTTTATCCGCAGCATCGACGGTGTGCTCGAGATTGCCGAACGGTACCGCCACATGAGGGCCACTGCCGTTGGTGACCGTTTTACCGAGCGCTACCTCGCCACCCTTGGGGAGGTAACACCGGAGCAACTTATCCCGCTGGCGCAAAATATTTTCGCCCCCGCGGATCTCACCATTGTCACTGCTTCGCGATAGCAGGGGGCTGGGCGAAAGATTTTTTCTTGGGAACAGTTTCCATTAATTAAGAATAAATGCGTATCTTTGCACTTTCCCATAATGTGTGGGATTGTCTGCAAATATTTGTTTATTAATAAAATATATAAGAAATGAGAAAACTTGCAGTGGTGGCTTTCGGCGGAAACGCCTTGCTCCGTGGCGGGCAGAAGGGCACCTATCAAGAACAGATATCCAATGTGGAACAGACCTGCGAGTCGCTGTGCAACTTGCTGGAACGCAACTATAACATTGTCATCGGACACGGCAACGGGCCGCAGGTGGGCAATGTGATGCTGCAGCACGAAGAGGGCAAGCGGGTAGGCGTGGAGGCCATGCCGATGGATTTCTGCGTGGCTGAGACCCAGGGCTCTATCGCCTACCTTATCGAGATGGGTCTACGCAATGTTATGGCGCGCCATGATATCCAACGCGATGTGGTTACCATCGTCACCCAGGTGGCGGTCAACAAGCTCGACCCCATGTTCAAGAATCCTACCAAGCCGGTGGGTCCCTACTACACCAAGGAGCAGGCCGAGGAACTGGCCAAGGCCACGGGGGCGGTCTACAAGGAAGACCCCAAAGGCAATGGCTGGCGCAAGGTCGTGGCTTCGCCCAAGCCCACGCGCATCAACAACATCAAGATAGTGCAGCACCTGGCCAAGGCTGGGAATATCGTGGTCACCGTCGGTGGCGGCGGCATTCCTGTGGTGGAGGAGAGTGACTATGTGCGCGGTGTGGAGGCGGTCATCGACAAGGATCTGGCCAGTGCCCTCTGCGCCATTGAAATCGGCGCCGACGAGTTCTACATCCTCACAGATGTGCCCAAGGTGTATATCAATTTCCGCAAGGAGAACGAGCAGGCGCTCGACGTGATTACCGTGGCCCAGGCCAAGCAGTACCTCGACGAGGGACAGTTTGCCGAAGGCAGCATGGCTCCGAAGATTCGCGCCGCCATCATGTTCGTGGAACACGGCGGAAAAGAGTGCATCATCACCGAGGCCGGCCAGCTGGACAACCCCCACTGCGGCACGCGAATCGTGAAATAAGCAATCAAATAATCACACAATAAAACAATCACACATGGCTTACAATTTAAGAAACCGCAACTTCCTGAAGATTTTAGACTTCAGCCCCAAGGAACTGAATTTCCTGCTTGACCTGGCCCGCGACCTGAAGCGCGCCAAGTACACTGGTACCGAGCAGCCCACCCTCACCGGCAAGAATATTGCCCTGATTTTCGAGAAGACCTCGACCCGCACCCGCTGTGCTTTTGAGGTTGGCGCTAAGGACCAGGGTGCCCACGTCACCTACCTCGGTCCCACCGGCAGCCAGATCGGCGTCAAGGAGAGCATGAAGGACACCGCCCGCGTGCTGGGTCGCATGTTCGACGGTATCGAGTACCGTGGCTTCAAACAGGAGACTGTCGAGGAACTGGCCAAATACGCTGGCGTGCCCGTGTGGAACGGCCTGACCAACGAGAGCCACCCCACCCAGATTTTGGCCGACTTCCTCACCATGCAGGAGCATGTCGACAAGCCCCTCAACCAGGTGACCTTCGCCTATGTGGGCGACGCCCGCTTCAACATGGGTAACAGCCTGATGGTTGGCGGTGCCAAGATGGGCATGGATGTGCGCATCATCGCCCCCAAGAAACTCCAGCCGGATGCCAAGCTCGTCAAGACCTGCAAGGAAATCGCCAAGGAGACGGGTGCCAAGGTGACCGTCACCGACGACCCCGTGAAGGGTGTCAAGGGCTGCGACTTCATCTACACCGACGTGTGGGTGAGCATGGGTGAGCCCGCCGAGGTCTGGAAAGAGCGTATCGACATGCTGATGCCCTATCAGGTCAACGCCCAGATGATGAAGAACACCGGCAACCCCAAGTGCAAGTTCATGCACTGCCTGCCCGCCTACCACAACCTGGAGACCCAGGTGGGACGCGACGTCAACAAGCAGTTCGGTCTGGACGGCATCGAGGTGACCGAGGAGGTCTTCGAGAGCGAGAACAGCATCGTCTTTGACGAGGCCGAGAACCGCATGCATACCATCAAGGCCGTTATGGTGGCCACCCTCGGAGATTAATTATGTGGTTCACTAATCTGTTTACAGGTAGTGGAGTGGCCAGCACCGTACTGATGCTGGCCATCTCCATCTTTGTGGGATTGCTGCTCGGCAAACTCAAAGTCAAGGGCGTGAGCCTCGGCATCACATGGGTGCTTTTTGTGGGTATCGCGCTGAGCGCTTGCGGGGTGACCCTCAACGGCGAGATGCTTCATATTGTCAAGGAGTTCGGACTGATACTCTTTGTTACAGCCGTTGGTATGCAAGTGGGACCAGGCTTTTTCAAGTCGTTTAAGAAGGGCGGTCTGGCCATGAACCTCATGGCGTTGGTCAATGTGGCCCTCGGCGTGGTCATCACTGTCATTATCGCCAAGGTGTCCGATCAGGAGTTGGCCGACATGGCGGGTGTCTACACCGGTGCCATCACCAACACCCCCGGCCTCTCGGCGGCGCAGCAGGCTGTCAATGAGTTGGGGATGGAAGGGGCTTCCGACCGTCTGGCAGCAGGTTATGCTGTGGCCTACCCGCTGGCCGTGGTGGGCATGATTGTGACTTGCATCCTGTTGCGTCCCTTGTGCCGTATCGACCTGAAGAAGGAACCTGTCCAAGAGAATGTCGTGGAGGCTCCGGCGGCCAAGACGGCAACCCCCGTGGCCCAACGCCACAAGATAAATCTTGTCCCCATATTCGTCATCATTGCCCTTGGCATAGTGCTGGGCTCCATCCCCATCCCCGTGGGTATGTCGGCTCCTGTGAAGCTGGGTTTGGCAGGAGGCCCTCTGGTGGTCGCTCTTGTCGGCAGTTGGTTGGGAGTGAAACGGGGTTGGTTTACCACCGAGTTCACCGACAGCCATGGTGTATGGATGCTGCGCGAAGTAGGCATTGCCCTCTTCCTCGCAGGTGTGGGCTTGGGCGCCGGCGGAAAATTTGTCGAGACCATCCAGGTGCATTACATGTGGGTTGTCTATGGCATCATCATCACCATGGTGCCGCCGCTGCTGGTGGGCTTGTTCGCCCGACTGGTGCTGAAGGTCAACTACTACACCCTTATGGGCTTCATCGGCGGCAGCCACACCGACCCACCGACGCTGGCATTTGCCAATACCGTGGCTCCCGAGGGCTGCAAGTTGCCCAACACGGGCTATGCCACGGTCTACCCCCTCACCATGTTCCTGCGCATCTTCACCGCCCAGCTCCTCGTCTTGCTGGCATAGCCGCCGGAACATATCCGCCGCCCCTGTCGATCTGCGGGGTGAGATTGTGACATTACGAATTATACAAAAGCGTCATGATAGATCAAATCGTACAATACAACAGGGAGTTCGTGGCCGCGAAGGGCTACGAGAAGTATCGCACCGACAAGTACCCCGACAAGGAGTTGGCGGTGCTGTCGTGCATGGACACGAGGCTCACCGAGCTGCTACCGGCGGCGTTGGGACTGAAAAACGGCGATGCCAAGATTATCAAGAACGCCGGCGGGCTGGTGATTTCGGCTTTTGACTCGGCCATGCGCAGCCTCATCGTGGCCATCTATGAACTGGGAGTGAAGCACGTGATGGTGGTGGCCCACTCGCACTGCGGGGCCTGTCACATGAGCTATACTCATTTCCATGACGAGATGCTGGCCCGCGGGGTGACGGAGCAGACGCTCGACACCATCCGCAAATGTGGCATCGACCTCAACCACTGGCTGGAAGGCTTCAAGGACACCCCTGAGTCCGTCCGCCGCACGGTGGAGACTATCCGCACGCACCCCCTCGTGCCGAAGGACATTGAGGTGCGCGGCTTTATCATCGACTCCGAGACGGGAGCCTTGGAAGAAATAACCTGCTAAGATATGAAGAGAATTATCATTTGCCTATTGGCGACAATAGGACTGTCCCCGCTCTGGGGGCAGCCGTCGACGCTTCGCAGCCCAGACGGGCGGATGGAGCTTCGGTTTGAAGTGAAAGACAGCGTGCCTTACTATTCCCTTTCCCGCGATGGGAAGGCGGTGGTGCTGCCGTCGAAGATGGGTTTCACCTTGGAGTGGCGTGACGACTTGGCGCATGCTTTCGTGTTGCGGGACGTGCAACGCAGCTCGTTCGACGAGACCTGGCAGCCCGTATGGGGCGAGGAGGCCAACATCCGCAACCACTACAACGAGATGCTGGTGACGCTGGAACAGCCCGCAGGAGCGGTTGAGAGCGCCGACGGACGTTCCAAGACGATGGCCACCGTGATGCAGATACGTTTCCGTTTGTATGACGATGGTCTGGGCTTCCGTTACGAGTTTCCCATCGACAACGCCCTCGTCTGTTTCTGGTTCAAGGAGGAGTTGACAGAGTTTGTGATGGCGGGCAACCACACGGCTTGGTGGATCCCCGGCGACTACGACACACAGGAGTACAACTACACCGAGAGTCGCCTTTCGCAAATCGACAGCCTTTGGGAGAAGAGCCACGAACATGGCGGCTGGCCGTGGACGGCATTCTCGCGTACTGGTGTGCAGACAGCCCTCCAGATGAAGACTGACGACGGCCTCTATATCAATATCCACGAGGCCGCCACACTTGACTACCCCACCATGCACCTCAATTTAATTGAAAATGGAAAATTGAAAATGGAAAATCCTCTGGGTGCGGCAGCCAATTCTCAATTCACCTTTAGGGTCTGGCTCTGTCCCGACGCCGCCGGATACAAGGGTCGTATGCAAGCTCCGTGCCATACTCCTTGGCGCACAGTGATGGTTTGCGACAAGGCCACCGACGTGCTGCGTTCGCGCCTTATCCTCAACCTCAACGACCCCTGTGCCTTGGACGATGTTAGCTGGATACACCCAGTGAAATACATGGGCGTGTGGTGGGAGATGATATCGGGCAAAAGCACATGGAACTACACTAATGAATACCCGTCGGTGCGTCTCGGCGAAACGGATTTTGTTCACGCGAGGCTCAATGGCACACATGGTGCCAACAACGCCAATGTGCGCCGCTATATTGACTTCGCCGCCAAACACGGCTTCGATGCCCTCCTCATCGAGGGCTGGAACGTTGGTTGGGAGGACTGGTACGGCAAGCAAAAGGAGTTTGTCTTCGACTTTCTCACCGCATATCCAGACTTTGACCTGCCCGCCTTGAACGAGTATGCCCATGAGAAGGGCATCCGCCTCATCATGCACCACGAAAGCAGCGCCTCCACCGTCAACTATGAGCGCTGGATGGAGCAGGCCTACAACCTGATGAACCAGTACGGCTACGACGCCGTCAAGAGCGGCTACGTGGGCACCATCATCCCCTTCGCCGAAGGTCATTACAGCCAACCCATCAACAACCACTACCACTACGCCATCGTCGAGGCCGCCAAGCACCATATCATGGTCAACGCCCACGAGGCGGTGCGTCCCACCGGCCTCTGCCGCACCTGGCCCAATATGATTGGTAACGAGAGCGCTATGGGGACCGAGTTCCGCGAGCGCATCCATCCCGGCCATACCTCCATCCTTCCTTTCACACGTCTGCAGGGTGGCCCTATGGACTATACCCCCGGCATTTTTGAGCCCGATATGGGCAAGATAGTCCCCTGGGGCAAGAAGATGAGCCACACCATCTGCAACCAGCTGGGCCTCTACGTCACCTTCTACTCGCCGCTGCAGATGGCCGCCGACTTCCCCGAGCATTACGAGCCTTACCTTGACGCCTTCCAGTTCATCAAGGACGTGGCGGTCGACTGGGACACCAGCATCTACCTCTATGCCGAGCCGGGCGACTATATCGTCACGGCGCGCAAGCCAAAGGTGTCGTCATTGAACAAGGCCGCCGACGGGGTAGGCACATTGCCAGACGGCAAGAAAGGTGTCATCAGCGGTGCCGCACGATACGTGTTTGCCTTGGATGAAGGCGGACGTTTGGCCTCAGAGGTCAGAGGCGATATGCCAACTATTGGCAACTTGTTTGAGCCGCGCGATGTGTGGTATATTGGCGGCATCACCGACGAGACCGCCCGCGAGTTCAGCGTCAAGCTCGACTTCCTCACCCCTGGCAAAACCTACGACGCCATCATCTACGCCGACGCCAAGGATGCCAGCGGTCTCCCCGGCGAGGGCTACAATCCCCAAGCCTACACCATCACCAAGAAGAAAGTTACCAACAAGACCACCCTCAAACTGAAGATGGCCCCCTGCGGCGGCTTCGCCGTCAGCATCCGCGAGCGCAAATGAAAAAGGTAGCGCTCATATTATGCTTACTGGCAGCTACCACGTCTGCCTTCCCGCAGCAATTCATCGGCTGCCGCACTGACAGCGGGTGGGCCGAGACGCCGATGCTGCGCACGACGTTCCATGTGGATGCGGGCGACTTGACGGAGACGGCCTTCCGCTCCTGCTATTACGGCCTTGTGGTCACTTCATTGGGCTACCACGAGGTGTATGTCAACGGCACCAAGGTGGGCGACTATGTGATGCAGCCCGCAGTGTCGCAGCTCGACAAACGGGCGCTGTGGGTGGAATACGACATCACGCCTTATCTGCACGAAGGCAACAATGAGTTGCTCCTCTGGATAGGGCAAGGCTGGGGCCGCATATACGGTACCCCAGCTGCGGTGCAGGCTACGGTGAGGAAGAGCGTCTCCGACGGTGAATGCGGACTGATATACGAAATACTCAAAACCGACAGCACCTGGGATGCCTCGCCCAGCCCCTACAGCTACATCGGTAGTTGGCGGCCTATGCAGTTCGGCGGCGAGCGGTACGACGCACGCGTGAAGGAGCGTTGGCGCCCGGCAGCAGTATATGACGCGAAGGATATCGCCGTCTCGCGACAGGAGTTTGCAGGCAACCGCAATGTTGGTGCCGGCACTTTCCTGATAGATTTCGGCCGCGTGGTGACAGGCTGGTTCCAACTCCAATGCCTACCTATCCCCGAAGGTGACGTGATAACGATGGAATACCTCGACCACCGCGACGCCAAGCCGCCATTCACCGAGACCGACATCTATGTCAGCAACGGCGACGACGACATCCATTTCACCAACCGCTTCCACATGCACTCTTTCCGCTATGTGAGAGTGAAAGGAGCCGGTGTGGGACATGCCCGTGCCTTGCAAATCAGCGCCGTCGACCCATACGGCGGCGCTACCTTCGAGTGCTCCGACCCGCGACTCAACGCTATCCACGATATGGTGAAGTATACCTTGAGCTGCCTCACCTTCAGCGGCTATATGGTCGATTGTCCCCACATAGAGCGCATGGGCTACGGTGGTGACGGCAATTCGTCGACGATGACACTGCAGACCCTCTGGGACGTGCGCTCCACCTATGCCAACTGGATGCAAGCCTGGGCCGACGCCATGCAGCCCGACGGCGAACTGCCCTACGTGGCGCCTGCCTTCCGCACAGGCGGCGGCCCCTATTGGCAGGGCTTCATCGTCAAAGCCCCGTGGCGCACCTATCTCAACTACGGCGACCGCTCGCTCATCTACCGCCATTATAACGACATGAAGCGCTGGCTGGAATACATAGAGCACCACAGCGTGGACTATATCCTGCGACCCTGGCCCGACAACGAACACCACAGCTGGTTTCTCGGCGACTGGGCTGTCCCCGAAGGGGTCGATAAGGGCGGCGAAAGCGTCCTGCATGTCAGCAATTGCTTCCTCGCCGAATGTCTCTCCGATATGGTGCAGATGGCTCGAATGACCAGCCACCCTGATGATGCACGGCGCTTTGCGGCTTGGAAACAACAGTTGACTGAAAACATCCACCGCCATTTCTACCACCCCGAGACCCACACCTACGCCAACGGCACCGTGCTCGACCAATGCTATGCCCTACTGCAGGGCATCCCACCCGACAGCGCCACCACTGCTGCTGTCAAAGAGCAACTGCTCAAGGACTGTCACGGGAAGTACCGCGACCATATCGCCGTGGGCCTCGTCGGTGTCCTCGTCTTCACGGAGTGGTGCATCCGAGAGAGGCAGGCCGAACTCATGGCCACCATCCTGCGGCAGCCCGACTACCCCGGCTACCTCCACATGATCAACAACGGCGCCACCACCACCTGGGAGTCGTGGGACTGTGGCCGTCCCGGCAAGGAAGACCGCAGCCGTGTGCACAACTGCTATAACGGCATCGGCATCTGGTTCTATCAGGCGGTAGCTGGTATACGACCCGACCCCGAGCGACCTGGTTACAAACATTTCTTCATCGACCCACAGCCCGTCGACGGCATCACCTGGGTCAAAGCCACCAAGCCCACCTCCTACGGCCCCATCCGTGTGAAAATCGACGGCAACCGCCTGCGACTCACCGTTCCCAAGGGCACCACAGCCACCGTCTTCCCCGGTTCCCGTCGCGAGCGCACCGTCGAGGCCGGAGAGTGGGAATTTTCATTGTAATATTCATTGGTCGGCGCTTATGTCAAGTTTTTTGTGTATTTTTGCACCCGAAACAGACCAATAGCGGACGCGGTATGCCGCATCGCTATAGGCAGGTAAGACAATTGTTACAAATCATGAAGAAGATAGGTGTTTTACTGGTGGCTGCCATACTGATGACGTCCTGCGGGAACCAAAAGCAGCAGATGAAAGACCGTGCTGCCGAACTATGCAAGTACATCCCCGACCATGAACTGCAGGAACAGTCGCGCGACTACATGACGGAAGATTTCTATGCCGTTTTGGATACGATGTTCAACCACTTGCCGGAACATGAGGCCATGGACCACGAATGGCTTTATTACTTCGTGACAGGTAATGGCGGCACGATGGCGGATTACGAGGTGGTCGACGTGGAACTGACGGACAAAACCCATGCGGTGGCCACCATCAGTGTACGGCAGAAGTGGGAGGACGGCTCTTTTGACCCGGCATCCGACATTGAGGAGCATAAACTCTACATGGAGAAGGTAAACGGAGTGTGGCTCATGTCAGACTTCGACGGGCACAAGGCCGACTGCATTCGCCATATTGCCATCAATCGGGAAGAACAGACGGTACGTCAGGCCGTCAGCGACTATCTGGCAGGCGAGATTGGCGAGCATTACCGGAAAGGAGAGCGATGCATCCCCACGTTGATGATGGTGCACGAGGATTCGCTTCGCGTGTGGGGCGATTTCTGGGTGTTGTGGTACAACGTAGTGGGTGATACGCTGAAGTGCGTCTCGGGAGGCAATCACAGCGGTTTGATGTCGTTGGAAGGTGAGAACGGCCACTACACTGTGACCTCTTTCGAGCAGACGGCCGACGGTGCCGCCTATGAGGCCAGCGCCAAGCGCATCTTCGGAGACTACTACGACATCTACCAGAACATGCACTCCAATGAGGCGGTGCGCGAGGCTGTCCGCAAGGAGCAACTGCGAGAGTATGCCAAACGTCACGGACTCAATGTCCGTTACTATCAAGATTACGGCTGGCCCGCCGTGGATTTGACAGATATGTAAAACGGAAAAGTATAAAAGATATGAGAAGGTTGTCTTCCAGTAGAATGATGTTGGCGGCTTGGTGCTTGATGCTGCAATTGCTGTTTTTGGGTACGGTGCAGGCGCAAAAGCCAGTGCGGGTGTACAGCACCTATGCCGAGAATTACGCCGCCACACAGTTGTGCGATTTCTTGGAGAAGGGGGGCTGCAAGACCACCTTTGGAGGCAAGAACACAGAGCGTACCATCTATGTGGGACTTCCTCCGTTTCTGAAGAGTCAATACCAGTCCATGGTGGACAGTCTGCGTGAGGATGGCTACTTCATTGTCGGCAATGGTAAGGAGGTTGTGCTCCATGGGGCAGGGGAGAAGGGGACGCTCTACGCCGTCTATTCTTTCCTCGAGATGATGGGCTATCGGCTCTATACTCCAGAGGCAATGGTGGTACCCGATGTAAGCAACTTGAAGTTACCGAAGTGTCGCATCGTCAGCAATCCCGCTTTCGCCTACCGCGAAGTGAGCTACTATTACCCCAACCACAGCCAGCTATATGCCGACTGGCACCACCTGCATACCAAGGCAGACCGCGACAAAACATTTGGTATGTTTGTGCATACCTTCGGCAAGTTGTTGCCGCCGGCGCAGTACTATGACAAGCATTCGGAATGGTACTCCCTCAACAGCGGCCGCCGTTCGCGTGACGGGCAGCTCTGCCTCTCCAACCCCGAAGTGATGGAGGAACTCTGTCGCAATCTGGCCGACATCATAGCCGCCCACCCGGACAAGAAGATATGGTCTGTTTCGCCCAACGACAACTACAACGTATGTGGGTGCGACAAATGCAAGCGGATGGATTCCCTCTATGGCGGGCCTACGGGTACCCTGTTGCACTTTATCAATCAGGTGGCGCGCCGTTTTCCCGATAAGACCATCTCCACGTTGGCCTACCAGTACACCCGTTGTGCCCCAAAGGATGACAAGGTGAAACCCGATTCCAACGTGAACATCATGTTCTGCTCCATCGAGTGTGGACGCGAGGCACCCATCAGCGTCTCCCCGAAAGAGGCCTCTTTTCGCAAGGACATGGAAGACTGGCACCGCCTTACCGACAATATCTTCATGTGGGACTATGTGGTGCAGTTCCGTAATTTCTGGGACCCCTTCCCGAACCTCCACGTGCTGCAGCCCAATCTGCAGTACTTCCGCGACAACGGTGTGCGCATGATGTTTGAACAGGCCACCGGGTCCGACAACGTCACCTCGTGGATGGATATCCGTTGCTACATGATTGCCAAACTCCTGTGGAACCCCGATGTTGACATTGACTCCGTCATGGCCGACTTCTACCGAGGCTACTATGGCGAGGCAGGCCAGTATGTGAAGGAGATTGTCGACACCATGACCTCGGACCTCATTCGGAGCGGTCAGCGATTGGATATCTATGGATTCCCCGTCGATGCCGCCGGGAGCTACCTCTCAGAGGAACGGTTAAAGTTATATGCCGACTTGATGGGCAAGGCATTCTCTGTACGCGACAACGCCAACGACGGGCAGCGTCGTTTACGATTCTTCAAATTGGCGCTTGACTTCGCCAATGTCGAACTCCGTGCGGCTGGCAAGATACCTGTTACAGGCAAAGCCCTCAAGGCTTGGGCGGGAGACATGGCTTCGCACATGGAACGGCAGTATGGGGTCTCGCAGATGATGGAGATGGGTATCTCGCCCATGAGTTATTATCACGACATCTGCCATTTCGCAGACAAAGCGCTCTCGGAACGCCCGCTCTATCCTGTCACCCTCCGCAAACCTGCCACGGCGCCCTACAGTACCGCCGGAGTCACCGATGGGAAGGCGGGTATTATGGACTACCGGCATGACTGGCTTGGTTTCTGGGGCGACACATTGGATGCCGTGATAGACCTTGGCGAGCAGCGGCCTGTCAACGAAATCAATCTCGATTTCTATTTCTATCCACTTTCGTGGATATTCCTGCCGCAGAGGATTGTCTTCTATGTCTCCGACGATGGGGTGAGATGGAAGCAAATAGGGGAGGAGCGTCCCGAGAACCCCGAAATTCTTGCCACCCCCAGTATCAAAACAATCAAGCACTCAAACAATCAAGCGCTCACGGCCCGATATGTTCGTGTGGTCGCTGAACCGCTCCCCGAAATACCCGCATGGCATCGTGCCGCGGGACAGAAAGCATGGATATTCACTGATGAAATCATAGTGAAATGAAAAAGACAATAACTGCCATCGCACTCCTGTTGTCGGTTGCCACTGCAATGGCGCAGGACACCACTCGGACAATCGCGCAATCAAGCAGCCCGTCAGTCAAACTCTACGGATTTGTGCGCAACTACCTGACCTTTGACAGCCGTAGGACCTATACCGTCGTTGGCGGTGAATATAACATGCAGCCTTACGACGAGTTGTGGAACGAGGACCACAGCGAGGACCTCAACGCCGTGCAGTCCCTCCAGATGCAGGCCCTCACGTCGCGCTTCGGCGTGGCGTTGACCGGTCCGATGATTTGCGGGTGGAAAACCAGCGGCAAACTGGAAGGGGACTTCGGCGGATTTGGCACCAACAATACAGTGCTCCGCCTCCGTCTTGCCTATGTTAAACTAGAAAAGTGTAATTCTCAATTTGTTGTCGGTCAAGATTGGCATCCCCTCAGTGGCGACATCATGCCCGAGGTGCTGGGCATGGCTGCGGGAGCCCCTTTCCGTGCCCACAGCCGCACGCCGCAAATCCGTGCCACCCAACATTGGGGCGCCTTCGGCTGCACGGGTGCTTTGCTGTGGCAGCTGCAGTACATGAACAACGGCCCCCGCAGTGCTGCCGACCCCACAAGTGTGGCTAGTCTGGACTTCGCCAATCATGCCCTTTTGCCCGAAGGTTTCTTGAGTTTCAACTTCAAGCAGGGGGCTTGGTATGCCCAGTTGGGTCTCGATGCCCAGGTGCTGCGGCCCCGCACGCACGCTGCGATGGGCGGTGTAACCAAGAAAGTCGACGAGACCGTCACCTCCCTTACCCCCACGCTTTATGCGCAGTATGTGGGCGACTTGTGGAGCGTCAAGTTTCGCACCCTGCTGGCGCAGAATACCAGCCATCTCAACCAATTGGTGGGTTATGCCGTCACGGGCGTGAATGAGGATGGTTCGTGGCGCTATGCGCCGCTGCAGGCCACCATCTCCTACCTGAATATCGCCTGCGGGAAGAAGTGGCGTGCCAATCTGTTTCTGGGCTATATGAAGAACCTCGGGGCTGCCAGCGACCTCTACGACTTTGGCACGGGCGACTATCGCATCTACATGAAAGGTGGCGAGGAATTCACTCATCTTAACAGCCTTTACCGTATCGCCCCGTCTGTCAGCTACAATGTCCAGGCTTTCAATCTCGGCCTTGAGTACGAGTGGACTGCCTGCACTTACGGCGACCTCGCCACCAATGGCAGTATCCTGCTTGACGACCATCTGCATCGAGTTGCGAACCATCGTATCTGCCTGATGGTAAAGTATAATTTCTAATCGAAGAGCAATGAGTCAGGGTGCCCGCCGCGCATCGCGCGGCGGGCAATTATGTTTATTTAACAAATACAACCCTCTTCGGTCGGGGAATTGTTCGTATCTTTGCAACGCCAATCCTCCCAATTCCGCTGTCCTATGAAAAGAGCCCCCCTAACATTAATTCCAGTAGCTATTGTGCTGATGCTGCTGACGGCCTGCCATCCGACGGGCAGTCCGTATGACGAATTTGAGATACTTCCCCTCGAAGAGGCTCCGGCTCCGCCCGAAGCCCCTGAGGCCGACGCCCCCATTGCCGCAGAAGAGCCTGATGCGGCGGTGAGCGATGTCGCCGACCCATCGAACGAGCCGCAAGGCGAGGTCGGGGAGGCTGTCATTACAGCCTCGCGTGTCGTTGCGCCACGCAATCGGCTGAAAGTGGGCGACATGTTCCAGGCAGACATCAAGATACTGCTTTCCGACCCTGCGGAAGGCTCCGAGAACGAGTGCGGGGAATGCTTCTTCCGCACCTACCTCAACGGCGAAGAGTATGTGTCGGAGCGGGGCGTGATACATTACGAGACCCTCTGCACCGATACGGGCACGTTCTATCTGCAAGGGGTGGCGTATGTGGAGAAGCCCACGGGCACCGAGAAATACCCCTACAGCAGCAAATACGTGGTGGAATAAACCGTTTCTGCCCTACTGGTGGCAGGAACGGAAATGCCCTTTTTTGTTAAAAATGGGTAAAATGCAATTATGCTGATATTAACTATTTGCATATTGGTTTTGACGGGTAAAGTTAAAAAACTTGACATCGCCTCCATTTTTTCGTATCTTTGCACGCGATTTAATAAAAAAAGACCGCTTGATAACATGAAACTGTCGTATTTCAATTTCACCCTTCCGAAAGAGTTGATTGCCGAGAAACCCCCGAAGCAGCGCGACGAGGCCCGGCTGATGGTGCTGCACCGCGACACCCAAACCATAGAACACCGTCTGTTCAAGAATCTGATTGATTATCTGGACACGGGCGACGTGGTGGTGGCAAACAACACGAAAGTGTTCCCCGCCCTGCTTTATGGAGAAAAGGAGAAAACAGGTGCCCGGATTACGGTGTTCCTGCAGCGAGAGCTCAACAGCGAGACCCGCCTGTGGGACGTGATTGTCGACCCTGCCCGCAAAATCCGTATAGGCAACAAGTTGTATTTCGGTCCCAACGAGTCGCTCGTGGCCGAGGTGATTGACAACACCACTTCGCGTGGCCGCACGGTGAGATTCCTCTTCGACGGCACCCATGCAGAGTTTATCAAGCATATCCGTGCGTTGGGCCACACGCCGCTGCCCGAGGAACTGCAGCGTCTCCGCAACATCGAGAATTACGATACCGAACGCTACCAGACGATATATGCGAAGGAGGAAGGCGCTGTGGCCGCTCCTATCGCAGGTCTGCATTTCAGCCGTGAGTTGATGAAGCGGTTGGAGATTAAGGATGTGCAGTGGCAGGAACTGACGCTGCATTGCGGCATCGGGAATTTCAAGGAGATTGAGGTTGAAGACCTGTCGAAGCACCGTATGGACGCAGAGGAGATCCATGTCTCGCAGGAACTGTGCGACAACGTCCTCGCCGCCAAAGCGGCGGGCCACAAGATATGCGTGGTGGGTACCACCACCATGCGTGCGTTGGAGAGCGCGGTGACCATTCCGGGCAAGATAAGCGCGTACGACGGTTGGTCGAACAAGTTCATCTTCCCGCCCTACGAGTTCACGATAGAGGATATGATGATTACCAACTTCCATCATCCCAAGTCGTCGCATTTTATCATGGCCAGCACCTTCGGCGGGTGTGAGTTCGTGAAATATGCCTACGAGACGGCCATCAAGGAGAAGTATCGTTTCTCCACCTACGGCGACGCCATGCTTATCTTATGACCCCGCTGGCTGAGATATTGCGTCCGCGGACGCTCGATGACTATATTGGCCAGCAACACCTTGTGGGGAAAGGCGCAGTGCTGCGCTCGCTGATTGATAGCGGGCGCATCCCTTCGATGATTTTCTGGGGTCCCCCGGGTATCGGAAAGACAACGCTGGCGATGGTTATCAGCCAGACCCTCAACCGGCCGTTCTACACGCTCAGCGCCATCAGCAGTGGAGTGAAGGAAGTGCGCGAGGTGATAGAAAAGGCCAAAGCGGAGGAGGGAGCCATCCTTTTTATCGATGAGATTCATCGTTTCTCCAAAAGCCAGCAGGACTCGTTGCTGGGGGCGGTGGAACGCGGGGTAGTGACGTTGATTGGCGCCACCACGGAGAATCCCTCGTTCGAGGTGATTTCGGCCTTGCTGTCGCGCTGTCAGGTGTATGTGCTGAAGGAATTCGGGTTGGAGGAGATGCAGCAGCTGCTGGATCGTGCAACGGCCTACTATGCCACCCAGGGCCTCACATTGCAGGTGAAAGAGACGGATGCCCTGTTCCGTATCTCTGGCGGCGATGCACGCAAGCTGCTCAACGCCTTGGAACTGGTGGTGGATCGGATGTCGGCGACTAGTGAAACGAAACAGGTCATTGTCGACAATGCCAATGTGACCACCGTCATCCAGCAGAATCTGGCATTCTACGACAAGCAGGGCGAGATGCATTACGACATCATCAGCGCCTTTATCAAGTCGATGCGTGGCAGCGACCCCAATGCCGCCGTCTACTGGCTGGCCCGTATGATTGAAGGTGGCGAAGACCCTGTGTTTATCGCCCGACGGATGCTTATTTTCGCCAGTGAGGATATCGGTAACAGCAACCCCAATGCACTATTGCTGGCCAACGCCTGTTTCGATGCGGTGACCAAGATAGGCTATCCCGAGTGCCGCCTTACCCTTTCACAGTGTGCCGTCTACTTGGCTTCGTCGGTCAAGAGCAACAGCACCTATATGGCTTTGAACAACGCCCAGCAGGTGGTGCGTCAGACGGGTGACCTGCCCGTGCCGCTGCATATCCGCAATGCCCCCACCAAGTTGATGAAGCAACTAGGGTACAGCGAGGGATACAAGTATGCCCATGACTATGCGGGCAATTTCGTGGATCAGGAGTTCCTGCCCGACCAGTTGCGTGGTGTCAAATTCTATGAACCGGGCCAGAATCCCCGCGAGGAGGAGACCCGCCGTCAGCTCCGCGCCCACTGGGGACAGAAATATGGATATTGAGAATTATGGCTACGGCGTTGCTTACGGTTGAGAATCTTTCCAAGTCGTTTGGCGACAAGGTACTGTTCGAGGACATCTCCTTCGGCATCAATGCCGGACAGAAGACCGCTCTCATTGCCCGCAACGGGTATGGCAAGTCGACCCTGCTGAATATCCTCACCGACAAAACGCTGCAGGACAGCGGACGGGTGACCTTCAGCGGCGAGGCCCGCATGGCTTACCTGCCGCAACAGCCTGTAATGCTCCCCCATCAAAGTGTACGGAATTTTGTCTATTCCGCACAGCGGCCCGAACATGAAGATGAATGGACGTTTGAACAGCGCATAGAAGAAATTCTGAGCCGGCTGAAACTGGACGACAAACTGGACCAGCCGCTGCAGACGCTCAGCGGTGGCGAGCAGAAAAAGGTCGCTCTGAGCCGTATACTGATAGACGATACCAACCTGTTGCTTCTTGACGAGCCCACCAACCACCTCGACATCCAGATGATTGAGTGGCTGGAGGACTTCCTTTCGCGTCAGCGGTTGGCCATCCTTATGGTGACCCATGACCGCTATTTCCTCGACAAGGTCTGTCAGGATATTTTGGAAATAGACAACAGTCGCCTGTACCACTACCGAGGCAATTACGAGTATTACCTGCGGAAGAAGGCCGAGCGGCAGTACAACGAACGGGTGGAGGTGGAGAAGGCCAAGAGTCTTTATCGGACCGAACTGGACTGGATGCGGCGGATGCCGCAGGCCCGTGGAACCAAGGCCCAGGCCCGTATCGATGCCTTCTACGAGTTGGAGGCCAAAGCCCATACCAAGTTCGACGAGACGCGGCCGCAGCTGGCCGTCAAGACCGAGCGTATCGGCGGCAAGATACTCGAGATGTACAATGTCACCAAATCTTACGAGGGCAAGAAGATGGTCAACGACTTCTCCTATGTATTCAAGCGGGGGGAGAAGATTGGCATTGTAGGCCCCAACGGGGTGGGCAAATCCACCTTCCTGAATATCCTTACGGAACAGCTGAAGCCCAATAGCGGAAAGGTCATTGTGGGGCAGACCATCCAGTTCGGTTTCTACACCCAGGCGGGCATGACGGCTCGCGACGACATGCGCGTCATTGAGATTGTGCGCGACGTGGCGGAACGGATTGAACTTGATAACGGCAAAGAGATGTCCGCCCATCAGTTCCTCACCTACTTCGGTTTCGACGACACCACGCAGTACAACTATTTCGCCAACCTCAGCGGTGGCGAGCGTCGCAGGCTATATCTGCTGAAGGTGCTGATGGCCAACCCGAACTTTCTTATTCTCGACGAGCCCACCAACGACCTTGACATCTACACCTTGGAGATTCTGGAGCAGTTCCTGAAGAACTACAAAGGTTGTTTGGTTATTGTTAGCCACGACCGTAGTTTCATGGACCATATCGTCGACCATATCTTCGTATTCGAGGGCAACGGCAAGATTAAGGACTATCACAGCAACTACACCGAATACCTGGCCACCCGAACCCGTGAGCAGCGTACGGAGACACTTCAGCGCCGGGAGGAAAAGCCTGCCTACGAGCGTCCCAAGCCGGTACAGGTAAAGGCTACGTACAAGCAACAGCAGGAGTATAAGGCGTTGACCGAAGAGATTGCCACCCTCACCCGCGAGCGCCAGCAGCTGGAGGAGATACTGTCCGACCCTACCCAACTTTCAACTTTCAACTCTCAACTTTCAACTCTTCAAGAAGCCTCCACAAGAATCGGCGAAATCATCGCCCTTCTGGACGAAAAAGAGCTCCGCTGGCTCGAACTCGACGAGATAGTCAATCCTGTCTAAACGGATTGTTAGAATGCCCGCACAATGTTGATTTCTCCCTCTTCTACATTGAAATGGTCTGTTTCGGAGAGTGTCACGACGTTGCCTCTGTTGATGTGGAGGTTGCGCATGGCTTCACGCAAACCGCCAATTTCTCTCTCGAAATTCTCGTCGGTTAGTTTCATACATACTTGATATAACTCTTGCGGGGTGTTGTCAATGCTTGTGACTACAAAGTCGCATTCCCCGGTTTCTCGGTAATAGTAAAGATGTCCTTTGTGCTGTTTGCGGAGGACGATAAACATGTAGTTTTCTAATAGCCGCCCTAGGTCTTCGGATTGTGAGAGTGTTACTGCCGACACAATGCCAGTGTCCAATGCATAGACTTTCTTCGGATTGCGGATTGTAGTACGCATTGATAGGGAGTATTGCCCGATAGTGTCCACCAGATAGGAGTCTCGCAGGTAATCCACATAATCAAGCACTGTCGATGTCGCCATGTCACCTACCAGTGAGGAGAGCCTGTTGCCCGTAAAAGGCTTGGCGGCATTTGTCAGCAGATACACGGCAAGCCGTTTCAGCGGGTCTACATTACGGATGCCTCTGCGTATTGCGATGTCGCGTATAAGTATATCCTCTACTAGTGACAGAAGCACCCGCCTGTCATGTGTGGCGAGATATTCCGGCATACCCCCGTATTTCAAGTAATTCAGGAAACTCTCTTCTCCTTGTTGTTGTTTTGTATACAACAGGTATTCTGTATAGGAGAACGGAAACAACTCTTCTGAGAGATGTCTACCAGTCAAGTGGGTGCCAAGTTCCACACTTAGCATAGATGCATTGGATCCGGTGATGTACACAAGAAAACCTTCGCGTAACAGCTGGTGGATAAAAATCTCCCATCCCGATACAAGTTGTATCTCGTCGAAAAACAATATCTTCGCCCCTCGTTCCTCTATCAAGGCATGCAGACGGATAAAGTCGTCCTGCTCAAATCCAGTTAGGCTGATGTCATCAAAGTTCAAATACAGTACTTCCTTCTTAGGGTATTTGAGCATTACCTGTCTCATCAGTGTACTCTTTCCGCAACGACGTATTCCTGTCACAATAGTGGCGAGGTTCTTCTCAACGCAAGTGCTTTCTGCCTGTTCTCTGGGAACTTCTTTCTTGCTTGCTGATATGTACTCATGTTGCTTGTTTACAACTTGTTCTATTCTTCCTTTTTGTATCATAAGAGGATGCTTTTTCAATTGCAAATATACAAATATTTTTTGATGCCATCAAAAAATATTGTTTGATGGCATCAAAAGAACTTTACAAGATGGCTCGAACTCGACGAGATTGTCAATCCTCAGTAGCCGGACCTATTGAGTCTTGTCCCACATGTGGGAGGAGCCGAACTCGTCCTTGTACACTAGCGACTCGTCATCGGCGAAGGTGACGAATGTAAAAATATACGAAATGTGCATTTTTTTCATTGATTTGGGCAGGGTATGGGACTAAGGTTAGTATCGGTGTGACCTTTATGTGACGCTTATGTTCTTTCGGTGTTCCTTCGGTCCTTCTCCAACGTTTCTCCTACACTTCTCCAACACTTCTCCAACGTATGTAGGGGAGATGTGTGGGAAAAGTGTTGGGTATGCGTAAGATAAGAGTAAAAGGAAGGAAAAGGGAACATAAAAGGAACACCGAGAGCACTTTGGCTCCGCTCTAGGGCGAAAAAATGGAGGGAATGGAATGGTTATCGGGTGAGGAATGTCTCGATGTCGGTGAGGGGGATGGCGGTGTATGTATACCGGTGATTATTGTATTAATCCAGCAGTTCCTTTAGATATTCTTCCACCTGTTTTTTTAGTATTGGGAGGTCATTATTGATTACGGATAGGACTTCTGTCTTGTCGACCATGTTGTACCCATGCACAATAAAGTTCCGCATGTTGATGATTTCACGCCAAGGGGTTTGTTTGTGTAAAGAGCGAAATTCATCGGTTAGTAAGTTCGCGGCTTCTCCGATTACAACCAGTTGGTACACGATTGCAAAGTATCGTATTTTGTCAGAAAGAATTATTTGAGAGTCGTGCCCTTCGACAAACTCATAGATATTATTCACACTTTCAAGGATGTGCATTAGCCTTCCTTTGTCTTTAGCTAGCTCTCTCATAAATAAGAATTTTGTCTCTATCGGCAGTCTCCTTTGCGAAAGGAAGTAATGTGCCTTCTGTTATCAAGTCAACTTTTCGTCTTATTTGGTCTTCTAGCCCTAGGGCAATGGAGATGTGCCTCAGCAGACTTACCCCTTTACCGCTATTTTGGTCAAATACTACCAGAATATCCACATCGCTATTTTCGGTTTCTTCGCCACGGGCGTATGAACCAAATATCCAAGCTTTCAAGACCGGCTGGTTCTTAAAGTAATCTTGGATTGCAGAGATGAGTTCGGTATTCATTATGTATTTTTTCTTGTTGTTTTCAGATGCAAAGATACGAAGAAAAATCGAATTCACAAGTTTTTTTTGCTAAAAACAGGAGAAATCCATAAATCTCACAAGTCCACAACTCCGAGGACACACCGAAAAATGGAGGGAATGGAATGGTTATCGGGTGAGGAATGTCTCGATGTCGGTGAGGGGGATGGCATCTGCGAGGGTGTAGTCGCCGATTTGCTCGCGGCGGAGGGCAGACAGGAAGGCCCCGCTGTCGAGGGCCATGCCAAAGTCGCGGGCGATGCTGCGGATATAGGTGCCTTTGCCGCAGCGGATGCGGAAATCTATCTGGGGCAGTTCGGGCGGGATTGTGCCAAGCGGGGACTTGTAGAGGTGAGAGGTGAGAGGAGACTTCGTTGACGTTCCTTCGGCATGGCATAGTGAACAAATTGACTCTGCGCTCGCTTTGGGAAACGATAATAGGGGGGCAGCGGGTAAATCATCTCCAGGCATAGCCTGGGGGCGGAAGGCGGTAATCTGGAAGTCGTAGATATGAACTGTCTTAGGGGTAGGGGAGGGCGCTTCTGCCTCCATATTGTCTCCGGCCACAGTTCGGGCGAGGGTGTAGGCTCGTTGGCCATTGATTTTGACGGCGCTGAAGAGGGGCGGTACCTGCTCGATGTCGCCTAGGAACTGTCGGCGGGCCTCTTCAATGAGGGCCGGGGTGATGTGTTCGTAGGGGTATCGGCAGTCGATGGGACGCTCCAAATCGTAGCAGGGCGTGGTGGCCCCCAGTACCATGGTGCCGCTGTAGACTTTCTCGCCCTCTTGCAGTTCGGAGATGCGCTTGGTGGCTTTGCCCACACAGACAAGTAACAGTCCTGTGGCCAACGGGTCAAGGGTTCCCGCATGGCCTATCTTCATCCGATGTCCGGGTTGTCCCTTCTTGATGTCGTATGTGTTACGGATGGCCGCCTTGACCTTGTTGACGGCTTGGAAAGAGGTCCACTGGCGTGGCTTGTCGATGGGAATGATTATACCGTCGAGGAGGGTTTCTAAGGGAATCATGGCTTTGCTAGATTTCCTATTTGCTCTAGTTTTCCTAGAGGACGATGGCCAAAATGCCTATCACGGCGCAGTAGATGGCGAACCACACGAGTTTGCCTTTCTTCACGAGGTTGACCATCCATTTGCAGGCCACGCAGCCGCTGACGAAAGCGGCCAGGAAGCCCACAAGCAACGCCCATGAAGAAAGACCACCCATGGCGGCGCTGACGCCATGGTGGGCGATTTTGATACCGTCGAGCAGTGCCTTGCCGAGAATCGGGGGGATGACCATAAGGAACGAGAACTGGGCCAGTTCCTCTTTTTTGTTGCCCAGCAGCAGGCCGGTGGCGATGGTGCTGCCCGAGCGCGAGAGACCCGGCAGGGCGGCGATGGCCTGGGCGATGCCGATGATGAACGCATGGAAGGGGGATATGTTCTCGCGTTGACGGGGTTTTGCCCAGTAGGAGAAGGCCAGCAGCGAAGCAGTGACCAGCAGGCAAATGCCGACGACGAGGAGGTTGCCGTCGAAGGCGGCTTTAATCTGCTTCTCGAAGAAGAGTCCCACGATGGCCACGGGAATCATCGAGACGAGGATGTTGATGACATACTTCGTGCCTTCGTTTGCATCTTTCAGTCGCAGACCTTTTCTTGACTCGGTGCTTTGCTCCCGTTTGCCGAAAAGGTCCCCTATCCATTTGAAGAAGTCTTGGAAAATCCAGACAATCTCTTTCCAAAGGATGACGCAGGTGCTCAGCACGGTGGCTACGTGAACGGCCACGTCAAATGCCATATTGGCCTCAGGGTCGGTAAGGCCGAAGAGGCGTTGGCCAATGGTCAGGTGTCCGCTGCTGCTCACAGGTAGGTATTCGGTAAGGCCTTGGATGATGCCAAGAATAAGCGCTTGCAACCAGTCCATAATATTAGTGATTGGTGAGTTTTAGTTTAAGTTTTCAGTTTCAGTGATTAGTGTCTATTCGCCCTTCTTGTACATGATGGCGACAATCTCCGTCACGAATCCCAGAATGATGAGGATGGGAGCGACGTAGAGTCGGCGGGCGTTGAACATCTCATAGTTGAACACGTTGGGGTCATCGCTGCCGCCGCCGGCGAGCAGGATGTATCCCAGGGCGAGGAGGACGATGCCGATGCCCATAATGATATAGTTCATCTTGGTGAAGACGAATGCGAATTTCATCTCTTTGTCTTCGGTGGATTTGATTTCTTTTGCCATGGGTGGGGAAATTGAATTATTGAGGGTGATTGATAAATGGAAGTCGAAGTTAGTGGAGGGGCTCTTGGCGGAGGTAACGATGTACGGCGAAGAGGGTGGAGAGGTACGACAGGATGATGCCGATGAGGATGATGATGACGGCAATGCCGATGTACCAATACAGGTGCTCTGCGGTGAGCAGGTCGAGTCCGTGGAGCGACTGGTTGAACACGGCGGTGGTGGCGGCCAGCACCACGCAGGCAATCATGCCGCCCAGCAGGCCGTACCACAGGCTGCGCATCAAGAACGGGCGGGCGATGAATCCAGGTTTGGCGCCCACCAGCTGCATGGTGCGGATGGTTTCGCGTTGGGCGTAGAGGGCGATGCTGATGGTGCTGCGTATCATGAGGATGCTCACCAGTAGCAGCAACGCCATAAAGACAATAAGGAACCAGGTGGTCTTATAGAAGATGTCGTTCAGTTCGTTGACCACGTTCTTCTGATACACCACCCCGGTGACACCCGGCATGTCGTTCACCGTGGCCGAGAACTGCTCAATGGTCTTGGCGCGGCTGTCGGAGCGGGTTTCGGGCAGGAGGTCCGACCGCAGGTTGACCATCAGGGAGGGGTATAAGGGGTTGTAGCCGATGAAGCCCACAAAGTCGTCGTCAAGGTCTTCGGTGAAAATCTCGGCGGCCATCTGGCGCGAGATATAGTCCACGTTCTTCACATACGCGATGCTCTCAATTTGCTGTTTAAGCGTCATTGCGTCGCTGTCGGAGATGTCGGGCACCAAATCCACCTTGAAGGTGATGCGCTCCTGCAGGTCGTGGGTCATGCGGTAGGAGTGGTATTCCACCATCAGGCACAGTCCGAAGAGGAACAGCGCCAGCGTGATGCTCAGGATAGTGGAGGTGTGTGTCTCCCAGAGGTTGACTTTGCTTTTCAAAGGTTCGAAAGTTTAGGGGTTCAAAGGTTCAAGGGCTCCAAGGTTTGAAAGCACGAAAACTTTTTATCTTTTCGACTTTTCTTTCTCAATTGGCCAGCATGACGGGCATGACGAGCATGAGGATGTCCTCGGGGCTGTCGTTGCTCTCGTTGACGGGGAAGATGATGCCGGCACGGCTGGGGTGGGAGAGTTCCACCAGCACCTGCTCACTCTCCAGGTTGGTGAGCATCTCGGTGAGGAACTTGGCGTTGAAGCCAATCTCCATCGGGTCGCCCTCGTACTGGCAGGGAAGTTTCTCATGGGCGTCGTTGGAGAACTCTATGTCCTCGGCGCTGATGACCAATTCGCGCTCCTGGATGGAGAGGCGCACCTGATGGGTGGATTGGTTGGCGAAGAGGCCCACGCGACGCAGCGAGTTGAGCAGCGAGTTGCGGTCGACAGTCAGTTTGTTGGGGTTCTCCTTGGGGATGGCGGCCTCGTAATTGGGATATTTCCCATCGACCAGACGGCAGATGATGTAGTAGTTCTCGAACGAGAAGAAGGCGTTGGTGTTGTTGTACTCCACGGTGACCTCCGACTCCTCTTTGCGCGAGGCGATGATGTTTCTGAGCATGGTGACGGGCTTGCGGGGCAGAATGAAACTCGCGGGCGTGTCGGTATGGACATCGGTGCGGCGGTAGCGTACCAGTTTGTGGGCGTCGGTGGCCACAAAGGTGATGTTCTCGGCATTGATGTCGCAGAAGATGCCGCTCATCTGCTGGCGCATCTCGTCGTTGGAGGCGGCGAAAGCGGTCTTGCCGATGGCGGTGGCCAGGGCGGGACCAGGGATGGTGATGGAGGTCGTTTCGCGGGCTTCGGGCATGGAGGGGAAGGTGTCGGCATTCTTGCCGGCCAGCCGGTACTTGCCTTCGCCCGAGGTGATGACGATGCCGAAGGTGGCATCCTCGACGAGGAATGTCAGTGGCACATCGTCCAGACTCTTCAATATGTCAATCAGCAGCTTGGACGGCACGGCGATGTCGGTCAGTCCTTCGATACGGCCACTCTCCACCTCGATTTTGGCCACCAGGGTGGTTTCCAGGTCGGTGGCGCGGATGGTCAGCAGGTTTTCGTCCAGATGGAAATGGAAGCAATTGATGATGGGAACGGTGTTGTTGTTGGTCAATACGCCGCTCAGCGACTGGATTTGCCGCGACAGCAGCAAGCTGTTGATGATGAATTTCATATTGTTCTGTGTTTTGTTATCAGTATGTAATCGGTTGCAAAATTAGCATATATTTTTGAGATGGCGGCACTTCGGAGTGATTTTTTTTCAACATTCTGTTGATAACCTGTCCGTCTATTCCAGCGAATAGCACACCGCTTCGGGCAGGTCGGGCACATTGTGATAGTTGCAGTAGGCGCGTGAGTATTCGTCGTCGAAATAGAGCCTGCCCTTGATGGCCTGGCCGGAACGGTATTTGGCTTTGGTGCGGTACAAGATGATGCAGTTCTTGCGCACCGTGTCGTCGACGTCGGTGTAGTCGCGACCCATCCCCTCGGGGGTGTCGAGCGAGACGATGTAACCCCAGTCCTGTTCGGAGATGCTCATTGACGAGAGGGTGCATTCGCAGAACTCATATACGGTGCCGCTGAAAGCCACGTCGTCCACTTTTTTCTTGCAGCCGGAGAGCGTCATCAAAAGGGCGATACAGATGATTCCAAGGACTCGATAAGGTGAAAGGTGTTTCATTTTGTAAGTGGCTATGTTGAATTGTTGAATGTTTAATGATATTCTTGACTCTCAACTCTCATCTCACACGCTCACCCCGTAGTCTCTCAGGGCTTCGTTGAGCGAGGTTTTTTTGTCGGTGTTCTCGGTGCGGCGGCCGATGATAAGGGCGCAGCTCACTTGGTAGTCGCCAGCGGGGAAATGGCGGGTGTAACTGCCCGGCACCACTACGCTGCGGGCCGGCACACGTCCCTTGTAGGTCACGGGTTCGGGGCCGGTGACGTCGATGATATGTGTGCTGGCGGTCAATACCGTATTGGCTCCCAGCACGGCTTCCTCCTCGACAATCACCCCTTCGACCACGATGCAGCGGCTGCCAATGAAGCAGTGGTCCTCGATAATCACGGGGGCGGCCTGCACGGGCTCCAGCACGCCGCCGATGCCCACACCGCCGCTGAGGTGCACGTTCTTGCCTATCTGGGCGCAACTTCCCACGGTGGCCCATGTGTCGACCATCGTGCCGCTGTCCACGTAGGCTCCGATATTGACATACGACGGCATCATCACCACTCCGGGGGCCAGGTAGGCGCCATGGCGCGCCACGGCGTGGGGTACCACCCGCACCTGCTGTTCGGCGTAGCCGTGTTTCAGCGGAATCTTGTCGTGGAACTCCAGGGGACCGGCTTCGCAGGTCTGCATTCCGCAGATGGGGAAATACAATAGCACAGCTTTCTTCAGCCATTCGTTCACCTGCCAGGTGCCGTTGTGTTTTTCAGCGATGCGCGCCGCTCCGCAATCCAGTGCGTCGACGGCCTCGCGGATGGCCTCGCGGACGCGCTCCTCTTCCAGTCGGCGGCGGTCGTCCCAGGCGGCTTCTATCAGTTGTCGGGTCTCTTCTTTCATGCCTGCAAATTTACGCAAAAAAATCCATTTGACGCATAAGGCAGGGAAAATAAAATCGCAACGCCGTTAAACACAGCTCGGTCGGTAGGCGTGCCGCGGCTACCCCGCAACCTTCCGTTTGCAAAATCCTCACCTCCAATTCCAAACTTTTTTCCTTCTTCATGTAATATTTACAGAGGTTCCACGTTAAGAAAGGAAGTATGAAATGGAAAGTGCTCTTGGTGTTTATGCTGGGAGCCGTTGCCGGCTGGCCGGTGGCGGCGCAGGACAAGCAGCTGATGGCCGACTACCAGTCGCGTCTCCAGCAGCTTTTTGCCGAGGTCTATGAGGCTCCGGCCGACAACCTGCGCTACTATGCCAACGAATCTGCCGTGCGGCTCTTTGCCGAAGCTCTGGCTGTCGAGAACTCCATCCGCTGGGAGTGGGATTTCGGCAATCGGGTGTCGGTACTCACCTCTGCCGACCGCAAATTCCGCATCGTCACCTGGCCTGTGGTCAACGACGAGGGCGAGTACGAGTGTTTCGGTTTCGTGCAGGCACTGAACGAGAAAACGGACGAGTACGAGGTCTATGAACTCAACGACAAGTCCGAGGATATTGTCAACCGGCAGGAGTCGACGCTGACGCACGACAACTGGTACGGTGCCGTATATCAAGAACTCATCACCACCACCCACGATGGGAAGACCTATTATACCCTTCTGGGCTGGAGCGGGGTCGACAACCTCACCCAGCGCAAGGTTATCGAGCCTGTGTGTTTCAAGAGCGGTGGCGCGGTGCCTCAGTTCGGGCAGGCCCTTTTCCGCAAAGAACGCAACCTGCGACGGGTGGTGTTGGAGTATACCGACCTTGCGATGGTCAACCTGCGCTACGAAGAGCAGTTTGTCCGCAAGGTGGAGCGAATCCGTGCCAAGCGAGTGTCGCGTGGCAAGCGCAACAAGCGGGGCAGGGGCAAGAACGCCACCGCCCAGGAGAAGGTGGTTTCGGCCCCCACCGCCAAGGTGCGCGACGAGAAGATGCGCATGATTATCTTCGACGAAGTAGGCCCGCAGGTGACCGGCATGGAAGGCCTCTTCCAATACTATGTGCCCTCGGGAGCCGAGTTGGCTTATGTTTGGGGCAGCGGCAAATGGGAGCTGCGCACCGGTGCCCAAGGCCGCGTCAAAGACAAGCGGCTTAACAAAGAGTTCAAACCCATCGAGAAATCTGCCCCTGCATACCAATTGAAATAAGAACTAAGAATTAAGAAGTAGGAACTAAGAAGTGACTCATCTTTCATCTATCAACACCCCTGACGACCTCCGCAAACTTCCGCAGAACCAGCTCGCCGAGCTGGCTACCGAGGTGCGCCGCTATATTATCGACACCCTCTCGCACCATCCCGGTCACCTGGCCTCCAGTCTCGGGGCGGTGGAGTTGGCTGTGGCTTTGCACTATGTCTTCAACACTCCCGATGATAAACTGATATGGGATGTAGGCCATCAGGCTTACGCTCACAAGATACTCACTGGCCGTCGCGACAGCTTCGCCACCATCCGCACCTACGGCGGATTGAGCGGCTTCCCCCGCATGGACGAGAGTCCGTACGACGCGTTTGGCACGGGCCACAGCTCCACCTCCATCAGTGCGGCTCTGGGCATGGCTACCGCCTCGCGCCTGCAGGGCAACACCACCCGCCAGCATATCGCCGTCATCGGCGATGGCGCCCTCACCGGCGGTGAGGCCTTCGAGGGGATGAACAACATGGGGGTCTCACGGGCCAACATGCTGGTGGTGCTCAACGACAACGGCATCAGCATCGACGAGGCTGTGGGAGGACTGAGCCGCTACCTGACCAAGATTACCGCCTCGCCCAAGTACAACCGACTGAAAGAGTCGGTTTGGACGCGGCTGGGGGGCGACAAGGACAGCGACGAACGCCATCACCATACCATCAATCTCTTCCAGCGGCTCACCTTCATGGCCAAGACGGCCGTTTTGGGCGCACCCAACCTCTTCGAGTCGTTGGGCATACGCTACTTTGGCCCCATCGACGGGCACGACATCGACAGTCTGGTTGAGGTGCTGTCACGGCTCAAAGGCATCAAGGGACCCAAACTGCTCCACGTAGTCACCAGGAAGGGCAAGGGTCTTATTGCCGCCGAGCAGGACCCCGTGGTTTACCACGCCCCCGGCCTCTATGATGCCGAAACGGGCGAGAGAATTAAGGAATGTGGAAATACGGGAATGCGTGATTGTGAGAATGGGACTGCAGCCACCAACACAATTCCACAACCCCATACGAATGCATTAAAATACCAAGACGTCTTTGGCCGTACCATCATCGAGCTGGCAGAGCAGAACCCCCGCATTGTCGGCATCACGCCCGCCATGCCTACAGGGTGCTCGCTTAGCCTGATGATGGAGCAGATGCCCGACAGGGCATTCGATGTCGGCATTTGCGAGCAGCATGCCGTCACCTTCGCCGCCGGCCTTGCGGCGCAGGGGATGCAACCCTTCTGCAATATTTACTCCTCGTTTGCACAACGGGCATACGATCAGATTATCCATGACGTGGCGCTGCAAAGGCTGCCTGTGGTCTTCTGTTTCGACCGCGCTGGACTGGTGGGCGACGACGGTCCCACGCACCATGGCGCTTTCGACCTTGCCTGCCTGCGGCCCATTCCCGGCCTCGCCATCTGTGCCCCCATGGATGAGCACGAGTTGCGCAATATGATGTACACGGCCCAACTGGAAGGGCAGGGACCTGTGGCTATCCGTTACCCCCGAGGACTCAGCGTCCACGCTGACTGGAAGAGCCCCTTTGAGAAACTCCCCATTGGCAAGGGACACTGTGTGCGTGAGGGCAAGGATGTCGCCATCCTCAGCCTCGGCCATATTGGCAACAACGCCCTAGAAGCCGCCCGTCTGCTGGAGCAGGAGGGGGTCTCTGCCACCGTCTACGACATGCGTTGGCTCAAACCCCTCGACACCGATTTGCTCGACAGCATCGCCGCTGCGGGGTATAAGAGAATTGTCACCGTCGAGGACGGCGTCCGTATCGGCGGTCTCGGCAGCGCCGTGGTGGAATACTACAGTAGTAAGGCCACCCGCCTGCCCGACATCCGCATCCTTGGTCTTCCTGATGCCTATGTCACCCACGGTAGTGTGTCCCAGCTGCAAAAAGACTGTGGCATCGACCCCGAGGGCATCGCCCGTGCTTGCAAAGAAAATATTATTCTGTAATATACTGATACACATCATAATACACCCCCTATCGAATGGATCGGGGGTAAAGTTGTTTATTCAGAAAAAGTTCGTATCTTTGCAGCCGAAAATAAAACCTCATAGATTATGAAGAAATTCTCTATCCTTTTGTCTTTCATCGCTGTCGCAGTTTGCGCATCGGCACAGATGGCGATTCCGACGCTCCTCAGCCCCTCCAACGGATTGACCAACGCCACCGTCAGGCAGACATTCTCGTGGTCGCGCATTACGGCAGCTACAGGTTATATTTTCCAATTGGATACCTCGGCCACTTTCTCGTCGCCCATGTTCTATGAGGCCACGCAGACCAACACCTCTTCGTCCTCCACCGCGCCGAGCCGCTATCACAACTACCTGCACTACAACACTACCTACTACTGGCGTGTCCGTGCCTACAATGCCACCGACACCTCCGATTGGTCGGCAGTGAGGAATTTTCATACCGACTATCACCCTTACCTCTCGTCTCCCAACAACGACACAAGTTCTACGGGCAACTACTATTCCCGCATCCATTTCCAGTGGCAATACTTCTACGGCTCTACGGGCTACACCCTTCAGGTCGACACCACACCCGCCTTCTCGTCGCCCCTCTTGCGTACCGAAACGGTCGCCAGCACTCTCTCCAACACCGACAATCTCTCCAAGTACGTCTACGGATTGCGCTTCGGCACAATGTACTACTGGCGCGTCCAGGCCTACCACCAGGAGGATACCTCCGACTGGTCGGCCGTGCGGCAGTTCCACACGCAGAGCAGAGTCACCCTCTATTCCCCCTCCAACGGATTGACCAACGCCACCGTCAGGCAGAACCTCCAATGGAATAACGCAGTGGGATGCACCTCTTATCAGCTGCAGGTCGACTCGTCGGACTCTTTCACCTCGCCCCATTTGAAGACATTCACGGTCACCAACACGCAGAGCAATACCGACAGTTATCTCTCCCAATACGTCAGCTACCTGCTTTACGGGACGCACTACTACTGGCGCGTGCGGGCCATCAATGCCTCCGATACTTCCGATTGGTCCAATGTCTGGCAGTTCATTACCGACGACAAGGTCTACCTCTCGTCTCCCAGCAACGACACAAGTTCGGCTGGCTACTACACCCGCCAGAATTTCCAGTGGCAATACTTCTACGGCTCCACTGGTTACACCCTGCAGGTGGACACCACGCCCTCTTTTTCATCTCCCCTGCTGGAGACAGAGAATGTGACCTGCAGCCTCTCCAACACCGACAATCTCTCGAAGTATGTCAACAACATGCATTTCGGAACCAGGTACTATTGGCGTGTGCGCGCTTACCACACGCAGGATACCTCCGGCTGGTCATTCGTCCGCCAGTTCTGCACGCAGAGGATAGTCGGTCTGAACTCTCCTTCGGCGGATGTCACGGGACAGTACACTCGCATTAACTTTCAGTGGAACAACGCCCGCGGTTGCACCTCCTACACCCTCCAGGTCGACACCTCCCAGACATTTTCCTCGCCATTACTGAGAACTTCGACTGTCAGTAATACGGTTAGTAACACCGACAGCTACGTATCTACCTATGTCAACAATCTCCGCTATGGCACCCGCTACTACTGGCGTGTCCAGGCCAGCAATGCCTCTAGTTCCTCGCTGTGGTCGGTGGTGCGTCAGTTCACCACCGGTGTCCGACCCTCGCTTAATGACCCCTCAAATAACTCAACAGGCTATAACATATCGACGTACAAACTCTATTGGAACAATCACAGAGGTAGCACCTCCTATGCGGTGCAGGTCGACACCACTCCGACATTCTCCTCACCGCTGTTGCAGTCTCGGAATGTGACCGTCTCGCAGACCAACACCGACAACTATATCTATACTACCCCCACGGGTCTCCGCTACGGCACCACCTACTACTGGCGTGTGCGGGCCTCCAATGCCGCCGATACATCGGAGTGGTCGCTCACATGGAAGTTCACCACGCAGTATAATGTCACCATTGGCCCCACGCTCTCCTCGCCAGCCAACGACTCGGTGGGCGTGGCCCACAATGCCGCCATCCTCTCCTGGCAGTCGCTCGCCAACATGACGGGCTACCGCTATTGGGTCAGCACCAATTCCTCTTTTTCCGACACTGTGACACGCGGTGAGACGACACTCACTTTCACTATGCTCAACAACCTCTATCCTTCCACCACCTATTACTGGAAAGTGCAAGGCACCAACACCGCGGGCAATACCTCCTGGTCTTCGACATGGCATTTCACTACGGCCGACGTTATTCTCGCCGCACCGCAGCTTGTCAGTCCCACAAATCGTAGCGATGTACAGCAGTCTAGCGTCCAGCTCTCGTGGGGCAGCGTCTTCGGCGCACTGACCTATCAGGTGCAGTTCTCTCTCGACTCGCTCTTCCAGACGGCCGTCTCCTCCTACACCACTGCCGATACCCATTACAGCATCAGTGGTTTGCCACGCAATATGAACTACTATTGGCGTGTGCGTTCGGCCAATGGCAACACCACCAGCGACTGGTCCAATGTCTGGGCCTTCCACACCACTGTCTGCACGGCCACCTCGGCTACCATCGACATGGCCATCTGTGAGGAA
This sequence comes from uncultured Bacteroidales bacterium, assembly GCA_905234695.1. Classification (GTDB taxonomy): domain Bacteria; phylum Bacteroidota; class Bacteroidia; order Bacteroidales; family P3; genus Colimorpha. Next base: position 23,033 of record CAJOHZ010000011.1, on the reverse strand, counting down.
TGCAGTTACGACTTCTTCGGCACGACTCTCTCGACCTCGGGCACCTACACCCACACTCTTTCCAACGTCCAGGGCTGCGACTCCGTCGTCACCCTCCACTTGATTGTCTACCACACCGTACACGATACGGCATACATCACCCTATACGACACGACCCTTGTGCATGATACGACTATCGTGCATGACACGACTGTCATGCATCATTATGTGCATGACACCACCTTTGTTCCCGTGCACGATACTACCTATATCAACAACTATATCCACGACACCACCATTGTCAACCATTTTATCCATGACACGACGCTTGTCACAATTCACGACACCACCGTTATCACTCTCCACGATACCACCGTTATCACCCTCTACGACACCACCGTTATCACCGTCCACGACACAATTATCAATTCTCAATTCTCAATTTTTAATTTGGAAGTTTCCTCCGTGCAGCAGATAGGCATTGCCGTGGGAAGCGGGCGGTTTGCTGACAGCACGATTGTGGAGATTGCCGCCATACCGGTCTGTGGGAATCATTTCGTGCAATGGAGTGACGGCAACACGGAGAATCCGAGGCATGTCCTCGTGACGGAGGACATCGCTCTGACGGCCACTTTCGACGTGGACGCGGTGGGCATCACCAATGTCGAATCCCCCTCGGCAACCATTACCGTGGAAGGTGGCATCCTCACCGTGCAAGGTGCGGCAGGCAAGCGTGTCCGTATCTTCGACGAGGTGGGCCGTCTGCTCGCCACCCAAGACAACCTGCCCGAAACCCACAGTTTCCGTCTCCCCGCTGCAGGTGTCTACCTCATCCAGATTGGCACTGGCGCCGCCCAGCGCGTGGTGGTACGGTGATTCGAAGCGGCTACTCAAAAGTGGCTGTGAAAAAAGATTTTGTTAATCAAAATTTTTATCGTATTTTTGCATTTGCTTATTGGGCGTGGCACGTTTTGAGGAAAAAACGTGTTACGTTCAATAGTTGAGATAGTTGTATTAAATTAATATTAATAAAGAATAACACAAAACTATATCAAAAATGACACCGTCGCACATCGAACACATCGGCATTGCCGTGACAAATCTGGATGAAGCCATCCGTTATTGGGAAGATGTAATGGGTCTGAAATGCTACGCCATCGAAGAGGTCAAGGACCAGAAGGTCAAGACCGCTTTCTTCATGTGCGGACAGACCAAAATCGAGTTGTTGGAGCCCACTTGCCCCGAAAGCACCATCGCCTCGTTTATCGAGAAGAACGGAGGCAAGGGAGGTATGCACCATATCGCTTTCTGCATGGAAGACACCGACAAGGCTCTCAACGATGCCAAAGAGAAGGGCGTCCGCTTGATTGACCAGCAGAGCCGCGGCGGTGCCGAAGGCCTGCATATCGGTTTCCTGCACCCCAAGAGCACCCTCGGTGTGTTGACCGAATTCTGCTGCAAGTAATACGAGATGTTGAGTTGTTGAATTGTTGAGTTGTTTGACTGAAAACAAACCAACAGAAAAACATTCAACGAGTAAACGGATAAACAATTTAAAATATAATAGTTATGGCTTTTGAAGAAAAAATAAAAGAACTTCTCGACAAGAGGAGTGAAGCCAGAATGGGCGGTGGCCAAAAACGCATCGACAAACAGCACGAGCAGGGAAAACTGACTGCTCGCGAGCGTATTGCCCTGCTGCTGGACGAAGGCTCCTTTGAGGAGTTCGACATGTTCCTCACCCATCGGTGTGTCAATTTCGACATGCAGAAACAGTCATTCCTCGGCGACGGCGTGGTGACCGGCTACGGCACCATCGACGGCCGTCCGGTGTATGTTTTTGCACAAGACTTCACCGTTTTTGCCGGAAGCTTGAGCGAGACCATGTCGCTCAAGATTTGCAAGATTATGGACCAGGCCATGAAGACGGGTGCGCCCGTCATCGGCCTGAACGACTCGGGCGGCGCCCGTATCCAGGAGGGTTGCAACTCGCTGGCGGGTTATGCCGAGATATTTGAGCGTAATATCATGGCCAGCGGCGTGGTGCCCCAGATCAGCGCCATCTTCGGTCCCTGCGCCGGCGGTGCGGTATACAGCCCTGCACTCACCGACTTCATCATGATGACTAAGGAGAACAGCTATATGTTCCTCACCGGCCCGAAGGTGGTGAAGACCGTCACGGGCGAGGATGTGACCGTCGATAAACTGGGCGGCGCCATGGTGCACGCCACCAAGAGCGGTGTGGCCCATTTCGTCGGCGAGACGGAAGAGGAGACCATCAACCTCATCCGCGACCTCATCAGCTTCCTCCCCTCCAACAACTTTGAGGATGCCCCACTGCAGCCCACCAACGATCCCATTGACCGTCTGGAGGACAGCCTGAACAGCATCATCCCCGAGAACCCCAATACGCCCTACGATGTGAAGGACGTGATTCACGCCATCGTCGACGATGGTCGTTTCCTCGAAGTGCATGAGAAATTCGCTCCCAATCTGGTGGTGGGCTTCGCCCACTTCAACGGCATCAGCGTCGGTGTGGTGGCCAACCAGCCCAAGGCCATGGCAGGCGTGCTTGACAGCAACGCTTCGCGCAAGGGTGGTCGTTTCGTCCGCTTCTGCGACGCCTTCAATATCCCGCTGGTTACGCTGGTGGATGTGCCCGGATTCCTCCCCGGCACGGGTCAGGAGTACAACGGTGTCATCGTTCACGGTGCCAAGATGCTCTTCGCCTATGGCGAGGCTACGGTGCCCAAGGTGACTGTCACCCTCCGCAAGTCGTATGGAGGTGCCCATATCGTGATGAGCTGCAAGCAGCTGCGTGGCGACATCAACTATGCATGGCCTACGGCCCAGATCGCTGTCATGGGCGCCAGCGGCGCCACGGAGGTGCTGTATGGCCGTCAGTTGAAGGATATCACCGATCCCGAGGAGAAAGCCAAGTTCGTCGCCGAGAAGGAGAAGGAGTACAACGACCAGTTCGCCAACCCCTACAACGCGGCCAAGTATGGTTATATCGATGATGTCATCGAGCCTCGTAACACCCGTTTCCGTATCATCCGTGCCCTGCAGGTGCTGGCCACCAAGAAGGACTCGATGCCGATGAAGAAACACTGCAATATTCCGTTGTAAAAAATTATTTATTAACCAGGTGCCTTTGGCACCACAATAACAATCAATCAAATGAAGAAAGTTTTCTTAACCGCTTTCATCGCCGCTGCTTTCGCTTTCGGCATGACTTCCTGCTGCAACAACACTCCCGCTGAGGAGCCCGTTGACAGCTGCACCGAGACCGAGGTGTGCGAGCACCACCACGAGTGCTGCCACCACGAGTGCACTTGCCCCGACACCACCTGCGCTCAGAACAACTGCGAAGGCTGTGTCAACTGTGGCACCGAGAACTGCTGCAAGGCCAAGGCCGGTGAGCAGTGCTGCAAGGCCCAGGGCGAAAAGTGCTGCAAGGCTGAAGGCGAGAAGTGCTGCAAGCACGAGTGTGAAGGTAACCACGAAGGCTGCCAGCACAAGTGCGACGGCGAAAAGAAAGAGTGCTGCAAGAAATAACTCTTGCGCACAAGCCCTATACGCTTCCGTCCTTGGCGGCGGAAGCGTATGAACCAGGGCTGAAACACAATGCTTGATTGTTATATCAATAAAGAAGACATGAATAGAGTATTCAAACCAATAGTAGCACTTCTCGTGGGTCTTTTCCTGCTGGGAGGCACGATGGCGGCGCAGCCCGAGCGGCATCCTGATGCCCAGTCGGGTGCCACATGCGCGGCAGCCATGCCGGCCCCGAAAGGAATGCCATGCCACCATCCGGGCATGAAACCCCTCGAATTTGTGCCCAACAATGTCTGCTACCTCCCCGAGGAGCGGATGTTCGTGATTGTCGACAGCATCGACTGTGCCGTCGACATCTTGGAGCGCAGTGGCGATACCATGGCTCGTGTCGGCCGTTTCGTCACCGACAATATCAAGAAACGCCACGACTTGAAGAATATCATTCGTCCCCGTTCGGTGGCGGTGATTGACAACAAGGTGGTTCTGTTGGCCAGTTCTCAGAAAGACTCCGCATATCTGGCGATTCTCGACCTCGCCATCTTGCCCGACACCACTCCCGTCGCCAAGGTGGCCTTCCGCAGCAATGCCGATGCCTTCGGCTTCAATCCCGAGGACCATGAACTCATCGTCGTCGGCAAGAATCCCGTGGGTTACGACATCCATGTGCTCTGCTGCGAGAGAGGGCTGGAGAAGATTTCGGAATCTTCCACGTTCCACTACCATGTGCCCAAGCAGTCCGAGCGCATCAAGGAGTCCGACCCCGTCGGTATCGGTCTCACGGTGACAGCCATTTGTGTGGTGTTCCTTGCCTTGGTCTGCATCTGCTTCATCATGAAAGGCTACGGTGCCGCCATTATGAAGGTACAAGACCGCAAGAAACGTAAGTCGGCCGCCAAGAGTGGCGACGAGATTCCTGCCAAGTCCAGCGAAGTGGCTGGCGAGGTATATGCCGCCATTGCCGCGGCCATCTACATGTACGATCAGGACATGCACGATGAGGAAGACACCGTCATCACCATCCAGAAGGTCGAGCGTGCTTGGACTCCGTGGAATGCCAAGTACTACAACATGAACAAATATTACAACAACAGAAGATAACAGCAACAATGAAAAACTTCAAGTTCAAGATAAACGGCACCGACTACAGCGTTGACATCAACGAGGTGGAGGGCCAAGAGATAAAGTTGGATGTCAACGGTACCCCGTATACAGTCACCGTCGACAAGGAAATCCGTCAACCGAAGCATACCACCATCGTCAGCAGCCGTCCCGCTCCTCGTGTGGCTTCCGCCCATGGTGAGGTGCAGCGTGGCTCGGCTCCGGCCGCCGCTCCTGCCCCCGCCGCCGGCGCAGCCGTGGCTGGCAACAAGGTGCAGTCGCCCCTCCCGGGCACCATCCTCGATGTCTTCGTCAACGTGGGCGACGCGGTCAAGGCTGGCCAGCGCGTGGTGCTGCTCGAAGCCATGAAGATGGAGAACAACATCGAGGCCGACTGCGACGGTACGGTCAAGGCCGTCAACGTCCGCAAGGGCGACAGCGTCCTCGAAGGCGATACCCTCATCGTTATCGGATAGTCCAGTTTAAGTTATAAGTATCCAGCACACGCAAGAACTTAAAACTAAAACGACAAACTAAAACTTCACAATATGTTTAGCTTATTATCATCAGGTGGTTTCATGGATTTCCTGTCGACCCAGATGGTCCAGTTCCTGGAGTATACGGGTTTCGCCAATGTCACATGGGGCCACATCATCATGATCCTGATAGGATTGATATTTATCTTCTTGGGTATCAAGTTCGAGTTTGAGCCCCTCCTGCTCGTGCCCATCGGATTCGGTATGTTGGTGGGTAATATTCCCTTCTATCCCGGACTGAAGATAGGCATCTATGAGACAAATTCGGTGCTCAACATCTTGTACCACGGTGTCCAGAACGGCTGGTACCCACCCTTGATATTCCTGGGTATCGGCGCCATGACAGACTTCTCGGCGCTGCTCTCCAACCCCAAGCTCTTCTTGATTGGAGCTGCGGCGCAGTGCGGTATCTTTGCCGCCTATATGGGTGCCATGGCGTTAGGTTTTGCCCCCAATGAGGCAGGTGCCATCGGTATTATCGGTGGTGCCGACGGTCCCACGGCCATCTTCATCTCCAGCCAGCTGGCTCCTGAGTTGATGGGTGCCATCGCCGTCTCGGCATACTCGTACATGGCGCTTGTGCCGGTCATCCAGCCGCCCATCATGCGTCTCCTCACCACTCCGAAGGAACGTACCATCCGCATGAAGCCTCCGCGGCAGGTCTCGAAGTTGGAGAAGATTACCTTCCCCATCGTGGGTTTCCTCTTCTGCGCTTTCATCGTGCCGTCGGGCCTGCCCCTGCTGGGTATGCTCTTCTTCGGTAACCTGTTGAAGGAGTGCGGTGTCACCAAGCGTCTCAGCGAGGTGGCCTCCAACGCCATTGTCAACATCTGTACCCTCCTTATCGGCATCACCGTGGGTGCCTCCACCCAGGCTACCACGTTCCTTACCGGCCGTTCGGTGCTTATCTTCGCACTGGGTGCCGGCTCGTTCATCGTGGCCACCTTCGTCGGTGTGTTGTTTGTCAAGGTGATGAACATCTTCCTTAAGGAAGGTAACAAGATTAATCCCCTCATCGGCAACTCGGGTGTCAGCGCCGTTCCAGATGCTGCCCGTGTGTCGAACAACGTAGGCTTGGAGTACGACAAGACCAACTACCTGCTGCAGCATGCCATGGGTCCCAATGTGGCCGGCGTGGTAGGCTCGGCAGTGGCTGCTGGTATTCTCTTGGCCTTCTTGCATTAATGGAGGGCTTATTGAATAAGTCACATTACACCCACCAACCTCATTGTCGAGGCTGGTGGGTTGTTGTTTTAGAAAGATGAGGAAACTTCTGCTCGGTATATTGCTGCTGATGCCCTGGCTGTTGCGAGGGCAGGTGGACACATGTCCCGAGCATTACGGCTGTATCGACTTCACCGATTTGGGCTCCTGCCACACCGTGGCGAAGACGGGTACCTTCAACAATCCCGACAGCCGTCAGGGTGTGGTGGACTATGGTAGCGACAACGCCCTGTCTCGCCATACCGTCAATTACGACACCGCCGCACGCGACCCCCGCACGGGAGGCCGGCTGCGGCTGGTTCCGGAGGGCGAGGAACGTTCCGTGAGGCTGGGCAACTGGCGTACCGGCGGCGAGGAGGAGAGCCTGACATACCGCTATAAGGTCGACACCAACCTCAACGACCTTCTTATCCTCCGTTACGCTGTCGTTTTCCAAAGTCCCAACCACCCCATTCAGGAGCAGCCCCGTATGGTGTTCCGCATCACCGACAGCACAGGCCGCGAGGTCGATGGAAACTGCTATTCGGCGGTCTTTATGGCCAACGATTCGCTCGGCTGGAATGTGGCCTCCGAAAACGTGCTTTGGAAAGACTGGACTACCGTGGGGGTCGACCTCACTTCGCTCCATGGGCAGACCATCAATGTCTACCTCTCCACCTACGACTGTAAGATGGGGTCGCACTACGCCTATTCCTATTTCGTTATCAAATGTGCCGACAAGGTGCTGACATCCACTTCTTGCGGAAATGCCGACACCGTCACTCTCATTGCCCCCGAGGGCTTCTCGTACCACTGGTATCGCTACAGTCCGCTGATGACCCCTATCAGCACCACACGAACCCTCTTCGTCAACGGCCCCGGGGTCTACCACTGCCGCATGACCTATCTCGGCTCGGTCGACAACCCCTGCACCTTCACGATGACGGCCTATGCCAATCCGCGCTACCCTAAGGCCGACTTTTTCCTTGATACCCTCGATACGCTGCGGTGCAGCCTCCGCTTGCGGCTCCACAACCGCAGTGTCATCTGCCACGACGAAGCCCTCGACAGTTCCACTGGCTACCCCTGTGAGCGGTGCCGATGGACCATCGACGACACCATCGTCTACCACGAGCGCAGCCCGTGGCACTACTTTACGTCGGGTTCCCACAAGGTGGTGCTGGAGGCCATGCTGGCCGACGGCAAGTGCTCCGACACCGCCGTCATGCATTTCTCTGTGGGCCGCATCTGCAACGACACCGTCTACGATACCCTCTACCGCTATGTCTGTGAGAGCGAACTGCCCGTCACCTGGGACAGCCTCGACTATTATTCCGACAGTTCGGCCACGGTGTCCGTGCCCTTCGAGGGGGGCGACAGCATCATCACATACATCCTCCGTGTCGTGCCCACCACTGATACATCGGTCTACGATACGGTGATGGAGCGGCAGCTGCCGTGGTCGTTTATGGACACTCTCTTCTCCGACACGGTGTCGCGCTGCCCGCTCCACACGGTCAACGAGGCGGGATGCGACAGCATTGTTTATTATAACCTGCATGTCTTCTGGGACGGCGACCACTGCGACAGCATGCTGCACTTCCCCAACGCTGTCACCGTCAATGGCGACGGCGTCAACGACCGTTTTGTCATCAGCGGCTTGGTCGAGAACCAGTGCTATCCCTACAACCTTTTGGTAATCTACGACCGTACCGGCCGGGTGGTATTCCGGGCCGAGAACATCACACGCGACGACCAGTTCTGGGATCCCGATGCCAGACGGATGCCAGCGGGCACCTACTTCTATTTCTTCCAAGGCCATGGCGTGGACATCCAAACCCGCCATATTGGCTGCATCGAGGTGCTCCGCTGAGGCCATCGTTGTTGAATTGGACGAAAAATGACCGTGTATATACGGAGGGGGCAATAATTTGTTTCCACTGGCGTTAGTATTGGACTATGATGAGGAAACTGCTCTTGTCGGTAATGCTTTTGTTGCTGGTGCCCGTTTGTCTGCGGGCGCAGAACGAGGTGTGCAGTGCCCGCATCACCGTGGTCGATTCGCTCCTTGTGACAGATAATGTCGACGGGCTTGACTCGGTCCGTTACCTGTTGCGTGCCCCTGAGGGGACCGACAGCCTCCATTGGTATCCCGACAGTCTCTTCCTCAATCCCGAGGCCGACAGCCAGTGGGTCACCCTCTGCTGTCGCGACACCCTGCGGGTGCGCCTCACGGCATGGTACGATACCGTCAACCTCCTGCGTTGGACTGAGCCGGGGTATCTCCAACGGCATACCACCTATACTTTCGTCCCTTCGCCTACGGAGGGCGACCTCTGCCAGCCCCGTAGCGTGGCGGTGGACAGCAACGCCTCGCGCTACTGTCGCACCATGGCGGATTATTCGATAAAGGGTGTCATTGTACGCTGCGACACGGCCGCGCCTGCCGATAGAATGGATACGCTTACCTCCATCCCGCAGAACGGCACCTATCACCCCTTGTACATCGATACTGTGGATATCGACGACTCCTCGCGTAGTTACACGTTCATCTATCAGAGTGTGCGTCTCGACCACAATGTCAATACATCCTTCTATCACCCGTGGCATCTCCTCGAAGCCGTCTATCCCGACACCACCCTCATCTTCAACCACGACCCGGTATGGGCGGATGTCATGTTGAACTATTGGACGCTCCCCGCTGGGAAAAATGTCATTCTGCGGTTTTATGAAAAGTCCTCTGCGCAGCGTCAGACCATCGATGCCTTCCAGATATACACGCCTCGCCTCCTGGGCGGATGCGTGGTTTCCGACAGCTTGCTCCTCGTGGGCCCCGACTGCAATTGTTCCCCTGTGGATACCGTCGATGCCTATGTTTGCGAGTCGCAGCTGCCCTATACTTGGGATTCGCTGACCTTCGAGGGCGAGGGGATAGACTCGTTGCTGCACCCCGGCCATTACTGCGACACCACGCGTGTCTATCGTCTCCATGTCATCCCCAACAGCGACACCTCGGTCTACGATACCGTGATGGAGCGGCAGCTTCCGTGGAGTTTCCTCGACACCCTCTTTACCGACACAGCTTCCAACTGTCCCATACGCCTGCCCAACGAGGCGGGGTGCGACAGCACAATCTACTACAATCTGCATGTCTTCTGGGATGGCGACCACTGCGACAGCATGCTGCACTTCCCCAACGCCGTCACCGCCAATGGCGACGGCATCAACGACCGCTTTGTCATCAGCGGATTGGTTGAGAATGCCTGTTATCCCTACAACCTTTTGATTATCTACGACCGGACGGGTCGGGCGGTCTACCGCGCGGAAAACATTACGCGCGACGACCAGTTTTGGGACCCTGCCGCCGCGCGTATGCCTTCAGGCACTTACTTCTATTTCTTCCAGGGCCATGGTGTGGAAATCCAAACCCGCCACGTGGGAGTCATAGAAGTTCTCCGTTAATTATTTTCTTTCTTGGCCTTGACGGATTTGTATTCCTCGTTCAGACCGTTGACAATCTCGTCGGTGATGTCCATCGCGGGATTCATGTAGAGGGTGGGGCTGTCCACAAAGGTACGCCGCAGGATGATGTCGAACTGCTGGTTGGCGGCATTGTATTCGCGCACGTAGGCGAAGATGCGGTTCAGAAGTTCGATGTTCGAGTTCATCTGTTTCTGCATCACCTTGTTGGTGAGCTCGGCCTCGAGGGTGGAGAGCCGTTCGGCGCGTTGTTTCAGTTCCGCCTCTTTGGCCTGCTGCTGGCTGAGGGTCATGTTCTCGCCTTCGCGCAGGTATTTTTGGTAGTCATTCTGGAAAGAGGTCATCTGCTGCTGGTAGTTGCGCTCCTGGGCCTCCTTGTAGTTGTTCAGCTCGGCCTGCAGGTCGATGGCATACTGGTATTTGGCCAGCAGGGTGTCGCTGTCGACGTAGGCAATCTTCAGCACACCGTCCTCAGCGATAACGGGTTCGCTGGCGGAGGGGTTGTACTTGCTGTGGGTGCCGATGCCGGTGAAGTGGAAGATATAGATGAGCACCAATCCGATAAGCAGCACGGCGTTGAGTATTGCGGTGCAGGAACATTTGCACTTGCACTTGCCTTTCTCGGGTTGCTGGCAGCCGCAGTTGTCGGCCGGGGTGTCGTCGGGTGGGGGACAGGCCTCGATGGGCTCGGGATTGGCGGGGCGTTGCTCCTGCATCTCTTTCATTTCGATGGTGTCGAGGCTGTTGTCCTCAACGGGCTTGTTCAAGTCTTGATTGATTTCCATGATGATTGGGAATTGATTTTTATTCTATGGGTTCTTTTAATGTGTCGATGGCGCGTTGCACGCGGGCGATGGTCTCCTCCTTGCCGATGGTCATGACGAGGGTCAGCATGTCGGGCCCCACGGTGGTGCCCACCACGGCCAGGCGCAGCGAGTTCATGATCTGCCCCATGTTGTAGCCGTTGGCGACGATATAGTCTTCCAACAGCGCCTTGTGCAGGGCATCGTATTCGAAGGGAACGGTGTTCAATATCTCGATGACCTTGGCCATGTGGACGGTCATGCCGGGTTTCCAGCGTTTGGCCACCGCCTTGGGGTCGTATTCCGTGGGGGCGACGAAGAAGTAGTGGGTCTGGTCCCACAGCTCCTGCGGGAAGTTGAGACGCTCCTTCATCATGCCGCAGACCTTCACCACATACTCGCGCGAAGCCTCGATGCCGCGTTCTTTGAGTTGGGGGAGGAACTGGTCGGCGAGCCATTCGTCGGACCGTTTTTGGAGGTATTCGTGGTTAAACCACTTGGCCTTTTCCACGTTGAACTTGGCTCCGCTCTTGCTGATATGCTCGATGCTGAAGAGCTTGATGAGCTCGTCCATGCCTAGGAGTTCCTGATCGTTGCCTGGGTTCCAGCCCAGCAGGGCCAGCATGTTGACCACCGCCTCGGGCAGATAGCCCTGTTCGCGGTAGCCGCTGCTCTTCTCGCCTGTCTCGGGGTTCACCCAGTCGAGGGGGAATACGGGGAATCCCAGGCGGTCGCCGTCGCGCTTGCTCAACTTGCCGTTGCCGTCGGGTTTCAGCAGCAGGGGCAGATGGGCGAACTGGGGCATGGTATCCTCCCAGCCGAAGGCGCGGTAGAGCATGACGTGCAGCGGTGCCGAGGGCAGCCATTCCTCGCCGCGGATAACGTGCGAAATTTCCATGGTATGGTCGTCCACGATATTCGCCAGGTGGTAGGTGGGCATCCCGTCGCTCTTGAAGAGCACCTTGTCGTCGAGCAGGTTGCTGTTCATGGTCACATCGCCGCGGATAAGGTCGTGGACGGTGATATTGGTGTCGGCGGGGAACTTGAAGCGCACCACGTAGGGGTCGCCGTTGTCAAGTCGCCGTTGCACCTCGTCGGCGGGCAGCGAGAGGCTGTTCTCCATCATGCCGCGGGTGGTGCAGTCGTACTGGAAGGTCTTCTTCTGTGCTTCAAACTCTTTGCGTTTGGCCTCCAGTGCCTCGGGGCGGTCAAAGGCGTAATAGGCCCATCCGTCGCGCAGCAGCTGTTCGGCATACTGGCGGTACATGGGTTTGCGGTCGCTCTGGCGGTAGGGGCCGTACTTGCCACCGATATGCACCCCTTCGTCGAATTTAATGCCGAGCCAGTCAAGGGCTTCGATGATGTAGGCCTCGGCGCCGGGCACGAAACGGGTCTGGTCGGTGTCCTCGATGCGCAGTATCATGTCGCCCCCCTGTTGGCGGGCGAAGAGGTAGTTGTACAAGGCAGTGCGCACGCCGCCGATATGCAGCGGGCCGGTGGGGCTGGGTGCGAAACGAACTCTGATTCTTCTCATGTGTGTATGGTGTGATATTGTTATTGACGTTTGTATATTTGGCTGAAACGGGTCTGGCGCAGCAGGTAGTAGTGTATCAGGAGCGGTCCGTTGAACATGCAGCTGACCGGCTGCTGGTGTTGCCATCGGTAGCGTTTCACTTTCAGGCGAGGCACCCACTTCCGGAAGGCGCGGTGGGCGTCGAACACCGCCTTGTACTCCTGTGGCTTGCGCTCCAGCAGGAACTTGAAGGCGGCCACATAGTCCAGCATCATGCGCAGGGCCAGCACGCGGTGCAGGCGTTTCTGTGGCAGGTTCTTGTATAGCAGCGCCATGTTGTTGCGGAAGTTGAGGAATGTCTTGTGCGGGTTGGACTTGGGCAGTGTGCCGCCGCCGACATGGTAGATGGTCGACTCCGGGCAGTATTCCACGCGGTAGCCGGCGTTCTTGGCCCGCCAGCAGAAGTCAATCTCCTCCATGTGGGCGAAGAAGTCCCCGTCGAGGCCGCCCAGCTCGCGCCATACGCTGGCCTTGACGAACATTGCCGCCCCCGAGGCCCAGAATATCTCGCAGGGGTCGTTGTATTGGCCGTGGTCCCGCTCCAGGGTGGTGAAGAGGCGGCCGCGGCAGAAGGGGTAGCCGTACTTGTCGATAAATCCGCCTGCGCCGCCGGCATATTCAAAAGTGTCGCGCTGGTCGTACATCAGCAGCTTGGGCTGGCAGACGGCGGTCTGTGGGTTGCGTTCCAGCTGGGCCACGACGGGCTCTATCCATCCGGGCGTCACCTCCACGTCGTCGTTCAGCAGCACGTAGCAGTCGGCCTCTATTTGCGCCAGGGCGCGGTTGTAGCCCTCGGCGAAGCCGTAGTTGGTATCGAGTGCAATGACGCGCAGCATGGGGTATTCCGAGGCCAGGAACGCCAGCGAGTCGTCGGTGGAGCCGTTGTCGGCAATGACCACCTCGGTGTCGCCCGTGGTGTGCGCGGTGACGGAGGGAAGGAAACGCTCCAGCATCTTCTTCCCGTTCCAGTTGAGTATGACGACGGCGGTATGCATGGTATCGGGTAGGGTTAGGTGGATGGGTGTTGGGGTTCGGCCGGCAGGGCGGGGTGGAGCGGCATGTCCGCGGGGCGGATGCGTTTCCACCGCCGGTGCGACCACAGCCAGTACTGGGGATTGCGGTCGATGGTGGCGGCCAGCCGCTGCACGTAGCGGGCCGTGATGGTGTATTGCGGCACCTCGTCGGGCTTCTCGCACAACAGGGAGAAATGCACCTCGTAGTGTCCGCGGCGGGTCTTCTCGACCTCGTAGTAAAGCACGGGCATATTGTATTTGCGGGCAAAATACTCGGCTCCGTACAGGAACGGGGTCTCCTGGTTCATGAAGGTGGTCCAGTAGGACTTGTGCTCGTTGCTTGGCGACTGGTCCGAGAGCATCATATAGGCCACCGGCACATGGTGTTCGTGGTAGTAGGCCATCTCCTGCCGCACATCGGTCTGGTCCACAATTTGGGTACCGAACCGGCTGCGGCGGCGGGTGGCGTATTTGGCCATCGATTTGTTGTCCAAAGGTTTTCCCACCCCGATGCCGTGGTGCATAAGTTGGAAGTTAAGCGAGGTAATCATGTACTCCCAGTTGTTGTAGTGGGCCGACATCAGCACCACGCTCTGCCCTCGGTCATAGTATTTGTTCACCAGCTGTCGGTTGGCGAAATGGTACCGTTTCATGATGCTTGAGGGGCGGGCGTAGAGGTTGTACAGGGCCTCCATCAGCAGGTCGCACAGGTGGTGGTAGTAGGCGCGTTCGATATGCTGCCGCTCCTCGTCGCTGCGGTCGGGGTAGGCGCGAAGCAAATTCTGGCGCGTCACCTTGCGGCGGTAGCGCACCAGATAGTAGACGATGGGGTATAGTATGTCGGACAGCAGGTGCATCAATAGCCTCTATCAAACTGTTCTCCTACTTCGCCAATCACGTCGTCGTCCAGTTGCCCTTGGCTCAGGCGGTGCTCCCAGTTGGCCTCGCGTACCTCGCCGCGGGCGTTGGAGTTGAGCAGCTTGTAGTATCCGCTGCGCATCTGGTCCCAGAACAGGAATACGCGGTTGGGCTCGTCGGCCTCCAGTCGGTTGTAGCGCCACAGCTGGTAGGGCAGGTAATAGACATGCCCCTGGTTGTTGATGGGCGAGCCTCCGAGGGGGTCTACGTCGTTGCGTTGCTGCACCTGACGGGTGTTGCCCACGCGCAGGGCCCCGACGAAGTTCTTCTCGTCGCGGATGAAGTCCGGCGGGCCGTACTGCAGGTACACGCGGCCGCGGTCGGTGTGGTAGCCCGGCGTGCGGGGGTAGCTGTAGGTCTCGTCCACGTAGGTCAGCCAGCCCAGGTACTCATGCCATTTCCCCGCAGGGTCCATGGCGTCGCGGCGCGCCCAGAAGTGGTACAGGTAGGCCTGCTTGCCGGCGATGTCGTGTCGCTTGATGAGGCTGCGTGCGGTCTGTATCTCGGGGTCCGACGAGATGGGGTAGAGGGCGTCGAGGTAGTAGTTCAGTTTCTCCTCGTCGGTGATGAGGGCGGCAAACGATGTGGCCACCACCTCGTCCGAGGCGTTCAGCTCTTCCGCCGAGGGGTTGGAGCGTTGGAAGGGAAGCGCCTTGCGCAGCAGCACCTCGTTGTGGATGTTGCGCACCTCCGCCACCAGGTTGTAGTTGCCCGACGGCAGGGCGGCGATGTCCATGTCGGTATAGAAGGCTGTGCTTGTCTGTGCCTCCTTGTAGCGGAACGTGCGGTCGAAGGCGGTGATGCGGCGGCCGGTCTCCTTCTGTTCGATGGAGAGGTATATCAGGTATCCGTCCCCCTTCACCTCCTGCTGGAGGTTGTATATCTCGAAATAGGGCGATAGCTTCTTCTGCTCCTCGGGGATGAAGTAGTCGATATAGGGCACCATGTCGTACCCGTTGCGCGAGAAGATGGTGGTCTTCGTGGTGCGGGTGGCGGAGCCGATGTTCAGGATGCTCGACAGGTCGGGGCGTTGCGGGTCATAGTACACCAGCAGTTTTTCCTGGATGACGGCGGGCTCGGCCTGCGACGCCTTGTCGTGGAGGGTAATCTCCATGTCGTAGATGCCGTTGGAGAGGGCGAACCGTTGCAGGTCGAAGAACGAGAACCCGTCCGCCTCGGGGCTTTCGGCCGCCGGGCTCAGCAGTTCGTATTTCTTCAGGTAGGCAATAGTGTCGTCCTTGCGCACGGCGATGGCAATCTCGACGGTGGCGCGGTATTTCCCGTCTTCCTTCTGCTGCAGATGCAGCGTGCGGGCGTCGAAATTGAGGTAGGTCTCCACATACGGGGTGTTCTTCTCGGCCAGGTAGAAAGTGGCATAGTCGAAGAGGGCCGAAAGTTTCTTCTCTTGGGCCGGCAGCTGCAGGGCCGTCAGCAAGAGCGCAAGCAACAGGACGTATCGTTTCATCGGTTCTGTGAGTTTTGTTTTTATAACGCGGGCGCGCCAATATTATTGTGCGCGCCCGAAAAAATAATGTGTCTCTCAAAAAGGTTCTATCGGCTGCCGGCATAGCCGCTGAGCTTGAACACCCAGGCCGATTTCAGCTTGGCGATTTCGGCCACCGAGAGGCCGTCGGTGCGGATGACGAGTTTGTTTCCCATGTGACGCCATTTCAGCGGCTTGCTGCATCCGAGCAGGGTCACGGTCATCTCTTTCGCGGGTTTGGGCATGTTGGTCAGCACGAGGTTGCCCGACGGCACCTGCAGGGCGATGGCGTAGAGGTGGCCGTTGTTGACGGTATAGTACAGCGTGCTGTCTTTCTCGCACATCTTGCGGAAGGGGTGTGAGCCGTAGATGGCTTCGCCGTTGATGGCGAGCCAGTGGCCGATGTCGGTGAGGCGTTCCTGCTGCAGCATCGGGATGGTGCCGTCGGCATCGGGGCCCACGTTGAGGGTGAGGCCGCCGCCCGCCGCCACCAGCTTGACGAAGTGGCGTATCAGCGAGTCGCTCGTCAGGTAGTTCTCCAGAGGCTCGTTGCGGTTCAGGCCGAAGGAGCGGCCGATGCCGCGGCATTCCGCCCAGGGGCGTACCGTGTCGCCCAGCGCCCCTTTGTATTCAGGGGTGCAGAAACCGTGCTGTGTGCCTCGGCCCCAGCGGTCGTTGACCACCGCGTCGGCGCCGATGGTGTTGTAGTACCAGGCGATAATCTCTTTCGAGCGCAGCTCCTCGGCGCTGTTCTGCCAGTCGCCATCGGCGAAAATCAGGCTGGGCTGGTATTTGGACACCAGTTCCTGGAACTGGGGTATCATGTAGCGTTCCACATAGTCGCCGATGGTGCTGTCGGGGTCCTGCATCCACACGTGCATCGGGTTCGTCCATTCGGTCAGCGAATAGTAGAATCCCATCTTCATGCCGTTGCGGCGCACGGCGCGTGTCAGCTCGCCCACGATATCGCGGCGCGGCCCGGTGGACACGCTGTTCCAGTTGGGCTGGTAGCGGCTGTTCCACAGGCAGTAGCCGTCGTGGTGCTTGCTCACCAGCAGCACGTAGCGGGCTCCTGAGCGTTTGAACAGGTCGGCCCATTGGTCGGGGTTCCAATGCTCGGCGCGCCACAGGGGGACGAACAGGCCGTAGCGGTCCGTCATGCGGGGGTTCTGCACCATCACCCCCTCGCCGTTGGTCATGCGGCCGCTCCATTGGTCGCCCACCAGCGGCTCCCACAGCCGCACGTAGGACTGCATCGTGGCGGTGCGCAGGCTGTCGCCGGTCATCAGGCCGCGGAAGAACCACTCGGCGTAGCCGTCCGACGGGCCGTAGGCGGGCACGGAGTAGAGACCCCAGTGGACAAAGATGCCCAGCTTGGCGTCACGGAACCACTGCGGATAGCCCCGCTGGTTGATGGACTCCCAGTCGGCCTCCACCCGCTGGGCGCGGCTCGTGAGGCAGGGGGTCAGCGCAAGTAGAATGACAAGTGTGGCGAGAAATCTGCTTTTATTCATATTGCTTTGTTTTTCAATCGACTATCTGGGCGCAGGAGACCTCCCCCTGCAAACTCCACAGCTTGCAAAGGTACGAAAAAAAAAGCAAACAACCGCAAACCTGCGAAAAAATCCCCCCTTATATTCCTGCCGCACGCTGTAGTTCCGTCAAGGCCACCATACAGTCGTGGAGGCATTCGGCGTAGGCTTCCTGGATTTCGTTATAGGTGTGCTGGGCGTTGAGCACTTCGAGCAGCGATGTCTCGCCCCGCCGGTAGGCATACAGCTTCCCGTCGAGCACCTGCCGGGCGTTCTCCATAAGCGTTGTGGAGAACCGTTTGGCGCGCTCGCGGGCGGCTTGGTAGTTGTTATAGGCGCAGACCACCTCGGCCTTCACCTGCATCTCCAGGTCGTCGGCCTGCAGCTCGGCCTGCTGGGAGCGCAGCTGAGCGGCGCGGACGTTTCCTCTGTTCAGGTTCGACACAGGCAGCGGGATGCCGACCCCCACGGTGTAGCCGATAAACTCCGGCGCCGGGGCCTCTTCGTTCAGCACCTCCGAGTTGTGGCTGACGCCTACGCTGAGGTCGATGTCGGGCATCCGTTCCCGACGGGTCACCTGCAGCTCCGAGCGCGCCACATTGATGCCTGCACGGGCCGCCAGCAGGTCGGCGCGGGCCTGCATCATGGTGTCGAGAAGCCATTGGAGTGCATATTCTTCCGACGGAACTCCCAGGGAGCCCTCCACGGCGGTGGTGCCGCGGTCGGGCGTTCCGGCCAGGGCGTCGAGCTGCACCAGCTTGTTGCGGTAGTCGGTGGCCCGGCTGTTCCATTCCTGTTCGGCCAGATGGGCTTCCAGACGGCTTTGCAGCATGTCCAGCTCCGAGATGTCGCCCCTCGCATGGCGCAGGCTGTCGCTGGCGGCAAGGGCCTGTACATTCTGCCAGGCCTCCTGTCCGATGGCCGCAAGGTCGCGTGCCAGCAGCGCGTCGAAGAAACTCACCGTGGCATCGGCACGCAAGTTGCGGAGGTAGTCGTCCAGCTCCGCGCCGGCGACGATGAGCGACTGTTTGGCCAGCCGTGTGCGGGCGGAGACTTTGCCGAGCGAGAAACTCTTGGACAGTTCCACGCTCAGCGACTTTCCCATGGCGATGAGCCAGTCGCTGTTGTTGCCGTATTCCACAGTGACGGAGGGGTCCTGGAATGCACGGGCGGCGGTCACTTCCGCCTCGCCAACCTGCACATTGAGCCGTTGGGCGGCGAGGGCCTTGTTGCGCGACATGAGGGTGTCGATGAACTGGTGATATGACAACGGCTGGGCCGATGCCGAATTGAGAGTTGAGAATTGAGAATTGAGAATTATGAAGGTGCAGACAATTGCTTGCAGATATTTGGATAGAGACTTCGTTTTCATCTTGGTTTCAACGTTCAATCTTCAATTTTCAATTTTCAATTTCCTCTTCTCCACCATGTAGTAGAGCGTCGGGAGGATATAGAGGGTGATGATGGTGGCGAAGAGGAGTCCATAGACGATGACGGTGGCCAGCGGGCGCTGCACGTCGCTGCCGATGCCGGTGGAGATGGAGGCGGGGAACAGGCCCAGCACTGCCACCGAGGCCGTCAGCAGCACGGGCCGCATACGGTGCGAGGCTCCTTTCACCACGGCGTTGCGCAGGTCGAGGCCTGTCCGCCGCAGGTGGTTGATGTGCGAAATCATGATGACGCCGTTCTGCATGGCCACGCCCACGAGGGCGATGAAGCCCACGGCCGACGACACGTTGAGCGTCATGCCGCGCACGTTGAGGGCCAGCATGCCGCCGAAGAGTGCCAGGGGCAGCACGCTCATCAGCAGGGCGGCCTGGCGTATCTTGCCGAAGGCCAGGATGAGGAGGATGAACATCACCAGCAGGGCCAGCGGCACCACGAGTCCCAGCCGGTCGAAGGCGCGGTTGCGGTTCTCGAACTGTCCGGCCCAATGGAGGGTGGTGATATCGGGGTTGTATTCTATCTGTTCGGCGATACGGCGGTTGGCCTCGTCCACGAAGGTCGTCAGGTCGGCCCCGCGCAGGTTGAGTCGCACGAGGGTGTAGCGGCGGTTCATCTCGCGCATGATGGTGCTGGCGCCGAGGGCTGTGTGGATGTCCGCCACGGCGGAGAGGGGCACCTTCACCCCTTCGGGGGTGGTGAGGGTGAGGCTTCCTATCTGCTCGGGGTTGTTGCGGAACCGCTCGGCATAGCGGCAGGTGACGTCATACACCTTGCTGCCCGAATAAATCTGCGAGATGGCGCGGCCGCCGATGGCCAGCTCAATCAGCTCGGTGACGTCCGCCACGTTCAGCCCGTATTGTGCCAGGGCGGCGCGGTTCACCGAAATCTGCAGCTGTGGGGTGGGGGGCTCTTGGTCCACGGCCACATCGCCCGCGCCGGGAATCTCTTTCAGCACGGCGGCAATCTGGTCGGCCACCCGGCGCCCTTCGGCGATGTCGTCCGAATAGACCTTCAGGGCCAGGTCGCTGTGTGTGCCGGCAATCTGGTCCATCACCATGTCGATGATAGGCTGCGAGAAGCCCACCTGGTAGCCGGGCATCTTGGCGATGGTGTCGGCCATGGCCTGTACGAGTTCCGCCTTTGTGCGGCCGCTCTTCCAGGTGTTGTAGGGTTTGAGGCCGATGCCAATCTCCACATGCGAGAGCGAGAAACACTCGGCCCCCTCGTCGTCGCGCCCCAGCTGGGCCATCACGTAGGAGGTCTCGTCGAACTCTTTCAGCTTGTGGCGCAGGTCGTCCGACATCTTCTTGGCCTTGTCGATGGAGATGCCCGACGGCAGCTGCACCTGTACCCACACGGCGCCTTCGTCCAGTGGCGGCAGGAAGTCTTTGCCGACGGTGTAGGTCAGCACCAGCGACCCCGCGAGGATGACGCCCAACCCCCACAGCACAGGCTTCTTCTTGTCGAGCATCCACGCCACATGCTTGTGGTAGGCGGCGTTGAGGCGTTCCAGCCATTTGTTGCGGTACAGTTTGCGGGGCTTGCGGTAGGCCCAGTGCGACAGGCCGGGGGTGAGCAGCAGTGCGGTGAGCAACGCACCGATGAGGGCGTAGCCCACCGTGTAGGCCATGGGGGTGAAGAGCTTGCGCTCCATGTGCTCGAAGGCAAAGAGGGGGATGTAGGCGGTGATGATGATGGCCGTGGAGAAGAAGATGGAGCGCGACACCTCGCGGGCACGGCGTTTCACCTGTCCGTCGGTCAGCACCTCTCCCGGATGCTGTTCGCGCTCTTTGAGGATGGTCTCCATCATCACGATGGCGCCATCCACCAGAATGCCGAAGTCTATCGCTCCCAGCGACAGCAGGTTGGCGGGGATGCCCGTGATTTTCATCAGGATGAAGGCGATGAGCAGCGACACGGGGATGGTGATGGCCACGAGGGTGGCTCCCCGTAGGTTGCCCAGGTATATCATCAGCACCACCACCACCAGCAACATGCCTATCAGCAGGGTGTGCATCACGGTTTTCAGGGTCTCGTTGACCAGTGTGGTGCGGTCCAAGAACGGGTGGATTTCCACCCCTTCGGGCAGGATTTCGTCGTTCAGCTCCTCGACGGCGATGTGGACGCGGTCCAGCACCTCCGAGGGGTTCTCGCCACGAAGCATCTGCACGATGCCCTCCACTCCATCCTCATAGTCGCGTTCGTCGTCGCTATAGCCCAGCACGCCCTTGCGTTCCAGGTTTCCGTATTTCAACTCCCCGAGTTCCTTGAGGAATACGGGGGTGCCGTTGTGGGTCTTCACCACGATGTTGCCCAACCCATCGAGGTCTTCAATCAGCCCGATGCCGCGGATGATGTAGCTCAGGCTGCCCTCCGAGAGGACGCTGCCGCCGGCGTTGACGTTGTTCTGCTCCACCTTCTCTGTGATGTCCGACAGCGAGATGCCGTACTCCATCAGCTTGTCGGGCGAGAGTTCTATCTGGTATTGGGTGGTGATGCCGCCGTAGTTGCTCACGTCGGCCACGCCCGAAATCTGGCGCAGGTAGGGGATGATGGTCCACTTGTGGATGTCTGTCAGGCTGCGCAGGTCGTGGCTTCCGTCGGGACTTTCCACGATGTAGCGGAATATCTCGCCCGTGGGGGCGGTCAGGGGGTTCAGTTCGGGCACGGCCCCATAAGGCAACTCGATGCCCGTGAGCCGCTCGGTGACGCGCTGCCGCGCCCAGTAGTCGTCCACCCCGTCGTCGAACACCAGCACCACGGTCGAGATGCCGAAACTGTTCTTGCTGCGCATGGTGACGAGATTGGGCAAGCCGTTCACGGCACGCTCCACGGGGATGGTAATCTGTTGTTCAATCTCTTCGGTGGCCAGCCCTGGCACCTGCGTGACCACCTGCACGGTGGTGTCCGAGATATCGGGGTAGGCGTCTATCGAAAGGGCACTCCAGGCAATGACGCCCGCGATGCACAGGGCGCCGAAGATGGAAGCCATCAGCACCTTGTGGTCCAATGCCCAGTTGACAATCTTTTCAATCATAACCTAATTTTCAATTCTCGCTGAATTCTCAATCTTCAATTTATTTGATGTCTATCAAGTAGAACGCCCCTTGGCTGATGAACACGTCGCCCACATTCAGGCCTTCGGTGACGAGGAGATGCTCCTCGTCGAGGGTCTGTACCTTGACGGGGGTCCGCACATAGCGGTTGGGGGCCACGCAACGCAGCACGTAGCGTCCGTCGTCGCCTTGCAGCACGGCCTCTTTATGCACCACGATATTGTTCTGTCCCTTCATCTTCATGCTCACGCTGGCGTACATGTTGGGCAACATGTGGTGTCCGGCGTTGTGACATTCGATGATGGTCTGCACCGTGCGTGTCTCGGGGTCGAGCAGTCCGCCCACGTAGGCCACCCTGCCGGTCACCACGCTGTCGGGGCGCGACACCAGCCGGACCTCCACCTCCTCAATCCCTTCAACGTATGGGGCGGCCGTCTCGCTTACGTTGGCCCGCACCCACACCTTGTCCAGGTCGGCCACCACAATCTTCGCCTCGGCATCCTCTTTCATATATTCCCCCACCACCAGGTCGTTGCTCAGCACCTTGCCTGCAATCGGCGAGCGTACCGACATGGGCTGTCCCACCTCGGCGGTGCGCAGGTCAATCTGGAACTCCTTGCCCACGGCCGCGGCGGTACTCCTCGAGGGCCAGGGTGTAGGCCATTCGGGCCTCGTCCAGCTCGCGCTCCGATGCCACCTTGTTATTGAAAAGGTCTTGCGTGCGGTCCATCGCCCGTTTGGCGGTCTCCATCGCGGTGCGGCTCTGGATGTAGTTCTTCATCACCTCCGAGTAGTCCGACGACGAAAGTTCAAACAATGGGCTTCCGGCCTTGACGGTCTGCCCGATATGGGCCATGGACTTCACCACGCGTCCAGGGAAGGGGGCTGCCACCTCGGCATAGGCATTCGGTATGGCGGTCACCACGCCCGTGGTGGTGAGGGTGATGCTGTGAAACTCCTCGCCCGCCGTGTCGCACACCAGTTTTGAATGTATCGGGCTGGCCACCGGGACGGTGATGGTATCGCCCTGCGCCGTGGGAGCGTCTGCGCCCCCCAAAGCCGCCTCGTCGGCGTTCCTGCCGGTACATGCGGCAGCCAAAAGAATACCAAGGAAAATATAAAATCTTTGTTTCATAAGATAATACAAACAGTTACTCTCTTTTTTTGCGGTTGCAAAGATACGAAAAAAGTGGGACATTTCGGCTTTTCCCGATTCCCGTCAGTGGCTCCGAGTGGCAAGGGAGCGGCTTCGGTGCGGTCCTTATGTTCTTTCGGTGTTCCTTCGGTATTTCTCCAACTGTTTCCCTACTGTTCTCCAACTGTTCTCCAACGTAGGATAGGAAAACAGTGGGCGA
>CAJOHZ010000010.1 GCA_905234695.1 uncultured Bacteroidales bacterium | reverse complement strand
ATCCTGCAGGTTCTCGCGGCCCTCGGCCATCACCCAGCAGTGGTTCATGATGGAACGGTCTTCCTTCTCGGCAGTACCGCGGAACATGCTGTTGCGGTCGATTTCCTCATAGAGCAGGTTGCTCTTCTTGAGGTTGATCTTGTTCATGTTCTCAACACCGCCGATGGTGTTCTTAACCCACTTCAGGGTCTCGTGCATCACGAAGATGGCGCTCACGGGAGGAGTGTTGAACATGGAGATGTTCTTGGCCTCTTCGGCGGCATGGGTGCGGAAGTCCACCATGGTGGGCAGCGGATTCATGTACTGACGGTCGGTGATCTTGCCGAGGATATCCTTGCGGACGATGTAGAAGGTGACACCGGCAGGGCCGACGTTCTTCTGGGCACCACCATAGATGAGGCCGTACTTCTTCACGTCGACAGGACGGCTCATGATGTCGGAGCTCATATCGGCAACCAGCATCACGTTGTTGATCTCGTTAGCGGCAAAATCTTTGCGGATCTCGGTGCCATAGATGGTGTTGTTAGTGGTGATGTGGAAATAGTCGGCGTCGGCGGGGACGGTCCAACCCTTCGGGATGTAGCTGTAGGTCTTGTCCTCGCTGGAAGCGACGATCACAGTCTCACCAAAGTTCTTGGCCTCTTTGGCAGCCTTCTTGGCCCACACGCCAGTCTGCAGATAAGCAGCTTTCTTGTTGAGCAGGTTGGCAGGGACATCCATGAAGCCCGTGCTGGCACCGCCACCGAGGAAGAGGATTTCGTACTCAGCGGGGATGTTCAGCAGTTCGCGCCAGAGCTGGCGGGTTTCTTCCATGGTACGCTCCCAACCGGGGGTACGGTGAGAGATTTCGAGCAGACCGATACCGGTGTTGTCGAAGTCGCGGATGGCATTGATGGTGGACTCAATGGCCTCTTTGGGCAGGACGCAAGGACCTGCATTGAAGTTATAGGCTGTTTTCATTTGATATTGATTTTAAGTTTTTTATATTAATAATTCACGCTTTCCTTGGAAAGGAAATCATTTGCAAAGGTACTCTTTTATTTTAATATATAATGTTTTTTTTATAAAAAAAGTCTGTTTCGGGAATCCACGCCACAAAAACAGGGGAAACGGAGGGTCGGGAGGGCGTTTTTTCCAACCGTTAAAGGGTGGAAAAAAAATAATAATTTTGCACCGAAAAGTGTGAATAAAAACCATACCAATGAAGATTAATCACTTAGCAAAAACGGCATTTGGAAAGTGATGATGATTGACAGATATTTAGACTAATCTCATTATAATACAATATATTACACAACATATCAGCAAATACATTACTATCGTTCAAGAGGTTGAATTTTTTATCAACACAACCCACATGAATGAAGAAAAAAAAGAAAAAAATGTGATTTGTTTGAAGAAAAAATCGTATATTACAAGGGGCGCAGAAATGGTGTCTTTTCAAAAATAGGCTATTTTTCAACTTTTTGTAGAAAAAGGGATTTTTTGCGCCAAGGGAGCCGCGAGAATGCTTTACAAAAAAAATCTGACATGAGCAAATTTATTTTTTACTACGATGGGTGATATTTTTGTTGCACCTTTGCATTGTAGACAACGAAAAGTCAAAAACACATAAGTAAAACAAAAACAGAAGAAAGAGCAAGGATTGCTATGGAGAAGAGTTATCAAAAAGTATGGGAGGAGTGCCTGTCGTTCATCAAGGACAATTTGGCGGGCAAGGAGAATGAGAAAGTGTTCAGCACATGGTTTGAGCCCATTGTGCCCGTGCAGTTGGAGGACAAGACCCTGACCATACGGGTGCCGAGCCAGTTTTTTTATGAATGGCTGGAGCAGAACTACGCCGACCTGTTGAAAGGAGCCCTGCGACTGACCCTGGGAAGCCAGGCCCGGCTGCAGTACAGCATCCTGATGGACACCAGCATCTCGGAGTCGCCCATCACCACCCAGATACCCTCCACCGGCCGTCAGGCAACCGCCAATCGCCTGAAGGAGATGCCCCGCAACTTGAACAACGACAACGGCAGGAAATTCCTGAACCCTTATATCTTCCCCGGCACACAGCCTATCCGTGTGGACTCGCGACTGAGTTCCTCTTATACATTGGATAATTATGTAGAGGGAAAATGCAACCAACTGGCCTATGCCGCAGCCTACGCCATTGCCGAGAACCCCGGCAAGACCGCCTTCAACCCGCTGATGCTGTATGGCGGTGTGGGACTGGGCAAGACTCACCTGGCCAACGCCATTGGACTGAAGGTAAAAGAGATGCACTCGGAAAAGCAGGTGCTGTATGTCACCTCCGAGCAGTTCCTGCAACAGTATGCCGATGCCGGACGCGACGGCACCACCTCGGACTTCATCCATTTCTACGAGATGATTGACGTGCTGATTGTGGACGACATCCAGTTCTGGGCCAACAAAGCCAGCCGCACTCAGGAGGCCTTCTTCCACATCTTCAACACCCTCTACCAAGCCAACAAGCAGCTGATTATCACCAGCGACAAAGCCCCTTCCGAATTGCAGGGGCTGGAGAGCCGCTTGGTGTCGCGATTCAAATGGGGTCTGGCCGCCGAATTGTCGGCTCCCGATGTGGAAACCCGTATGAAAATCCTGCGCCAGAAACTGGCCAACGACGGTGTGGAGATGTCCGACGACGTGATAGAATACATCGCCTACAACATCAACACCAATGTCCGCGAACTGGAAGGCGCCCTGATTTCCCTCATGGCACAGTCGTCGCTGAACCACCGCGAAATCACCCTCGACCTCACCCGCCAGATGGTGGACAAGTTTGTCAAGAGCACCAACCGCGAGGTGACCATCGAATACATCCAGAAAGTGGTGTGCGACTACTTCAACATCCCCATCGACAGCATCCAGTCCCACACCCGCAAACGCGAGATTGTACAGGCCCGCCAGCTTACCATGTACTTCGCCAAGAAGATGACGAAATCGTCGCTGGCCATCATCGGCCTGCAATGCGGCAACAAGGACCACGCCACCGTGCTGCACGCATGCAAGACCGTGGCCAATCTGGCCGAGACCGACAAGCAGTTCCGCTACTGGATCGAAGACCTGGAAAAACGGTTCAAAGAATAGTCGCCCGATGAAAGTACCTTTCAAACCGGGCACGCTGATCTACCCCCTGCCCGCCGTCATGGTGAGCTGCGGCGACCAGCCCGAGAACTACAACATAATCACCATCGGATGGACGGGTACGCTTTGCAGCGACCCGCCCATGTGTTATATAAGCGTGCGTCCCGAACGGCACAGCTACGACATCATCCGCCGCACTGGCGAGTATGTCATCAACCTCACCACCGAAGCGTTGGTGCGTCAGACCGACTGGTGCGGGGTGCGCAGCGGCCGCGACTGCAACAAATTCCGCGAAATGCACCTCACCCCCGAGGCCGGCCAAGTGGTCAAGGCCCCGCTGATTGCCGAAAGTCCGCTCAACATCGAATGCCGCGTCATCGAAGTCCGCCCCCTGGGGAGCCACGACATGTTCGTCTCCGAGGTTGTGGCCGTGAATGCCGACGAACGGTTTATCGACAAAGGCAGCGGCGCCTTCCAACTGAACCACGCCCAACCTCTCGCCTACTCGCACGGAAAATACTATGGGCTGGGCGAGAAATTGGGCAGTTTCGGCTTCTCCGTAAAGAAAAAGAAATAAGAAACAACGCTAGGACAACTAGCCTCTTTCATCCAACTAAAAAACTTTGACAATGAATATCGTCTGCGTTGAGCCTCTGGGCATCTCCGAGAGCTCGTTCCAAAGCCTCCAGTCCGAATTTTCCGCCCAAGGGCATACCTTCACCTATTATATGGACCGCCGCGAAGACGAGGCAACACTCACCGAGCGTATGCGCACCGCCGAAGTGGCCATCATCTCCAACATTAAACTGCCCGCCGCCGTGCTGCAGCAGTGCCCCAATCTGCGATACTTGAGCGTGGCCTTCACAGGTCTCGACCATATTGACCTAGCCTACTGCAAGGAAAACAACATCACCGTGCAGAATGCCGCCGGCTACTCCACCGTGGCTGTCAGCGAACTGGCCATCGGACTGATGCTCGACGTGCTGCGCCGCATCACTGTCCTCGACGGCACCCTGCGCCAGGGTGGCAGCCGCGGAACCTTCCTGGGCCGCGAACTGCACGGAAAGACTGTCGGTGTGGTCGGCACCGGCGCCATCGGCACCGCCACCCTGCGGCTGCTGAAAGCTTTCGGCTGCCAGCTACTGGCATACAACCGCAGCGAACATGCGGAAGTCAAAACCCTCGGAGTGGAATACACCGATCTCGACAACTTGATGCGCCAAAGCGACATCGTCACGCTCCACATCCCGCTCACCCCCGAGACCCACCACCTCATCAGCCGTCAACGGATAGCCCTCATGAAGCCCAACGCCATCCTCGTCAACACCGCCCGTGGAAACGTGGTGGATATCGAGGCTTTGGCCGAGGCCCTGACAGCGGGACACATCGCCGGCGCAGGCATCGATGTGTATGAACAGGAGCCTCCGCTACCCGCCTCTCACCCACTGCTGAACGCCCCCAATTGTGTCTGTGTGCCCCATATCGGATACGCCTCGCGCGAGGCCTTCGACATCCGCGCGGATATCGTATTCGATCATGTTCGCAATTTTTTGCAAGGCCAGCATACTAAATAAGAAAACGCATCCCCTGATGCGTGACAAACAGACTACATGAAACGAATTTTCACCCTCATTACACTGGCGGCGCTCTGGTTCGGGTCCGCCGCCGCACCGGTGGACCCGTCCACCGCGCGCACCGCCGCCACCCATTTCTTGATGCAGAAAGGCCTCATCGAGTCCGCCGACACACTGACGCTCTACGCCACCCGTGGCTTTGTGGCAAACAACGGCAGTAAAGTCGCCTGCTTCTACATCTTCAACTGCGGCACCCGCGCTTTCATCCTCATGGGAGCCGACGACCGCTGCGTTCCCGTGCTGGGCTACTCGGCCAACGGCAGTTTCAACGAGGACAACGCCCCCGAGAACATGCTGTCGTGGATTGAAGAATACCGACAGAGCATCGAGGCCGGCATCCGCACCGATGCACCCGAAAACCCAGGGGCTCTCATGCGATGGAAACAGCTGCTGAAAGGCGGCCCCGTGAACTCCCCCAAAAGCGACGAATACCTACTGACTACCACATGGGAGCAGGGAAGCGGATACAACAACTACTGCCCCATGATGAACGGAAAGCATGTGGTGGTAGGCTGCGTAGCCACCGCAATGGCCCAGATTATCCGCTACTGGCGGTACCCTTCAAGGGGCTTCGGCCACACCTCCTATGGCCATACCGTCTACGGAGTGCTGGCTGTGGACTTCGACACCACCGATTACGATTACAGTCTTATGCCCGTCAAGATACGGCGCAGCACCCCAAACTCCCAACGCGACATGGTGTCACGGCTGTGCTACCACTGCGGCATCACCGTGAAAATGGAGTACCAGCACGCCGGACACACCTCGGGCAGTGGCGCCCAATCCTCACGTGTACCCAACGGATTTAAGTACTTCGGTTATACCGAAACCAAATTCCTGGACCGCACCAACTACAACGACTCCGTGTGGGGCGACCTGATGCGCGCCGAAATCGATGCCCGCCGACCCGTTTACTACTCCGGAAGCAACAACGACGGAGGCCATGCCTTTGTACTGGACGGCTACAACACCGATAGCCTGTACCATTTCAACTGGGGCTGGGGCGGCAGCAGCGATGGTTTCTACACCCTCTCCACCATGGTGGGCTTCATCTACAGCCACCAGGTGGTCACCAACATCTATCCCTCCGGCTGGGACGGTCACCTGACGGCGTTCCACATCTCCCCCGACGGCACCGGCAACGGCACCTCATGGGAGCAAGCCAACAGCAACATCACCGCAGCCACCAAGCTTGCCGTCCTCAACAAACGCGAACTGTGGTTGAAAGAGGGCGTCTACTATGGTGATACCACCGCCAACTACGCCTTCAATTTCACGGGAGCCATCACTGTCTACGGCGGCTTTGCCGGCAACGAGACAGAAGCCAGCGAACGTAACGCCGACGAGCACCCCACCCGCCTCGACGGCCGCGGAAGGCAGGCCGTGCTCTATGCCAGCCATCAAAACAACGTCAACACCAAACTGACTCTACAAAACCTCATTATACAGAACGGATACAGTGCTGGCGATGCCTGCATGTACCTCGGCGGGAGCGATGTCCAGGCCGACCAACTGATGGTCCAGAACTGCCGCAGCGACAGCGGCTCGGCGGTATACCTCAACAACAGCCGCCTGCGCTATGCCGTTATTCAGAACAACAGCACTCCAACCGTGTGTCGCGTTGACAACGCCGCCCTACGCCAGAGCATCGTGGCTCACAACGACGGCAATGCACTACTTATGAATAACGGCAGTCGCGTCATCAACTGCAACATCGTGGCCAACCATGGCACCGCCGCCACCCTCAAGGGCAAAGAGGCCTGCCTGATCAACTGCATCGTGTGGAACAATGACACCAGCCTCCGTGTCGACAGCACACTGGCCGACACCTGCATCCGCCATTGCGCCATCGAAGGCGACAGCATTCCCGCCGACAGCATCAATATCGCCCTAACCCACGAAAACAGCGGCTCCGGTCCGGGATTCGCCTCACCCTGCACCACCCGCGGACTGGATGAAAACCCCGACACCTACAACTGGAACTTGACCCAACGCTCCGTCTGCATCGACGCCGGCGAGAAGCTTCGCGAAAGCCTCTCCGATGGCGATTTCCACAAACGGGTGCGCTGTCGCAATGGAAAAATCGACATCGGATACATTGAAAGCTACTACGCCGCCTCCATTGACGGCACCGAGGAGGCCTCCCTGCGACTCTACCCAAACCCCGCCAGCGGTCCTGTCACCATCGACAATTGCCCTGCGGGCGACATCCAGCTACTCGACCTCTACGGCCGTACCCTCCTGTGCCAGCAGCACCACGGCAACGGACAGGTCACACTGGACCTGAGCGCCCTACCCACCGGTCTCTACCTCCTGCGCTGCGGCGACACCACCGCCCGCATCGTCAAGCAATAATTTTTTATCACATAAAGAAAAAGCGCCGCTGGATAACCAGCGGCGCTTTTTTATGTCAATGTCCTTTGACTTACTTCACAGGATGGTCGGCACGGAACTTCTCCAGTCTCTCTTTGAGGTCGGGGAACTGGTCGCGCTGCACGAGGGCCACACAGGCACGGATACCCTGCTTGTGGCTGCCGGTGATATCCAGCACGATGGCGCTGATGCCGTAGCGGATAAGCTCGTTGAGCAAGTCCACACCCTCGAAACCGGGATAGCAGAAGGTGAAATAGAAACCGTCACCGATGTCCTCACCCATGTCTTTATCGTAGACAATGTAGAAGCCGTTGTCGGTGAAGAGTTTCTTCATTACGTTGGCCTTCTCGCCGTACTCTTTGATGTCCTTGACAAAGTTGAAAGTGCCGTCGTTGGCGCCTTTCAGCATGGCCGCCATGGCGTACTGCACACTGTGGGCGGTACCGGAGCTGAGGCAGTAGAGGGTGCCGAAGATGAGGGCACGCCCTAACTGAGTCTGGCTGTAATAGCGGGCCAGGTCGGGGCACTCCATGTTAAAGAGCGTGGGGCTGCAAATCATCATGGCGATACGCTCACCGGCATAGCTGAACGACTTCGAACCCGAAATCATCAGCACGTAACGGTCGGTATACTTGGCCACGGTGGGCTGGAAGGGGGCCTTGCCGGGAACGCTGTAATCCTTACGGAAGTCCATCAGGAAGTAAGCGTCGTCCTCAAGCACCACCACACCGTACTTGTTGGCCATCTCGCCGATAATACGGAGCTCATGGTCGGTGAAACAGAACCAAGCGGGGTTGTTGGGGCTGCTGTAGATGAGGCAGGCCACATCACCGTCGCGCAGTTCTTCCTCCAGTTTGTCGCGCAGTTTGTCTCCACGATATTCATACACGTCGAAGGTCTTCATGGGGATGCCCAGCACACGGCACTGCTGCTTCTGCACGGGGAAACCGGGGTCAATGAAGAGAACCTTGGTTTTCTTGGCATCATAGCGGGTGAGGGTCAGGAAACTGGCGAAACCCGCCTGCATCGAGCCCACGGTGGGCACGCAGCATTCGGGGGTCACGTCGATATCGAGGAAGTTCTTCACAAACCGAGCTGCCTCGCTCTTGAAATCGGCCGTGCCGTAAATCTCCGGATAGATGGAGGCCACGCCGCTCTTCAGCGCCTCAATCTGGGCGTTGACACCCACCTGCGGGGCAGGGAGGCCGGGGATACCCATCTCCATCTTGACAAACCGCACGCCGGTCTCAGCCTCGACATCCTGTATCATCTTGCGCATCTCGCGGATGGAAGCCCTGCCGGGGTTGGCTATCTTGTTCTGCTTGGCAATCTTGTCGATTACCTCTTTCTGTATGGGGATTTGTGTCATGATATTATGTTTTTGTTGTGTATTTGTTGTCTTAACTATATTCATTTCTGCGCAAAGTCCTTCAGTTTCGTTACATTGATGGGACTGACCTCCTTGATGATGTTGTACACCTGCTTCTGCTCTTCGGCCGGTGCGGGGGTAAAGATACTGACAATCTCGGAAATCTTCACATCCATGAACTGCTGCACCGACAGAAGATTGGAGCGGGTCTTGTGCACTTGGCGCAGCGCCTCAAGCGCGGCGATGATGTTCTGGCGGGCCTGCGGTTGGTCCTTGGTCATCATGTCCAGTCCCATGCGGTGGTAGAGGTAATAGACCTGATGCAGCCCTGCGTAGGCCGAGTTGGTATGGTTCTCCATGAACCAGTAACGGGCTTTCTGACTCTCGGTGGCCTTCCAGCCCTTGTAGCCCGAGTTCTCCGCCGTCTGGCAGATTGTGCGTGCCACCTCGAAAAACGGCTCACCGCCGTTGGGACCATAGCTGTCGAAATAGATGCCCAGCATGATATACACGTAGTACGATACCGCCGACGAGAGGTTGCCATAGAAGGTATTGGGGTCATAGTCGAGCGGCTGGCTGTCGTTGTAGACAAAGCCGAAATCGCCCGACTCGATATAATTGAACATGCCTGAAGTATAGCTGGAGTTATATACCGGTCGACGCAACTGGATAGAGAGTTGTCCCTTGAAGTCGGTGGCCGAAGTACGTTCACTAAGGATGAGGGTCAACGTGCAGTCCAGCCGTTCCTGCTGCTCGAATTCGAGATTGGTCCAACGGCGCGAGTTGACGAAATCCTCCAGCGCCTGCTTCAGATTGTCGAACACCCGCTTGTCCGACGACTCATACGACTGTGTCGTCGTCATCAGTTTCTGGTAGTTGACCGACACGGCACAACGGAACTCTTGTGCCTCCATAGGGAAGAATCCCCACAGAACCAACATTATAAGCAAAAAACGCTTCATCAATTATCTTGCAAAGATACAACTTTTTTACAAATAATACATTTTTGCCCCGTTTTCTCCCTTGCCGGAAAAAACAGCATTCGCCCCCACTTGCCGAACCTTCAGTGTAGTGTCGCTGTTCCTTTTATGATCCTTCTCCCTTCCTTCGGCACTTACCCTGCTGTCATTCAACTGTTCACCCACTGTTTTCCTATCCTACGTTGGAGAACAGTAGGAGAACAGTTGGGAAACAGTTGGAGAAATACCGAAGGAACACCGAGAGAACACCGAAGGATCACTGGGACTACTCCCTTGTCACCCGGCGGGTCCACTGGCCAACCTGTGGATTAATTGTTGAAAAGAAAGTAAAAAAAAAGCGTCTATGTCGCTTTTTTTTTGTATTTTTGCATTTTATTTGACAGCATTCACAACTACTAAAATGAGCGAGAATCAACAAACTGACTACAGTGCGAGTAACATTACCGTACTTGAAGGACTGGAAGCCGTGCGTGTTCGCCCGGCAATGTATATCGGCGACGTGAACGAACGTGGCCTGCACCACTTGGTTTACGAGGTGGTGGACAACTCTATCGACGAGGCTCTTGCGGGGTTCTGTACGAAAATCGACGTAGCCATCAACCCCGACAACTCCATCACCGTGGAGGACAACGGCCGCGGTATCCCCGTGGACATGCACGAGAAGGAGCACCGCTCAGCCCTCGAGGTGGTGATGACGGTGCTGCACGCCGGTGGTAAATTCAACAAAAACAGCTACAAAGTCTCCGGCGGTCTGCACGGCGTCGGCGTGAGCTGCGTCAACGCACTGAGCGACCACATGACGGTACAGGTCTACCGCGAGGGAAAAGCCTACCAACAGGAATACTCCAAGGGCAAACCGCTTTATGCCGTGAAGGAAATCGGCACCACCGACAAACAGGGCACAAAGGTCTCGTTCCACCCCGACCCCACCATTTTCACCGTCACCGAATACAAATACGACACCCTGCTCGAACGAATGCGCGAGTTGGCATACCTCAACAAAGGTATCGAAATCAATATTGTCGACCTTCGGACAACTGAGCAATCGGACAATCAGTCACCCGACGCCCAGGACGCCGCCACATCTGCCCCGGCCCGTTCCGACCATTTCTTCAGCGAACGCGGCCTGCGCGATTTCATCGACTACCTTGACGAGAACCGCGAGAAACTGATGCCGGACGCCATCTACATCGAAGGCGAACGCAAAGGCATCCCCATCGAGATTGCCATGCAGTACAACACCGGCTACAGCGAGAACCTGCACAGCTACGTCAACAATATCAATACCCACGAAGGCGGCACACACCTGGCGGGCTTCCGCAGCGGCCTGACCCGCACGTTGAAGAACTATGCCGACAAGAGCGGCATGCTGGCCAAAGCCAAGGTGGACATCGCCGGCGATGACTTCCGCGAAGGTCTCACTGCCATCATCAGCGTCAAAGTGGCCGAGCCTCAGTTCGAAGGCCAGACCAAGACCAAACTGGGCAACAACGAGGTTCGCGGCGCCGTCGACGAGGCCGTCAGCGAGATGCTGGAGAACTACCTCGAAGAGCACCCCAACGAGGCCCGTACCATTGTCGACAAGGTCATCCTCGCCGCACGTGCCCGTCAAGCGGCACGCAAGGCCCGCGAGATGGTGCAGCGCAGCAACGTATTCAGCGGTGCCGGACTGCCCGGCAAGCTGGCCGACTGCCAGGACGGCGACCCCTCGATGTGTGAGATTTATTTCGTCGAGGGCGACTCGGCAGGTGGAAGTGCCAAGCAGGGCCGCGACCGCCGCTACCAGGCCATACTCCCCTTGCGCGGTAAGATTCTGAATGTGGAGAAAGCCATGCGTCACCGCGCCTTCGAGAGCGAAGAGATACGCAACATCTATACCGCCCTCGGTGTCACCGTCGGCACACCGGAAGACAGCCAAGCCCTCAACCTCAGCAAGCTGCGCTACCACAAGGTCATCATCATGACCGATGCCGATGTCGATGGCGCCCATATCGACACCCTGATGCTCACCTTCTTCTTCCGCTACATGCCCGAACTGATTGAGAACGGCTACGTATATCTGGCCACGCCGCCCCTTTATCTGGTCAAGAAAGGCAACAAGAGCTACTACTGCTGGACCGAGGAGGAACGCGAACAGGCTATGATTGCCGTGGGTGACAAGGGCGTGCATGTGCAGCGCTACAAAGGCTTGGGTGAGATGAACCCCGAACAGCTGTGGGAGACCACCATGGATCCTGAGAACCGCCAGCTGCGCCAAGTCACCATCGAGAACGCCGCCAGCGCCGACCGAGTCTTCTCCATGCTCATGGGCGACGACGTACCCCCGCGCCGCGAATTCATCGAGCGTAACGCCACCTACGCCACCATCGACGCGTAGGAAATTGAAGATTGAAGATTGAAAAATTGAAAATTATGGATAAAAGAAACCTCCTCCTTATCAGCAACAGCACCATGCGCGGCGAGGCTTACCTCGGCTGGTGCAAGGACATGATTGCCGACTTCTGCCGTCGGCACAACGTGAAAAAGGTGCTCTTCGTGCCTTATGCCGGTGTGAGCCTGTCTCCCAACGGTCTCACCAAGAGCTACGATGCCTATGAGGCCAAGGTGGCTGCCGTATACAAAGAGTTTGGCGTGAAGCTGACCTCCGTACATCACAAGGCGCTGCCCGTGAACGCCGTCTACGACACCGACTGCGTGGCAGTGGGCGGTGGCAACACCTTCCACCTCGTCCGCGAACTGCAGCGCACAGGCCTCATGCAGGCCATCCGCCAACGCGCCTTCGACGGCATGCCCTACATGGGCTGGAGCGCCGGCAGCAACGTGGCTGGCCCCACCCTCTGCACCACCAACGACATGCCCATCGTCATGCCCGCCTCGTTCGACTGCATGGGACTGGTGCCGTTCCAAATCAACCCACATTACACCGACTTCTTCGACCCGAAGCACGGTGGCGAGACGCGCGACGACCGTCTGAAGGAATACATCATGGTGAACCCCAAAGCCACCGTCGCCGCCATCCGCGAAGCCACAGCCCTGCTACTCGAAGATGGCAAACTCTCATTGATTGGCAAACCCAATAAGATGAAAGTATTCAAGACCAAGATGGAGAACACCAAGGAGTACGGCCTCACCGACAACCTCAACTTTCTGTTGAAAGCATAAATATCTATTACCTAACATCAACAACAATTACCATGAAAAGATTTTTCGTATTAGCCCTTACCGCCATGATGGCGATGAACCTCATGGCTCAAGAGGTGAAGGAAACCCAAGTGAAAATCGGCGACTTGAACGTCACCGCCTATACCATGACCCTGCAAAAGGACAAGAAGACCGTTCAGAAAGCCTTGGAGCAGCGCTTGAAAGAGGCCAAACTGAAGACCAAGAAAACCGACGGCTTCGAAGCCAGCCTGGGAAAGGTGTTCTCCGAGATTTCCTCCACGCCCGTAAACTTCTACTCCAAGGTGGATGGAAACAGCAGCAATGCCACCGTGACCGTCTGTGCCATGGCGACCGACCTCTCCGCCAATCAGTCGAACATCAACTCCAACCTCACCCGCTTCCTCCAGAACTTCGCCCAATATGTGGAGAAGGTTGAGGCTGCCGCCCAGCTGGAAATCGAGCAGGACAACCTGAAGAAGGCCGAGAAGGAGTACAAGTCCGCCAATTCTGATTTGGAGAAACTGCAGAAGAACACCAAGAAAGACCAGGAGAAAATCGTCGACCTGCAGAAAGACATCGAGAAATGGCAGAAGAACATCCAGAGCGCCGAGAAGGAAATCAACAGCCGCAAAGCCAATATCGAAAAGAATAGCGGCAACAAGCTGACTGATGCCCAGAAGCGCGTCCAGGAGGCCGAGAAGAAGGTCAACCAAGCCAAGACCGAGGTGGAGAAATACCGCCAGCTGGCAAAGTAACCCTTTTCAACAATGAATTCCAAGACGGCTCAGCACAACAGATGAGTGTTGAGCCGTTTTTATTAACATACAACCAATCATGACAAAATACATCGGAGCCCACGTAAGCGCATCGGGAGGCGTCTGCAACGCCATCCTCCATGCCGAGGCCATCGGGGCCAACGCCTTCGCCCTCTTCACCCGCAACCAGCGAAGCTGGGTGAGCAAGCCACTGGCAGCAGACGAAATCAACGCCTTCAAAACCTTGCTGGCAGAAAGAGGATTCAAGCCCGAGATGGTGCTGCCGCACGACAGCTACCTTATCAATCTCGGCTCGCCCGACGAAGAAACACTAACCAAAAGCCGTGCGGCGTTTCTCGACGAGATGCAGCGCGCACAGCAACTGGGCCTGCAGTTGATGAATTTCCACCCCGGCAGTCATCTGAACAAGACAAGCGAAGAGGAATGCCTCGACCAGATAGCCCGCGAGGTGAACACCGCACTGGCGCAGACCGAGGGCGTTACCGCCGTGATAGAGAATACCGCTGGACAGGGCACTAACCTGGGCTGGCGTTTCGAGCATATTGCCCGCATCATCGAAGGCATCGACGACAAGAACCGCGTGGGGGTCTGCATTGACACCTGCCACACCCTCGCCGCCGGTTACGACCTTAGCACCGAGATGGGCTATCAGTTCTGCTTTGAAGAATTCGAGCGCGTGGTAGGACTCAAGTACCTCCGCGCCATCCACCTCAACGACAGCAAGAAAGGTGCCGCCTCGCACGTCGACCGACACGAGGTGCTGGGCGAGGGCTTCCTCGGCCAAGCCTTCTTCACCCGTTTCATGCACGACCCGCGCTTCGACAACATGCCCATCATCCTCGAGACTCCCGACCCCACCCGCTGGGCCGACGAAATCAAATGGCTGCGGAGCCTATGAAGACCAAGATTTACCTGCTGACAGCCACGCTGCTACTCGCCACTAACAATACTAGTGCGCAAGGATCAGTGTTTGAAATCCCCACCATCGCTGCTTACGAATTACACGGAAATGTCAAAGAAGTAAACTCTGTTGGTTACTATATACAAGACGGCGACACTATAGAGCACGATACGCTCTATCTTCTCTTTAACCGAGAAGGGCAACTTATAGAGAGGAAATGGCCTACTTCGGGAGATCTGCCCAACGACACATATCATTACGACAATGGAAAAATTACAGAAAGTCTAAACCACGACGACAGTAGCTGTTTTCTCTACTCTTACCGCTACGGTGCCGACGGATGTCTGTCCGAAGTGACACGAACCTATAGCGAAGACGGAAAGATTATTGACATAGACTCCTTCTATATCGTCTGTGACGAACAATGCCGCATCACCTCAGACGGCGCATTCTACACATACACCGAAGACGGACTTGTTGCCACAAAGAGTTATGACAACAATTTCATTATCTATAAATATGACAGCCAGAGGCGTTTGACGAAACAGATATGGAAAGATGACGGCGGTGAGAGTATCACCGTCTATATCCGCGATGCATATGGTAATATAACCGACGAGATTTGGACCAATTCGAGATTAGGTTCATCTAACCGACGACACATATCCTACGACCTCGATCACCACGGCAACTGGACGGTCCTCAAAGAAGACCATGCAACATATCACCGCACCATCACCTATTATGACGAATAAAAAACATTTTTCAGTATGAACGTACAACTCCACCCCGACACATTGCCGTTCCTGCAGGAACTGACGGTGAACAACAACCGGCCGTGGTTCAACGACCATAAAGACAGGTGGCTGGCCATCAAAGCAGACTTCGAGGTCTTCACTCAGGCCTTGATTGACGAGATGGTGAAGTACGACGACACGCTGGTGGGCTTGACCGCCAAGAACTCCGTCTACCGCATCTACCGCGACACACGCTTCTCGCTCGACAAGACACCCTACAAGACCCATATCGCCTGTTTTCTCAGCAGCTGGGGGCCGAAGAACAGCGGTGTGCCGGGCTACTACTTCCAACTCGGCACTGAAGAGGCTTACGGCCTGAAGGGCACCTGCAACCTCGGCGGCGGTATCTTCATGCCCTCACCCGCTGCCCTTAACGCCATCCGCCAGGAGATATTCTACTGCCCCGACGAATTTCTGGCCATCATGAACGAACCCTCCTACAAGAAACTCTTCGGCAGCGAGTTCTTCACCATGAAAAAACTGCAGCGTGTCCCCAAAGACTACCCCGCCGACTGGGAACATGCCGACCTATTGAAATACAAAGACTATTGCACCAGCTATACAATGCCAGAAAAGTTTCTCGACAACGAGAAACTTTTCGAAGAAGTGTTGAATGTGTGGCGCGCCAGCGTTCCGCTGAACAGATTCCTGCAACGCGCCATGGAGGAGGTACGGACTACCGTACCAATGTAATGGTGCCTTTGCGCTGGTGCTGCACCTTGTCCTTATCGGTGTAATATATCAGATAGACATACGAAGCCTGCGGCAGGGTCTGTCCGCGATAGGTGCCGTCCCAACCGTAGTTGATGTCGTTACTGTGGAACACCAGATGACCGGCACGGTTAAACACCGACATCCGGAAGTTTGTCACACTCCCTGCGGTCTTGTTGACCTTGACACGGAACATATTGTACTCCGCGTTGTCTGACCCAGGCAGAAAGACATTGGGAATCCAGAGGATGGTATCCTCCACTTTGGCACCACCACCAATCTTGACGACATCGGGTTCTGTGCCCGCCACGGGTTCCGACACATTGGGTTCCGCCTCGACGAGCAAAGCCGGGGAGACCTCTTCGGGTGTCGGTTCCTGTCTCGGTGTGGCAGTGCTGGCAACAGTTGCCTTGGGAGATGCTGTCGCCATGGAGACTTCCGCTGTTCCGGTCTCCACCGCAGTCTGAACAGTCGCCTCCTCAGTTGCTGCAGCCAATGCAGTCACCTCAAGTTGAGACTCCTCAACAGAAGCCGTTCCTTCCGTCACTTGTGCCAAAGAGACCTCGTCTACCGTCGGCACGGCGGGGATGTCCTGCCTATCAACCTGCGCCAGCATGGGCGACTCGTTAGATTGCATTGCAGGCTCTTCCGTGCGAGGCCACAGCAACGCCACCGTCACCACAGCGCCCAACACAGCCACACCCGCAGCTCCAAATGTTACACGGCGGAGCCGTGCGGCACGGTGCATCGACTTCTGGATTCCTTGCCACACCTCGGGGTCTGGCTGCACTTTCATGTTCTTCAATCTGTCGTTCATCGTTGTATAATGTTTTTGTTTTTTTATTGTTAAGTGTTATTTCTATACTATCGGTTCCAACGCATCTCTCAGCATCTTCTTGGCGCGTGAGACAATTGACCGTACGGTCACCTCCTTCATATCCATCCGCTCCGCGATTTCAGGATAGTCAAATCCGTCCACCTCCTTCATATTGAACACCGCCTGATAGGGGTCGGGCAGCGCGCGGATGGCCTTCATCACCTCGGCCGTCTCGAAGGGGTCTGTGTCGAATGGGGTTTCCGTATATTGGTCCTCATTCTGACCATTGTCCATCCCAGAAAGCCCGCAATAGACCACTTCGCGATGGCGGCAGACATAGTTGACACACACGTTCACCATAATCCGATATATCCAATCCTCCAAGGCAATCGGGTGCTTCAACTTGCCGATGTTCTTATACACCTTCAAGAAACCGTCGTGTAGCAAATCCTGTGCCTCGTCGCGGGAGCGGGTGTAACGCATACATACACCCAGCATCATCGGCGAGAACTCCTCATACAGTTGCCGCAAGGCATCTGCGTCATTCCGCTGGCAAGCCGCCACAAGATGGTTCTTTTCGGGTTTCATTTCAAGTCAAGACACACAATATTGTTTTTTGTTGCAAAATAACGAAAAAAAATTCACATAATGAGAAAATTTGAGGATTACACAATATTTTCTTGTCCGGCTCGTTTTAGACAAATATACAAAACGAGGACATTGACATCAAACAAAACGGCAACCGACCCTATCGCCGGCGCACCCTTCGGGGCTGCGCGGGAGGAAAGTCCGGGCAACACGGGCCACCATACTTCCTAACGGGAAGGACGCAGGGAGGCAAGTGCCCTGCGGACAGCAAGTGCCACAGAAAGAGAAACCGCCGGAGGGCGACTTCCGGTAAGGGTGCAAGCGCGAGGCAAGAGCTCACGACAGGCTGCAGCGATGCGGCCCGATGGCAAACCTTATGGGTTGAAAGACCAAATATACCGACAGTCAAGGGCTGGCCCGCCCGATACCTATGGTAATGTCGGAGGGTAGGTTGATAGAGGCCGGCGGCGACGCCGGCAGTAGATTGATGATAGGGACCGTCGCCCCCGCGGCGGGACAGAACCCGGCTTATGACGTTGCCGTTTTTTATTGATGCCACAACCCCGCACCAAGCATGAAGAAGTATATCATAATGCTACTCTTGGCCGGAGGCCTGTTTGCCGCCTGCGTGAACGACGGGACGCTTGTCAGCGAGCCCACGGCGGTGATGCAGTACCAGCGCAATCCCACCCAGGCACGACTGCTGGCACTGGCGCACGCCTATGCCGAGGCCGTCAACCTCAACCTCGACGAGGGTGTGGCACACCCGGGACTATATGCCGACTACGGCGTGACCCTGGCCCAACTGGGATGCCCCGAGCAGGCCAACATCATGTTCAACAACGAAAAAATGTTCTTCCCCCACAGCGCCCCCTATGTCGACATGCTCAAGCAGACCTTCGCGCCCGCTTATGCCGCCGACGGTCGCACTGACACCTCGCATATCGACCTCTCCACCCTCGACACCATCCGCGTGACCCTCACCGCCGAGGAGCTGGCGTTGCAGGAGCAACTGGCCAACGACCCTGAGTACCAGAAGCAGCTGAAGATGCAACAGAAGGAGGAGCGTGCCCAGCAGGCCCTGACCAAACAGCAGGAAAAGAAAGCCCGCGACAAGGCCAAGAAGGAGGAGAAGAAAGCCAAGGAGAAGGCGAAGAAGGATGCCCAACGCGCCAAAATCGAAGCCAAGGAGGCCGAGAAACGGGCCAAGGAGGACGCCATCCGCGCCGAGCAGGAACGACAGGACAGCATCGCCGCCGCCGAACGCAAAGCCCAACGTCTGCGCGACCGAGAGGAACGGCAACGGCAAGCCGAGTTGGATGCCCAACGACGGGAGCAGGAGCGCATCGCCCGTCGTGAGGCCCGCAAACAACGCCGCGAGGAACTGGCCCGCCGCTACGAGGCATGGCTTATCCGTAACGGCTACCGCGAAGCCCCCGACAGCACCGCCACGCCCGACAGCACCGCGGTAGGGAATTGAAAAATGAAGATTGAAAATTGAGAATTGAAATGGGAACGAAAACAAATCGGAAACTGACCACCTTCTTAGTTCTTAGTTCTTCACTATTACTTCTCCTCTGCTGCAAGAGCGAGAAGAAAATGTCCTCCTACGACGACTTGTACAAAGAGAAGCCCGTCACCGTGCTTGTGGCACCCGTGCAAGACAACACCAAGCCGCTGCAAGCCAAGACCACACAAGACAAACTGTTCAACGATGAGTTGCACGCAGCCGCCTGCTATCTGCAGCAGACCGTGGCGGAACCGCTAATCGCCCAAGGGTACTACACCCCTGCCCCACTGGCCTCCGAGGCCATCATGGGTCGCATCAACAAGGACTACAAACAACTGATGCGCGACGACCTGAAGGAGTTGTCGGCACAATACGGCATCGATGCCGTGCTGCTGGTGGCCATCCACAAGTGGCAAGAGCCCGAAATCAACGAGATTGTGGTTTATGCCGAATACACCCTGCGCTCCACCAAGAGCGGCACGGAGTTGATGCATACCTGGGTACGGGGTAGAAAGATGCAACCCGTGGACCACATCGGCGAGCCTGTGGAGCTACAGTCCGATACCGAATTCATGGAGCAAACCGGGCTGGACAGTCGTCTTGCCCACCGTTGCATCCTGCTGCGGGAGATGAGCGGATTCGTGCTGCGCAACCTGCCCACCAGTGCCAGCCGATGGCATTTCAAACACGACCAATACATCCCCTCCAACCCCGATTTCTACGGGTTCGTCATCAACCCCGATGGGAGCCTGGAGCGGAGCGAATACACTGAAGACGAATTCGGAAATGAGTGTTTCACAGATTGAACTGGCGCTGAGTCCCGCGCTGTACGACATGCGGAGCCTTACCGGCCCCCATACCGTGGTAGCTGTGGACATCCTGCGGGCCACCACCTCCATCTGCGCCGCATTCCGCGCAGGAGCCTCCGAAGTGGTCCCGCTGGCCTCTCTCGACGAATTGGAGCCCTACCGTGCCTTGGGTTACCTGCGTGCCGCCGAACGAGGCGGACACAAGGTCGGCGATGCCGAATGCGGGAACTCTCCCTCCGAATACATCACGATGAACTTGTGGGGGAAACGTATCGCCTACAGCACCACCAACGGCACCAACTGCATCCTGCGCGGAGCGGATGCCGACGAAACCCTTGTGGGCAGCTTCGCCAACCTCACACGACTGACGGAACACCTGTTGTCCATCCCACGCGACGTGGTAATTATCTGTAGCGGCTGGCAGCAGGATTTCAGCCTCGAAGACACCCTCTTCGCCGGCGCACTTTGCCACCGGCTGACCGAATCGGGACGCTATGCCACCCACCAGGATGCCGCCGTAGCCTCCATGGAGCTGTGGACCCTCTGCCACGGCGACCCACGCACCTATTGTACCCATCGTGCCAGCCACATGAAGCGGCTGGAGGGCTTCGGCGCCACCGCCGACATCGACTTCTCGTTCCGCACGGACACCTGCCCTGTGTTGCCCAAGTTGTTCGACGGAAAGGTGCTGCGACTGATTGACTGACCCCTACTCCCCTCCCCAATATGAAAAAAGTCCTCCTCATCGTTCTCTCGTTCTGCTGCTGCACATTGATGCATGCCCAGCAGACTGATTCGCTCACCTGCGGATACCCCCACCGTTTCACGTTCCAGCAGGCCATCGCCCCCAGTGCACTTATCGCCACAGGTGCCACCATCATGGCCCTGCCGCCTCTACATGCCTCCATCGATGTGCCCTTGCACGACTGGTCGCAACGCGACGGACACAGCCGCATGGAGGTGGAAGACTTTATCCAGTTCACCCCCGGCGGAGCGGTACTACTGCTCAAAGCCTGCGGCCTGCAGAGCCGTCACGGCTGGCGCGACATGTGCAACCTCGGGGCGGGCAGTTGCCTCATCGGGGCCACTCTCGGATTTGGCTTGAAATACGGCCTCGGCGTGGAACGTCCATACGGTGGCGTATACAACAGTTTTCCTTCGGGCCATACCCTCACCGCCTTTCTCGGCGCCGAACTGTTGCGACGTGAATACGGCGAGGAGTACCCTGTCGTGGCCATCGCGGGCTACACCGTGGCCACCGGCGTGGGAATGATGCGCATGTACAACAACCGCCACTGGGCCAGCGACGTGCTGGCCGGGGCAGGCATCGGCATCCTCAGCGCCAGCATTATGTATTGGCTCTCGCCATACCTGAGATTCTAAATGAACACCATCGCCCATATCGAGAGCTGTTTCCCGCAAAAATTTGGCATACCCCGCCAAGCGGGCATCGTGGAGACCCCCGCCCGGATTGTCTTTGAACCCGAATACCGAGTGGCGGAGTCAGTGCGCGGACTGGAAGGGTTCG
This sequence comes from uncultured Bacteroidales bacterium, assembly GCA_905234695.1. Classification (GTDB taxonomy): domain Bacteria; phylum Bacteroidota; class Bacteroidia; order Bacteroidales; family P3; genus Colimorpha. Next base: position 28,067 of record CAJOHZ010000010.1, on the reverse strand, counting down.
ACTACATCTGGCTGCTGTGGCAGTTTAATACAGGAAACGAAAACAACAGTCAACCCGGCCACCCAACCTGGAGTCCCACCGTGCGGCCGCCGCGGCTGGGCGGCAACGAACGTATGGGCGTTTTCGCCACCCGCAGTCCTTTCCGGCCCAACCCTATCGGGCTCTCGTCGGTGCGGCTGACAGGCATCGAATTCTCTCCCTCGCTGGGGCCCGTGCTTCATGTCAGCGGGGCCGATTTGATGGACGGCACGCCCATCCTCGATATCAAGCCCTATCTGGCCTATACCGACAGCCACCCCGACGCCCGCTGCGGCTTCGCCCCCACCCCTGCCGACCGACTGTTGGAGGTACACTGTCCCGAAACGTTGCTTGCGATGCTTCCGCCCGACCACCGTCAACCCCTTCTCGATATCCTAGCCCACGACCCACGCCCACAATACCATACCGACCCCGACCGCACCTATGGTCTGGCCTTCGCCGGCTTCGACATCCACTTCCGCGTCAGCGGCAGCCGACTGGAAGTAAAAGAGATAAAACCGAGCAACCCCAGGAAAGCCTAGAACCTCCCAGGATATCCTAGGAAAGCCTAAAAAAAACCTAGAATAGCCTAGCTCAGCCCTGCCTGGAAAAATCCTCCTTGTGTGCCCAGTGCTCCATGAAGTCGTCGTAGTTACGCTTCAGGAGGTTGGGGGTGTCGAGGTGGTAAGGGCATTTCTCGCGACAGCGACCGCATTGCAGGCAGTCTTTCACCTTCTGCATCTTCTCGTAGAACTCCTCGTTGAGGTAGACGCTATAGGGAGCGCGGCGAAGGAAGAGATACATGCGGTTGCAGCTCTCAATCTCAATACCTGCAGGGCAGGGCTGGCAGTAGGCACAGCCCCGGCAGAAGTCACCACATAGCTCCTGACGGTCTTTCTCGATGCGGGCGCGCATCTCGTCGGTCAGCACAGGCGGGTTGTCCTGGAAGGAGATGAACTCGTCCAGCTCACGCTCGCGCTGAATGCCCCAGATGGGCTCCACCCCCGGGAACTGGGCCATAAAGGCGTAGGCCGTGGCAGCATGGTTGATAAGCCCCCCTGCGAGACCTTTCATGGCGATGAAGCCCATCCCGTGGTCGACGGTAGACTGCATGAGCGACATCTCCTCGTCGCTGGCGAGGTAGGAGAAGGGGAACTGGAGGGTCTCGTAGAGGCCGCTCTCCACCGCTTCGCGGGCCACCGCCATACGGTGATTGGTGATGCCGATATGGAGTACCTTGCCTTGACGCACAGCCTCCTGCATGGCCTCATAGATACCCGACCCATCTCCCGGTTTGGGGCAGAAGGACGGATTGTGGAATTGGTAGAGGTCCACGTAATCGGTGCGTAGCAACCGCAGCGAGGTATGGAGTTGATCCCAGAAATCCTCCGGCTTGGTAGCGCCGGTCTTGGTGCTGATAATCACCTTGTCGCGACGGTCGTGGAAGGCCTCGCCCAGTTTCTCCTCACTATCGGTATAGAAACGGGCAGTGTCGAAGTAATACATGCCGTGGTCCAACGCCTTGTGGAGCAGATGGACGGTGTCGGCTTTCGAGATGCGCTGGATAGGCAACGCCCCAAACCCGTTTTTCGGCACAACAAGTGCCTGGTGTCCGGGCTGACATTTATCTTGTCGGCAAAGGGTAACTGTTTGCATAACTATTGATAGAGACCGGTGACCCGTGAGACGAAAGAGGCTCGTATCACAGATCACCGGTCACAGGTCAAAAATAAGTTTATTTAATATTCGGTTCTTCGAGACCGAGGTGTTTCTTGCGGTCTACAATCTTCAGCAGGAAGCCTATCAACAGGGCGGCCACGCCGAGGGCGGCCAGCATCACCAATGCCCATTTGTAGTCGTAAGAGACTGCCACCTGCTCGGTGATTTCCGAGACCTGCTGCTGAGCCTCCATGGCGGTCATGGTGCCAGCATCGACAGCGGCTTTCGTCGACTCTTTCGCTGCCGCAAGTTTGGCCGTCAACTCGGGGTTCGTGTTATCCAACACACGACCGATGAGGAGCGGGAAGAGCCAGAGGCCAATATTCTGAATCCAGAAGATGAGGGCATATGCCGAACCGATAATCTTCTCGTCAACCAACTTGGGCACGGAAGGCCACAGGGCGGCGGGAACCAGCGAGAAAGAGGCGCCCAGCACGAGAATCGTAGCGTAAGCCACCACGGTGCCACCAATGGCGCTGCCTTTGCACATAGGCAGGAGGAAGGCGAAAGTGAGGTGGCAAGCAATCAGCAGTAGCGAGCCGATGACCAGCATCGAAGCGGCCTTGCCCTTATGGTCAACATAGTTGCCGAGGATGGGGGTGATAGCCACAGCCAGCAGCGGGAAGACGGCAAAAATAGTCTCGGCCGTACCGCGCATATAACCCATGTAGCAATAGATCACTAGGGTCACCACAGCCAACGCCATGAGGATATACTTCCAAGGGTTGCCTTTCTTCATGAAGTTGCTGATGAAGGAGAAAGCAGCGACAGCCAGCATGAGGCCATACTGCACGAATGTCACCACAGACCCTGCCCAGAAAGTGCCCGTCTCCGCGGGGGTGAGCGTCAGGTTGCACTGCAGCATGTTGACCGCATATTTCTGGAAGGGGAAGATGGCGCTGTAGTATAGGACGCAAAGCAGAGCCACCAGCCAGAAGCCGCCGGAAGAAAGAATTTTTCCGATGTCTTTGAGGCGGAAGGGGTCGTCCTTCTCCTCAGCCTCGCCAGTCTGCTTGTCGAGTTTCTTGTCCATGAAGAAATAGACTACGAACATCATCAGCGCGATGCAGAGCAGCACCACACCGAAGGCCACCGAACGGCTGACGTTGATATGTCCACCATACTTGGCAAAGAAGGGAGAGAAAATCATGCAGGTAGCCACACCGAGGCGAGCCAGTGCCATCTCGGAACCCATGGCCATGGCCGTCTCGCGGCCCTTGAACCACTTGACAATACCACGGCTAACCGTGATACCGGCCATCTCGGCACCACAACCGAAAATCATAAAGCCGATAGCAGCCATCTTGGCCGAAGCGGGCATTCCCTCATAGAACGGGGAAACGCCCAACTCATCGAAACCGGGGATATAGTTCAGATGCTCCGTGAACCATGTATCAAGGCTGCTGCCGATGAACGATTCACTGACGGCGAAATACTTGATCAGACCACCTGCCAGCATCACCGCACCGGAAAGCACGGCAGTGAAGCGGACGCCCATCTTGTCGAGAATGATACCGGCAAAGATAAGGAAAAAGATAAACACGTTGAGGAACGTCTCTGCCCCTTGCATCGTGCCGAATGCGGTGGAATCCCACCCGCGTTCGGACATCATAAGGTCCTTGATGGGGGACAAGATGTCCATAAAGATGTAGGCACAGAACATGGCAAGTGCCAACAGCAAGAGTGCAATCCATCGCATGGCCGCACTGTCTCTAAGGGTTTTAATGGTGTCTGTCATAGTTGTTTGTATTTGTTTGTTTATTTTTCGCGATTTGGATTTGCAAAAGTACAAAAAAAATTCGTATTTTTGCAAGATTAAAACGAAAAATCATTCCCGCCGTAAACTGCATGATGTCGCAACACTCATGGCATACAGACAAAAAGGATTTCCCGTCATTTCCCCAAAAATCGACGGAGAAGGGGCTCCACAAGAGGTTTATTTTCCTCCTGCTGCCGTTTTTATTCTGTGCCATGAACGTCGTGGCGCAAAAAACACTTGACCCTGCGCCCGTAAAAGGCCAACAGACAGTGCGTCACACCGCCTATGCCCTCTCCTACTGCGAACCGCACGAGCAGCCCTCGTGGGTGAGTTACCTACTCACCCGCAGCCACGCCCTCGCAGAGCGGCCCCGCAAGGACAGTTTCAAGGCCGACCCCGCGGTGCGCACGGGCAGTGCCACCCCGAAGGACTACACCCACAGCGGCTACGACAAAGGGCACCTGGCCCCCAATGCCGATATGCGGTGGGACGCTCAGGTGCAAGACGAATGTTTCTATATGAGCAACATGTCGCCCCAGTTACACGCCTTCAACGCCGGTCTTTGGAAACGGCTGGAGGAGTTGGTGCGAGACTGGGCCATCGAATACGACAGCCTTTACGTGGTCACAGGACCGCTGCTGCATTGCGACAAGCTGACCCATTGCACCTCCCTCATCCGCCACGATGCCTCTGGCCAATGCGACACTCTGACCCGCTGCATTCCCCTCACCGACGGCACCCCCATGGCCTCCATCGGGCAGGAGAACCATATCAGCGTCCCCAACTACTTCTACAAGGTCGTCCTCGACAAACGCCGCCACCAAGCCATCGGTTTCCTGGTGCCTCACGAGAACAAGAAAGGCAACCTGCAAGCCTGGGCGCTGCCTGTGGACCTGATTGAGGAGGCCACCAACCTCGACTTCTTCCACGAGTTGGACGACGAACTGGAAGAGCAACTGGAAGCCAACGTATGCATCCCCTGTTGGTCTTGGCCAACAAAATAACCTTCACGCACAAAAACTACCCTATGATAATGAAACACAAATTTCTGCTCATACTCACGGCGCTGCTGCCGCTTCCCCTCCTGGCACAGGAGACCGCCATCGCCATGGACCACGAAGACGAAGTCAGCGAGGTGTTCACCTCCATCGACGGCGTGACGATACAAGAGGCCGTCCGCGCCACACAGAAACACGGCCTGCACTGGTGCATGATGCCCTTCCTCACCTATAGCGAGCAGTTGGGCTTCACCGGCAAGGTGGCCGGAAGCCTGTTCGACTTCGGCAACGCCGGCAATTTCCCCAACTACGACCAACTCATCTATGGCGAACTCAGCTATAGCACCCGCAGGGCCGGTACGCTCCGTGCCTACTACGACAGCAAGAAGCTGATTGAGAATTTCAAGTTCGACGCCGACATCACTTTCCAGCCCGATGCCTTGTACGACTTCTACGGTTTCAACGGCTACGCCTCCAATTATGACTACTACCTCATCCAGCCCTTCTACAACGAGAACTACTACATCCACGACAACCCCGACTATATCAGCAGCACCTTCTACCGCATGAAGCGCAACTACCTGCGGGCAGCAGCCGACATCCGCGGCATCATCAAGGACAGCCTCGGCCTCTTCTGGCACGCCGGCCTCGGTCTGCAGTACTATTCCGTGGGGCATGTCGACATCGAACGCTACAACCGCGGCAAGGCCCCGATGGACCAACTGCCCGACACCATCACCCTCTATGACCAGTATGTCAACTGGGGCCTCATCACCCCCGCCGAGGCAAACGGCGGATGGCATCCCTACATCCATGCCGGTGCCAGCATCGACAGCCGCGACCGCGCCATCAACCCCCACCGGGGATTTTACGGCGACCTCATCCTCACCGGTACCTTCGGCTTCGGCGACCTCTCGGGCTACACCAACCTCAAAGTGAATTTCAATTGGAAACACCACGTCACCCTCTGGGAGGATGTCGTGACGTTGGCCTATATGGTAGGCGGACAAATCAATATCGTCGGCGACTCGCCCTTCTACCTCAACGGCACCATCAACCAACTTCTTTCGCAACGTGACATGTACGAAGGCGTAGGTGGCGAGAACCTGCCCCGCGGAATGTTGCGCAACCGCCTGCTGGGCAAAGGATTCGACTACGCCAGTATCGAACTGCGCGCCAATCTGCTACAGTTCAAAGTCGGCAAGGAACAGCTGGTGCTCTCCCTCAATCCCTTCCTCGACGAGGTCATGCTCCTCCAGCCCTGCGACCTCCAAGGCTTTGACGAGAACCCCGCCACCGCCGACTACTTCTCCAACAGCACCAACCAATACGTGCCTCACTTCTCGGTTGGCTGCGGTGCCCGTGTAACCGTGAGCAACTACTTCGTGGTCAGTTGCGACTGGGCCATGCCGCTCAAGGAGCAGGACAACAACAACCTGATGAACCTCTATTTCACCGTCGGTTACCTCTTCTAAACCCCACCCTTTCGCAATTATGAATTCCGTATTCACCCCCTGCCAAATCGGTCCCATCACTCTCCGCAACCGCACCATCCGTTCCGCCGCCTTCGAGAACATGTGTCCCGGAAACCGTCCCAGCCAAATGCTGTTCGACTACCACACCGCCGTGGCCCGTGGCGGCATCGGCATGACCACCGTGGCCTATGCCGCGGTGTCGCGTAGCGGCCTCAGTTTCGACGGCCAACTCTGGATGCGGCCGGAAATTGTCCCCGACCTCAAACGGCTCACCGACGCCATCCATGCCGAGGGGGCCAAAGCCTCCATCCAACTGGGCCATTGCGGCAATATGACCCATCGCGCCACCTGCGGACAAAAGCCCGTTGGTGCCAGCAGCGGTTTCAACCTCTACTCCCCCACGTTCGTCCGCGGCCTCCGCGAGGAGGAAATCCTGCAGTTGGTCGACGACTTCGGACAAGCCGTCCAGCTGGCCCGTGAAGCGGGATTCGACTGTGTGGAGATTCATGCCGGCCATGGCTACCTCATCAGCCAATTCCTCTCGCCCTATACCAACCACCGCCACGACCAATGGGGCGGAAGCCTGCAGAACCGCATGCGGTTCATGCAACACGTCATCCGCCGTGTGATGGAGGTGGCTGCCGACGACCTCGCCGTGGTGGTCAAGGTCAACATGTACGACGGCTTCCGCGGCGGCATGCAGGAGGCGGAATGTATCGAGGTAGCCAAGGAGCTGCAACGCCTTGGCGTCCATGCCCTCGTGCTGACGGCTGGATTCGTCAGCCGCGCCCCCATGGTGGTGATGCACGGTGCCATGCCCCTCAAAACCATGGCACACTATATGGACACCAAGAAATTCTGGTGGCTCAAACTGGGCTTGCGTTGCTTCGGACGGGTGGTCATCCCCACCGTACCCTACACCGACGCCTATTTCCTGGAACGGGCCAAACGGTTCCGTGCCGCCCTTGACATGCCGCTCATCTATGTCGGCGGCATGACCGACCTCCGCCGTATGGAAGAGGTCCTCGACAGCGGCTTCGTGGCCTTCCAGATGGCCCGCGCCCTCATTCGCGACACCGACTTCGTCAACAAACTCCAACGGGGCGAATGCACCCGCAGCGAGTGCGGCCATTCCAACTACTGCATCGGCCGCATGTACACCCTCGAAATGCGCTGCCACACCTGCGTTGACCGCCTGCCCGCCAACCTGCAGAAGGAGATTAACCACCTTGAACATGCAGCCCACTAATGCGCCATTGACCGCCCTTGTCACCGGAGGCTCCTCGGGCATGGGCCTCGAATACTGCCGCCAACTGGCGCAGCGGGGCTGTCGCGTGCTGATGGTCTCCAACCAGCGGGAGCTGCTGGAAAGCCTGCCCGCCCAACTCACCGAAGAGTACGGAGTCCCCGTCATGGGGCATTACCAAGACCTCGCCGACGACCACGCCGCCCAGGAGCTCTTTGACTGGTGCCACGAACAAGGGCTGCAAATCGACATCCTCGTCAACAACGCCGGCATGTTCTTTTTCCACGAGCTCACGCCCGAATACCGACCCAAGGCGGAACTCATCATGAAGCTGCACATGCTGACCCCCACACGGCTCTGTCTGCTCTTCGGCGAAGAGATGAAACAGCGGGGCTATGGCTACATCCTGAACGTCTCTTCCCTGGCGGCCAAACTGCCCACTCCAGGCATCACCCTCTACAACGCCACCAAAGCCTATCTGAAAAATTTCTCCAAGTCGCTGTACTTCGAGATGCGTCCCTACGGTGTGGGGGTCACCACGGTCATCCCGGGGGCCATTGCCACACCGCTCTACAACCTCGACCCACGTACCATGGCCTTCTGCATCAAGATAGGTCTCATCCGCACCCCCCGATGGTTGGTGCGGCGCGCCCTGCGAGGCATGTTCCACAAGCGCCATTACGTCAAACCCGGGACCATGAACTACTATCTGCCGCCCCTCATCAAGTTGCTGCCCAATTGGCTCGAACTGAAAATATGGAAACGATTCTCATAACCGGCGCTTCCGGCGCCATCGGAGGGGCCGCCATGCGCCTCCTCCGAGAGCGGGGCTACCGCGTCATCGGCACCGCTCGCCATCCCAAAAACGACGACCTATGGCCGCTCGACATCAGTTCGGCCGACTCCATCAACGCCTTTGTGAAACGGCTTGTAAAGGAAGAAGTGCATCTGGACGGTCTGCTCAACAACGCCGGCACCATGCAACGGCACTTCGGCCTCACTACCGAAGGGTTTGAACAGGTACTGGCCACCAACTATCTGGGCACCTACGCCCTCACCCGCCGACTGCTCCCGCTCATGAATCCCGGCGCACATGTGGTCTGTACCGTGTCGCTCACCTGCAATATCGCCCACCTCGACCGTACCCTCTTCGACACCGACCTCCGCACCTACCGCCAACTGGGCACCTATGCCGACAGCAAGATGGCGGTGATGCTCTTTGCCGAGGAACTCCACCGCCGCTATGGCGACCGCCTGCACGTCAATGTCACCGACCCCGGAGTCGTCAACAGCCGTATACTCCACCTGAACCGCTGGTACGACCCGCTGACCGACCTGCTGTTCCGTCCCTTCTGCAAGAATCCCGAGCAGGGGGCACACCCGGCCGTCAACGCCCTCACCGCCGACTGCGACGGACAACTGTTCCGCGGCGGACGACACCGCGACATCCCCCGCCGCTGGCAACAGCCCGAACTGGCCCGTTGGCTGTGGGACGAGACCGAACTCCACCTGAAAGACCTTTATCCCCCCTTCATGCAATAACCGCCCGCCATGTCACACCTCACGCTTTACATCCTGCTTGCCGCCATCGCGCTGGTAGTATTCATCGCCCTCTTCTTCGTCGATGCCGGCTACGGCAAGTTCTACACCCAGAAATGGGGACCTTCGGTGGACAACCGCCTCGGCTGGGTGCTGATGGAGGCTCCAGCCTTCCTGGTTATGCTCTGGATGTACCTCTCCAGCGACACCCACGGGCAGTTGGTCCCGCTGCTGTTCCTGCTCCTGTTCGAGTTGCACTATTTCCACCGCTCCTTTGTGTTCCCCTTCCTCCTGCGGGGGCGCAACCAGATGCCGCTGGCCATCATCCTCATGGGGGCCTTCTTCAACAGCGGCAATGCCCTGTTGCAAGGCTTCTACCTTTTCCGGTGGAATCTGGCGGCCTATACCGACAGCTGGCTCACCTCGCCGCAATTCCTCCTCGGCACCGCCGTGTTCCTGACGGGCATGTTCATCAACCGGCAGTCCGACTCCATCATCCGCCACCTGCGCCAACCTGGCGACACACGCCACTACCTGCCCGAAAAAGGGCTGTATAAATATGTCAACAGCGCCAACTACTTCGGCGAATTCGTGGAGTGGTGCGGCTTCGCCTTGCTCACATGGTCGCCCACAGGCCTGATGTTCGCCCTCTGGACCTTCGCCAACCTGGCTCCCCGCGCCGCCCGCATCCACGACCGCTATCTGCAGGAATTCCCGGAGCAGATGCAGGCCCAGCCCCGTAAACGATTCTTCCCCTTTATATGGTAAGCCGACGCCACACCCTCCCGTTGCTGATACTGCTGACCCTGTGGCCCGCCGTCGGGGCCGCCCAACGGCGCGTGCCCGTCCGTTTCGGCGACTTCGAGAGCTGGTGTGTGCGCGACATCAAGGAGAGCGCCATCATCGGCGGCCACACCAAGCGCATCTATGCCGTCGGCCCGCGCGACACCCTCACCGAAAACCGCCCCTACAAAGCCAACACCCCGTGGAGCAACAGCAACGCCTACGCCCGCGTGATGGGGGTCACCAAAGCCAGCTGCAGCGTCACCCCCGACCGAAGCCACGACGGCGGCACTTGTGCCAAGTTGGAGACCCGTTACGATGAGCTCAAGGTCGCGGGGATGGTCAACTTGCGCGTCCTCGTCAGCGGATGCCTCTTCTGGGGCCATCAGAACGAGCCACTGAACAGCATCGACAGCCCCTACTCGCTCATGACATGGGGCATCCCCTTCACCTCCCGACCCTCGGCGGTGGTGCTCGACTACCGCGCCGCCATGCCCAACAAGGGCACCATCACCACCTGCAAACCCATGAGCCGCAGCACCCGCAAGGGCGATGATGCCGAGGAGGTCCTTTTCGTCCTGCAGAAACGGTGGGAGACCCCCGATGGACGCATCCACGCCCAGCGGGTCGGCACCGCTGTATACCATATCACGGAAAGCACGCAGGGATGGGTGCTCCAACACCGCATCCCCGTCCTCTACGGCGACATCCATACCCGTTCCGACTACCAACCCTACATGGGTCTCGGTCCCAAAGGGGTGACCTACTATGCCCGCAACAGCAAGGGGAAGATGACCCCCATCCTCGAAGAGGGATGGGCGGAGGCCGACACACAACCCACCCATGCGATGATGATTATCACAGCATCCACACAGGAGGCCTTCTCAGGCACCGTGGGCAACACCCTCTGGGTGGACAATATCCTTCTGGAATATTAGACCTGATAAAATGATAGAGGCGATAGATGTGATAGAAATACTTTCTATCCTGCCTATCGCCTCTATGCGGTTTATTCTTACTATCCCTCTATAGTGACAAGGTAGTAGTTCTTCTTGCCTTTCTGCAGCAGCAGACAGCCGCTCTGAAGGATGTCGGTGGCGGTGACGGTGTAGTCCTCGCCGATTTTGGCCTTGTTGAGCGAGATGGAGTTCTGCTTCAGCTCGCGGCGGATGGCGCCTTTGGACTCGAACATCGATGTCTCAGCGGCAGCCAGGTCAATCACGCTGATGCCTGCCTCGATGACGCTGCGCGGCACAGTATAGGTCGGCACCCCTTCGAAGACGCTGAGCAGCGTGGCGCGGTCAAGGGCGTTGAGCTGTTCCGTCGTCCCCTTTCCGAAAAGGAGTTCGGAGGCCGACACGGCGGCGTTATAGTCGGCTTCGCTATGTACACGACAGGTGATGTCCTTGGCCAGGGCCTTCTGCAGGATGCGCTGCTCGGGGCACTCGGCATGAGCGCGTTCCAACGCCTCGATTTCCTCCTTGCCCAGCAGGGTGAAGATGCGGATATAGCGGGCGGTGTCCACGTCCGAGCAGTTCAGCCAAAACTGGTAGAACTTGTAGGGCGAGGTCTTCTCGGGGTCAAGCCACACATTGCCGCCTTCGGTCTTGCCGAACTTGGTGCCGTCGGCCTTGGTGATGAGGGGGCAGGTCAGGGCAAACGCCTCGCCGCCATCCATGCGCCGGATGAGCTCGGTGCCGGTGGTGATATTGCCCCACTGGTCGGAGCCGCCCATCTGCAAGCGACAGCCCTTAGTACGGTACAGGGTGAGGAAGTCGAACCCCTGCAGCAGCTGGTAGCTGAACTCGGTGAACGAGATACCCGTCTCCATACGCTTCTTGACCGAGTCTTTGGTCATCATGTAGTTGACGGTGATATGCTTGCCCACATCGCGGATAAAGTCGAGGAAGAGGTAGTCCTTCATCCAGTCGTAATTGTTGACGATTTCCGCCCCGTTGTCGGGGTTGTCGAAATCGAGGAACTTCGACAGCTGCTGGCGGATGCAGTCCACATTGTGGCGCACCTCGTCGACGGTGAGGAGCTTGCGCTCGGCGGCCTTGAAAGAGGGGTCGCCAATCATGCCGGTGGCGCCGCCCACCAGGGCGAGGGGTTTATGGCCTGCCATCTGCAGGTGTTTGAGGAGCATGATGCTCACAAGGTGTCCGATATGGAGAGAGTCGGCGGTGGGGTCTATACCGACATAAGCGGTGGTCCGTTCCTTGGCGAGCTGTTCTTCCGTGCCGGGCATGATGTCGTGAATCATGCCGCGCCAGCGGAGCTCTTGAACCAAATTGCTATTCATAGTGCAGTGTGATATTTGAGGGTGTTTACATATAAAAAAGAGGTACCGCTTTGTGGGCGAGTACCTCTTTGTCTATCTAACATACGTTATCTTACAATCAGTTTGGAGGTAGAGACCTGGCCGCCCACAACGACGTTGACCAGATACATGCCGCTCTGCAGGCGCTGCAGGTCGAAGGTGCGGGTGTAGGTGCCCTCGGTCAGGGTGCCCAGGTTCTCGGACATGACGACCTTGCCGGTGAGGTCATAGACCTTCACCAAGCCCTTGCCGGCATGAACGACGCTCAGCTCCATGGTGACATTGTCGACCACGGGGTTGGGATAGAAGCGAAGCACATTGTCGCTGTTGTCCATCACAGTGGGGATACCGGTGTAGTCGCGCGGGTCGAGGATTTCGTTCTCGTGGTTGACCACATAGGAGGAATCCATGAAGATGCCACGGCCATAGGTGCCGAAATAGATGGCTTTGGACCATTTGGTGCGCGGGAAGATATAGGGAACCTCTTCCACACCGTCGTGTCCGGTGTAGCGGACTAAGGGGTAGTCGCAGGTCACCTGATAGATGGAGGTCACCGGCACGCCCTTGAAGGAACCATAGGTGCTCCAATCCGCGGCGGAATGGATGTTTGTGTAGTTGTCGGCCTTGAAGACACCCTCCTCGGTACCCACGAAGAGAGCACCGGTGGTGTATTCCACCAACGAGCTGTAGACGGGGATGGAGGTAGGCAGCGGAATGTTATGGATGCTGTAGTTGTCGCCCGACACACCGTCGATATACACCACGTTGGCAGCTTCGTTACCATAGCAGTCGAAGGTCAGCACCAGCACATCCTTGCCCTCGCGCGGGTCGATGGAGAGGGAGGAGATGCGACGGTCGAAGTAGACGCCACCGTCGGGAGTCACCTGAAGGGTATCAATCGTGGTGACACGGATGGTACTCTGAGATTCAATCATACCGTTGATGACATCGGTACGCAGGGTGTAGTCAATATCGTTCAGGCCCTTCACGCGGACCACGAAGGATTTCTTCTCCACGCTGTCCTCCACGGCGATGATGGCGCAGCTGGCATCAGCCGAAAGGACTGCATAACGGACATACTTGCCGGGGTATTTCGGACCATCGACATGGTAGATATGCGACCAGTAACGCAGGCTGTCGGCATCGGCACTCGAGACGCGGCGGAAGTCGGTCGGTGTCCAGCAGTACGACACGTTGGTGTTCTGCGGAGTGGTGGGGGCCACGGTCACAGCCAGCATGCGGCTCACATAGGGCGCATGGACTTTGTGGACCAGTTCGTCCTTGACTTTGAAACCATGGTCGAAGGCATGCCAGAAAGGATATGCGGCATGACTGGCATCCAACACCATCATGGAGTCACCGGCCTGAACCTGGAAATTGTGGCGCAAGATATGCTGCTGACCGTCACGGAGGACATAGCTCAACGTGTCAATCACCACACGGAGGCTGTCGGTGATGGTGGTATTGTGGTCAGTCTCCCAGAGGTACATCTGGCCAATCTCAGGGCCACCTCCGACACGGTCCGACATAAAGTCCGCGTCGCTGTTCCAGGTCTGGGTGTTGGTATAGTCGGAGTAGTCGCCGTAGGCGCGACCCATGGCGCCATTGGCGGAAGAGACGAAGATGGGACGACGCGAGATGGGCTGGTACTGCGTGAAACGCGAAGCGGCCACAGCACCGCCGTTGCCACGCCACAGGATGTTGGCCTTGTGGTTGGTGTTCGAGCCGGTGGGATCGTACCACGACTCAGGGTTGTTACCGCCAAAGTGGCCCATACGCGATTCAATCATCGGGCAGGCGTTGCTGTTGGCGCCGCTGATGATGGAACCGTCGGGGGTGACGGCAACACTGTTGATCTGCACATTGTTCAGACCCTTGTTAATATTCTGGAACACAATAAAGTCCTCGCTGGGGGTGAAGTAGATACCGCCATCGGTCACCACATAGTAGGATTCGAGAATCGTGCTCGCACTGGCAATCCAGCGGTAGTCGGGCACAATCTGATGAATGCCGGAGTGAACGAACGTGGAGCTGGAATAGACAGAAGCCATATAGTCGCCCGAGTTGGCAGCCTCGGTCGTCGAGGTGGGCGTCCACTGATAGGGGCTGTTCTCCACAAGGCCTCTTCCAACGTAGATGCTGGCACCGCCCAGGAACACCATCGACGGGTCTCTCGGGCTGACGGTGATGGCACCGCAGGTCTTGGCCGTGGCCAGGCTGTTGAACGGCGTCACCGTCGAGGTGGAAATCATCTGCCAGCTGTTGGTATTGCGGGTGAGGTAGAGGCCCTTCATCAAACCGTTGTTCGAGAATGCCATTGCATAGAGGTACGACTCGTCGGTGGGAGCCAGCGCCAAATCGACCGCCAGCGTGTTCTGGCCGAAAGCCGTGCTGGTGCCGCTGATATTGACGGGCTCGGAGCCGTTAATCATATCGCTAATCTTATAGACATCGCCTCTGGATGTGAAGAAAGCGCGGTTGAACTGCTTGGAAAGCACCAGCGAGCGCACCTTGCCCTCAAATACCTTGGTCGGCGTGCCCCATGCCGACACCTCGGAAACCGAAGCCTCGGGCATAGCCCAACGGAAAAGACCCTGGTTGGTGGCCACATACACATAGGTGGTACCCTGAATCGTCACAGCGGCAATGCGGTTGACGGCCGCGAAGTCAGCGCTGAGGTCGGTGCCGGGGTTGGTGGATTCGATGCGGGTGAACACCTTCGTGCTGGGGTTGAAAAGGAAGATACCGCGACCCAATGCCGCCATCTTCTTCACCTTGTTGCCTTTTTCATAATTACCTTCACCGGTACCCACCACAATGAGATCGTCGTTCAGGCTGAGCATTGCGCTGACCGGAAGTGTGAGCTCCTCGTCATTCACATAGCAAGGAATATATTCCCAAATATCGTCCGCGTTGTTCGAATAGTACACAGCACTGCGGGTGTACACACCACCCGACGCTGCGCCGGCGTAAAGGGTCTTCTGGTTGTCAGCACCGTTGACAATGACCAACGACGTGACACGGCCACCGATATTGTCGGGACCAATTTCAACAAGTTTGTTGCTTTGGTAATTCGCATTCTGAGCCGTTGCACCGCCTGCCAAACAGACGCAAACGCCCAAAATCAAGCCGAAAAAGACTTTTCTACTTTTCATAAGATATTAACGATTAATTAGATAGTTTAATTCTCAAAATAAGTTTTAATTAGCAAAGATACGTTTTTTTTTGGAATAATCCTACTTTTTGCCAAAATAAGGCAAAAAAATCGATTTTCAACTCCCAAATCCCTGCATAAATCAAGGAAACCACACGCGCGACTATGGTCATCAAATGACAAGGGAGTGGCTTCGGCGTGGTCCTTATGTGATGCTTATGTTCTTTCGGTGCTCCTTCGGTCCTTCTCCAACGTTTCTCCTACACTTCTCCAACGTATGTAGGGGAGATGTGTGGGAAAAGTGTTGGGTATATGTAAGATAAGAACCGAAGGAAGGGAAAAGGAACATAAAAGCCACTCCGAGAGACGATAAAAACTAAAAGGTGCTCCCCTTCACCGAAATCACCGCCCGTTTCCGACGGTGATTTCCATTTACTTGTGCCATGCTGAGGAGAAAAAAGTTTTGATGACGGCAATAAAGCCCCGCGGTGCGCGTTATACAAGGTATAATTCATGCGGCTGCGGAGTCCGCAGCCACCACAACATAGTAATCAAAACAAATAATTATTATATGGAAGAGCCTATCAACATCCAAGAACTTAACGAGCGTATCTCGCGCGAGAGTGCCTTTGTCGACGCCCTCACGATGGAACTCCGCAAAAACATCGTGGGACAGAAGCACATGATTGAGAGCCTGATGATTGGCCTGCTGAGCAACGGGCACATCCTGCTGGAAGGCGTGCCGGGACTGGCCAAGACCCTCACCATCACCTCTCTGGCACAAGCCATCGACGCCCGCTTCAGCCGCATCCAGTTCACCCCCGACCTGCTGCCCGCCGACCTGCTGGGCACGATGATTTACAGCCAGAAGACGGAGACCTTCAATGTCAAGAAAGGCCCCATCTTCTCGAACTTCATCCTGGCCGACGAAATCAACCGCGCCCCGGCAAAGGTGCAGAGCGCCCTTCTGGAGGCCATGCAGGAGCGACAGGTGACCATCGGCGAGACGACCTTCCCGCTGGAAGAGCCGTTCCTGGTGATGGCGACACAGAACCCCATCGAGCAAGAGGGCACCTACCCGCTGCCCGAGGCACAGGTGGACCGTTTCATGCTGAAGGTGGTCATCAGCTACCCCCGCAAGGAGGAAGAACGCCAGATTCTGCACCAGCAGATGGCCGGCACCGCCACCCGCCAGCAGCCGATACTCAAGCCCGCCGACATCCTGAAGGCCCGCAATCTGGTGCGCGAGGTGTATATGGACGAGAAGATTGAGAACTATATCACCGACATCATCTTCGCCACCCGCTACCCCGACCAGTACCAGCTGGACAAACTCAGCGGCCTCATCCAGTACGGTGCCTCGCCCCGCGGAAGCATCAACCTGGCGCTGGCCTCAAAGGCCTACGCCTTCATGCGCCGCCGCGGCTACGTGATTCCCGAGGATGTGCGAGCCATCGCCATGGATGTGCTGCGCCACCGCATCGGTCTCACCTACGAGGCCGAGGCGGAGAACGTCACCAGCGAAGAGGTGGTGAACGAAATCCTGAACCGCGTGGATGTGCCCTGAGGGTTGGTTAGTTAGTTTAAGTTTTGAGTTTTAAGTTTAAGTTTTTAGTTTTAAGCTGTATGTCATCGAGAGACTTCAAAGACCTGTTGGTTTGGCAAAAAGCAATGAATGTTGCTCGAATGGTATATTCCTTTGTCAAAAAGTTTCCTCCTGAGGAAAAATACGGCCTTGCAGAACAAATGCGCAGATGCGCCGTATCAATCCCTTCAAATATTGCAGAAGGACAACAACGCAAAGGAAAGCATGAATTTGAACAATTCATTGGTTATGCCCAAGGCTCTCGCGCAGGACTTCAAACCCAGTTAATGCTGGCCATGGACTTTGGATACTTGACTGAAAAAGAAGTTGAACCAGCCTTAAATGAACTGGATGAGACTGGAAAGATGTTGTTTTCTTTATCTAAGTCATTGTAGATGTCAAATGCTTAAACTAAAAACTAAAAACTGAAACTAAGAATAATGGACAGCGAGATTATAAAAAAGGTTCGGAAGATTGAAATCAAGGCCCGGGGGCTCTCGCAGCAGCTGTTCTCGGGCGAATACCACAGTGCCTTCAAAGGCCGTGGCATGGCCTTCAGCGAGGTGCGCGAATACCAGTACGGCGACGACGTGCGCAGCATCGACTGGAACGTCACCGCCCGCCTCAACCACCCGTATGTCAAGGTCTTCGAGGAGGAGCGCGAGTTGACGGTGATGCTGCTGGTGGACGTGAGCGGGTCGAACCGCTTCGGCACCCACCACCAGTTCAAAGAGGAACTGGTGGCCGAGGTGGCCGCCACGCTGGCCTTCAGCGCCATCCAAAACAACGACAAGGTGGGAGTCATCCTTTTCAGCGACAAGATTGAGAAGTTCATCCCACCCAAGAAGGGCAGCAGCCACATCCTCCGCATCATCCGCGAGCTCATCACCTTCCGTCCGTCGAGCAACGGCACCGACCTGTCGGAGGCCCTGCGTTATTTTACCAACGTCATCAAGAAACGCTGCACGGCATTCCTGCTGAGCGACTTCTACGACACCGACTATGCCGACGCGCTGAAGATTGCCGCCCACAAACACGATATCGTCTCCATCCGCATTGCCGACGAGAAGGAGGAGCACATGCCCAACCTGGGACTGGTGAAGTTCTACGACCCCGAGACGGGCGAGACGATATGGATCGACACCTCAGAGAGCCAGATACGGCACGAATTCGCCACCCGCTACGCGGGGCATGTCACCCGTGTGGGCGAGATATTCTCGAAATACGGCATCGACCAGACGGTGCTGTATACCGGCGAGGACTATGTGAAGGAGCTGCGGAAACTGTTCAAACGCCGAGGGGCGTAACCTAAAACACCGACATCATGCGAAAAAGACCATTCCTAGCGGCTATATTCCTCCTGTGTGCGCTGACCGGCACATGGGCCCAGGAGTCGCCCGCGCCGCTGCCGCGGTATGACTTCCACATCGACAGCACCACCATCGCCATCGGCGACCAGACGGTGCTGACCATCCGGAAGGGACCCCTCTACCCCACCCTTGACGACCTGTCGAACAACGACATCGTGGCGGTGCGGCAGTGGACCGACAGCACCGACGGCACCCTCTATACCGCCCTCACCAGCTTCGAGCCCGGCGAGCACTGGCTGCACGTCGGCGACGACTCGGTGCTGCTCACCGTGAACGACGTGGCCAACGTAGACACCACGACGACCGACATCCGCGACATCGCGAACATACTGCGGCAGCCCTACACCTTTTGGGAGATATTCCGGTGGGTGCTGCTGGGGCTGGCCGTCATCGCCGTGGCCGTGGCGGCCTATTTAGCCGTGAAGCGGCTCAAAGCCCACAAGCCCCTTATCCATATCCCACAGGCACCGCCCCTGCCGGCCGACACCAAGGCGCTGCAGGCCCTGGAGAGCCTGCGCGTGCGCCAGCTGTGGCAGCAAGGAAAGACGAAAGAGTACCATACCGAGTTGACCGACATCCTGCGCAACTACCTGGAAGAGGCCTACCACATCCAGTCGACCGAGATGACCAGCGACCAGACGCTGGACGCGGTGGAGGCGAGTGCCGCCAACGTGGGCGAAAGCCTGTCGCTGCTGCGGCAGGTGCTGCAGACCGCCGACATGGTGAAATTCGCCAAGTCGGAGCCGCTGCCCCACGAGCACGACCGCTCCATGACCAACGCCGTGAACTTCGTCCATCTCACCGCCCCGCACCCCGCCGCCGCGGAGACGCCTGCCGACACAACCCCTAACCCGACAAATCCCTCATGAACCACATCACTTTCGCCCATCCCTGGATATTGCTGTTCCTCGGCCTCATACCGTTGCTGACGGTGTGGTATGTGTGGAGGTACCGCAAGCAGAAACCGGCCCTGCAGTTTTCCAATATCAGCCTTTTCAAGGGCGTGCGCAAAACCGTGCGCCAACGCATGTACCCGACGCTGTTCGTCCTGCGCATGGTGACCGTGGGCGCCGTGGTGGTGGCATTAGCCCGCCCCCAAAGCATGTTGAGCCGCCAAGAGATGAAAGTGGAGGGCATCGACATCGTGCTGGCGATGGACGTGAGCGGCAGTATGCTAGCCGAGGATTTCAAGCCCAACCGGCTGGAAGCCGCCAAGCGGGTGGCCTCCAACTTCATCGAAGGTCGCAAGAGCGACCGCATAGGACTGGTGGTCTTCTCGGGCGAGGCATTCACACAAGTGCCCCTCACCATCGACCACCACATCCTCATCAAACAACTCTCGTCGCTGAAGAGCGGCATGATCAAGGACGGCACCGCGCTGGGCGACGGCCTGGCGACGGCCATCAACCGCATCAAGGAGAGCGACGCCAAGAGCAAAGTCATCATCCTGCTGACCGACGGCATCAACAACCAAGGGGCTGTGGACCCGATGAGCGCCGCCGAGATTGCCGCACTCTACAACATACGCCTCTACACCATCGGCGTGGGCACCCAGGGGCTGGCCCCCTACCCGTTCCGCGACCCCTTCGGCCACGTGCGCTACCAGAATGTGGAGGTGGAGCTGGACGAGCAGCTGCTGACCCACATGGCACAGTCGACCCACGACGGCCACTACTTCCGCGCCACCAACAAGAAATCGCTGCAACAGATTTTCGACCAGATAGACCAGATGGAGAAGAGCAAGATAGACGTCACCCAGTACGCCCAGAGCAAGGATGAATACCAAGGGTGGCTGCTGCTGGCCGCCATCGCGCTGGTGTTGGAAATCCTGCTCGGCCTCCTCTTCTTCAAAACCACCCCGTAAACCTCCACCCATAACTGTCAACCATTAAGTAGAAAGAAGTGATCCATTTCGAACATCCCCAACTGCTGTGGCTACTGCTGCTCATCCCCCTGTTTGTCGCGCTGTGGATACTGCTCGGCATACGGAAGCGGAAGCAGCTGTCCCAATTCGCCGACCGTAGCATGTTCGGCCGTCTGATACCCGACGCGTCGCGCTGGCGGCCTGCCTTCAAATACAGCCTTATCATGCTGGCGGCGGCATTCCTTGTCCTCGCCATCGCCAACCCGCAAGAGGGCAGCAAGATGGTCAAAGGCGAGCGGCTGGGAAGCGACGTGGCCGTCTGCCTGGACATCTCCAACAGCATGATGGCCGAAGACATACAGCCCAACCGACTGGAACGCAGCAAGCGGTTCGTCACCAACCTGCTCAACGCCCTGGGGAGCGACCGTGTGTCGCTGGTGGTCTTTGCCGGCAGCAGCTACGTGCAGATGCCACTGACCAACGACTACAGCGCCGTGAAGCTGTTCCTTGACCAGATAGACTGCTCGCTCATCAGCGTGCAGGGCACCGCCATCGGCGATGCCATAGAGCAGGCCATGAAGACCTTCGGCTATGGCGACGCCGACCGTGAATGGGTGAAGAACCAAGGCCGCGCCATCGTGATTATCTCCGACGGAGAGAACTTCGAAGACGATGCCGTGTCCGCCGCCCGGGCCGCTGCCGCCGAGGATGTGCGCATCTGCACCATCGGCATGGGCCTGCCCGAAGGGACCCCCATCCCGGAATACCGCAACGGCCGCCGCGTGGGCTACAAGCGCGACCGCCGCGGGAACACCGTCACCACCCGCCTCGACGAAGGCACCCTCACCGCCATCGCCCATGCCGGACGGGGCGTGTATGTGCGCGCCACCAATATCAACTCGGGCGTACACGAGATTGTCAAGGTGATAGAGAACCTGGAGAAAGAAAACTACGGCGAGGCCGTCTTCTCGGAATACGAGAGCCGCTACCAATACCCGCTGGCCGCCGTCCTGGTGTGCCTGGTCGCGGAGCTGCTGCTCTTCGAACGCCGCAACAGGAAATTCAACCTCGACAGCCTGCTGAAAAAGAAAACACCCAACACGAACGCCAAATAAACCCACTACGCCATGAAGCGTCTCACCCTACTGCTGCTCGGTATGCTGCTGCTCCTCCCCTTGGGGGCCGCTGCACAGAATGCCGGCGCACGCAAAGAAACCCGGAAAGGCAACCGCGAATACAAAGCCAAACGATATGAGCGGGCCGAGGTGAACTACCGCAAAGCGCTGCAAGAGGACTCCTCCGCCTACCGCGCCCACTACAACCTGGGCAACGCCCTCTACCGCCAAAAGAACTACAACGGCGCCGCCCAACACTTCGACTCGGTACTGATGCAGCCCGACCTGGACAGCAAGACCCGCAGCCGCACCTTCCACAACAAGGGCAACAGCCACCTGCAGGCAGGCCTGCAGCAGAACAACCGCGCCGACGGATTGCAGATGTTCCAACAGGCGGTGAACGACTATCAGGAGGCCCTGAAAATCGACCCCAAGAACGAGGACACCCGCTACAACCTCTCCTACGCCAAGAAGATGCTGCAACAGGCCCAGCAACAACAGCAGCAACAGCAGCAGAACCAGAATAACCAGAACCAAGACCAAAACCAGAACAACCAGCAAAACCAACAACAGCAGCAGCAGCAACAGCAAGACCAACAAGACCAGCAGCAAAACCAACAGCAACAACAGAATCAAGACCAACAGCAACCGCAGGACCGCCAGCAGCAGAAGCAGCAACAGCGGCAGCAGCAACAAAAGAAACAGGATGCCGAGCGTATGCTGGAGGCCGTGAAGAACAACGAGAAGAAAACGATGAAGGACCATGCCAAGAAGATGGAAGTCGCAACGCATGGACGCATCGAGAAAGACTGGTAGGGCTATATGTTGAATTGTTGAACTGTTGATTTGAATGATTACTTATAAGATATGAAGAGATACTTTTTAGTTTTTAGTTTATGCTTTTTGCTTTCGTGGGTCGCTTCGGCACAGGAGCTGACCGTGCGCGCCCCTGGACGGGTGGCCGAAGGGCAGCGGTTCGAGGTGCGCTATGAGGTGAACGCCCGCGCCAACGACTTCCGCGGACCCACGTTCAAAGGACTCAGCGTTCTTTCCGGCCCCAACACCTCGCTCCAGACCGGCATGTCGGTCATCAACGGACAGGTGTCGCGTTCCGTCACCTCGGGATTCACCTACATCCTGCAGGCCGACATGGCAGGCTCCTTCAACATCGGCGGCGCCAGCTGCACCGTGGACGGCAAGAAGGTCACTTGCCAAGGCTTCACAATTGTCGTGGAGAAAGGCAGCGGACAGTCCCAAGGCGGCGGCGGACAGCAGTACGGCCAGTCGGCACAGCAACAGCAGGCCCCCGTGGCCATCGACAGCAAGAGCCTCTTCGCCCGTGCCAGCGTGAGCAACAGCAGCCCCTACCAAGGCGAGCAGACACTTATCACCTACAAGATATACACGCAGATACCCATCAGCCAGTTCCAGATTGACAAACTGCCCGGAAACAAAGGGTTCTGGAGCGAAGACCTGACGAAAAACGGCGATGTGCGCCAGTACGAAGAGACCATCGAAGGCCGCCGCTACCAAGTGGCCGAAATCCGTCGGGGAGCCCTCTTCGCCCAAGAGCATGGCAAGCTGACCATCGACCCCCTCGACCTCGATGTGTTGGCCATGGTACAACGGCAACGGAGGCGCACCGGCACGATGTGGGATCTCTTCGACGACCCCTTCTTCAACCCCACGCAGGCTGTGCAGAAGCACCTTAAAACCAACGGCCTCACCCTCCATGTGAAGGCCCTGCCCGAGGCCCCTGCCGGATTCGGCGGCGCCGTGGGCAACTTCGAGGTGAAATGCAAGATGGACACCAACGAGGTGCGCGCCAACGAGGCCATGACCTACCGCATCACCGTCAGCGGCACCGGCAACCTGATGCTGATTGACAGTCCCAAGCCCAACTTCCCCAAGGTATTCGAGGTGTACGACCCGCAGGTGAACGACAAACTGACGC
Organism: uncultured Bacteroidales bacterium; assembly: GCA_905234695.1. Classification (GTDB taxonomy): domain Bacteria; phylum Bacteroidota; class Bacteroidia; order Bacteroidales; family P3; genus Colimorpha. The sequence continues at coordinate 5,168 of CAJOHZ010000010.1, read as the reverse complement.
GCAGCAGCAACGGCGTCAGCGGCAGCCGCACTTTTGAATGGGTGCTGATTCCCCGCAACCAAGGCAACTATGAGATTCCCGCGCTGGATTTCGTCTTCTTCGACCCCGCCACGGGCCACTATGTCACCCGCCACATCGATGCCATCCCCGTGCGCATCCACAAGGGAGACCCCAACTCCATGAAGAATGTCACCAGCAGCAAGAGCGACGTCAAGTTGCTGAGCAACGATATCAACTACATCCAGGTACGCCGCACACCGTTCAGTCCCCGCAACAGCCGTGACCGTGCCGAAGGCTGGTTCTGGGTCGCATTGGGAGCCATCCTGTGTGCCGCCGTGGCCGCCGCCCTCGTCGGCCGCCGCCGTCAGGCACAGCAGCAGGATATCGCAGGGATGCGCCTGCGCCGCGCCACCAAGGAGGCACGCAAACGGCTCAAAGCCGCCGCCGCATATCTGCACACCAACGACAACAACCGGTTCTACGAAGAGATTTACAAGGCTGTATGGGGCTGCCTGGCCGACAAGTACAATATCGAGCTCGCGCGTCTCAGCAGCGACACCGTGCGCGAATGCCTGGCCGAGAAACAGGTGGGCGAAGAACAGCTGGCCCACATCCTGAAACTGCTGAGCGATGTCGACTTTGCCCGTTTCGCCCCGGGCGACGCCACCGCCATGAAGCAGCAGATATACGACGAGGCCATCCATACGATTGCATCCCTAGGATAGAAAAAGAATGAATATGAAAAGATACCTTTTAGCGTTTAGTATTTCCCTCCTCCTGTCCCTTGCGGGGCAGGCCCAGACCTCCGACGAGTGGATGAACCGCGGCAATGATGCCTTCAAGTCGTCCAACTTCCCCGCCGCCATCGAGGCCTACAACGCCATCCTTGAGTCGGGCTTCGAGAGCGCCGACCTGTACTATAACATCGGCAACGCCTATTACCGCATGGAAGAATACGGACAGGCCGTGCTGAACTATGAACGCGCCCTGCGGATGCGGCCCAATTTCCGCGATGCCAAGCAGAACCTGGAGCTGGCGCAGAGCAAGACCGAAGACCAAATTGCGTCGCTGCCCGAGGTATTCCTCGTCCAGTGGGGCCGCTCGCTGGTGGGCCTGCTGAGTCCCACGGGCTGGCGGGTCGCGCTGCTGGTGGCCATCGCACTGCTGGCCCTGTTCATCGTAGTGTTCCTGCTCAGCTCGGACTACGGCTGGCGCAAGGGAATGCTGACGGGCATCGTGGTGGCCGTGGTGCTGGTGGGCCTCTGCATCGCCTGCGCCGCAGTCTCCCATACCCACTACAACCGCCACAACGAGGCCATTGTCACCGTGCCCATGACGGTGGTGAAGAGCTCGCCCGAAGAGGGCAGCGTGGACAAGATGGTGCTGCACGAAGGCACCAAGGTCGTCATCGAGGAGACATTGGGCGGCTGGCACAAAATCCATATCGCCGACGGCAACAGCGGCTGGATGGAAGCCCACGACATCACCATCATCTAACCCTATACCGGCATGAAAAAGACAATCCCGCTGATACTTGCCCTCCTCTGCACCCCGCTGATGCACGCGCAGGAGCGGGTGGAGTATGTCGATGACGAATCCTGCGGCTGCGAGTTGGTCTTTATCGACGGCATCCAAACCACCCAGGAGGGCGATCGGTTCGGCTTCAAACGCGAGGACGGCACCGTGATCGTCCCCAACAAGTACATGTTTGTCGACAAATTCCACGGCGACTACTGCCGTGTCTTCATGGATTACGACCACTGCGGCCTCATCAACCGCGACGGAGTGGAGGTAATTCCCTGCCTGTACAGCGAAGTGGTCTACCCCACCGACGGCATGATACGGGTATTGCAAGACAGCCTGTACGGCTTTTTCGACACCCTGGGACAACCGCGCATCCCCTTCCGCTACCGCGCCGCCTCGACCTTCAGCGAGGGCTTGGCCGTGGTGGCGGTCGACATCGACAGCACGCTGGTGGCCTACGGCTATATCGACTATGACGGAAACACCGTCATCCCCCCCATGTACGAATATGCCTACCCCTTCTTCGAGGGAGTGGCGGTGGTCAAGAACTACGAACGCTACGGGATGATTGACAAGAAAAACAAAGAGGTGCTGACCATCAAATACGAGATTGTGACCTCGATGAGCGAAGGGGTCTTCTTCGCGGGCGACGAATACGGGATGTCCCTCTTCGACCGCAGTTTCAAGCCCATCACCAAACCCCTCTACACCCAAATCATCGGCATGAGCGACCACCGCATCCTCGCCAAGCGCGACGGGCGGTACAGCTTCCTTGACCTCAAAGGAAAGGAAATCACCTCCTACCAGTTCGACGAGGCCAGCCTCTTCAACCACGGCCGCGCAGGGGTGTGCGTCAAAGGGAAATGGGGCATCATCGACACCCACGGGAAAGTCATCCTGCCACTGGAATACGACCACCACGGCATCCGCGCCGAGGTATACAGCTACCACGACGGACTGGCACTTATCGAGAAAGACAGCCTCTTCGGCTATGCCGACCTCTACGGCAATATCGTCATTCCGCCGAAATATCCCAACGCCTACCACTTCGGCAACGGCCTGGCGCCGGTGCTGAGCAACTGGTGGGGCTATATCGACACCAAGGGCAACATGGTGATTCCGCCGGCCTTCGACCTCGCCGGGCCCTTCGCCTATGGCCGCGCCGAAGTCGTATACCGCGGCGAGGAATACCACATCAACACCGAAGGCCGCTGTGTAAAAAACTGCAAGACTGCACCCAAGACATGGAAACCATAGCCACCCACGGCGGCATCGTCACCGCCACCGAAGAGAGACATGTCACCGTCAAGATGGATGTCCTGAGCGCCTGCGCCGCCTGCCAGGCCCATAGCCGTTGCGGCTTTGCCGAAAAGAAAGAGAAGATTGTCGACATCGAGACCGCCGACTGGCAGCAGTACCAGCCGGGCGACAAGGTGAACGTCATCATCAACGCCCGCCGCGGGATGCTGGCGGTGGTCATCGCCTATCTGCTTCCCGCAATTCTGTTGCTGGGGGTGTTCGTCACCCTCCACTGCTGCGGCCTGGGCGAGATATGGGTCGCCCTCGGCACCCTCCTGTCGGTCGGACTGTATGTCGGCATCCTCTTCTGCTTCCGCCACCGCCTGCAGAAGAAATTCACCTTCCGCCTCTCACGCTGAGAAGCCCACCCCCACCCCGAAAACGCCAATGAACACAGGCCTGTTGATTATTTTCAGCGGGAGAGCCCGTCTATTCGGGTAAAAAGTTATAATTTTGCATCTTGAAATAATATAAGCATACTTCAATGAAAACAACCCATTGTCACCTCCGCACCATCGTCGTCAGCGCTGCATTGGCATTGGCTATCGTATTGCCTATGAGCCTCTTCGCGCAAACACCCGAGGCCACGCCCCGCAACGAGCACGAATACAACGACGACTTCCACACTTTCATCATCAATCGCCTCCGGCAGAGTGTCCAGCAGCGCGAAAAACAGATGAACAAGCAAATCCAGCAGATACTCGTCAGCCTTCCCAACGCCGAAAAACTGTATGACGAGACATTTGTCCGCATCTCTTCCGACGTGCAGGAGGACAGCACCGAGGACGGCAAGACCGAAATCAACTATGTCTACAATATCGCCTACAACTGCCACCATTTCGAGGGCACCGAAGACGACTATCCCTCGGGGGCCTACCTGTGGAACACCTCCAACTCCTGCCGCGCCATCTGCAACCTCACCCGCCAGATGATCGACAGCGAGCTGAGCGACATCTTCAGCCCCGGAAAGAAGGTCTCCGTGACCATCACCTCCACCACCGACGCGGCGGAAATCCACCACATCGACTATCGTGGCGAGTTCGGCGACTTCCGCTACATGCCTGTGGTGTTCAACGACGAGCATATCCGCATCTCTGTCGACCAGAAGGAGGGCATCTCCAACAACGCCCAGCTGGCCTACATCCGCGCCCAGAGCGTGCGCGAGTTCCTTGAGAACGGCGTCACCGCCCTGCACCAGACCACCAACGACTTCCAGTTTGTCACCCGTTGCTTCGACATGACCGGCCCGCACTACCGCCGCAGCCAGATTCAGATTGTCGTCCACGGAGCCTTCGACGCCGCTGCCCGCAGCATGGAGGCATCGCTGCTCAACGACGAGTATGTGGACTTCAACATCCCCTCCATCGAGGAGAACAGCAACAGCAAGACCTACGCCCTCATCATCGCCGACGAGGAGTATACCGCCCCCCTGCCCAACTGCGACTTTGCCAGCAACGACGGCGACATCCTCCGCGAGTATTTTGTGCGCACCCTCGGCATCCCCTCACGCCATGTCAAGGTGCTGCACAACGCCGGCCGTCAGGAAATCCACAATGAAGGTATCCGTTGGCTGAAAGACATCATCACCGCCCAGCACGGCGATGTGCATATCATCCTCTACTATGCCGGCCACGGCATCAGCAACGAGAAGTACCTCCCCTGCCTCATGCCCAGCGGCATCGATGTGAGCAAAATCCGCGCCCTGCGTGCCAAGAACGGCGTGCTGCCCGAGAACGTGAAGCTCAAGAGCTGCGATGCCAAGAAGGTGATTTCGCAGTGCATCCCCCTCGACACCCTCACCGGCTGGTTCAACCGCGTGGAGGCCCTCAGCTACACTTTCATCATCGACGCCAGCTTCAACGGCATCCAGCGTAGCGGCAAGAGCTTCTTCGATATCCAGCGCGACGTGAAGAAATACCGCAACCCGCGCGTGCGTAACGATATTGTTATCTTCATGGCCGCCGACGGCAACAAGACGGCCTACTCCTTCATCGACCAGCACCACGGCTTCTTCACCTACTACATCCTGAAAGAGTTGAAATACACCCGTGGCGAGGTGACCTTCCAGGAACTCTTCAACAACGTCACCAAGAACCAGGCCTACGAGTCCTCGCTGCAAGGCAAGCTGCAGGAACCCGCCATCATCCTCGGCGGCAAGCTGAGCGAAGGCAACTGGGGCGAGCGGACATTCATCAACAACTAATCCGCACACGAATAGAATACATAAAAAGGGGCGGCCTCCAGTGGTGAAGTGACCCCCAAAAGTTGGACGGATTAAAAAATCAGTTAATTTGTCTACAGAAATGAGTTCGGTATTGCACCGGACTCATTTTTAGTTTCAGCTT
>CAJOHZ010000009.1 GCA_905234695.1 uncultured Bacteroidales bacterium | reverse complement strand
TCAAACAATCAAATTTATTAATCAAAATCCTTGCATCATGAAAAAAAATGTTTACTTACTTTTGTTTCTGCTGCCTGTCTTTGTGTCTTATGGGCAGCAGAATGTACTCGCAACGGTACAGTTGCCGGGAGCCGTGGATAACGCCATCATCCGAGAGTACGGATATCCAAAAACCATCAGCTACATTAAGACAACCGAGGGCTGCGGATTCGCTCTGGCCGACAACAATCTTATTTTGTCATGGGCCAGTTTGGATTGCAAGTATGAAATCAGGGACTTCGAAATCCGTGATGATATCGTTTATTTTTGTGGAACGGACACCAAATTTGACAGAGGAATTGTGGGCTGGTTCGACTGTGCGGCAATGTTTTATGGCGGTGGTGGATACCATATTTATGACAATTATTATATGATTAGTGATACCAACCATATACCATATGACACTGTACAGGTCAAAGTATTCAACGATTTGACGATTTTCGACAGCCCTGAATACATGAACGAATATATCCATCTGGCTCTTGTTGGGGGAATAGATAAAGGCATCGCCTGTGCAGCCGAGATGATAGGGCTTCCCTACACCAACAATTGGATATACACCACAGGAAGTTCCACAGGCTTGCCCAGCAACCAGACAGAGTCCATGACCCAAGTGGTGACTACGGACAATTACATTGTTACGGGCGGAACCTTTGAAGGCAATAACTCAGGAATAAGTATGCGTGTTTTCGACCGAAACAACATGTTTGCCTCGAGCACGTTGTATAACGAAATCCATAGATATTCGGCATCCGCCAATCCTTGTGAGGGGAGGAACTATCCGATGTACCCCACGTTTCGGATGTTCGCTGCCAATGGCGACAGCGTGTCCACCGCGTCGTTCTTCTATGTGCCAGAAATGTCGTATCCTCCCTGTATCCCCCCCGCCCCACCCTATACTGGGGACCTCCATGGAATTGTGACCCATATCTTCGACATCCCTACCACAATCACCACCCCGGGTGCCTACTGCGCATACAACTCATTGGTGTATGTTTATAACAATGGGGATTGTGGCATCAACAGCCTGACATACAGCCATCCGTTTTCCACGTTGCAGGTGCTGGCGGAAACAAACACCCCGAGTTCACCGGAAACCGTACTCGGTGAGTTCAGCATCCCGGCATCCGCCGCCATCCCGTATACCATTGTGAACAACTGTTGGTTCTATCACCATGACAATTTCGACGGGGAAAGCAAATGGGTGTCCGTTGGAAGGAAAAAGGACAATCCCAAGGAGCTGGTATTCTACACGCAGCCAATAATGGAGGCTTTCCCGCATTGCGGGACGGTTCAACAGATACAGACCGATGTGAGGGCTTATCGGTTGAAAGACGAGCATGTGCCATTGTACTTGTATAGCAACGATTTCGAATTTGAGGAACGAATCCCAGAAAGAATTGATTATGAAATTAAAATTCGGTGTGAAGAATAACCAAATACTTATAATACCATGAAAAAGACATTTTTTTCTTTGATGCTGGTGCTGGCATTTCTGCCGTTGGTGGCACAAAACCATGTGGATACAATATTCACCTATTTCGACCATTACCAAGGCCCCAGGGATCCGACGTTTTATTACTATGGCGGGTTTGACAATTGGTTCAGGGTAAGCAGATCGGCCTATGGCAATCCCGATGGCAAGAAACTCGGAATTGTCATTGAATCGTTTCATACTAGTCCAGTAATATTTGCCACATACCGATATATAGACACAACTTTGCGGATTATCGGAGTTGCGGCTGCAATGGATATCTGGATGGACAATCAGAATTTGTATAGGGATTACGCAGATACCACCATAGCGGGACGCGAACCAGAATACTTGCAACTATACAAACCCACAGACGATTCCCTTATCTTGTTGGCGGAAGGGTGTTGGAACGATGTGCAGCCCCGATACCGATTGCAGATACACACCTCAAACCCTACAATGCTGTACTATCCTTATATCTACGAGGTGTATTTCGACAGTGCCGTCACTGTCTCGGACTCTTTCTATGTGGCCGGCACTGAGCTTAATAACCATAAGGATACCAACGATTATCATAAGTACGCCCATCCAGAAACACGTTTATGGAAAATTGTCTACGAAGATTCTGGCGGACCGTATACATCGTCACGCATTATTCGGAGAGAACTTTTGGACGACCACGGATTTATAGGTATACGTGGAGAAGAAATTCAGCCGCACAGGGGGACTGGTCTACTTATCTTCCCGATATTCGACACCACGGGGATAGTGCTGGATGTCACGCAGCCCACCCGCTTGGCAGAGCAGCACACACCCTGTATCCCAACCCCGCCACCACGGAGGCATCGCTCTTCTCGGCGTTCCGCATCCACACGGTGGAGGTATATAACGCACAAGGGCAGCTGGTGGAGCAGCGCAAGGTGGAAGCACAGTATGCGCGCCTCGACCTTACGGCCTACCCCAAAGGGATGTACGTGGTGGTGGTGACCACTGCCGCCGGCCGTACAACCAAGAAACTGCTGGTGGAATAGTCCGCTGTTGGGCACCGACAGACGTTGCCACCCACAACGGAAGCCACCCGCCTGCAATGACACGTCCTCGCCGCCAAGGTATGCAGGCGGGACTCTTGCGTACCACCCTGCTCTCGGTGTGGCTTTTATGCGCATTCTCCGTGCCTTTTACTCTTATCTCACGCATACCCAGCATTTCTCCCGCACTTCTCCCGACATGAGTCGGAGAAGTGTCGGAGAAACGTCGGAGAAGTGTAAAAGGCACATAAACGTCGCATAAGGACTACACCGAGACCTCTCCCTTGGTGGTGAATTTTAGCTTTCTGTTTTTAGTGATAAACCATTCAACCTAATCTCTCCCGCTCTGCAGGAGGGCGTAAATAGGCGTGTAAATAAATAAAATCTATCTAAAATAAAAAAAAAAGTGTATTTTTGCAAGTTATGAGAATCATTTCCAAATTAGGGCTTATCGTCCTAACTATCGCTATTCTATCGGGTTGCACCCGCTACGAGAAATTGCTGAAGAGCGCGGATTCGGATGCCAAGTACGAGGCGGCCATGAAATATTACGAGGCGCACAACTATACCAAAGCCATCCAGCTGTTCGAAAACCTCATCATGCACTATCACGGAAAGGAGCACTCCGAGGACATCGCCTGGTACTATGCCATGTCGCTGATGCAGGAGCAGGATTACTTCTCGGCAGGATACCAGTTCCGCACCTTCTACAAACACTACCCCTACAACGACCGCGCCGAAGAGGCGCTATACAACGCGGCGATGTGCAAGTACCACGAATCGCCCGAATACTACCTGGACCAGAAGCAGACCACCGAAGCCATCACCGACTTCGAGTCCTATCTGGACCGCTACCCCACCAGCGTGCATGTGCCCGAAATCAACGGCTACCTCGACGAGATGCGCGCCAAGCTGATGCGCAAGGACTACGACATTGCCTACGGCTACTACCTCACCGAGCAATACAACGCCGCATACGTGTCGCTACAGAATTTCCTGAACAACTACCCCGATTCGCCCTATAAGGAGGACGCGATGTTCTATATGCTGGCCAGCGGATACCAATACGGCATCAACAGCCGCGAGGACAAGATGAAGGACCGCCTGCAGCAGGTGGTGAACGACTTCGACCGCTTCGTGACCTCCTTCCGCGACTCGAAATACCTCGCCCGCGCCCAAGACTACTACACCAAGTCCAAGGCCGCCATCGCGAAACTGGAAACCCGATAACCACACCCAACCGACAAAAATCAAAAAAACAATAACCCATGGAAGAAACCAAGAAAAGAACCCCCAACACCACCGTCACACGCAACACCGCAGATTTCAGCCAGATGACCGACAACATATACGAGACCGTGGCGATGCTCACCAAACGTGCCAACCAGATTGCCGTGGAGGAGAAGAAAGAGCTGCACAAACGCATCGAGGAGTTTGCCACCGGCGGCGAGAACGTGGACGATATGTTCGAGAACCGCGAGCAGATTGACATCGTACGCCACTACGAGCAGATGCCCAAGCCTGTGCTGGAAGCCACCGAGGAGTACCTCGACCACGAACTCTACTACCGGAACCCCGCCAAGGAGGACCTGGCCCAGCAGAAGATGGAAGACTTGGAGAACAAGGTCATCGCTGAACAGCAATAAGCCATGCGCATCCTCGTCGGCATCACGGGCGGCATTGCCGCCTACAAGAGTCCGCAGCTGGTGCGCCTGCTGCGCAAGGCAGGCCACGAGGTGCAGTGTGTCGCCACGCGCCACGCGCTGCAGTTCGTCACCCCGCTGACCCTTGAGACCGTCTCGGGGCGCCGTCTCTATGCCGACCTCTTTGCCGACGGAAACGACCACACCACCGAGCATATCTCCCTGAAAGACTGGGGCGAGATAATGGTGGTAGCACCCGCCACGGCCAATATCATCGGCAAGCTGGCGGGCGGCATCGCCGACGATGCCCTGAGCGCCCTCCTCCTCGCCTTCACGGGCAAGCCGCTCTACCTGGCCCCCGCCATGAACACCCAGATGTGGGAGAACCCCGCCGTGCAGCGCAACCTCGCCCGCCTGGAGGCCGACGGGGTGCATATCATCCCGCCCGCAAGCGGGTCGCTGGCCTGCGGCACCGAAGGCATCGGCCGGATGCCCGAACCCGAGGAGATAATGGAACATTTGGAATTGAAAGTTGAAAATCCGACCACACAAACCAATTCTCAATTCCCAACTACCCATTCTGAATTACCAAAGGTTCTCGTCACCGCGGGGCCTACTTATGAGAAGATTGACGCCGTGCGGTTTATCGGCAACTATTCGTCGGGCAAGATGGGTTTCGCCCTCGCCGAGGCGTTGGCCAAGAAAGGCTTCGCCGTCGAGCTGGTGGCCGGCCCCACAGCCTGCCGCACCACCCATCCCGCCATCCACCGCACCGATGTGGAGAGCGCACGGGAGATGTACGCCGCCGCCACTGCACTGTTTCCCTCCTGCCAAGCCGCCATCCTGGCTGCCGCCGTGGCCGACTACCGTCCCGCACAGACCGCCGACCACAAACTGAAGAAGCAGGGCGACAGCGGCATGACGCTGGAGTTGGTGCAGAACCCCGACATACTGGCCACCCTCGGACAGATGAAACAGAAGGGGCAACGCCTCATCGGCTTCGCCCTTGAGACAGACCACGAGGCCGACAACGCCCTGGCCAAGCTGGAGCGGAAGCGGCTGGACTATATCATCCTCAACTCGCTGCGCGACGAGGGGTCCGGCTTTGGTGTCGACACCAACCGCGTCACCATCTTCGGCAGCGACGGCTCGCGCCACACCTCCCCCCTGCTGTCGAAGGCCGAGGTGGCGGAGTTGATTGTAGCGCGCTGTCTTGCATAACCCCACCCACCCTTGAGCGCCATGAAGAAGATTTCCATAGTTGCCATTGTACTGGCCTCGATAGCCATCGCCGGCGAGGTCTTTATCTTCGCCACCCAGAAGGAGGACAGCGACGAGCTGCAACGGCGCGCCATCATGACCGACTACCGCGTCTATGCCCCCGTCATCCCCGACACGCTCTACTTTGCCGGCGAGCGAGTGCCGCTGGAGGTCTACTATGTGCGCGAAGCCCTCGACAACGAACTTATCGTCAACATGTACCGCCAGTCGGCCACCGTGCAGTATTTCAAACGGGCCAACCGCTATTTCCCCACCATCGAACCCATCCTAAAGAAGAACGGCATCCCCGAGGACTTCAAGTACCTCTGTGTTATCGAGAGCGGCCTCACCAACGCCACCTCGCCCGCCAAGGCCCAGGGGTTCTGGCAGTTCATCAAGAGCACAGGCACCACCTACGGACTGGAGGTGAACGACGAGATTGACATGCGCAACGACCTGGAAGCCTCGACCGAGGCGGCCTGCAAATACCTCAAGAGCCTCTACGCCCGCTTCCACAGCTGGTCGGCAGCGGCGGCAGCCTACAACTGCGGCGAGGGAGGCCTCAGCAAACGGATGGGCCAGCAGGGGGTCGAGAGCTACTACGACACCCGCCTCAACACCGAGACATCTCGCTATGTGTACCGCATCCTGGCCATGAAGACCATCATGCAGCATCCCCGCCAGTATGGCTACCAGCTGCGCCGGTGCGACCTATACCCGCCCATCCCCACACGCACCGCCACCCTGGAGGGGCAGAACGTGGACCTCTACCAGTTTGCCAAAGAGAACGGCACCACCTACAAGATGCTCATCACCCTCAACCCCTGGCTCACCTCGGACCACCTGCGCAACAAAGCCAACAAGAGCTATACCGTCCGCCTGCCCGTCGACAACGGCACCCTATACAAAACCCTCACCAAAGGGAAGAAAGACACCAGCATCCTCACCCACATCTAATCCCTGAGAAATCATCCTGCCTTGGCTAACATCGAAATACTCGGCGCACGCGAACACAATCTGCAGAATGTCGACCTCGACATCCCCCGCAACCAGCTGGTGGTATTCACCGGCTTGAGCGGCAGCGGCAAGTCCAGCCTGGCGTTCGACACCATCCACGCTGAGGGGCAGCGGAGGTACATGGAGACCTTCTCGGCCTACGCGCGCCATTTTATCGGCAACATCGAGCGGCCCGACGTGGACAGCATCAACGGCCTCAGCCCCGTCATCTCCATCGAGCAGAAGACCACCAACAAGAACCCCCGCTCGACGGTGGGCACCGTGACCGAGATATACGACTTCGTGCGACTGCTGTATGCCCGCATAGGCATCGCCTACTCGCACTTGAGCGGCGAGCGCATGGTAAAATACACCGAAGAGCAGATTCTCGCCCTCATCAACGAGCACTATGCCGGCAAGGACATCACCGTGCTGGCCCCGCTGGTGAAGAGCCGCAAGGGACACTACCGCGAGCTGTTTGCCCAAGTGGCAAAGAAAGGATTCCTGCGCGTGCGCGTAGACGGCGAGGTGCGGGAACTCACCTACAACATGCAGGTGGACCGCTACAAGACCCACGACATCGAACTGGTCATCGACCGCGTGCGCGTGGGCAAGAACACCGACCGGCTGAAAGAGGCGGTACGCGCCGCCTTCAAGCAGGGCAAGGGGGTGCTGATGATACTGGACGGCACCGACACCGCCTACTACAGCCGCCAGCTGATGGACCCCGTCACTGGTATCTCATACCCCGAGCCAGAACCCAATACGTTCTCTTTCAACTCGCCCTACGGGGCCTGCCCCAAATGCAACGGACTGGGACAGATAGCCCAAATCGACATCCACAAGCTGATACCCCACCCCGAGCGGAGCATCCGCGAGGGGGCCTTCGAGGTGCTGGGGAAGTACAGCCCCACCAACTACTTCTACCGTAAAATGGAGAATCTGGGGCGCTACTACCACTTCACCGTCGACGACCCCGTGTCGAGTTTCTCGGAAGACGCCATGAACACCATCCTCTACGGCACCTCTGACTTCACCGGGCTGGAGGACGCCTACGAGATGCAGCATGGCAGCAGTTTCCAAGGCATCGTGAACTATATCATGCAGATGGCCTCGGATGAGAGTTCGGCGGCCCTGCAGAAATGGGCGGCATCGTTCATGAACACCATCCCCTGCCCCGAATGCCACGGCCATCGCCTCAAACCCGAAAGCCTGGCCTTCAAGGTGGACGGGATGCATATCGGCGAGATGGCCAGACTGGACCTCACCGAGCTGCACGAGCGGCTGTCGCACCTCGAAGAGCGGCTGGACGGCGCCCAGCGCACCGTCGCCCACGAGATACTGCGCGAGATACTGACACGCACCGGTTTCATGATTGACGTGGGGGTGGGCTATCTCTCCCTCAACCGCAGCAGCGGAAGTCTTTCAGGCGGCGAGTCGCAACGCATCCGGCTGGCCACCCAGATAGGGGCGCGGCTGGTCAACGTGCTGTATATCCTCGACGAGCCCAGCATCGGTCTGCACCAACGAGACAACCAACGCCTTATCCATGCCTTGCAAGAGCTGCGCGACCTGGGCAACAGCGTGATTGTGGTGGAACACGACCGCGACATGATTATGAATGGCGACTACGTGGTGGACATCGGCCCCGGAGCCGGTGTGCACGGCGGGAAAATCATCTTCCAGGGTACCCACGACCAACTGGTTCACGCCCGTCAGCACACCCTGACGCTGGACTACCTCAACCGCGTGAAGGACATCCCCATCCCCGCGAGGAGACCCGTGGCTTCCAGCCCCGCCAATCTCACCTCCCTGCCCGACCACCTCGTCCTCGAAGGTGCCACGGGCAACAACCTGAAGGATGTCACCCTCGACATCCCGCTACGCCGCTTCGTGTGCGTCACCGGCGTGAGCGGCAGCGGCAAATCCACCCTCATCAACGAGACCCTCCACCCCATCCTCAACCAACTCTTCCACCACTCGCAGAAAGCGCCCCTGCCCTACCGCACCATCGCGGGGGTGGAGGCCATCGACAAAGTCATCGAGATTGACCAATCGCCCATCGGCCGCACGCCACGCAGCAACCCCGCCACCTATGCGGGTGTCTTTGACGAGATACGCAACCTCTTCGCCCAGCTGCCCAGTGCCCGCATCCGCGGCTACAAGCCCGGCCGCTTCTCGTTCAACGTCAGCGGCGGCCGTTGCGAACACTGCAAGGGTGCCGGCGTGCGCACCATCGAGATGAATTTCCTGCCCGATGTGTACGTAAACTGCGAGATGTGCAACGGCAAGCGGTACAACCGCGAGACCCTGGAGATACGCTACAAAGGCAAGAGCATCGCCGATGTGCTGGACATGACCATCAACGAGGCGGTGGACTTCTTCGAGTCGCACCCCCGTATCTACCGCAAGCTCAAAACCATCCATGAGGTGGGATTGGGCTATATCACCCTCGGCCAGCAGTCCACCACCCTCAGCGGCGGCGAGGCCCAGCGCATCAAGCTGGCCACCGAACTGGCCCGTCCCGAGACGGGCAACACGCTCTATATCCTCGACGAGCCCACCACCGGCCTGCACTTCGAGGACATCCGCGTGCTGCTGGAGGTGCTGCAACGGCTGGTGGACCGCGGCAACAGCGTGCTAGTCATCGAACACAACATGGATGTCATCAAAGTGGCCGACTGGGTTATCGACATGGGACCCGAAGGAGGCCGCGAGGGGGGCCGCGTTGTGTTTGAAGGCACCCCCGAGGCGCTGGCCGAACAGCCCGACAACTACACCGCCCAGTATCTCAAAGAGGAGTTGTCCGCCACCCGTAAGTCCTAATTTTCAATTCTCAATTCTCGATTCTCAATTTGCCCCTCTACCTCCTTTACCTCCTCGGCATCCCCGCGCTGGTGATGTTCATGTCCCGCAAATGGCGCTGGATTGAGCGTGTGAGCCCCATGGCGGTGCTTTATATCATCGGCCTGCTGACGGCCAACCTCACGCCGTGGCTCTCCACCCCCGGACTGACCACGGTGAACGACTGGGCCGGCAAGGTCTGCATTCCCCTTTCCATTCCCCTGATGCTCATCACCTGCAACCTCTCTGGGTGGTCCACCGGCAAGGCTCTCAAAGCCTTCGGAAGCGGCATGGCAGCCATCCTCATCACCGTGGTGGCAGGCTATTTCCTCTTCCGCGGCCACGACGAGGCACGCCATTTTGCCCAGGTATGCGCCGTGGCGGTAGGCATCTACACCGGCGGCATCCCCAACATGGGCAGCATCGCCCACGGAGTGGGCATGGACAGCGAGACCTACCTCTATATCACCTCCTACGACCTCATTGTGACAGGAATCTACCTCATCTTCGTCATCTGCTTCGGGAAGCCGGTCTTCCGGAAACTGCTGCCCCAAAAAAGGGATGGAAGCAATGGAAAGAATGGAATTAATGGAAACAATGGAGATAATGGAAACAAATCAATCACTTCCATTACTTCAATTAACTCAATCAAAAACACTGTCAATTCCTCCCTCCTGCCCGTATCCCTCGCCCTGCTGATTGCGGGGGCCTCCTACCTGCTCTCCACCCTCTTCCCCGAGGGGATCTCCACTCCGATGCTCATCCTGTTGCTCACCACACTCTCCATCGGGGCCTCGTTCCTCCCTCCCATCCGCCGACGCGACACCTCGAAGACCTTTTCGCTCGGGCTCTACTTCGTCTATGTCTTCTGTTTCTCGGTGGCCAACGCCTGCAACATCCGCCAGATGGACCTCGCCGGCAGCCTCAATATCCTCTGGCTAATTCTCTTCATCGTCTTTGGCTCGCTGGTGTTCCAAATCCTTTTCGCCAAACTGCTGCACCTTGACGGCGACACCACCCTCGTCACCTCCGTGACCCTTGTCAACTCGCCCCCCTTCGTGCCCATGGTCGCGACCCTGCTGGGCAACAAGGAAGTCATCGTGCTCGGCATCACCATCGGCCTGCTTGGCTACATGGTGGGCAACTACTTGGGGTTGGGGATGTTCCTGCTCTTATCGCCCTGACAACGCCGCTCAGGTTCACATTTTTTAAGGCTTGCCTCCTGTGCAAATCAGTTTTTTTTCGTATTTTTGCCTTTTGGAAAAACATTAACTATCACCCCTATGAAAGCATTCAAGACTTTGATAACCAAAACATTCATCATCGCCACTGTGGTATGTCTGGCACTGCTCGGAACCGCGAAAGCGCAAAACATCGACCTTGCCACAGCCAAACAAGTGGGAGCATTCTATTTCAATGCCGCCACCGGCACCAAGGCTCCTGTGGACGCCGACAAGCTGGAACTCGCCCAGCAGCTGGACAACCCCACCTTGAGCATCCCGGCCCTGTATGCCTTCAACGTTCCCGGCAACGGCTTTGTCGTGGTGTCGGCTTCCGACTGTGTGGAGCCCGTGTTGGCCTATTCGCCGACCGGCGACCTCAACCCCGAGACCGTCAACCCCGCCTGCCGCTATATGCTGGAGAGCTATGCCGACCTGATTAGCGAGTGCCAGAACCAGCAGGTTACCGCCACCGCCGAGGTGCGCGAGCAATGGGCCGAGCTGATGGACGGCACCTTCACCTGCGACCCCACCAAAGGCGCCGTGCTGGTGAAAGCCAAATGGGGCCAAGGCGACCCCGACAAGCCCACCTATAACATCCTCTGCCCCCGCATCGGCGGCCGTCCCTGCATTGCAGGCTGCGTGGCCACCGCCACCGCCATGATTGTCCATTTCTGGAAATACCCCGAGAAGGGCAAGGGCACCGCCACCGTGGCATGGAACGGATCCACCATCCGCTACAAATTCAGCACCGACTCCAACAAGTTCGTCTATGACAGTATGCCCAACACGGTGTCTATCACCAGCCCGTGGGACGAGCGCCACGCAGTGTCGAAACTCAGCTTTGCCTGTGGCGTCATCACGAAGATGCACTGGGGTTTGGATGGTAGCGGCACCCAGAGCACCTACGTCCCTGAAGGACTCTCCACCTACATGAAATACGACCCCGAGGTAACCTACCTGTCCCGCTCCGGTGTCAGCGACGCCAACTGGATTAACATCCTCCACAGCGAGATTGACGACTTCGGCCGCCCGGTGTACTACAGCGGCCGCGACCCGGATACCACCCACGGTCGCGATGCTGCCGGCCACGCATTCGTCATTGCCGGTACCGCTGCAGCCGACACCAAGAAATTCTACATCAACTGGGGATGGGACGGCGGTTCCAACGGTTTCTTCACCCTGGCCCCGGCCTCTTCCATCCAAGCCGCCGGCAGCTACCGTTTCACCGCTGCACACGCCATGGTCTACAAAATTCACCCCCTCGGCACCACGCCTGTGAGCATCGAGGATTGCAAGGCCACCGCAGTCACGCCCGCCTACCCCAACCCCGCCAGCGAATATCTCATGATTCCCTCGAACCACGAGACCAACATGCTGCTGCAAGTCTACAGCGTCGACGGCAAGCTGGTGGAGAAAACCACGATTCCCGCCTATACAAAAGAATATCGGCTGGACCTGCAGGGCTATGCCCCAGGCACCTACCTGTACCGTCTCAACGGCGATACATACAAATTCACCGTGCGCTAACCCGCACCCCCTTTTCTTCCTTACGACATATCCTGCCGCCCTTGGACACCCCGTTCAAGGGCGGTAGCGCATATACAGGCCAAAGGCAATATCGAGGCCGCGCAAATCCATGTCATAGTAGAATTCTGCGTCGAGTCCCAGCGCGAAGGTGCTGCCGTAGCGGTTCTCCACGGCGGCCTTGGCCGTGAGCATACGACGGTCGGGAGCGGCGAAATCGGGTTTGTGCCAACTTACGCTTTGGAAGAGGTAGCTCCCGCGAGGGGCGATAAAATGGCTGCCCCGCCAGTAGCCGGCCTGCAGCAGCATCCGCCAATCGCGGTCACCTGTGGCAGGGGCAAGCGTGCCATCGAACGAAAGATGCGGCCAGAAACCCCATCCGTCAGGGAAGGCCTGCCACTTCTCGGGCGACACATCCTGATACAGGAACAGCGGCACATCCACCGCCAGCGCGCTGCGCCGCCCCGTGGCCATACTGGCCCGCAGGGCCACGCTCTCGTTGAAGAGCGACTGGATGCAGGTGTCCAATGCCGAGAACTGGCCGCCCCGGTGACTGCCGAGGAAACTCAGCGGGATGCTGAGGGCAAAGGGCGAATGGCCGTTGACACCTGTCAGCTGCCATTCGTGGGCACTGCCGAGGGTGAACCGCTCCTGTCGCGGCTGCCAAGGTTCCAGCAGCTCCTCCCAGTAAAGCCAGGTGTCCGTATGCCAGCGTGTCCCGCCCAAAGGCAGTGTGGCCAGAAGTTGCACGCCCTCCTCATAGGGGTCGTAGACCCACCGCTCGCGGTCCAGCATCGGCTCATAGAGGCCGTGCGAAAGGGTGCCGTACAACGAACCCATCACCAGCCGCACGTTGTCGTGCGGGGCATACTCCATCCGCACCAACGGCCACCAGCGGCGCAGGCCCGGATAGCCCGCCACACCGGCCAGCCGCAGCCCCAGGGTGAGCTGCGCCCGCTCGCCCACCGCACGGGTGGCGTAGGGGGCGACAAAGAAGCCCGTGGCGGTGTAGCCACGGGTGTAAGGCATCATGAACTCCGCATCGCGAAAGAAGGTGGTAACGTCGACACCCACCCGCCAGTCGGGGGCGAAGCCGAGGGTATAACCCGACAGACGGGGGCCGTCGGTCTGCAACCGCAACTCACGCGCCACACGATAGGCGCCGCTGTCGCGGCCGTCGGCCGACTGAGGCACCGCAGGACTCCACGCCTGCACCGCCGTGGCCATCATCAAAGCTCCGAGAAAAAGTAGAACCTGTTTCATACTTCACGCAATAGGCCGCACTCGCGGCTTATTTCATCCATAAAAAAGCTATCATATTTCGATGGGTTTAAAATCTGCAGAGAATAATGTATCTTGTGTTACGACAAACTTCTTAATCTCACTATGGTGATCCCCATCACTCCAACAAACAAAATAAAACATAGCCCATGGCTTCGCCACCAATGTGGCAGTATCACCCTCTTTATATTCTCCAGCCCCTTCCACATCGCCACCATAAAGATAATCAGGAACAGTCACTGTATATACTTTTGGATTGCTCACTGGAGAAGGACGAGGAGGTTCCTCGTCATCACAAGCGGCCATCATTCCAAGGGCGAGCAGGGCTGCACATACTAAAAACCCTTTCTTCATTGCCTAAACTTTAGATTTCTGACATTATAACGCCAACAACCCGTAAATATTGCCTCGCCATAAACATTCTTACTCCATAGGATCATCCACCAGGTGCAACATCGGAGCACCTTCGGAGAGGTCCCAGTACAGCTCCAGTGCAATCTTGACATTTCTTTGGTTAACCAAAGAAATACCAAAGAGGTACCGGACATATACCAAAGTGGTACCATAGATATTTAGGAACCGCTACGGGAGCGCACCGAAGGTGCACTGGGAACACACGGGGAAAACACTGGAAGATCAATGGATGCACACCAGAATCGCATTGCAATAGCAATTTTTTTTCATGAGGATGCAAGAAACGGCGGGCAATAGGCACTAACTATTGGTGCATAATATAAATTGTACGCTCTTCATCACGTTTTGTCACGAATTTCAAATACCATCCAATCTCATGTCCATCCACCGCAAGCATCTGACACACATCGCATCACTCATCCTCTTCATTGCCCTCAACACCCTGGTCTACGCCCAGCCGGGCGGCGGCCCCGGCGGCGGTTTCAGCGGTCCCCCTCCGGGAGGACGCCCCGGCCGCCCGCCATCAGGCAGTGACCGGGAGCGGATGCGTAAACAGTGGCAGGCCGCGCGTGCCGCCGAGCAGGCCCAGAACGTGCGTCAGAAAAAGAACGTGAAAGAGGGAGACACCTTCAAGGTGATCGGCGTGTTGCGCGACAGCACCAACAACGAACCCATCGCCTACGTGAACATCGCCGTCCTCAACGCCGCCGATTCCTCCTTTGTGAAGGGCGGCATCTCCGACCTCAACGGATCGTTCGAAATCCAAGGCGTGCCGCAAGGCGACATGCTGCTGCGCGTCTCGGCCATCGGCTACAAGAACATCCTCTACCCCTTCAGCGTCACCAACAACACCGCCTTGGGCACCATCACGATTGCGCCCGGCGCAACGACGCTGAAAGAGGTCAAGGTGACAGCCTCGCGACCGCTGTACGCCATGGACGGCGAGAAGATGGTCTACAACGTCGCTGAAGACCCGACCATCCAGACCGGCACCACCAGCGATGCCCTGCAGAACGCCCCGGGCGTGGAGGTGGACGTGGAAGGCAACATCACCCTGCGCGGCGTCTCCAGCGTGGAGATTTGGGTCAACGACAAGCCCTCGAAACTCACCGAGGAAAACCTGAAGACCTACCTCGAGACCCTCCCCGCCAACGCACTGGACCGCATCGAGACCATCACCAACCCATCAGCCAAGTACGCCACCAGCGCCGAGGCCGTCATCAACATCATCACCTCGGCCTATATCAAGAGCAACCACTTCATCAGTTTCGGCCTCAACGGAGCCACCCAGCCGTCGCTCAGCCCTTGGGTATCGTACACTTGGGCCAAGGATCGCCTTTCCATCAACCTCTACGCCAACGGCCGCTACAGCACCAGCAAGAACGAAGGATGGAGCAAGACCACCTACCGCAAAGACCATGACAGCGTGGCCAACGGGCTGTACGACACCACCGCCACCGAGGGATACGAGATCACCAGCAACTCCGAGCGCTTCAGCGGAAGTCTCTTCACCCACATCAGCTACGAGATTGACTCAATGACCGATGTCTCGTTCTTCGGGTCATACAACTACAGCTACAACACCAGCTGGAGCGGTCTGGAGCGCAACCGTGCCAACCTGTTGACCAACAGCCGTTACAACTATGCCGACACCAACGACAACGCAGGTCGCAGCGGCTTCGGCATGATGGGGTTGGACTTTACCCACAAGTTCGACGACAAGGGGCACAACATCCGAGCCAGCCTGCATAACAACTTCAACCACGGCAACAGCGAGAACGACTTCCTCCGCCTCTTCAAGGTGCCCGACAGCACCTACACGGCAGGCCAGAACTACGACAAGGCCTACCTGGACGACAACAGCCGCTATAATATCGATGCCGACGTGCGCTACAACCGCCCCTACAGCGAGAACGGGGAATTCTCCTTCGGTCTGGGCTACGCCTTGGAGAAAACCTGGCGCAACTACAACGTCTACGACAACTACACCACCAGCCCTGTCGACGACCAGCTCCGCAGCTACTCTTTCGACGATGCCGAGAACGGTGTAGAGGGCGATGTGGAATGGACGCGCCGTTGGGGTGGCTTCACCCTCGAGCTGGGCTTCGGCACAGAATACGAGCATATCGACTTCCGCTACAAGGGCAGCACGGCGTACGCTTTCACCAACGACGACACCACCTGCAACTTCCTTACCTTCAACCCCTCCATCCACCTCTCCTACCGCACTGAGTCGATGCACAACGTCAAACTGAACTACACCCTCCGCATGAAACGTCCAGGCGAGGAGAACATCACCACCTACAAACGGTACTCGCTGGACAGCTATTCCACCGGTAACCGCGCGCTGACGTATGCCTACACCCACAACGCCGAGGCCGGCTGGAGCAAGTACTTCCTCAACTTCGGCTATGTGAACACAGAAGCCTACGCCCGCTATAGCGCCAACGAGATTGACAACCTCACCACTTCGACGCCTGAAGACGACCCCATCCTGAACCGTATCGTGCAGTTCTCGCAGCCCTACAACATGGGAAGCTCCTACCGTGTGGGCGGTTCCGCCAATGTCACCTACCGTCCCAACGGCTTCTTCAACGTGCGCCTGTATGCCAACCTGTTCGACTACGGCTACCGCCTCGACCGTCCCGGCAAGGAGACGCTGGAGAACCACAAGGTGTCGTACAGCCTGCGGCTGAACACATGGGCCAAGGTGTGGGGCAACTACCAGATTTTTGCCTCGGCCAACTACTCCAGCCCCACCATCAGCCTCGCCGCCGAGCGCAAGGCCCGCTACTACCTCAACTTCGGCATCCGCGCCGACTTCTTCAAGCGCAAACTTTCGGCCTTCGTCAACGTACAGGACATCTTCAACTGGGGCAAGACCATCGGCTCGGGCTCCACCACCACAGACCCCTACCTGCTCAGCGAAAGCAACAGCTACACACTGAACAGCCGCTACATCTCCGCCGGCATCACCTTACGCTTCGGCAAGATGGAGCTTGAGAATCGGTCGCAGGACGGCTCCGAAGAGTCCACCTCGTCGCTCTGACCTGCCCAATAACACAAAAATATCGCACTGATTATCAACCAGTGCGATTTTTTTTCGCAAAAAGTTTTTGCCAATTGGGAAAAAAGTAGTACTTTTGCACCCGCTTTTCGAGAGAAAAACGCTGCTTGACGGCCCACACGAAAAGACATTGTCCATTGGTGTAATGGTAGCACATCTGACTCTGGATCAGCCAGTCTAGGTTCGAGTCCTGGATGGACAACCAAAAGAGCAAGAGAGTCCTGAAATCAGGACTCTCTTGTTTTATTCCCAAGCTACCAAAGGAGGAATCTTCACGATAGTTTTTTTGTGGGCGGTGGCAATAATTCGCATGGGCGCACGTTTTTTAATATTGCATCGGTATGATTACGTATTCCCGACATAGGTTCGACAATGGCTTGCGCCTGCTGCTGCACCGCGACACCACCACCCCGCTGGTAACGGTGAACGTGCTGTATCAGGTGGGCTCGCGCGACGAGCGGCCCGACCGCACGGGCTTCGCCCATCTGTTCGAACACCTGATGTTCGGCGGCACCCGCCGCTATCCGGATTTCGACCGCGAGGTGGATGCCATGGGCGGCGAAAGCAACGCCTTCACCAACACCGACTATACCGACTACCACCTTACCGTGCCCGCTGCCTGTCTGGAGCAGGCCCTTATGCTGGAAGCCAACCGCATGGGCGGCGACTGGGCGGTGGAGGGCTCGCACTGGGAGGTACTGGATGTGCAGAAACGGGTGGTGACAGAGGAATACCACCAACGATACATGAACCAGCCCTACGGCGATGTATGGATGCTGCTGCGGCCGCTATGCTACCAACGCCACCCCTACCGCTGGTGCACCATCGGGGCCGACATCCGCCATGTACAGGAGGCCACGCTGGACGATGTATACGACTTCTTCACCCGCTTTTACCGACCCGACAACGCCATCGTGGCCCTTTCGGGCAACCTCGACGAGGCCGAGGCCCTGCGGCTGGCCGAGCGCCATCTGGGAGGCCTGCGCCCCGCGGAGGGGATTGCACTGCCCGAGGCACGGGAACGGCACTACCCCGCCGAGCCCAGCCTGCAGGAGGCCCGCCGCCTGCAGGTGAAGCGCGAGGTGCCCGACGACGCCCTCTACAACGCACGCCTGATGTGCAGCCGATGGGACGAGGACTACTACGTGTACGACCTTCTGAGCGACATCCTGAGCAATGGCCACTCGTCGCGACTGTACCGCCGCCTGGTTCAGGAGCAGGCCCTCTTCAGCGAGTTGAACGCCTACATCACCGGCGAACTGGACCCCGGCCTTTTCGTGGTGAGCGGCAAACTGTGCCACGGAGTGGAACTCGCCCGGGCCAACGACGCCATCACCACCGAGCTGCAGCAGCTGGCAGAGACACCTGTGGATGCCCACGAACTGGAGAAAGTGGCCAACAAATTCGAGAACACCTTTGTGTACTCACAATACAAAGCGGCCGACCGGGCGCTGGGCCTCTGCTACTACGAGATGCTGGGGCAGCCCGAACTCATCAACACCGAACCCGACCACTACCGCCGCGTGAAGCCCGACGACGTGCAGCGCGTGGCCCGCGAGGCCTTCGCCCCCGGACGGGAGGCGGTGCTGGAAATCCAATCAGCCGACAACCCCACCCAACCCATTACCCCTATCGGACAATGAAAGAACTATTGAACCGCATCTGGCATAAGATGCAGGCCCTGCTGATTCGCCTATGGCAGAAAATCGTCGCGATACCCTACCGCGACATCGCCCTGAAGATTGTCAAGTTCATCGGCGACCTGATGCACCGCGCCCTGTTCACGGTGCTACTGCCCAAACGGTTTCGCTCGCTAACCAAGCAGGAAATATACACCATCATCTTCAAGTCGGACACCCCTGCCGGCAAAAAATTCGACATCTGGCTGCTGGCTCTCATCGCTGCCAATATCGTGGTTATCATGCTGGAGAGCCTCTCGACAGCGGCTGCATGGTTCACCATCGCCATGCGCGTCCTTGGCTGGGGGTTCACCATCCTCTTCACCTTCGAATACTACCTGCGTGTCTATTGCCTCAAGAAACCGTGGAAATACCTCCTTTCGTTTTACGGCATCATCGACTTCTTCTCCATCTTCCCCGCCTACCTGAGCCTCTTCATCCCCGCCGCCTCGACACTCTCGGTGTTGCGGCTGATGAGGATATTGCGCATCTTCCGCATATTCCGGATGCAGCGGTTTCTGGACGAGAGCCATTTCCTGCTCAACGCCATCAAGCGCAGCGCGGTGAAGATACTCATCTTCATGCTTTTCGTATTCATTATGGCCATCATCCTGGGGGCCACGATGTACGGTATCGAGGGCGACAAGAACCCGTTGATATCGAGCATCCCGCGGGGCATCTACTGGGCCGTGGTGACCATCACCACGGTAGGTTACGGTGACATCTCGCCCGTGACCCCGGTGGGACAGTTCGTCTCGATGATTGTGATGTTGCTGGGTTACTCCATCATCGCCGTGCCCACCGGTATCGTGGCCGGCGAGACGCTGGAGGAGCACAAGCGCACACGCCTGCTGGGACATGCCCGTCGGATGCGCCGCAGCGAAGAGGATCAAGGCACCCCGGCCGTTCCTGAACCCCAGACGGAGGTGCCTGTCCCCGACGATACCGCGGACGACAACATGGACACTCCCCCCGACGACGCAATCCCCTACCAGCCGACGATACGCAACCGCGAGGCAGACCCCGGTGCGCGCATCCGCCCAGAAGACCTCATGTAACTTGATTCACCCCACAAGACCCACTACCATTCTATGAAGAAAACGCTTCTCCTGCTGCTGCTCTGCCTCAGTGCCTCCGTATGGGCGCAGCACACCGTCAGCGGCACCATCGTGGACGAACACACCGGCGAGACCCTTATCGGGGCCACGGTGTGGGACACCGTCTCACGCAAAGGAGCCGCCACCAACCAACACGGACGCTACACCCTCACCCTCAAAGGCGACCACGCCGTCCTGCGGGTTTCGTTCGTGGGCTATGAAACCCAGTACCACCCCCTACAGCTGACGGGCAGCCAACGTCTCAACGTGAAACTGCACGGCTCGCTGACACTCCAGGAGGTAGTGGTGACCGGCGAACGGGTACAGCATGTGGAAAGTTCACAGCCCAGCATGGTGGAAATCCCCGTCGAGCAGGTGCGCAACGTGCCAGTGCTCTTCGGCGAGACCGATGTCATCAAGGTGGTGCAGCTGATGCCCGGCGTACAGAACGGTAGCGAGGGCACCTCGGGGATGTATGTGCGCGGCGGCGGTCCCGACGAGAACCTCTTCCTGCTGGACGGGGTGCCGATGTACAACGTCAACCACATGGGCGGTTTCTTCTCGGCCTTCAACTCGGATGCGGTGAAGAATATCAACCTCTACAAGGGCAGCTTTCCCGCCCGTTTCGGCAGCCGCCTTTCGTCGGTACTCGACATCACCACCAACAACGGCAATGACAAGGAATACCACGGTGGTGTGACCATCGGCCTCATTTCTGCCAAACTCAACGTGGAAGGCCCCATTATCAAGGAGCGCACCACCTTCAGCCTTTCGGCCCGCCGCACCTACGGCGACCTGCTGCTGCAACCCGTCATCGCCGCCGTCGTGGCAGACATCGGCGGGAACCAGAAGGTCAACGCCGGATACTACTTCTACGATGTCAACGCCAAAGTGACCCATAAATTCAACGAACGCAGCCGCCTGTACGCCAGCTATTACATGGGCGACGACGCGCTGTACGCCAGACTGCGCACCCGCAGCTACAACACTGGCAGCGAGTCGTGGAAACTGGGCTACTACTGGGGCAATATCGTGGGAAGCCTGCGGTGGAACTACGAACTGACCCCGAAACTGTTCATGAACCTCACCGGCGCCTATACCCGCTATCGCAACGACCTAGGCCTCACCATAGAGGAAAATGCAATCGATGGCCTTGACTTCGCCTACACTTCGAACTTCAACTCGGGCATCCAGGACGCCACCGGACGGCTCGACTTCGACTACACCCCCACCCCCGACCACAACGGCAAATTCGGACTGGGCTATGTGTTCCACCACTTCACACCCGAAACCAGCAGCGTACGCCTTGACGCGGGCAACGAATCGATGGACACCGTTATCGGCCAGAGCAATCTGATGGCCAACGAGGTGATGGCCTACGTCGAGGACGACTGGCGCATCAGCGACCTCGTGAAGGTGAACCTCGGCCTCAATTTCACAGGCTTCGCCGTGCAGGACAAATTCTACCCCAGCCTGCAACCCCGCGTGAGTGGACGCCTGCTGTTCACCGACCGCCTGTCGGCCAAAGTGGGGTACGCCTACATGACCCAGTATCTGCACCTGCTGAGCAACAGCAGCATCTCGCTGCCCACGGACCTGTGGGTGCCCGTCACCGCCAATATCCTGCCCATGCAGTCTCAGCAGGTGGCGGCAGGACTGTTCTACAACTTCCGCGACTCGCTGAACCTCTCGGTAGAAGGGTACTACAAGTACATGGACAACCTGCTGGAGTACAAAGACGGCGCCTCGTTCTGGGGTTCCTCGGCCGGATGGGAGAGCAAGGTGTGCATGGGTCGCGGCTGGGCCTACGGCATCGAGTTTCTGGCACAGAAGAACATCGGAAAACTCACTGGATGGATTGGCTACACCTGGAGCCATACCGACCGGCTGTTTGACTACCCCGGACAGGAGCTGAACGAGAAAGAGGTCTTCCCCGCCAAATACGACCGCCGGCACGATATCAGCATCGTGCTGACATATAAATTCTCTGAGCGGTTCGACCTCAGCGCCACCTGGGTCTACTGCACCGGCAATGCCGTGACGCTGGGACTGCAAGACTTCGACCCCGACTTCTACACGCCGACCGGCGACTACTACAGCACCACTGCCAGCTACATCACCACCCGCAACAACTACCGGATGCCTTCCTACCACCGCATGGATATCAGTTTCAACTGGCACAAGAAACTGCACTACGGCACCCGCACGCTGAACCTGAGCGTGTACAACGCCTACAACCGACAGAACCCCTATATGCTATACACCAGCTATAACTACACAACGGACGAGAGAGCCCTCACGCAAATCTCGCTGTTCCCCATCATCCCCTCCATCAGCTACACTTACAAATTCTAACCCCACAGACAATCCCGACCATGAATACACAGTTGTTTTCCCACTCCCGCCGAGTCCTGCTCCTGACCCTCGCCGCAAGCCTGGCAATGGCAGCCTGCACCAAGGAAATCGAGTTCGAGGGAGAAATCACCGACCCCCTTGTAGTGCTCACCTCGCACAGCGAGGCCGACAGCATTCTCTCGGTAAGGCTGACCTACAGCCGATTCTTCCTCCGCACCGACTCGATACGCAGTATCAACAATGCCACCTTCACCACAGAACTCAACGGAAGCCTCACCAACACCGCCTTCCAGTCCACCGGCTGGGGCGTGTACCGTTCCAACCTGACCCTCCGCTGCGGCGACACGCTGACGCTACATGCCAACGTGCCCGGCTACGGTGAAGTGTCGGCCGGATGCCGCATCCCCCAACGGCCGGTAGTGAGCGACATCCACCGCGAGATAATCCCCCCGGACACCTCCGGCGATGACGGATACTATTACTACTGGTATGAGACCTCCATCTCGTTCCGCCTGCACGACCCCGTCGGCGAGAATTACTATATGCTGCGCACCATCTGGAAGGACTCCATCACCGGGGAGCAGAGAGAGTACTACTTCACGGTCAACGACGACCTGCTGTTCCCTGAATCGTCCACCGAAGACCTCTTCGGCGACCTCACCTCCAACGGGAACGACGGACGGGAATACCTCTTCACCGATGAGATGATTGAGGGACAGACACACACCATCAAGATTTCCATAGACCACGACACCAACGAACTCAAAGACTTGACACTGGAGGTGTGCAGCATCAGTCGCGACACCTACCTCTACCACACCACCCTCCAAGCCCAGCAGAACACCGACGGCATCGGCACCTTCTCCGAGCCCGTGCGAATCCACTGCAACGTGACCGGCGGTATCGGCCTGCTCGATGCCATCGCCGTCACCCCCATCCCTTATAGCTCCAGTTCCACTCCCACGCCTGCCCCACGAAAACGATGAACATCCTCGTCACCGACCACACCCACCCCATCCTGCCGCAGCTGCTCCGCGAAGCGGGACATCATGTCGACATCAACCCCGCTGTGGACTATGACAGCCTGCTGGGACTAATGTCAGCCCAGACTCCGCGCTACGACGCGCTGGTGGTACGCAGCAAGGTGGTCATCGACCGGAACTTCCTCGACCACGCCCGCCACCTGCGCTGCATCGGCCGCCTGGGGGCCGGCATGGAGACGGTGGACACCGCCTATGCCGCCCAGCTGGGCATCATCTGCCTCAACTCGCCCGAAGGCAACCAAGTCGCCGTAGGCGAACATGCGGCAGGGCTGCTGTTGGCCCTCTTCAACCACATCGCCCGCGCCGATGCCGAAGTGCGCCGCGGCCTCTGGCAGCGCGAAGCCAACCGGGGGCTGGAGGTAAAAGGCAAGACCATCGGCATCATCGGCTTCGGACACATGGGCTCGGCCTTCGCCCAACGGCTGCAGGGCTTCGAATGCACGCTGCTGGCCTACGACAAATACAAGCCCGCCGGCTATGCCCCCGAATACGTGCAGGAGGTGTCGCTGGCCGAGCTGCAGCAGCGCGCCGACGTGGTGAGCCTCCATGTGCCACTCACCGACGAGACGCACTACATGGTGGACTCCGACTTCCTGCACGCCTTCGCAAAAGAGATATATCTCCTCAACACCTCCCGCGGGGCGGTGGTGAAGACCGCCGACCTGGCGGCCGCCCTCGAAGAGGGCAAGGTGCTGGGCGCCGCCCTCGACGTGATGGAATACGAGGACATGACCGCCGACGGGCTGGATACCACCACCCTGCCCGCCGACTTCCAATACCTGCTGGCATCGCCCCGCACGGTGCTGACCCCCCATGTGGCCGGCTGGACCGTGGAGTCGAAAGAGAAACTGGCCCGCGTACTCGCAGAGAAGATGATTAGAGTGATGAGTGACCGGCGAACCGCCGGAGGTAATTAATGATGATTGATAAACAATTCAACAATTAAACATAGTTTAGTAATTTGACAAATGTTAATTGTAAAAGACTGCATCATATCTGAAGACATCGCCGAGCAGCGGTTCTGCTGCGACCTGGCCCAGTGCCACGGCCAGTGCTGCGTGGAGGGCGACTGCGGCGCACCTCTGGAGGAGTCCGAAGTGGCGATACTGCAGCGGGTGCTGCCCATCGTGGAACCCTACATGACCGAGAAAGGCCGCGCGGCGGTGGCCCGCGAGGGGGTCAGCGTGCCCGACAACGCCGACGAGCCCAGCACACCGCTAGTCGACGGGCGAGAATGTGCCTTTGTCGCCTGGGGCAGCGACGGCACCGCCTACTGCACCATCGAACAGGCTTACCGCGACGGAAAGACAGACTTCCGAAAACCAGTCTCCTGTCACCTCTACCCGCTGCGGGTGGACTGCTACGGCGAGTTCACCGCCGTCAACTACCACCGCTGGGTGGTGTGTCGCTGCGCCGCCGGAAAGGGAGAGCCACTCTATCTCATGCTGAAAGAACCATTGATACGCAAATTCGGGCAGGCGTGGTACGACGAACTGCTGGAAGCCATCCAAGACTATACACTCCGCAAGAAACAATAACCCCATGAAAAAGAAACAATACACCATTATCTTCAGTCTCATCGCCGCCATCCTCATCATCGACCAGGTGGTGAAAATCTGGGTCAAGACCCACTTCTACATTGGCGAGGACATCCCCCTGATTGGCGAATGGTGCCGCCTGCACTTCGTGGAAAACCAGGGATTCGCCTTCGGCATGTCCGTTGGCGGCCATATCGGCAAGATATTCCTTTCGGTATTCCGTCTGGTGGCCTCGGGGGCACTCCTGTGGTACCTGCTGCATCTGGTCAAGAAAGGGGTCCGCACCCCGCTGGTCATCTGCCTTACCCTCATCTTCGTCGGTGCCGTGGGCAACCTGATTGACAGCTGCTTCTACGGGTTGATATTCAACGAGAGCCTTTACAACGTGGCCCAGCTGTTCCCTCCCGAAGGGGGCTATGCCCCCCTGCTGCAGGGGCGCGTGGTCGACATGTTCTACTTCCCGCTGTTCGAGTTCGACTGGCCCCAGTGGATGCCGTGGATTGGCGGGACGCACTTCCTCTTCTTCAGCGCCATCTTCAACGTGGCCGATGCCGCCATCACCATCGGCGCCTTCTGGCTCATCGCCTATTTCCTCCTCGAAGACGCCAAGAAGCGGAAAGCCAAGAAACTCGAAGAATCGAAATAACCGAGACCGCTTTTCTTGCCATATCACCAAGCGTTGCAGATGGGGCGTCTGCGCACCGGAACGGTGATTGCCCAACATGCCCAAAAAGCGGAAATCGGCATGAGAAATCAGCAATAACAAGAAGGTTGGAGAGTGTATTAGAAAGAAAATACCAACTAAAAATGAGCGCATTATAACTTTTTTAAGAGAAAAGTTTTGCGGAATGGAAAAAAGTTTGTAATTTTGCACCCGATTTTAAGAGATAAAAATCGATGGCGTTGTAGCTCAGTTGGTAGAGCAGAGGACTGAAAATCCTTGTGTCACTGGTTCAATTCCAGTCAATGCCACAAAAAAGCGGAAGGAGGCAACAATAATTGCCTCCTTCGTTCGTTTATATACTCGCGGGCGCGCACACAAGGCTCCCGCCCCCATAACGCCAACGAACCCGCAACCACCCATCCGCATGACGAAGATACTGATTGTAGACGACGAGCAAGACTTGTGCGAGATTCTGCACTTCAACCTCGCCAACGAGGGGTTTGAGCCCGTCACCGCCAACAGCGCGGAAGAGGCGCTGGTGCTGCTGAAACAGGAGCCGCGGGAAAGCTACGGACTGATACTGCTGGATGTAATGATGGACCGCATGTCGGGGTTCGAGATGGCCCGCCTGCTGCGAGAGCAGGGCGACAACACCCCTATCATCTTCCTTACGGCCCGCGAGGAGCATGACGACCAGCTGGAGGGCTTCGCCGCAGGGGCCGACGACTACATCACCAAGCCTTTCTCGTTCGACACCGTGCTGGCCCGCATCAAGGCGGTGCTCAAACGCAGCCACCCTGCACCAACGGCGGAGCCTTTATACCGTTTCGGCAGCCTGACCCTCGACACCGCCCTCAACCAAGTGTCGGCAGAAGGGCACCCCGTGGAGCTGACGAAGCGGGAATACCAAGTACTGCAGTTGATGGCACGGCGGACGGGGGAATACCTCTCGCGCGAAGAAATCATGGCGCAAGTTTGGCCCAACGACGCCTATGTAACCGAGCGTAGCGTGGATGTGCATATCGCACGCCTGCGCAAGAAACTGGGGAGCGAGGGGGCCCGCATCGTCAACAAGACAGGCTTCGGGTACACACTGAAAACCACATCTGACGAAAGGAGGGACGCATGACACCATGGACTCTTGTCACCATGATACTCCTCGGCGTGGCGCTGGCGACTGCCATGTGGCTGGCCATCGGACTGAAACGGCAGTTGAAACGCAAGGAACTTCTGCGGAAAGAGGCCGAAGAGTCGAAGCAGCAGTTTATGGAGGAGCAGGCCCGCAACCGGCAACTGAAACAAGAGATGACCAACAATATCGCCCACGAGCTGAAAACCCCCGTGAGCTCCATCCGCGGATACCTGGAGATACTGCTGGGCGACAAGCCCGTGGACGAAAGCCAGCGGAAGTATTTCCTGGAGCGGTGCTACAGCCAGACGTTGCGCCTGTCGGACCTCATCAACGACGTGGCGCTCATCAACAAGCTGGAGGAGGCCAACGACCTCTTCGCCAAAGAGCCCGTGAACGTGCAGAGCTACATCGAAGAGGCCATCACAGAACTCTCGTTCAGCGCCGAACAGCACTATGTGACCATCCATAACGACCTGCCCGGAGAGATTACCATCAACGGCAACGGGATGCTGCTATACACCATCTTCCGCAACCTGATAGAGAACTCCATCACCCACGCGGGCGACCATATCGAGGTGCATATCGACTGCTACCAGCCAGAAGACGCAACACACTACTACCTGCGCCTGTACGACACCGGCAAGGGGGTAGACAACGAATATCTGCCCAAGCTGTTCGACCGTTTCCTGCGCATCGACGAGGGCCGGAGCCGCAAGAACGGCGGCACCGGGCTGGGCCTGTCAATCGTGAAACACGCCGTGCTCTTCCACGGCGGCGACATCTATGTAAAGAACCGCGAAGGGGGCGGACTGGAGTTCTTCTTCTCGCTGAAGAAATCCTGAACGTTGACCTTGACCTTAACTTAGTTTCAGTTTTTAGTTTTAACTCTCAATTTCCATGCACAAACTGCCGATACAGCTACGTTTCAACGACATTGACCAGATGGGGCATGTCAACAACGCCGTCATCATGGAGTTCTTCGACCTCGGGAAATCCGAGTATTTCACCGCTATCGGGCTGCCCCCTGAGAAGGGCGAGTTCACGGTGATGGTGGTGCATCTGGAGGTGGATTTCCACCAACAGATACGATACCACGATGCCATCCACGTCACCACACGGGTCACCCGCTTCGGCACCAAGAGCCTCGCGGTGACACAGCAGGTGGTCAACAGCGACACCGGCGAAGCCTACGCCACCTGCAAGACCGTAATGGCCGGATACAGCCGCACCACCGGCCGCAGCGCGGTGATTCCCGAGGCAATAAAAGAGCGCATTACACGTTATGAAGAGGAGAACGGTGATTAGTGATGAGTGAATAGTGATTTGACATTTGACAATACAATATATCTGCTATGAATAATAAAGTCCTGATAGTGTATACCGGCGGCACCATCGGCATGGTGCAGGACGAGAACGGCTCGCTGAGGCCGTTTGCCATGAACCATATCTACGATCTCGTGCCCGAGTTGCACCGCTGCAGCTACCAGATCGACACCTGCCAGTTGGATCATATCATCGACTCGTCCAACATGACCCCTTCGTTCTGGGGCGACATCGCCGAGATTATCGAGCGGGAATACAACCACTACGATGGCTTCGTCATCCTGCATGGCACCGATACCATGGCCTACACCGCCTCGGCGCTGAGCTTCATGTTCAAGAATCTGGCCAAGCCTGTCATCCTCACGGGTAGCCAGCTGCCGATGGGCGTGCTGCGCACTGACGGACGTGAGAACATCATCTGCGCCCTTGAGCTGGCCTCCGCCCGCCAGATGGCCATCCCGGAGGTCTGCCTCTTCTTCGAGAGCCACCTCTACCGCGGCAACCGCAGCACCAAAGTCAGCGCGGAGAACTTCGACGCCTTCTGCAGTTTCAACTATCCCTCGCTAGCCAAGGCAGGCATCAACATCAGCTTCAAGCCTCACCTCTTCCTCCCCACCCCCGACGGGCCGCTGGAGGTACGGAAACGGTTTGACAGCCATATCGCCGTGCTGAAACTGTTTCCCGGCATCAGCCCCGAGGTGGTTCGCGCGGTGCTGCACGCCGAAGGACTGCACGGCGTGGTCATCGAGACCTTCGGGTCGGGAAATGCCCCCACAGAACGCTGGTTCATCGATGCCATACACGACGCCATACAACGCAACATCATCGTGCTGAATGTGACCCAGTGCAAGGCTGGCGCGGTGAAGATGCGCCAATACGAGGCCAGCTGCGACATGGACCGCATCGGCGTCATCGGCGGAGGCGACATCACCCTGGAGGCCGCCGTCACCAAACTGATGTACCTGCTGGGCACCTACCCCGACGACCTGGACCATGTGCGGCGAAGCCTGAGCCTCTCGCTGCGCGGAGAGATGACCATACCCGACCACTGCTGCCATTGAGACGACCGACCCACATCCTGATTCTGCTGCTGGTTACAGCACATGCAGCGCTGGGGCAGACCACTCCGGCACGGCTGGGCAATTTCGACCTACGCCGACTGCATTATGGCATCCAGGTGGGGTACACCCAATCCAAGTTCGACCTGCACTACTCCGATGACGAGGGATTGCGCGAAAACATCCTCGGCACCACCTCCTACTACAGTCCGGGATTCCACATCAACGTCATCGGCGACCTGCGGATGACCAAGCACCTCAACCTGCGCCTGCTGCCCGGCATCACGCTTATCAGCCGCGACCTGGCGTTTGTGTGGTCTGAAGCCTACACCTCGACCCACTGGAAATACGACAACCACCGCACCGTGGAGTCGGTGTACGGCGAAATACCGCTGGAAGTCAAGTTCCGCGCCGACCGCTACACCAACTTCCGCCCCTACCTGACCGCTGGCGGCAGTTGGGGATTCGATTTCGCCTCGCTCCGCAAGAACAAGAACAACGACGACGAGTCCATCATCCGCCTCGCTGCCATGGACCTGCGCTACACCAGCGGCGTCGGCTTCGATTTCTTCCTGCGGTACGTCAAATTTGCCATTGAATTCAAGATGTCCTTCGGCCTGCTGAACCTGCGGGTGGAGGACGACGACCTCTATACCCTCTCCACCCGCGACCTGAAGTCGCGCACCTTCATGCTCTCCTTCACTTTTGAAGGGTAAACCACACCCATGCCACGCCTCATTGACATAGACCTCACCCCCGAAGAGTACTGCACCGAACCGCTGCTACGGCAGGCGGTGGCGCGGCAGCTGGCCCTGCAGCCCGACAGCGTGGCGCATGTGGCCCTGCGGCGACGCAGCCTCGACTCACGGCGCGGCCGCATCGTATACCATACCGCAGCCGAGGTGTATCTGGAGGGCGAACCCTACCACGCTCCCGACTTCCGCGGCGACTACCGCGACTGCTCACGGCAGCCGGCGGTGGTGATTGTGGGGGCCGGCCCCGCGGGCCTCTTCGCCGCCCTGCGGGCACTGGAGACGGGGCTGAAGCCCGTCATCATCGAACGTGGGAAGGCGGTGGGCGACCGGAAATACGACATCGCACAGCTCACCCGGGAACACCACGTGAACCCCGACAGCAACTGGTGTTTCGGCGAAGGCGGCGCAGGCACCTACTCGGACGGGAAACTGTACACCCGCAGCACCAAGCGGGGCGACGTGCAGGAGGTGCTGCACCGCTTTGTGGAACATGGCGCCGACCCCGCCATCATGATTGACGCCCACGCCCATATCGGCACCGACCGACTGAGCGGCATTATCGCCAATATGCGCCACACCATAGAGGCGTACGGCGGCGAGTACCATTTCAACAGCCGCGTGACCGACATCCTGACGGAGCCGGCAAGCGACGGCCTGCATGTGCGTGGCGTGGTATGCGCCGACGGCAGCGAATACCGCGGCGTAGCCGTCGTGCTAGCCACCGGCCACTCGGCACGCGACATCTACGAACTGTTTGCCCACAAGGGCTGGCAGTTACAGTGCAAGCCCTTCGCGCTGGGCATACGGGTGGAACACCCCCAGCAACTGATCGACGACATACAATACCACGCCGACGGACACAACAGCCGGCAGCGGAAGTTCCTGCCCCCTGCGGCCTACAGCCTCACCACCCAGGTGGAGGGGCACGGCGTGTTCTCGTTCTGCATGTGCCCAGGCGGCATGATTGTGCCGGCAGCCACCGGCGAGGGACAACAGGTGGTCAACGGCATGAGCAACTCGCGCCGCAACTCACCCTACGCCAACAGTGGCATCGCGGTGACGGTGTCGCCCGCCGATGTGCCACAGTATGCCTGCCACGGCGAATTGGCCCTGCTGCGCTTCCAGCAGGATGTCGAACGGGCCATCTTCCAAGCCGTCGGCAGTCCCGCCACCGCCCCCCTCCAAAGGCTCACCGACTTCTGCCAAGGGAGGAGCAGCCGCGACAACAACCGGAGCAACTTCATGGGCGAGACCCTCAACGCACCGGTACACGAGTTGCTGCCCCCGTTCGTGACGAAATGCCTGCAGCAGGGACTGCGCGACTTCGACCGCAAGATGCACGGATACTATACCGACCAGGCCAGCGTGCTGGCCGTGGAGAGCCGCACCAGCTCGCCTGCGCGCATCCCCCGCGACAGCGACATGCAGCATCCCCAACTGCGGGGGCTCTACCCCTGCGGCGAGGGCGCCGGATATGCCGGCGGCATCGTCTCCTCCGCCCTCGACGGGATAAATGTGATTGATAAACTAAAATCCAGAATTGCCTAGAATACTAAAAAATGAACTTCGACCTCAAATCAGACTTCGCTCCCATGGGCGACCAGCCAGAAGCCATACGGCAGCTGGTGGAAGGGGTGCGCCGCGGCCAACGGGCACAAGTGCTGCAAGGGGTCACCGGTAGCGGCAAGACCTTCACCGTGGCCAACGTCATTGCCCAACTCAACCGTCCCACGCTGGTGATGAGCCACAACAAGACGCTGGCCGCCCAACTTTACGGCGAGTTCAAGCAGTTCTTCCCCAACAACGCCGTGGAGTACTTCGTGAGCTACTACGACTACTACCAGCCCGAGGCCTACATCCCGGCCACCAACACCTATATCGAGAAAGACCTGGACATCAACGACGACCTGG
The DNA here is from genome assembly GCA_905234695.1 of uncultured Bacteroidales bacterium. GTDB lineage: Bacteria > Bacteroidota > Bacteroidia > Bacteroidales > P3 > Colimorpha. The sequence goes on along the minus strand of CAJOHZ010000009.1, from coordinate 32,313 downwards.
ACAAGCTACGCCTGCGTGCCTCGTCGGCCCTGCTCAGCGGACGGCGCGACGTCATCGTGGTCTGCTCCGTCAGCTGCATATATGGCATCGGCAACCCCGAGGAGTTCAAACGCGGCACCATCCACCTAAAGGCCGGTGACCGCATCACCCGCGACAGCCTGCTGATGCTGCTGCTTGACGGACAGTATGTCCGCAACGAAATCGAATTCATCAACGGCCGCTTCCGCGTCAAGGGCGACACAGTGGACGTATTTCCCTCCTTCGCCGACTTCTGCTACCGCATCTGCTTCTGGGACGATGAGATAGAGTCGCTAGAGAGTTTCGACCCCGTCAGTGGCCACCGGATAGACCAGTTGCAGGAGGTCACCATCTACCCTGCCAGCAACTTCCTCACCTCCAAAGAGAACATGGCCAGCGCCCTGCACCAGATACAGCAGGACATGTACGCCCAACGCGACTATTTCTACTCTATCGACAAGAACCTCGAAGCCAAGCGGCTGGAGGAGCGGGTAAACTACGATGTCGAGATGATTCAGGAGGTGGGTTATTGCAGCGGCATCGAGAACTACTCGCGTTATTTCGACGGCCGTTCGGCCGGCTCGCGCCCTTTCTGCCTCATCGATTACTTCCCCGACGATTTCCTGCTGGTGGTGGACGAGAGTCACGTCACCGTGCCCCAAATCGGGGCCATGTACGGTGGCGACCGATCCCGCAAGACCGCGCTGGTGGAATACGGTTTCCGCCTGCCCTCGGCACTTGACAACCGACCGCTGACTTACGACGAGTTCTACCAACTCACCGGCCAGACTATCTATATCAGCGCCACCCCGGCCAAATACGAACTGCAGGAGGCCGAGGGGGTGGTCGTTGAGCAAGTCATCCGCCCCACGGGACTGCTCGACCCCGTGGTCGAGGTGCGCCCCGCCGTCAACCAGGTCGACGACCTGCTTGACGAAATCGAGAAAACCGTATACAAGCAGGAGCGCGTGCTCGTCACCACCCTCACCAAACGCATGGCCGAGGAGATGACCTCCTACCTCATCAACCTGGGTATCCGCAGCAAATACATCCACTCCGACGTGGACACGCTGGAGCGGGTGGAGATTATGCGCGACCTGCGCATGGGGGTCTTCGACGTGCTGGTGGGCGTCAACCTGCTGCGCGAAGGGCTGGACCTGCCCGAGGTGTCGCTGGTGGCCATCCTCGACGCCGACAAGGAGGGGTTCCTGCGTAGCGACAGAGCCCTCATCCAGACCATCGGGCGCGCTGCCCGTAACGTGCATAGCAAGGCCATCCTCTACGGCGACACCATCACCGGCAGCATGCAACGCGCCATCGACGAGACCAACCGCCACCGCGAAAAACAGATACGTTACAATATGGAGCACGGCATTGTGCCCCGTCAGATAGTCAAGAGCACCGAAGCCATCATCGGCTCCACCAGCGTCATCGAGCGGGCTGCCGAGCAGAACTCCTCCCCGGTGGACATCTACCAGCAGCGACCCAACATCCCGAATATCGCCGCCTCGCCCTACGCCCTCAACACCCCGGCGCACCCCGGCACGGCCGACTACAAGCACCTCGCGCACCATACGCCGCAGGCGCTGCCCGAAGCCGCCGAGGCCGACCAAGCCGCCGAAGACTACTCCGCCGTGGCAGAAGATCCCTCAATGCAGTACACCAACATGACGAAAACCCAATTGCGCAAGGAGATACGCGACACCCAGCGCAAGATGCAGCAAGCCGCCAAAGAGATGGACTTCCTTGCCGCCGCCAAGTACCGCGACCAGATACGGGAGATGCAGAAAGCCCTCGACGACGCGAGGTGATGATAAACTAAAAGGCTGCCGCAGGACTAACCGCTAATCGTATCAATATATCAACGATAATACAATCTATCCATGAAAAAGCTCCTTCTCACCCTTCTTGTCCTTCTCTCGTTGTCCACCCTCTCGGCACAGCCCCGTGGCAGTCATGGCAGCATCCAAACCCCTCCGCCCGCGACGCCTTCCATTGTTTTTGAATCTCGTCATGGCGAGGTGTTCCATGTCTATCTCAATGGAGATTTGATGAACAACGCCCCCCGCACCCAGGTGGTTGTCGACAATCTCGATGGCTACATGCAGGAGGCCATCGTCGTCCTTACCCATCCAGCCCGCAAGGCAGCCATCATACAGGTCTTTGCCACCCTGGAGGGCACCCCTGTGTCTGTCAACTACGATGATCGGAATCAGCAGCTCAGCCTCCAGACCATGCAGCGGGATGATTATGTATACGACGGACAGCCTGCCGTCATGCCGCCAACCCCGTCCATACCGCCTACGCCGCCCGTCATTGAGCCTCCGGCGCCGGCCACCGTATCGGATGCCTGGGTCGACGAGATGATTGTGCTCATCAACCGGCAGTCCTTCGACAAAGAAAAACTCACCACCGCCAGAGGCCTTCTCTCCAACGGCCTGCCTTTCACTGCCGCGCAGATAGCCCGCATCACCAGCACTATGACATTCAGTTCCACACAGGTCGACTTCCTCAAGGATGCCTACCTCCACTGCTACGACCCCGAAAACTATGAGCATGCCTTAGCTGTCCTCACCTTCTCTACCGACCGCCAGAAAGTCCGAAAACACATCGACTCCCTACGGTAAGTACTAAGCGCTAATCCGAACCTTATTCTTTCGGTATCTTGTCCCACATGTACGAGGTGCCGAAACCGTCTTTGTAGACCAGCGACTCGTCGTCGGCAAAAGTGACGAAATAGTCCCGCGGCACCACTCCGCCGGTGGCGATGGGATAGACGACGCGCAGCTGGTTACTGTCGAGCGTCCAGCGGAACTGTTTCCCCTCCTCGCGGCCCACGTCATCCTCTGTGTCCCAGCTGAGGCCTGTGCCGTCGGCACGGTACACCTCATGCAACGTCCCTTGCACCCACTCGCCCGCAATCTGCTCGGCGGTGTAGAACACCGTCTGCCGACGGCGGAAAGCGGCGAAGTCCACCCGCGTGGCGGTGTCGCCCTGCAGTCGATATAACTGAGGCGTTTTCTGTTCCGGTTCTGAATATTCCGGATTTTCCGATGCCTTTACCTGGACAGTGTCCGGCACGCTGTCCGTCGCCGTCGCTGGCGGCGTCTGCCGATGGTGGCAGCCTGTCATCACCAATGAGCCCAATACCAACAGGTATAAACCAAACCTTTTTGTCCTCATAGGCGTACAATCCTGGCCTTGGCGTTTTTGAACTGGGGCATCGTCAATCCCACGGGGGCACCTATATAGGTGGGGTCGCACACCACGTACCGCTTGCCGTCAATGGTGAAGTAATCGCCCTCTACCTCGTCGGTGAAATGCACCGCCGTGCCAAGATGACCCTCCCAATGCACCAACACTACCTCCAGCCCCAGCAGGTCACGCACCAGGATGCTGTAGAGGATGGAGCGGTCTTCACAGTCGTTCTTGGGGTAGAAGAAACTCTCGTCGCCGAACAGGGGACGCTCATAGCCGAACTGATCCTGGTCGGTGGCATAGTCGAAAGCCGTCTGCACGAAGTCCAGCAGCATGTGGGCGGCCTTCTTCTGGCTCTTGCCTCTGATTTGCGCCCGCAGGGCGGGGTAAAGGGCCTCTTTCAGTTCCTTGCTCAGCGAGGCATTGGCGTAGCATTCCCATGCCGACGAGACGGGGTAGTCGTTGAGGAAGTCCACCAGGTTCTTGTTGCCCGCCACTTCCGCCCGCAGGGTGCCGAACTGGCGGGCCTCAAAGGTCCGCTTGGCAGCGGGCTTGTAGGCCAGCGCGGGCAGCTCGCGCATCACGATGCTGGCCACCTGCTCTTGGGGATAGGCCACCTTGCATACCTCGATGTTGCCCGAGAGGTTCTTGTCGAGCGCATAGTAGCGGTCGCCGTCGAGAGTGATAAACGAGTAGTCGTAGAGGTTGTGGTCAAAGGGGACCAACAGCACCAGCCGCCCGTTTGCTCGGGCCATGCGTACCTTCATGCCCGACTGGGTAAGGAGGTACATCTGCATCAGGACGGCCTCGTTGCCACCCTTGCCCAGCAGTCGCTCGCTCATGTTCTTCAGCAGCCGTATGTAGCCCCAGTCAGAGAGGTTCAGTTTTTTGCGCTGTTCCAAACAGTCATGCAGCAGCCCGTCGTACTTTTCTGTCGAGAGGACTTTCCATGTCTCCGCGATGCTCTTCTCGTTCAGGGAGGGAAGGGTGAACCGCAAGTCGTCTGAAGCGTGGACGGTACAGGAGGTGCTGTACATGGCAAACGACATTGTCGGCACCGTGGGTGCCGGCTCGGGGATTTCCACCTCTGGAGCAGGCGGTGGAGGCACTTGACGGGGTGAAGGTGCCACGATAGGGGTAGGTAGTGGGGTCGCGGGCGGTAGTTTGTCGGGTACTGCCTCGGGGGCTCTTTTCGGTTTGGGCTGTGCGGGCGGTTTCTCTCCTTTGCTCACCCGCATGGCCTCCCAGGCCTCCTGCATAAACTTGGCATACTCCTCGTTGGCCTTCTTGCGGAATGCGGCATACTCTGCCATCGCCTTCTTCCTTTGTGAGGCATACTGACCCATTGCCTGCCGTTTTGCGGCCTCGTACTTCTCCCGTTCGGTCTGTGCCGACACCGTGCCGGACATCAAGAGCGCGAGGATGATTATTGCTGCGTGTTTCATTCTTTTTATCATGGAAGATTACTTTATCTTGAACGTCATGTCTGTGGAAAATGTGCCCCCGAATACCTCCTTGAACACTGTGTGGCAGTGGCATACACTGTCAAATAACTGTGTGCCGCTATTGATGTCGATTGAAGAAGGGTTGGGGGCATGGGGAGATGTACTTTATTGCTGCTAGATTTAGACTATTCCTTTTTGTCTGGATGCTACACAAATAAATGGGGTAAGCAAATGAACTACTTACCCCTTTTATTGGAAGAAATAGAATTATTCTTCCACCCGAATGGCTCGATAACGGTATAATGCTGATGCATGTGAATAACTAATAGACCCTCCTGAAAAGTTTACGTAATAGTAATAACTACCTGTACTTCCATCATAATGATGTTGAGTACTGCTCCAGTAAGGTTCATTGCTAAATCCTCCTATGGTATTAGCGTAAACATACATCTGGTATAATTCATCTTTTGATGGTAGTCTCCAATCCGTGAATCCATATAATGTCATATTTCGACAATATACTACGGCATCACTTTGACAGTAAATAGATGTGGATCCCGGCGCTACACGGTAGGTGCGACCTCCATAGGTGAATGTTGGTAAATCATAGTATGGATGATCTATTGTTTTCTGCTCACCATAGGAAGTGCCATTTTCATTCGTTGCATATGCTCTTACATAATAGACACCAGCCACAGGCATCTCAAATGTAGATGAGTAGGATCCATTACCAGACCCATTATTTGTGTGATTGTGAGAAGAGGAGAGGTCTGGATTAGGAGTAAGTCCGTAACATATACCACGTGCCGTAACAGGGTATCCACCATTGTTCGTCACATTGCCTCCCGAAGTCACTGTGGTCCCGGCGCGAGTCGGAACAATTGTGGTGACAACAGGAAGTCCATTTTTTGTAGTGAATGTTTTTTGCGAACTATAAGCCGTTCCTTGACTATTGATTGCATAGGCACGAACATAGTATGTTGTGCTAATCGTAAGGTTGCTCATTGAGCCTGTGAAAGAGGAATTTCCACTACCTAAACTAAGATGATTGTCGCTTAATGTAGGATATTGTGAAGTACTCCAAACCAATCCTTTATCAGATACAGCAAATCCACCATCGTTTGTAATGCTGCCACCACAAACTGCACTATTGGCGGTAATATTGGTTACTGAATTGATGGTTACAGTCGGTAACCCATCAGGTGTTGTAACCGTTTTCTGCTGTCCATAAGAAGTTCCGATGCTATTTTTCGCATAAGCTCTAACATAATAAGTAGTACTTTTCGTTAATCCAGATAGTTCACATGTAAAAGATCCCAATCCGGAACCTGCAGTTTTTTTTAAATCTTCAGTTGTTGGGGTTTGATGTGTGGCAAAGCAAATCCCCCTTTCTGTTACCGCTCTATTACCCATGCGAGTTACATTACCGCTAACTGATGCACTCGTGGCTGTGTGAACATCAATTTCTCCAGTAATGACCGTCGGCAACAGCGAAACATCCGTTTTGTCATACAGAATCAATTTCTTGTAATCGTATGTCTTTCGACCTAATCCCTTGAGCGTTTCTTGCGCTGATGGGAGGTCTACTGCTGAACCGTCCAGCCAGAGGTAGTAATTTTTGTTCACCTCGTCGAAGTTGATGTCCTTCAAGAGGAACTTTCCGAGGGCATCCGTCACGGCGGACGCGTGGACGTGTGTCCCGTCGGTTACCTGCACATTCACACCCTTGATGGGTTGCATAGTGCTTTTCTCCACCACCGTACCTATATATTCTGTAGTACTGTACACACCCTCTTCTTCAAGGTCTTTTACACAGGCAGCCACAAAAGACAACACCACTGCTGCGAATGCTAAAATGAGAATATGTTTTTTCTTCATAATATTAAAAGTTAAGTGTTATACCAAACCCGGCTGATAATTCGTCCTCGACAGGCAGTAGTGCAGGATGGAATGTAAGCGAACTCTTATCCTTTTTGTATTTTGGTTTGATGGAGTATGCCCGGTATAAATTCCATACATAGAGTGCCCCGGCTGCCGAGTAGGCGGCGATGTTGGCTGTACGCCACATGTTGTAGTATTTCTTTGCAGTCTTGAATGTGGTTAATGATGTCTGATAGTTCTGCATGGTTGCCAGCATCCTGTTGGCCATGTAATAGGATCCGACACCGCCACCCACCAGCACTACTTCCCCCAGCAGAGTGGATACACCTGACCCGACGCGGTTCTTGCCCATCTGGCCGAGTCCGGGCAACAATGCGGATTTTAGCAAAGCAGTCCCGTTGTTGTATGTCTTCACGTCATTGCATCCGGAAAACTCATCCCACTCAGGATACACATTGCCGGACTTTGCCACCTGGCAAAGAACAATCACCATGTAACCGTTCTGTACCTGTTCGATGTACTCACATACTTTGTTGACAGGGATGTTGTATTTCATCGACACGGTACCCCAATCCTCTCCGGACTGGAGGCTATTGTTGATTTCATCCCACGATACCACAGCACCTATACGCATCATTGTGGTGCGATAGACTTGTGCCAAAGCGTTGTTCCTGGCTTCATTTTCGGAAGTGCCACTGGCACGTTCCACTACATACAGATATGTGTTGTTTCCCGCCTTTGGGGTGTTGGATGTCCAGCCCGGACGGTCTGTGTTCTGCGCTATGGCGCAGAACACAGATGCACACATAAACATTAGGATAATTGTCTTTTTCATATACTGTGTTTTTAGTTGCATTTCTCAAAATAGCCGAAGTCCGGCTCGATGTTGCCTGCTGCCTGAACTTGCCAGAGGACGTATAGCGTCACCTTGTCGGAGGTTGTGCTCTTTATCTGGAATTCGCACACCTTGTTGATGGCGATGTTGCTTTGGCGACTGTGGATGCTGAGGTTGCCCTCCACGCCCTTCTCGATGGCTGCCATGTCATCCTTGGTGTCCACAGGCAGCCCCATCTTCCACGAGCTTTCGAGGATGGCCATCGAGAAAGCCTTGACGTAGGCCTGCTCGTAGGTGCGCTCCGTGGCATGGGTGACGCGGAAATAATAGGTCTCGTTCTCGGCCTTGGGCGTCCGGTTCACCCAGTAGGGCAGACTGGTGTTCTGCCCTACTGCCATACCGGATGCGGCAAACAGGATGAGGGTCAATAGTATTCTTCTCATTGCTGGCCGTTCTGGAAATCCTGCTGTTTCTTCATGTATTCCTCGGCATACTTGCGGAACTGGTCGCGATCGAACTCGGCCTGTAGCTTTTCGTTCTTGCTCAGCCCGTCGGCCAGTTTGTCAACGAGGTCGCCTTTGCGGATTTCGATGGTATAGAAGGCGTTGAAGTTGCCCGTACGGTCCTGCGACCATTTCTCGCAGGGGTTGTCGGCATCATTCAGGAAGCCGTCGACGATATTGGTGAACTCCCCTTCGATAATCTGCTCCATCTCGGCACCTTTCTTGCTGTTCGACATGGTCTTGCTGTAGTCTGTGGCCAAGCCCTTGACCTGGTGGGCCAGACGGTCACGCATCAGTGCCTGGGCGGATTGAAGGGCCATGCGGCGGGCGGAGGCCAGGTCGATAGCCTTGCCAGTACCAAGTTCACGATAGTACTCTTTGTCACTGCGGCTCTGATCGTAGCAAGGCACATCCACAAAACTGCCCAGAGCCGACTCGGCAGGGCGTTTGTTGGCATTCTCGATGCTGTCGAGCACGCGCTGGCGTTCCATTTCGCGTTTCTTCTGCTGGAATTCCCATTCTGCCTGCTCGGCGGCCTTTTTCTGCTTGCGGGTCTGAGCCATTGCGGGGTTGCAAACCATCACCGACATGGCTATCACCATGACGGAAAGAACAAATCTGAATTTTTTCATAGTTGTGAGTGTTTTTATTGGTTAATACTTAATGGATTTATAGGCAATAAAAAATCGTGGACCCTTCTTATTGCTCTTGAGGTGTTCCACGACCTGCACTCCTATAAGTAAAGCCCACGATACACTCGCGGGCGTTTACCGCTTTACTTGGAGTGCTTGATTTGTGGAACTTTCAAGAGCATCCGTTAGCGTAAACGCTTTCGTCTATGTCTTAATGTTTTTCTCTATCTGTTTCTTGTTGTGCGTGTTTGATTGTTTCTATACGTGCAGTATGGCTGCGTTTATCGGTGCAAATATACGAACTTTTTCCGATATGGCAAAAAAAAGTGGCCCTGCCAGTCGGCGGGGCCACCTTATTATTATATATGTAGGAGAGGCTATTTGGTGGAGACGACCAGGTAGCGGGTCTGCTCCCAGAACTTGGCGGGGTTGAGGATGCGGAGGTAGGCCACCACGCGGCTGTCGTTCTCGTCCATGACCAGCTCGTAGCTGTTCTCGGGGTGCTTGGAGATGACGACGGCTTTCTTCATGTTGACGGTGATGGTGGTGACTTTGGTACGGTCGATCTCGGTGAAGCGCTCGAGGGCCATATCGTTGATGGTGCCCTGGCGACGGCCGATACCGATGAAGCCACCTTCCTTGTTCACCACGCCGGCATCGCGGAGGTCGGCATAGGTACCCACCACATAGTAGGCACGGTTGGCCTCGGCGGTCTGCAGCGAGATGTACTGGTCTTTCTCCTGGTTGGAGGCGGTAAGGTCGCTGACATCCTGATTGAGCTTCTTGATGAGCACCTTGTTCTGCTCAAGCTCGGTCAGCAGCTCGGCGATGCGGGCTTCCTGGGCGGCGATACGCTCTTCCTGGTGGTTGACGAGCTCCTGCAGACGCGAACCCTCTTTGTTCTGACGGCTCAACTGGGCCTGCAGAGAGGCGATCTTCTGCTTGTTGGCAGCCATGAGGCTCTCGATGCTCTTGATCTGGGAGTTGATCTGGTTCTTGACGTTGGTCTGACCCTCGGCGCTATTGCGACGCAGTTCCTGCACAGAGTTGTAGGTGGAGTTGACCGCTGCCAGATTTTCCTCAATCTGGTTCAAGGTAGCGAACAGGGAATCCAGCTCGGCGTCCTTGTTGTCAAGAATTGACATCAGTGAATCGTTTGCCCGGAGGGCGGCATCGCGCTCTTTCTGATAGCAGGAGGCGAACACCATCGATACCATGGCCAGGCTTAAAACCAATAGTGTTTTTTTCATTTTTTTTGCCTTTTTTGTTAGTGTTATTAATTATAAATTTTGTGTTCAGGACAATATTTTCCGTTCTTCACGTTATAATGGGTAAAACGGAGATGATTGTATTTTATTGTCCATATTTTTCACAAGAATCATAATTAATCTTAAAATTATGCGTAATTTCGCCAAAAAACTGCTTTTTATGACCCTCATCGCATCCACTGCCCCTGCCATGGGACAGACCGACAACCCACTGCTGCAGGAGTGGAACACCCCCTACCAGACACCACCATTCAGCAAAATACACAACGAACACTACGTTCCCGCCATGCGCCAAGCCATCAAGGAGGCCGAAGCCGCGGTGGAGAAGATTGTCAACAACCCCGAAGCCCCCACGTTTGAGAACACCATCGTCGCGTTGCAAACCACCGACGAGCGGCTGGAACGCGTGAGCGGAGTGCTGTTCAACCTGAATGAGTGTCATACCAACCCTGAGTTGCAGCAGATTGTCATGACACTCTCCCCCGAGCTGACACACTATGCCAACAGCGTAAGCATGAACGAGAATCTTTTCGCCCGCGTCAAGGCGGTTTACGACCAGCGCGACAAGCTGCAGCTGACCACCGAGCAGCGCACCCTTTTGGAGAACACCTATAAGGGATTTGTGCGCAACGGCGTGAATCTGACTGGAAAAGCCAAAGAGGAGTATGCCAAGAACAGCGAGCGCCTGTCGGAGCTCTCGCAGTTGATGAACCAGCATGTGCTGGCCGACAACAATGACTACATCCTGCATATCACCCGCAAAGCCGACCTATCCGGCCTGCCGGAGAACGTGGTTGCCGCCGCCCGCCAAGAGGCACAGGAGCGCAAGCTGGAAGGTTGGGTCTTCACCCTGGCCTACCCCTCCTTCGGCCCCTTCCTCACCTATGCCGACAACCGCAGCCTGCGCGAACAGATATGGCGCGCCTACAACAGCCGCGGCAACCGTGGTAACGACAACGACAACAACGAGGTCATCCGCGAGATGACCCAGCTGCGCCGCCGCCAGGCCCAGCTGTCGGGATACGACAGCTACTGCCAGTACGTGCTGAGCGACCGCATGTGCGAGAGCCCGGAACAGCTGAAAGAGTTCTTCTCCAAACTCACCAATGCCGCCCTGCCATACGCCAAACGCGACCTGGCCGAAGTGCAGCAATACGCCCGCTCCCACGGTGGCCCCGAACAGCTGCAACGCTGGGATTTCTCCTACTACAGTGAGAAACTCAAGCAAGAGAAGTACGACTTCGACGAGGAGCTGCTGCGCCCCTACTTCCAACTGGAACGGGTACGGCAGGGCATCTTTGACCTCTACGGCAAGTTGTACGGCCTCTCCTTCAAGGAGAACAACAAGATTGAGGTCTACCATCCCGATGTGAAGGTGTACGAGGTATTTGACGGAAAGCGCTTCATGGGCGTGCTCTACCTTGACATGCACCCGCGTGCCAGCAAACGCAGCGGTGCCTGGATGACCGAATTCCGCGGACAGAGCAACCTGAACGGCAAGCAGGTGCGCCCGCTGATACAGGTGGTGTGCAACTTCTCCAAACCCGTGGGTGACAAACCTGCCCTACTCAGTTTCGACGAGGTGGAGACCTTCATGCACGAGTTCGGCCACGCCATGCACGGGATGCTCTCGGACTGCACCTACCCCTCCCTCAGCGGCACCAACGTCAAGCGCGACTTCGTGGAGCTCCCCTCGCAGGTGATGGAGAACTGGTGCTATGAACCGCAGTTCCTCAACACCTTCGCCAAGCACTACCAGACTGGCGACACCGTGCCCGCCGAGTACATCCGCAAAATCAAAGCTGCCGAGAAGTACCTGGCCGGATGGCTCTGCATACGGCAACTCAGCCTCGGTACCGTCGACATGGCCTTCCATACCATCGACAAACCCATCGAAGGAAAGATTGAGGACTTCGAGCGCAAGCACATGATGGAGCTGCTGCCCGAGGTGAAGGGGGCCAACACCAGCACCGCCTTCACCCACATCTTTGCCGGCGGCTATGCCTCGGGCTATTACGGCTACAAGTGGGCCGAAGTGCTGGATGCCGACGTCTTCTCCAAATTCAAACAGAACGGCATCTTCGACAAAGCCACCGCCAAGGCCTTCCGATGCAAGCTCCTTTCGCGCGGCGGCACAGAACACCCCGCTGTCCTCTTCCGCAACTTCATGGGCCGCGACCCCGACATCAAGGCCTTGCTGGTGCGTTGCGGATTTGAGAACTAGAAAAACCATGGAAACCAAACCCTTCTAGGCATACATAGTCACTCCTATGGATGCCTAGAATATCTTAACAAAAAAAATGAAATGAACGACCTATACGCAAAACAGATACTGAAAATCTTTGCCAACAGCCCCTTCGACTCGTTCAACCACAAGCAGATTGCCTCGCGTGTGGGTGCTCACGACAAGAGCAGCCGCCAGCTGGTGCTGGCCGCCCTGCAGGAACTGGCCGAAGATCATGTACTGGTGCCCGACGAGCATGCCCGCGGCAAGTACAAAATCAACCCCAAAAGCATCAATGACGACCTGCTGCCCAAGAACTACCTCATCGGCACCATCGACATGAAGCAGGGGGGCAAGGCATACGTCATTCCCCAAGAGGAGGGGCGCGAGGACGTGCAGATTTCGCCCAACAACACCCGCCACGCCCTGCACGGCGACACCGTGAAGGTGCTGATGTTCCCCCAACGCAAGATGCACAAGCCCGAGGGACAGGTGGTGGAAATCCTGCACCGCGCCAAGACCCGCTTCGTCGGTATCATCCAGAGGCAGGACCGCTTCGCCTTCATGGTCAGCGACAGCCGCACCATGGTGGTGGATATCTTCATTCCCCTCACCGACCTGGCTGGGGCCGAAGAGGGCGAGAAGGTACTTGTGGAGATGACCGACTGGCCCGAGCGGATGAATAACCCTGTGGGACGCGTCATCAAACGCCTCGGCCGCCCGGGCGACAACAACGTGGAGATGCAGTCCATCCTGGCCGAATATGACTTCCCGCTCGACTTCCCCAAGGAGGCCGAGAAAGAGGCGGCCAAGATTGCGCAACCCACCGAGAAAGACTACGAGGGCCGCAAGGACTTCCGAAAAGTGACCACCTTCACCATCGACCCCGCCGATGCCAAAGACTTCGACGACGCACTCTCTTTCCGCCAACTGAAGAATGGCAACTACGAGGTTGGCGTGCATATCGCCGACGTGTCACACTACGTCAAGCCCGGCACCGCCATCGACCGCGAGGCGTACGAACGCGGCACCAGCGTCTACCTGGTGGACCGCACCATCCCGATGCTGCCCGAGAAACTCTGCAACGGGGTCTGCTCCCTGCGCCCGCACGAGGACAAACTCTGTTTCAGTGTGGTCATGGAACTCAACGACAAGGCCGAGGTGCTGAATCAATGGTTCGGCAAGACCGTCATCAACTCCGACACCCGCTACGCCTACGAAGAGGCGCAGGCCGTCATCGACAGCGGCAATCCCACCGCCACCCCTGACGGGAAGAACAACGGCAACGCCGTCACCGGGAAAGCCATCCTGGAGTTGCACCGCCTCGCAACAATCCTGCGCGAGCAACGCTACAAGGACGGCGCCATCAACTTCGAGAGCCAGGAGGTGAAATTCCTGCTGGACGAGAACGCCAAGCCCATCGGCGTATACATCAAGGAATCCAAGGAAGCCAACTGGCTTATCGAGGAGTTCATGCTGCTGGCCAACCGCAAGGTGGCCGAACGGGCCGGAGGAGTATCATCAAAAGAAAAGTCTCAAACGGGCAAGCCATCCGGCAATCAGAAGACCTTCGTATACCGCGTCCACGACGAACCCAATCCCGAGAAGCTCAACACCTTCGTTGAATTTGTCGCCAAACTGGGATACAAGATGAAAATCGGTTCCCGTCAGGCGCTGGCGAACTCCTACAACAGCCTCTTCGACCGCATTGCCGGCCGCGGCGAGGAATACATGATCGACACCATCGCCATCCGCACCATGGCCAAGGCGGTTTACAGCACCCAGAACATCGGTCACTACGGCCTCGGATTCCGCTACTACACCCATTTCACATCCCCCATCCGGCGCTATCCCGACCTGATGGTTCACCGCCTGCTGGAACGCTATCTGGCTGGCGGAAGCTCCGTGTCGGCCGACGAATACGAAGAGTACTGCCGACATTGCTCGGCCATGGAGAAGAAAGCCGCCGACGCCGAACGCGCCAGCGTGAAATACAAGCAGGCCGAATACCTGAGCGACAAACTGGGACAGACCTTCCCAGCCCTTATCTCGGGAGTCAGCAAATGGGGCATCTATGCCGAAATCGAAGGCAACAAATGCGAGGGCATGATTCCCATCGGAAGCCTGCGGGGCGACTACTACATGCTCGACGAAGACAACTACCAGGTCATCGGCCGCCGCTATGGCCGCACCTACAAGCTGGGCGACCCCGTCACCATCCGTGTCCGGGGAGTCGACATGATTAAGAAGCTCATCGACTTCGACCTCGTTGAAGAGGGCGAGAGCGAGAGCCCGTCACGTCACAACAGCTCCCATGAGGGCTCCTCATCCAAGCGGTCACGCAGCGAGAGTCGCTCCCACGCCGCCCCCAAGGGCAAGTCCGCTGCAAAAGGCGCCACGTCTCGAAAGAAAGGCAAAGGAAACGGGACTCGTGCCAAGTCCCGTCATAAGAATGAGAAAAAGGCGTAGCCGCCGTTCTCCGGCAGGCCTCGCCACGGCGGTAGCGGTGCGTCGCACGGCTACCGCCGATTATTTTGTCTCAAATCGTCATAGGTATAGACCTGCGTATTATAGGAATCCACGCGAAGCCCCTCCCCGTCCTCCAGTATGATATGCACCACGGGCTCCGAGGGCGCGGCATGGTAGCTCCCTGTCCACTCGGCGATATTGCCGAAATTGGGCACCCACATATTCTTCAGAGAATATTTCGCGGTGCAGTCTACCACCCGCACGCACCGATAGTACTGTCGGGTGCCGTTGGCATTGACAACCACCTCGTCGCCTTCGCGATAGCTTGTCGAATCCACCTCCACATAATAACGGCCCCCTCGCATCCGCTCCTTCAGTTGCCGCTCCAACCGAGGCACATACACCGAGTCGGGCAGCCCTACAATATCCGAATTGCGGTACTTGCGGAAACGGACGGTGTCGCCATAGCGGGTGTTGAGCAGCAGGATGTCAAACGGGTTGCCCACCCGCTTGTCGGCCTTTTGGATATCAATCAGCACCAACGGGATGTCGCTGATAAAGGAGACGAACGTACCCTCACGAGTATCGGGGAAATCGCTGTGATAGACCCAGTAGGGGGATTTTGAAGTACCTCTCTGGTGATACCAAAGGAAACCTTCGTAGAAACTGTTGAGATCGCCTCGACGGCTACGGTAATCGTACAACGTCACAGGCTTCACAAAGGCATCCAGATCCACCTGGTTGTACTTGAAGATAAGCGTATCGCCCTTCCCTAACTCGAAGTTCCGGAACGACTCCGGCACCAACGGTTTCTGCATCTGGGCGCCACTCCTGCCGGGCAGGAAGATCCCTACGGCCAGCAGCAAGAGACATAATCTTAACGAACGGTTCTGCATACTTTTTGTTATTTTCAATTCTGACAGAGGCCCCCGCAACAAAATACGGCACAACCCCTTACATACCTGCATCCGTTTTTGGAATGCACTGCAAATGTACGAAATAATTTCGTATCATGCAGCATAATGTCCTATAATTCTCCACTTCATTCCTTGGGTGGAAAAAATTTAACATTTTATAACACACTACCTCCCAGGCAATTGGCATAATTTGACCATGGATTATTTATTTTTTCATCAAAAAATCAACGTAAATATCAGAAATATATGTATCTTTGCACTCGGATATTATCTCGTATCCTTTCACACAGGGTGTGGCCCCGACTCTCTGAAAACAACAATTGAAACGTCTCTCCGGGGCAAGAGGCACAAAAGTTGCTCCCGACACGAATGCAGGGAATGTATTATGGAAGAAAACACTACTCAGGAAGTTGTTGTTGAGAAGCAAAAGAACAGCATGGGCGTTGCCGGTTTCGTACTGGCTCTGCTCGGCCTGATTTTCTGCTGGGTCCCCGTCCTCAACTGGATTCTGTGGGCTCTCGGTCTGATCTTCTCCATCATCGGCGTGTGCAAGAAGAATGCCAAGAAAGGTCTCGCCATCACCGGTCTCATCCTTTCCTGCATTGGTATTATCGTTATCATAATCCTCCTCGCAGCTGTCGGCGGAGCCGCAGCGGCCTTTATGTAATCGTTCAATACCTCCGATACACAAGTCCCCCAATCGGGGGACTTTTTTTTGTCCCAGCAAGAGACGGGGCATAAAAAACGGGCGGGATGACTCCCGCCCGCAACATGAAAAAATTAAGATACGACGCTTATTCAGCGACTACTTCAATGTTGACAGTGGCCTTGATCTCCTTGTAGATGTTGATCTGCACGGGGAACGTTCCGACCTCTTTGATTTTGGCGCCGTCCACGACAATCTTCTTGCGGTCGATGTCGTAGCTGTGCTGCTCCTTCAAAGCCTCGGCAATCTGGTCGCTGGTGATGGAGCCGAAGAGATGGCCGTTCTCACCCACCTTGGCGATGAGGCGGACAGTCTTGCCCTCCACGGCGGCCTGCAGCGTCTCGCCCTGTTTGCGGAGGTTCTCCTCCTTGCGGGCGCGCTGGCGCATGTTCTCAGCGTGCACTTTGCGGTTCGACGGGGTGGCGATGATGGCCATGCCCTGCGGCAGGAGGTAGTTGTTGGCGTAGCCGTTCTTGACTTTAACAATATCGTCTTTGTAACCGAGATTGGTCACATCCTGTAAAAGTATAATTTCCATTCTTTCTTCCTCCAATAATTATTTTAAACAATCGGCTACGTAGGGCAGCAGGGCCAGATGGCGGGCGCGCTTGATAGCTTTGGACACTTTCTTCTGGTACTTGTTGGACGTACCGGTGATGCGGCGGGGCAGAATCTTGCCCTGCTCATTGACGAACTTCAGCAGAAAGTCTGCGTCTTTATAATCAATGTACTTGATGCCGAGTTTCTTGAAACGGCAGTATTTCTTCCGCTGGGTTTCGACGGCGATCGGGGTCAAATATTTTATTTCGGTTTCGTTAGCCATGATTCATTTTGGTTTTTGGCTCCCTCGCGCGGATGCGTACGGGAACCACATTCATAAATTCTTTTATTTCTCCTCCTCAACGACGGGAGCCTCAGCGGCGGCAGCCTTGGCGGCGCGCTTCTTCTCGTTATAAGCCACAGCGTACTTGTCGAGCGACACGGTGAGGAAGCGAAGCAGACGCTCGTCGCGCTTGTAAGCCACCTCAAGGTCGGCAATCAGACTACCCTCGGCGTTGAATTCGATGAGGTAGTACATACCCGTGGTTTTTTTACGGATGGGGTAGGCCAGTTTGCGCATGCCCCAGTTGTGGGTGTAGATAATTTCTGCACCGTGCTCTTGCAAGAAGTTTTTGTACTTCTCGACCGTTTCCTTCATCTGATCTTCAGACAAAACGGGAGTTACAATGAAAACGGTTTCGTAACGGTTTACCATGTTGTTTGTTGAATAAATAATTGGTTAATAATAAAGGCACTTCCGAAGAAGTGCAGAGCCACTTTGCGGACTCGAACCGCAGACCTACGCATTACGAATGCGTTGCTCTACCAACTGAGCTAAAGTGGCAGCTGTTTGCCGCCTGCGGATGCGATGTAAGAGAGTTGGGGACCTCTGCTAAGCGAGAGGATGACTTGGTCGGGGTGAGAAGACTCGAACTTCCGGCCTCCACGTCCCGAACGTGGCGCGCTAGCCAACTGCGCTACACCCCGCAGTAGTGTCCTGGCAGGGACTCGAACCCTGGACCCATTGATTAAGAGTCAATTGCTCTACCAACTGAGCTACCAAGACAACTGATTTTGCTTTCGGTCACGGGCCTTGACCCGTGCTTTGGCTTTTGTTATTTCAAATTACTCTCTTTGTTAGTACTCCGGGTGGGACTTGAACCCACACGCCCTTGCGGGCAAGGGATTTTAAGTCCCTCGTGTCTACCATTCCACCACCAGAGCCTGTCTACTGCTTTGGCTGGAGACTTGAGCGGAAAACGAGACTCGAACTCGCGACCCCGACCTTGGCAAGGTCGTGCTCTACCAACTGAGCTATTTCCGCGTTGCGCTTTTTCTTTGAGCGGAAAACGAGACTCGAACTCGCGACCCCGACCTTGGCAAGGTCGTGCTCTACCAACTGAGCTATTTCCGCATACGCTTTCTTCACAATTTCAAGTGACTCTCTTGCTTCTTCAATTTCTCAAAAAGCGGGTGCAAAAGTACATCTTTTTTTTCATTCCGCAAAACTTTTCTCATAAAAAAATTGCAACATTCTCATTTCCAATCAATATTTTTCTACTCACACACTCACAACACCCTGTCATAATCACTCTTCCTACCCTTTTTCCGTCCATTTTCGGCAATTCCACACCCTTTGTGTTGTTAATAACCTCATAACTTCCTCATCCTGCATATTTCACCCCACTTCCGACCGTATCCCGACACGGAGGGAATCCCTATTTCTTACCGACGAGTTTTTTGATTTCGTTCAGCTTAAGCAGGGCTTCGAGAGGGGTAAGAGAGTCAATGTCGATATCCAGCAGTTTGTCGCGGATTTCCAGCAGGGTGGGGTCATCGAGCTGGATGAAGCTAAGCTGGTAGCCGTCGGGGGGGATTGCTTGATTGTCCGACTGTTTGGCTGTCCGACTGCCTGATTTTTTGGCAGTCCGATTATCCGTAATCTTCTCGTTTTTCGACTCCAGCAGTTCCAGCATGGCGTTGGCGCGGTTGAGCACCTGCGCCGGCATACCCGCCATGCGGGCCACATGGATGCCGAAACTGTGCTCGCTGCCGCCGGGCTCCAACTTGCGGAGGAAGATAACCTTGTTGGCCACCTCGCGCACCGCGATATGGTAGTTGCGGATACGCTCGTACTGGTCGGCCATCTCGATAAGTTCATGGTAATGGGTGGCGAACATCACCTTGGGACGGGCCTTCTTGTGGTTGTGCAGATATTCGGTGATGGCCCAGGCGATGGAGATGCCGTCGTAAGTGGAGGTGCCGCGTCCTATCTCGTCGAGCAGCACCAGGCTGCGGTCGGAGATGTTGTTGAGGATGCTGGCCGTCTCGGTCATCTCGACCATGAAGGTCGACTCGCCCGACGAGATATTGTCCGACGCCCCCACACGGGTGAAGACCTTGTCGACAATGCCCATCGTCACCTCGCGGGCGGGGCAGTAGCTCCCCATCTGCGCCATCAGCACGATGAGGGCCGTCTGGCGCAACAGGGCCGACTTACCCGACATATTGGGGCCAGTGATGATAACAATCTGCTGGTTGTCGCTGTCCAGCTGCACATCGTTGCTCACATACTGCTCGCCGGCGGGCAGCTGGGTCTCAATCACCGGATGCCGCCCCTCCTTGATGTCGAGGGTAGTGTCGTCGGTGAAGCGGGGACGACAGTAGTTATGGGCCAACGCCGTCTCGGCAAAGCAGAGCAGACAGTCCAGCCGTGCCACCTGTTGGGCGTCATATTGGATAGGCTCCAGATACTCCATCAGGGCCGACAGCAGTTGTTCGTACAATTGGCTTTCCAAGGCCAGGATGCGCTCCTCGGCCCCCAGTATCTTCTCCTCGTACTCTTTCAGTTCGGGGGTGATATAGCGTTCGGCGTTGGTGAGGGTCTGCTTGCGTATCCAGCTGTCGGGCACTTTGTCACGGTGGGTGTGGGTCACCTCCAGATAGTATCCGAAGACATTGTTGAATCCCACCTTCAGTGAGGGGATGCCCGTGGCCTCGCTCTCACGTTTCTGTATGGCGGCCAGGTAGTCGCGTCCCGAGCCCGCCATGGCACGCAGCTCGTCGAGTTCAGCGTTGACGCCGGCGGCAATCACGCCGCCCCGCTCCACTTTGATGGGCGGGTCATCCTGCACCTCCCGTTCAATGCGTTGGTAGATGCTCTGGCAGGGATTGATACGCTCGGCCAGGGCCGTCAGACCCTCGTCTCCCACATCAGCTAGGAACCCTTTGATTTGCTCCACCGCCATCAGCGAGCGCTTCAGTTGCTGCAACTCGCGGGGGTTGATGCGTCCCACGGAGACCTTGGAAATCAGCCTTTCCAAATCGCCCACTGCCCGTATTTGCGGCATAAGCTTCTGGGCGAGGTCGCGGTGGCGCACCAGCAGGTCCACCACATGCAGCCGCTCCTCGATGGCGGGTCGTTCTTTCAGCGGCATCACCATCCAGCGACGCAGCAGACGCGACCCCATGGGGGTTACCGTCTGGTCCAGCACATCGAGCAGCGTCCGCGCCCCCTCGTGGGGCGAGGCGATAAGTTCCAGATTGCGCACCGTGAAGCGGTCGAGCCACACATAACGGTCCTCCTCGACGCGGGTGAGGGTGCAGATATGGCGTGTGCGGTCATGCTGGGTGTCCTGCAGATAGTACAGGGCTGCGCCGGCAGCCACAATACCCTCCTTCAGGTCGTTCACACCGAAGCCCTTGAGCGAGGTGGTGCCGAACTGGCGTGTAAGCAACTCTTCGGCGAAATCGGGGGTGAACACCCAATCATCGAAAGTATTGGTATAGTATTTCTCGGGGAAGTGGTCGAGGAACCAGTGCAGTTTCTTGCGTTGCAGCACCACCTCGGAAGGGTGGAAATTCTGCATCAGCCGCTCGATATACTCCAGGTCGCCCTGCGCCAGGTAGAACTCGCCGGTGGAGACATCCAGGAAAGCCACCCCATGCACCTTGTCGGACAGATGCAGGCCGCAGAGGAAGTTGTTTTCCTTCACCTCCAGCACCATGTCGTTGTAGGCCACACCGGGAGTCACCAGCTCGGTGATGCCGCGCTTGACAAGCCCCTTGACGGTCTTGGGGTCCTCCAGTTGCTCGCAGATAGCCACCCGCAGTCCGGCACGTACCAGTCGCGGCAGGTACTGGTCGACGGCGTGATAGGGAATGCCCGCCAAGTCGGTGTAGCCGCCCCCGCCGCTGGCCTTGCGGGTGAGGGTGATGCCCAAGATGGCCGAAGCCTTGCGGGCATCCTCGCCGAAAGTCTCATAGAAATCGCCCACCCGGAAAAGCAGCATCGCATCGGGGTACTTCCGTTTCAGTTCGGCATGTTGCCGCATCAGCGGTGATTCGTTCTCGGCAGATTTTCCCATGGAGGTGCAGTTTTCAGGTTTTGACAGATAGTTCGGCCGCCCGTACCGTCGCCCGGTGGCAACCGACAATGTGTAACGCCGAAACCGCCACATTATTGCCCACCGGATATTTTTTTATCGCAAAATTGCCACAGAAACGCCCTCTGCGGGTCTTGACTACAGAAACGCCCCCAAAAGGAACATTTCTACAAACAAAAAACAAAACAACATGAAAAAATCAAGAACGACGCTTATGTTGGCGGCGCTGCTGACATCAGCCCTATGGATGACCGGATGCACGAAAGAAGATCCGGAACCGGAGCAAGTACAACAAGAGCGGCAGGAGCCTGTCGCCGCGAAATCAGGAGTATTTTCCGTTGCCGAGGATTGCCAGGTGCGGTTCGCCCCCGGCAACCTGGCCCGCGGTGGTCGCACGCTGGTTGCCCACCAGTACGACTACGGCGGTTATTTCGGCTGGGGCACTGGAAACAACCCCGGCCTCATCTCCACCCATGCAGAGGATTATTGCGAATATAACGAATGGGGCGACCATTTCGAAGGCCATTGGCGTACCCTTTCGAGAGACGAGTGGTACTACCTGCTCAACACCCGTCCCAACGCCGCCGACAAGCAGGCCCCGGGCAGCATCGACTCCATCCACGGGTTCATCCTGCTGCCCGACGCCTGGACGATGCCCGAGGGGTGCAGCTTCAGCCCTGGCGCCACAGGATGGGAAACCAACAGCTACAGCCCGTCCCAGTGGAAGAAGATGGAGGACGGCGGCGCGGTATTCCTGCCTGCCGCAGGCTATCGTTACGGCGAAGGGGTGTCGGACGCCGGCCTATCGGGCTATTACTGGACCAGCTCTCCCGAGAACAGCGACCAGGCCCTCGGCCTGACCATTCACAGCGGCGGGGCACGTGCAGACGACTGGAGCTACCGCTATTACGGCCTTTCGGTGCGGCTGGCACAGAACAGCTGACGCCACCGGCCACAAAAACAGTATCGACAAGGGGGCGCCGACGGCGGGCATTTCGCCCGCCGCCCCCGTCTCTGGTTATCAACACCATCCCACGGACAAGCCGATGTTTTTCCCGTATATCGGGAATTCTTTGTATCTTTGCAGCCGGTTTGGTCACACGCACGTGTGTCAAAAGGGAACCAGGTGCGACTCCTGGACAGTCCCGCTGCTGTAAGCCTCCCCTGGAGGCGAGCCTGCCGACGGCCACTGCACGGCGCCATAGCCGCGCGGGAAGGCCAGGCCCGCCCGAGGCAAAGTCAGAAGACCTGCCAGACCGACCTCTCCACCCTTCGAGGAAATGGGATAGAAGAACATGAAGAACAAATCCGCCATCCTTTTTGCCGCCATGCTGCTGTGCCACGCCCTGCCGGGCGCGGCGCAGGACACCTCGAAGCGTGCCGTGACGCTGCCCGAGGTGAGCGTCATCGAGCTCAACAGCCGCCCCGACGACAAGTTTGTGCAGACCCCCACCCAAGTGGTCTCGGTGCGCGAGATGGAGCAGCTGGGCGGCACACGACTCGACGACGCGGTGCGCCAGATGTCGGGGGTGAGCCTCAAAGACTATGGCGGCCTGGGCGGGGTGAAGACCGTGAGCGTCCGCGGCCTGGGGAGCCAGTTCAGCACCCTGACCATCGACGGCATTGCCGTGAACGACTGCCAGAACGGGCAGGTGGACTTGGGCCGTTACCTGCTGGGCAACAGCAGCTATATCACCCTCGCCAACGGACAAGGCGACCAGTCGCTGCAGGCCGCCCGTGCGCTGGCGGCGGGCAGCGTGGTGAACATGGAGACCCATGAACCCGAATTCGGGGCACGCCCCTTCCGGCTGTCCGCCGGTGCCGAGGCAGGGTCGTTCGGATACCTCTCCCCCACCCTCGCCTACGAACAGCGGCTGGGACGCAAGGCCAGCCTCTCGCTGTGGGGCAACTACGCCCGCTCCGACGGCGACTACCCCTTCACCATCCGCTATGCCCAGACGGGACGCGAGGGCGACAGCACCTCGCGCGAAATCCGCGAGAACTCACAGGTGCGTACCGGCACTGCCGACGCCAACCTCTTCTATCGGTTCGACAGCCATCGCCGGCTACATGTCAAGGCCCACTACATGCAGGGGTTCCATGCCCTGCCCGGTCCCGTGATATGGTACCGTGTAAAAGAGAGCGACTCCCACAGCGAGGAGCGGCTGGCGTTCGCCCAAGCCCGCTACCGCAAGACCGGCCAGCGGCTGGACGTGCAGGCACTGGCAAAATACCGCCGCTCCGACGACGCCTATGAGGACTCGCTGGGCCACGGCTACCCGGTACGGAACGAATACATGCAGCGCGAGGCCTACCTCTCGCAGACGGTGCGCTACCACCTCGAAGGCGACATGCAACCCGAATACTTCAGCCTCAGTCTGGCGGCCGACGAGTCGGCCAGCCGGATGACCAGCAACCTCTCGCGCCATTCCGACGTGCAGCGGCTGGCCGCCCTCGCAGCCCTCACCGCCGACTACACCGCCCACCTGTTGCCCCTGTTCGACGGCCTCAAAGCCAGCGCACACCTGCTGGGCACGTGGGTGCGCGACTATGAACCTGAGCGCTGCGGCGACCCCCACGCCCGCCTGTCGCCCTACGCGGGCCTCACCTACACCCGGGGCGACATCACGCTGCGTTACTTCTTCAAGGAGACCTTCCGCGTACCCAACTTCAACGAACTGTACTACTTCACCACCGAGCACGCCCTGCGGCCCGAGAAAGCCGCCCAGCACAACCTGGGCCTCACCTACCACGGAAAGACCGCCCACCTGGGCGACCGCCTCCGTACCCGTCTCGGCGGCACCGCCGACGCCTACCGCAACCATGTGAGCGACAAAATCATCGCCGTGCCGACACAAAACATGTACCTCTGGTCCATGAAGAACATGGGCATCGTGGAAATCACGGGAGCCGACCTCACGGCCACCGCCAGCCTCTACCGTGCCGACAGCAACGGCACACCCCCTTGGCAGGTGGACCTCTCGCTGGGCTACTCGTGGCAACAGGCCGTCGACCGCACCGACCCCGAAAGCAAGAGCTACGGCCATCAAATTCCCTACACCCCACGCCACAGCGGCAACGCCGCCCTTATCGTGCAAAGCCCATGGGTCGACTTGGGCTACACGCTGACCCTCGTGGGCGACCGCTATTACCTGGAGCAGAACAGCGCGGCCTCGCGGGTGCCCGGTTATGCCGACCACGGCATCACGCTGAGCCACGACTTCCCTCTGGGCCGCCGGCACACCGCCCCCCACACCGCCGACACGCGCAGCCGGCTGAAGGTGAAGGCACAGGTGCTCAACCTGCTGGACAAGCAGTACGAAGTGGTGCGCAGCTATCCCATGATGGGCCGCAACTACCGTCTCGCCCTGATAATTGAAATTTGAACATTCACACACAACCTATAAATCAATCCCACTCCATTAAATTCCCCTTATGAAAAGAGCATTCCTCCCCACCCTCCTCGTCCTCCTGACGGCATTGACCGCCTGCCACAAAGACGACCCGATAACACCCGTCACACCCGCCGCCGGACGCCACGCCTACGTGCTGAGCGAAGGCGAATGGGGCAACAACGACGCCGAAATCACCCTCCTGAACCTCGACAGCGGCACCGCCGTGCCGCAGTGGTTCTCCGCCGCCAACGGCCGTGGGCTGGGCGACCTGGCGCAGGACCTCGTACACTACGGCGGCAAGTTGTACTGCACAGTCTACGAAGCCAACACCCTCGAGGTCATCGACCCCGCCACCGGCAAAAGCCTGCGGCAGATAAGCATGGGCAGCCGCGGGCCGCGCTATATCGCCTGCCACGGAGGCAAACTGTATGTCAGCTGCTACGACAAGACCGTGGTGCGCATCGACACCGCCCAGCTCAACATCGAGGCCACCTGCCCCCTCAGCGGGATGCAGCCCGAGCAGCTGTGTGTCGCCAATGGGGCGTTGTATGTATGCAACTGCTGGCAATACAACGCACAGAACGAGACAGAGTTCGACAGCACCGTGTCGGTGGTCGACTTGGAGAGTTTCCGCGAGGTGCGGAAGGTGACCGTGGGTGTCAACCCCGGCCGCATCCAGCCGCTCGGCGACGGCCGCCTGCTGGTGCTGTGCAGCGGACACCCCTACCGCGACGACATCCCCGGCAACACCGCCATCATCAACACTGCCGACACCAGCGTCACCCGCATGGGCACCGTCATGACCAACTGCGCTGTCCACAACGGCAACGTGTACTACTACACCACCACCTACGACGCCTCCTGGAACCCGTCGGCCCTGTTC
Source organism: uncultured Bacteroidales bacterium (assembly GCA_905234695.1). GTDB lineage: Bacteria > Bacteroidota > Bacteroidia > Bacteroidales > P3 > Colimorpha. Next base: position 7,014 of record CAJOHZ010000009.1, on the reverse strand, counting down.
TACCGCGCCGATGGCGCCACTCTGCCGGGAACCCCCATCATCACCTCCCACAGCGGCACGCTGAGCCATGCCTACGGCATCAACATCGACCCCTCGACGGGCGACATATACGTCTGCAACAGCCCTGCCCGAGTCTTCGCCGATGTCTATTGTTTTGCCCCCGACGGGAGCGAAAGATGGCACGCCGAGGCCGGCAACTTCGCCTCGAAGGTGGTTTTTTAAGCACCGCGGAAGAGTCCGCCAACAAGGCTGTCCAAAAACACATACCAACATTATTACAAGCGCGTTACAGCAATGTGGCGTGCTTTTTTTCATATCCTCCGGGAGAGAAAAAAAAGTGCGATTTGAAACGCGACACTTCATAATTGAAAAAAAAGTTGTACTTTTGCAAATTCAAAAACAATTATAAAAACAAAGCACACACATACATGAAAAGGTTCATTCTCACCCTTGTTGTCCTGGCCGCCTTCGCCTATACCGCCAACGCACAACTTTTCGTCAGTGCCAATGTCGGTGGTGCCATGAGTTCGGGCAACATCAACACCGTTACCCACATCACCATCGTCACCGACTCCACGATAACCACCGACGTACCTACGGACAAATCCAGCAACTTCTGCGGTGGCCTGAAAGTGGGTTACAAGTTCGGTCGACTCCAGGTGGGTGTCACCGGCAGCTACAGCATGGAGTCCCTCACCCGTCAGGGCATCGACCCCACGCTGATACCCGTCATCAGCACCACCGGATTCAACACCACCGGTGAGATAACCGCCAAAAGCACCGCCATCACTGTGGCCCCCTATCTGCGCTACGACATCATCCAGGCGGGCGACATCGCTCTCTTTGCCGAGCTGCACGGCTTCTACACCATGAAACAAGACCCCTCTATATCGGGACATGTGGTAATCACCAAAGACAACAAGGATTACAAGACCTACGACACTACCTTCACCCAGGTGGCGAACGGCACCAGCCTCGGCGTACAGGTGATTCCGGGCCTCAGCTGGCAGCTGGACAAGCACTGCTCGCTGGACCTCTATTTCGATATTCTCTCGGTGGCATTCGCCAAGACCACAGTGGTGGAGGAACAGTGCGAGTACAATGCCCGCATCACCGGCATGGACTCCTACAAACTCGATGTGACCCGCACCACCGTCACCACCAACACCACCGATATCAGCGGCGGCCTCACCGGCACCCCGCTGCTCACACAGCTCCATTCCCGCAACTGGGTTCGCGTAGGGTTCAGTTTCACCTTCTAAGCCACACTGAGTCATGATGAAGAAGATACTATTCACCCTCGGTCTGATTGCCCTGACGGCGGCGGCCCACGCCCAGTTTGTGGTGAGTCTCCACCTAGGCGGCGCCAGCTCCTCCGGAAACTCCAGCACTGTCGTGGCATTCACGAATGCCGACACCTCGTTCAGCAACACCAAGGAGTACAACGCACCCAAGCCGCTCACCCTCACCGGCGGCGTAAAGGCCGGCTATCAGTTCGGCCGCCTGCAGGTGGGTCTCTCGGGCAGCTATTCTTGGAACTATTCCAGCGGCGACCTCACGATGGCCGAATTCTTTGCCGAAGACTCCACCTACGGAGTCCACTTCCCCATCGATGCCTCGGGAGAGCCTCTCGCCGATGTCAAAGACTATGTGGGTTGGTTCAAACAGCACACCTACTCCTACACCATCGCCCCCTACGTCCGCTACGAGCTGGTACAGGTGGGCGACGTGGCCCTCTTCGCCGAACTGAGCCTCTACTTCGGAAAGTCCGGCTACACCCAGCGTCACGACTCGCTCGACTGGTACTACCGCGAGTTGCATTATACCATCGACACCGCCTACGAGATACAGTCCACCTCCACCTCCCTCGGAGCGAAAATCACCCCCGGCCTCAGCTGGCAGATTCATCCGCATTGCTATGTGGACCTGTACCTCGATTTCCTCTCGTTCATCTTTGACAATACCACCTACAAGAATATCGAGGAAATCCGCACCTACGACTATACGGCGGAGCCCCGCGTGCTATCGCGCCGCACAACCATCACCACCACCCGCAAGACCACCGACCTGGGCTTTGGCGTACAGGGCACACCGCTGCTCTCCAACCGCAACTGGGTGCGGGTGGGTATCAATTACACCTTCTGACGGGAACCTTTGGCCACCGGCTAAGGCCGCGGCACAAAGTCTATCATCACCGACTGCTCATCGAAATGTATGTCGGTAAGTTGGATACGCTCGAACAGCGCCGCCATCTGATGGCTTTTCCCCAACATCAAACGCAGGCAATTGCCTTCCAACAGTTCCAAGAACTCCATCTCCGGACGCCCTTTGTAGTGTCCCAACGCAGTGCGCACCATGAATTCGATGCCCGCGCCGCCGCCATAGGAGAGGAAGAGGTCGGTGCCCTCGATGCGGTCCACATTGATGTCAAGCCCCACCGAGCCCATCAACGGCACCTGATGCGAGACACGCAAGGTGTGCGGGCCGCCATAGCACATCGGCAACTCTTTGCCCGTCTTGTCGGCAATGAGACGCTGAATCTCCTGATAAGAAAGCTTTAATTGCATATCCTGTTCAGTTTTATAACGTACTTATAAGCTGTTTTTTCCAATTGCAAAGATACGATTTTTTACACAAATGGCAACATTTGTGCCCACAAAATGGAAAAAAAGTCGTACCTTTGCAACTCCAAACAATGTAACACAACTCCTACCGATATGAAAGTAAAAGAACTTGTCGACGCTTTGAATCTGAAAGTCCTCTCCGGCGCCAACGGCCTGGACCGCGAAATCGAGGGCTGCTATGTATCCGACCTGCTCAGCGATGTGATGGGCAACGCCGAGATGGGCAACATCTGGGTCACCCTGCAGGTCCACAAGAACGTGATGGCCATCGCCTCGCTCAAAGAGCTGGCCTGCGTCATCCTGGTGAAGGGGCAGACCGCCTCGGACGACACACTGGAGCAGAGCAACGACGAAGGCATCCCCTTCCTCAGCACCCCCATGGAGACCTTCGAGACCGCCGGCAAGATTTATGAATTGATCAAGCAACATTGAGGATTTCCAATTCTCAATTTTCAATTCTCAATTTTCAATCTAAGTGACTCCTTTCAAAGCCGATTTGCACATTCACACGGTGCTGTCGCCCTGTGGTGATTTGGAGATGAGTCCTACCGCCATCGTACAGCGCGCCCTGGCGCGGGGGCTGGACATGATTGCCATCTCCGACCACAACACCACCCGTCAGGTCAAAGTGACGCAGAAGGTGGGGCGCGACAACGGCCTCTTCGTGCTCGGCGGTGTGGAAGTCACCTCGCAGGAGGAAGCCCACTGCCTTGCCTTCTTCGAGACTGACGACCAGCTGGACGAGTTCCAGGAGTTCCTGGACCAGCACCTTCCGCCCATCCCCAACGACGAGGACCGGTTCGGCTACCAACTTATCGTCGACGAGAACGACGAGATTGTGGGCGAAGAAGAATACCACCTCCTCAACGGCATCGACGTCGATATTGACGGCATCTACGAGGAGGTCCACCGCATCGGCGGACTCTTCATCCCCGCGCATGTCAACAAAGGCACCACCTCGCTCACCAGCCAGCTGGGCTTCATCCCGCCCGACCTCAAGGCCGACGGGTTGGAGATTAACAAGTTTATCACGAAAGAAGAGCTGCTGAAGAAATTCGCCTACCTCAAACGGTTCAATTTCATCACCGACAGCGACGCCCACTTCATCGACAACATCGGCGACGTGTACAACATCATCCACATGGAGCACCGCACCTTCGCCGAATTCGCCATGGCCCTGGCAGGCAAAGAGGGCCGCTTTATCGACACCATGGCCTTCCGCACCGCCCCCCTCCCGAGGTGAGTGCCCTTTGAGTGGCTTCGGCAAGCTTTCGGTGTACCTTCAGCCTGCATCTTACTCTTTTCCAATACATACCCACACCTCTCCCACACATCTCCCCAAGAGAGGTAGGAGAAGTGTAGGAGATATGTAGGAGAAGGGCAGAAGGCACACTGGAGGCGCATAAGAAGCGCATAAGAGGCGCACCGGACACACCCTGTATTGGGTTTGGTGTCGCGAAATTTGACGTTGCAAAAATATAACTTTTTCCCGTGGGGGAAGAAAAACGCTCAATTTAAGGACCGCATCAGATGAGTGGCTCCGGTAAGCTTTCGGGGTGCCTTCTGTCTGCATCTTACTCTTCTCACTTGTGATTTTGCCTCTTGATAAGTGTCTGCTCCATCAATAGAACATTTCTTCAGAAAAACGTTTAAAGATACCTTATTGGATACGTTTTAACTCATAGAGGAATAAGGATTTTGCAGATTCAACAAAATCTTCGATGTTTTCATTCATAATATTGTAGAGAAGAATTTGAGAATATTTACCTTTGATTGCCATTGTAGTCCTACCCTCTTGTGTTTTAGGCATCCTATCAAAAAGTTGTGTTAATATGTCACCAGGTTTCTCGTTGAGGGGTATCCAACCTCCAACATGTTCTATAAATGCCGACAGGTCTTCTTCTGAAAGGATTGAATCAAAATCAAAAAGGTGCTCAATCTGATTGTTCATATCTATTAGTATAACCATGAATTGATCATCAACAAATCCATAAGTATAGAATGTAACCTCATTTTCTTTACCTCCTTCAGAGAAGTACGTATCATACGGGAAACAAATAGATATTATCGGACCATTGTCATTCATAGGACGGGCATTAAGGCCTATTAGAACACAACCAGGACGAGAAACCCTAAAAGTCTCTTCCCCGCTACTATCAATGCATTTTTCTACGATAAGGTGTTTCTCTTTCCTGATCGTATCACAATTGCAAATATCTTGACAGTGTGAATCTGGGATTATGACAAGAAGAAATATTAGAGATAATATGAGTTTTTCCATTTTATTTTTCGTTACCTAGTTTGTAGTTTCTGTACATTTGTTTTGAACGTTTCATATGTAGGTGATGTACCGCCAAGTTTAATCCTACCATTACGGTCATAAAAACTCACAGACCGCATGAAATCATCACGATTTGCAGTGCTAACATTGCTAATAGATGCGCTTGACGATGTTTCTCCTTTTTTGCTGTAGCCGAGAATTATTCCAAATCTATCACCTATACCAACGCAATCTTTATCTATAGAGGGATCAAGGTTAGAGGAATTGGATTCCATTGCATTATCAAGCGTATGTGTGTGAACATTGAACTTATCATCTTCAGCAAATTGAACCTTTCCCCCATGGGGTCCCAGCTCTTCGGGAGTCGTTGAAGTTCCATCTTTACGCACCCTATAGTACCATTCGTCTGCCCCCTCCTCTGCGGAGCTATTATACATATCCTCCATTTTATTGAAATCAATATCATTTACATCAAAAGCATAATATCCTCCTTTATTAAATGATTTTTCATCAACTTTCTTTCTAGTAACAATCATCATATTGATATCAGAACCTCCTTTTTTTACAAATTGTTGCTTCCCATCTAAATTATAATAAGAAGTATCCCTACCATCCGGATCCACCAACTTCACAGGATTCCACGCACAATACGCATACGGACTAATATTGGGGTACTTGTCGGCCAGCGGGTCAACGCTCAGCCACATGGTCATCAGCTCATGGTCCATGTACCTTGCACCGAAGTAGCCAAAGCCTGTTTCCTCATCTCTCTCTTTGCCAGTGGAAAACGAAGGGGTAAAACCGCACGAAAACCGTGCGGTTTACTATTTCTATTTTATGTGCTGGTTGGTCCAATTAGTTATTGCTTTCATTGTCTTAATTGGGGTTGAAATCCTGCGTTTTCTGTGCGGAATGAGTTAGTTTGTCTTTCTCCCTGGAGTCGGCGCACGTTCCTTGTCTTGGCAAACTCTTTTGGGAAATTTCCGCGTAAGACTTAAATATAAATAATTATTCACCAAATGATTTTGATACTTCATTATTTCGTTCTTTAAGAATGGTGTAGCATAACAGTCCTCAATAGTTGAACAAATTCTAAAAAACAAAGATGGGTCTATGTTTGCACTTCTGACCACATGCACACTTAACACCTTGCCACTGTTATGAACTTTAAATCTTAGAATTACCAATGCATCGTTTGTCGTGTCTAATATTCCTTTATAAAATAAACTGTCTATTGATTTGCTCCAGTCTTCTTCTGTTGTGAATACTTTGCTTGTATCAAGGTGAACTTGCGCATGACAATTATGTGAAAAAGAAAGAAAGAGTATAGTGTAAATAGTCCACACTATATGGTTCGTTTGCACTTTCTTATAGTTATATATTTTTCTAATCATTGCTCTAAATTATTAGTACTGTTGAAGACTTTTTCTTATTGCCTTTTGTAATGCCAAAGGCGGTTTACCTGAATTTGCTTGAATATAACTTTTTGGGGCTTTCGCACCATCTTGGAGTTCTCTATTTTTATAAAAATCAATTCTTAGGTCCACCATATTAGAAAAACCCCTGGAAAATTGAGGAGTTAATATCCCCCCGTAATTACCAGCATAATCAAATAATTGTGAGGACCAATTTTCTGCCACACTAATTCTTCCCAAATCGAACATCACAAGTTGTGCGACAACATCTCCCTCTGTTTCGCGAACAGAGGCATCATTGCTAGTATAAATATTACAATCTGTTTGAAACGCATGAAACAATTCTTGTGAAAGTACATATAAATTATCTAATTCTGCAGATACAGTAGAGCTACTTGGCTCAAAAGAACCTCTTCCATCTTTTCCTGCACCTTCCTCAATATAGTATGTATTTCGCGAATTCTGTAAATCGTTATAGTATGATGAAAATAACGGGCTTTTTTGCAACTCTTGTATATTCGCATTATATTTTTCTAACGCAGCGCTTGAGAGTCTTGAAACATTTATTGTATCTCCACTTGGGTCAGTCAATCTTATTGGATTCCAAGCACAATAGGCATAAGGAGAGATGAATGGGTATTTGTCAGCATATCTGTCCACCGACAGCCACATGGTCATCAGCTCATGGTCCATG
>CAJOHZ010000008.1:41785-94737 GCA_905234695.1 uncultured Bacteroidales bacterium | reverse complement strand
TGCAAGCCGACTTTTGTTATTTCCTTTTGAATCGCTCAAACCGCTTATCCTGCTTGGATTATTGACGTGTCACAGCCTGCAATTTGACTATTAGACCTATTTTTCAAATTGCAAAGATACACATTATTTCTGAAACGGGGGAAATTATTATTCACACGGTTACTGATTAAGCTCCCTTTTTAGGATGCCGCCCACCTATACCAGGTTTTAATCTTGGAACAATTCGTCTTTCTTCGGGATGCTCTTTTAGTCTATGCTGCATCAAGGAGGCCAAAATATTCGTAATGTAATAATCTTGTGGACATATTCCAGAATTACGAAGTATTGCTGCTTCCGATGGGTAGTCAAACGGCAGTATCTCCCAATTTATCATCCATCCCCTCTCATACACCGGGGTGTAATACAGCATATCATCGTCAATGAACTCCTGTCCGAGTTTGTTCAGCATTACGTCCTTACCATTCATAGCAGCACAGGCAACACCTTCTGCAAAACTGCCGAAATACCCACAAGTTATTTCTTTCCCGTCCATCTTGTCATACTGGAATGGTATCATCACACGGTTCTTATGGTCGATGAATCCCCATTTGCCACGATAGCATACTGCAGCATAACCATCGCTGAATGGAAGTACGTCATCGTACTCACAAGGAATAACTTCATTGCCGTTCTTGTCACAGAATCCCCATAGTTCTTTCCTCTTGCCTTTCTCATCTGTATGGTTCAGGCAGACAGGCAATACCCCTTCCGAAAAGCACTTAGCGTTGTCGTAATCCAATTTCACTAGTTGCCTACCCGTAGCGTCAATAGTGAATAGTTGTTCGCTGGACCTGCATACAGCCAAGCCTTCCGAAAAGGCATTGGCCATTTCATACAGAGGAGCGACTATGATTTCTCCTTTGCTATTGACATATCCATTTTTTCCACCTTTTTTTATTCGGCCGGGGGCTTTGTGTTCAATCCCTTCAATTATGATGTTGTCATACTCAACAGGTATCACCATCTTGCCCTTTGTGTCAATTATTCCATACTTATCACCAATTTTGACACGGGCCAATCCACACGTTTCAAAAACATCCGCATCGTCATAATCATAAGGAACAATCAGATTATTTTCCTTGTCAATATAACCCCATTTCTGCTTGTTGACTGGCCCACGAGACTCGTAGGCAACTGGTGCCAACCCACAACAGAAATCACGGGCGTGTGCGTACTGTGGTAAGATGGCTTCACGCACATTCAGTCCCATATAGCCATATTTTCCACCAATATACACCCTGCCCATTCCGTCGGCGAACAGATACGTCTTATCGTAGTTGTACTGGCATCTGCTTCGGCCTTCTTTATCACAGTACCCCCATTTGCCTGTTCGTTTGCTCTGCATCGGAATTGGGTCGTTGGGCTGCTGCAATTTGCTTTTTTCCTTCACCCTTTTAACCGCCGACACTGGTGGCTGTTTCCCACAAATCGACACCAGATGTTTCATCATCATATCCCAATTCTCTACAGTAACCCAAGGAAATTTCTTTTTAATATTCAAAGCTTTTTCAAGACGGACGCCATCAAATTCTCCAACCACAATAATTGGTTTTCCATTCTCAATAGCAACCCCTATGTCGTGGATGGCAGCAGACGAAAGACTCCAACAGTAATTATACACTAAAAAGCATTTGGCAGACTCTATCAGATGCCTACGTAAGGCCATATTTTCACCCCGTATGCTTTGGTGCATCTTGAAACAATGGTGGCTGTAATCATCCCATACGGCATATCCCATTTTCTTTAGTTCGAGGGAAATATCCACCAAATCACGTAGGAAATGATGCTCTGCCCTTCCTGTTATCACATATACATCCAACTGCATCGGATGGTAGTCTATGCAGCCGTTTGGGTGTTCGTAAAAAGCCCTGGATATCTGTCGGCAATAGTCAAAGTAGATATAGTCCATCTGACTCTTGTCTTTCACAACAATATTGCCGGCATTGTCCTTTGTGTACCATTGGTGAAGCATATCGGAATGAGCCTCTTTCAACAGGGAATAATGCTTTTCTATGTCAAGAATTGGCGGTCGCTTGTTTACGGGTAGATTATACCCGATAAAATGGAGTAGTTCCCACGGGGGAAGCGAGAAAACGACAGAAGTCTCAACATCCTTGGGTTTTCGGGATTCACATAGTCTGCCTGCCGAAGCGTAAAAGGCTGGCCTTATGCCTTCTTTTTCAAGTAGCTTTGTCCAATACCTTATCTGGCATCTGATGTTTTTCTCTCCGCCAGAGAGAAAAGAGAATTCACGAGGTATGCTGCGATGCTTTCCAAGCCACAACGATGTGGCGATAACACCCGTGTAAGGGTCTTCCTTATAGTATTCTGCGATATCGGCTTCCGAAAGGGGATTATTGATTCCTTTAATGGCTTCTGCAAATGCCACACTTCGTTTCTTCGTGTATTCCAAAACAATGCGAGAGGGTGTGCCAATATTGTCGAGCCAGTATCTGACGTTTGTATTCTGGTGTTCTTTCATAATTAAAGATACATTTTAAGGGTTTCTCTGTTTGAACTGCGTCTTAACCTTGTGAGGGCTTTGACTTGGATTTGTCTTACACGTTCCCGTGTCAGATTCATCTTCATAGCAATCTCGTCCATACTATAAGGGTGGGGTTGTCCGATACCAAATGACATTCTGATGATGTTTTGTTCGTTCTGTGGAAGAATGGTTAGTGCGTTGTTTATTTCGGTACGGAGCGATTCGGACATCAATGCCTCATCAGTCCGAGAGGATTTGTCGGCGATGGTGTCAATTCTCATACTCCCCTCATCTCCCAGCACGGGAGCATCGAGGGAAACGGGTCGCTCGGAGGTGTGTGGCAGCCAACGGACGTGTTCTTCGTTGGCTTCAAGCCTCTCCGTCACCTCTTCCGCCGTAGGGGTTCGATGCAGTTCCTGTTCCAGCCGAGAAGCCTCTTGCCCCATCTTGGAAAGAAGGGATAGTTGGTTGGCAGGGAGCGACACCGTGCGACCATCTTTCGAGATGGCTTGAAGTATCGACTGTCGAATCCACCATACGGCATAGGAACAGAACTTGAAACCTCTGGTTTCATCAAAACGCTTGGCAGCTGTCACCAACCCCATATTACCGGCACTTATCAGGTCCTCCAAGTCCAGACCCATATTCTGGTAGTTCTTGGCCACTGATACCACGAAACGCAGATTGCCTTGTACCATTCTTTCCAAAGCCCGCTCGTCACCAGAGTGGATACGTTGTGCCAGCTCAAACTCCTCTTGGAGCGTGAGCAACGGCAGCTGGGCGATGTCCCGAAGATAGGTGTCGAGGGTTTTGGATTTACGAGGTGTGATTCGTGATTTGATTTGTAAATTTTTCATTTATATATGTTTTAGTTTTTTATCTTCTTTGAAACCCGATGGTCTTTTGTGACTTCTCGTCCCCAATGGTCTCGTGCTCGCAGAGGCTGACAATATCCTCCAGTTTCGTTACCGCACCACGAAGAACCTCGTCCACAGTGACCTTCCGAGTGATATTCTCAATCTGTCCACCAGCGAACCGGGGAAATCGCTCCGACAGAACAGTGGCATCGTCCTTGTTCAATGAAGGCAGCATACTTTTCCAAATCTTTGCACGAACCTCGGTGTCAGGCTTCTCGAACTCTACCTTATAGAGGAAACGACGCTCGAAGGCGGAATCCATATTGTTGGCGAGATTGGTGGTAGCAATCAGAATACCATCCAACGATTCCATCTCCTGCAATATAATGTTTTGAATAGTGTTCTCGCTCTTATCCACAGAACGCTCCGCACCTTCCATTCGTTTGCAGATGATGGAATCGGCCTCGTTGAGGAACAGAATGGGTTTCTTCTTCTGTTTTTCACACAGAATACGATAATCGTCAAAGATTGCCTTTATATTCTTTTCACTTTCACCAACCCATTTACTGCGAAGCTGACTGACATCAACCACAAAAATGTCTCGACCAGTCTGCTTGGCCAACTGATAGACCGTTTCAGTCTTCCCCGTTCCTGGGGCACCATAGAAGAGACAAGTGAAACCACAACGGAGATTTCTCGCTTTCAATCTGCGCATAATGTTCTTTAGATTGCTTTCATACATCAATGACCGGAGTTCTTTTATTTCACCGTCTTCTTTTTCATTGTAAAACAGTTTTTTATGGGCAATCTTTGTCGCCTGTATCAAGTTGGCACAATCCAATGCTTCATTCTTCACTCTGGCCCATTCCTCACTGATACTATGTTTTGCTTTTTCTGTGAGGCAATATTCATTTCTCATAGCGATACCACTATTATTCACACATTCCACCAATCCAAGTGTATTCAATTTTGAGGTTCCCTTGCACAGGTTGTTGCCGAGCAAGCGCCCCATACGAGTATTGTCAAAGACAAAACGACAACTGTTCATTGTGATGGTATCGTCGAACACAAGCCAACACAGACTTGCTGCAACTAAAAAACGAAATTCTGCATCGTCAAGTTGGTTCATATAGCGTGTATAAGCTCTTGCTATGGACAATTCATAGTTGTGCTCTATAATTGACTTTACCTTTCTGTTTAATTCATACGAGGTAATCATATGGTCACTCGCCATAGTGTGCAGGCGGTTGAGTTCAAGAAACAAATCATCGTCAGTCTCAAATAATTCAGACTTGTTTTCATAAACCTCATTTTTTCTGATAACCTTAAGTGCATCGTCTTCCACACAATAATTATTTCGGCCATCCGAATAAATAAAACCTTTCTCTATAAGAATATCCAATTCGGAGGAATGTTGTAGCACCTCAATACGGCTACATTTAATATGTTCGCTGATGTCTCTTATAGAGACGGAACCATCCATTCCTTCTTCCAGAATGACAGCGAGGAGAATAATTTGCTCATCGGTTAGAGCAAGACGATTGTTCAGATAGTCGAAAGCGTAGCTCGCCCATTCCTCGTTACGGTAGAGGTGTTTACAGAACTGACTGTCTTTGCTGGCCTCCAACACATCCTGCAAGGCTTCGAGCAGGGTATCACATCTGTGTGCGTTGCGGTCGGCTTCCACCTTGATTAAGGGTTCGATGTTGGCGATGTCGTCGTTTTTCTTTGTCCTTATGCTCATTTTATTATAGTTTAATGGTTCTCTAATTATATGGTAATATGTTTGACCGTTGCCGGAACCGATAAACAGTTCCGACAACGGATTTTTCTTTTATTCTTAAAAGCGGGATTTTTTACCCTTTGAAACTTGGGTGTCCCAAACACAACTTTCGTCAGTCATCACATACTGACGAACCATCTTGACGGCAAGTTTCTGCATTTTTTCACCTTTGACGCAGATGAAATAATAGCAAGTTCCATTACAGAACTTCATTTCTGCCCAAACGGAATCACCGTTCCAGTACTTCTTTGAAGCACAGTTCAACGAGTCGAATTCCACTCTGGAATCGACTTTCTTCATACTATAAAACTTACTCATAAATAAAAAATTTATAAAAGACTTCTCGAAAATATGTTTTAAGAGTGAGAATAATTGAAATATCACAAAACAAAATGATATACAACAGGATAGCTATACTTTCAAATAGAAAGCATTACCAAAAAAAGGAGTAACATTCAGTTGCTCCTTATATGATATATGTCAAAATGAATGTTTTACTGGACTATTTTAGAAACGCACCAGCTTTTTTGTTCTTCTGTCGTTTGGCTTTTTGCTTAATCTTTTGCCGAACCTTCTGTCTTTCGTAAAACTCCATACGAGATGCCTTAATGGAGTGATTGTTTTCTTCAATCCAGTTTCCAAAAGAATGCAATATGTTAAGCAACGACAGCCCTTGTTTGCTCAGGGTGTACTTGGGTCTGGCCAGATTTGAATCGTCCTTGTTTATCATCCCGTCTTCCTCCAAAGTCAATAAGGCACGTGAGAGCATTTTGTCTGCCGAAAGATTGGTGCTCTTTTTTATTGCACCATAACTCATCGGTATTTGGTCAGTATTCTCTAATGCAAATAGAACAGATAGCGACCATTTATCACAATACCGTTCCATTAGTTCTTGTATGGACAAATAATTGTTCTTATACTTCTTCTTTAACGCCTCTTCGCCCAGGAAATTATAATCGGTTGAGGAAACGGCGAATTCGTCAATGATATTCTGAATGTTTAGCAATGATTCTTTTGCTGCTCGTTTGTTGATGGACGGCTCTTTGACTTTATAGACAAAGTAAATCTCTCGGAAGGCGTTAGAGAATTCAGGTTCGCCCAAAACCTTCAAGATTAAGTTATGAATGGTTCTTCTTATTGGTACAAAAATAAGGCGACGTTGATTATTGGCATATGCGATTCTTAATGCAGTACGAATACTATCTTTAAGTGCATTGGTTGACTTCTCTTTTTCCTCATCCTCATTATATTTTTTCCAATCTCCATTTACCAACACATAACTGTCTTTGGGCAACTTCCTTATTCGTAGTTTGGATATTGGCGTAGGCATTGCCACGATATTAGTTTTCCACGGCTTTACACAAAAAGCATACCCTTGACTTTCTTCCTTGCGAAATACTGTGACGCCGTGAGAGAAAACCCCTCCGTACTGTGGATTGAGCGGATATTGTTTGGTCGTATGTGGCTGAATGCCGTATTTTTCTGGGAATGGTGAGGCGTAATATTGAAAAAGACACCTGTAATAATCGGAGCATCGTAAGATATATTCCGTTGGGGAATTATATCCATCAACGACGTGTCTTCCTGGTGCTTTTTCATTGACCAATGTAATTATACACAAATCATCTGTCGAATCATTTTTATATTGTGCTTTGGCAAATGCCAAACAATCTCCAGTTACATCGGATACTATGGTGTTGTATTTTGCATCTAACTCAATCCGCTCCAATTCGCTGTCATAAAACACACTCCCACACACAGCATTTTTATTACGACGCTTATTTAATCGAACAACATTACCATTTTCTGTAACATATTCACCCTTTATGACGATTTGGACAGTTGAGTCGAATACGGTCGCCCTCTCTTTTTTCGGATTTTTCCGAGCCTTACCTTCCTCAAAGGATTTGAGCCATTCCGAACTGTTCCAGTCAGGATTCTCTTTTGTTGTATGTTCTAAAATTGTATCTATCATAGCTTCTCAATGAAAGATAGAATGTCATCATACAGGGTTATTGCATCCGCCTTTGCATTATCTCCTGAATACTTAACATATTTATATGTTTTCCGAGCCCGTGTATTTCTTGGATACCAATGCGCTTTATTAAATCTCTCAAGTATCATTTGAACATCAGACAATGTATTGATGTCAAAACTATTCCGTTTTTCCACATCGTCCTCATACTTATAACATAGTTGGCAAAAATAACATTCGTTTGGCCGTTCGGCGGCAAAAAGGAGGAAGGGTTCTCCATTTAATGTAACCCACTTCCATTTAAGAGGTCTATCGTTTCTGTTTTTGTCAGGAAGAATAATCTCACATTGCCGTAATGTCGGTTCTTTTTCACTCGCTCCTTCTACAGCTTTTGTATCTTCTCTCTTCTTATCGTTAAAAAAATTGAATAACTGTCGTTCTAAAGCAAGTAAAGACATCCCATTATTCAAAGACAGAGCCTTATAAATCATACAATTCCAGTATTGTTTCAATAGAGTAATTTTAGCTTTACTATTGAATAACCCTTTAGCCATAATGTTGTCAAATATGGGCAATGGGTTCTCTTTGTTGTTTTTTTGGAGCCAAAATCTTGTGTGTTTGGTTATAAATGAAACATCAAGCCCACACACATTGTCTTTTATCGTTTGTACAGCATTAAATACTGTATCAATATTGTTTTTTTTAATATTTAATGGGGCTTCTTTATCGACTGTAACCCCCATACACGTTTTAACCAACAAAATATACTGTTTTTTAATACCATTTTCCCATTTTTCTTCAAACGGAATATTGTTCCAAAAAACAACTTTTCCCCAATCTCCTCCCCAAATATGAATTAAGCGAAAGATATCATACAAGGTATTATCATCATTACCATTATAGGATTGTATCTTCTTGTTGATATACTTTTCTAATTTCTTCATATTAGGAATTCCGTCTATGAAATGGTCGTCCACCACAATTCCATTTTTCTTTAGATAAGTATAGGTGCTTTGTGGGATTTTTTGATTTCTTAAGCCCTCAAAATTGGGGTCATACTGTATAGCCGGGAAATTGCACATATTATTGTAGATTAAGTTGCTAATAATTTGCAAAATTACGAATTATTTCTGAAACACACAAGTTTTATCTACGTCCTCGTTTGAAAACCACCATTCGGCCGTCTCCGGGACCATAGTAGTTGGCCACTTTATCCTCTATCGCATATTCGTCCCACGGGAGATGAGTATAGTCATCTTCGGAGTTCCCCATACCGCCATTGAAAATATAGCGAGGCATATACGGTATATGTCTTAACACAAAGGATAAAGGTGCGTCATAGTCCCTGAAATCCGTCCAGTTCCCACCGAATCCCGTGCCCGGTTGAATGATGGCCAGAGCTTTGGGAAGAATTTCATTTTGAGAATATAATTGTACATAGGCAGTCACACCCTCGCAACACAAGAAGAGTAACGAGAACCGCTTGGGACCGTGTTCATCGCCGAAGTCGGAATCACGTTCCATAATGAACCAGTGGCAGAACGGTTCTCCTTCAGGTGTCAAGTGTTTGTTTTTTGCCCTGTCATCTATCGGCTCCATTGACAAGCGCTTCACACCCAATTCCCCAACGCTGACGCTTCGGTGAGCAAAGATGGTGTAGCCTCTGAAATGGTCGGCAACATTATCACATAATTCTGCTTCATTCGTGTTGTAGTCGCAATATACAAAACTGCGGATTCCCATATCTCTGCCGAGGGTGTTGCAATACTTGATAACACCTCCGTCAAGACCGCTGGCGGGATAATACACCGAGTTCCATAACAACAGCCTTAATGGCAGGGGTTCATCTTTAATCTGTGCTTCTGTCAATGATTCCAGAAACTCGCCCTGATTAGGACTATTGACTTCATCGTCGTATTCGAACCGTAAGGAACAACCATAACGTAAATGGCAGTTCTTCATCAGTTCCATCTTTGCTTCCAACTTTTTTTTATAATGTGCGATATCCTCCATAGTATTATTTCTGGTGTTGTTTTGAAATCTTTTTAATTGTTCTTTAGCTTCCTCGTCGCCCTGGTCGGCGGATTTCTGCAACCACCGGATGGCTTCATCCATATTTAGTTCCACTCCGTCGCCGTTGGCATACATCGTTGCGAGGTTGAACTGGGCATCTGAGTCGCCCTGTTCTGCCGCCATACGATACCATCGTGCCGCCTCTTCATAATCCATCTCAACACCCAGTCCTTCATCGTACATATAGCCGACATTAAACTGGGCTGTGGCGTGCCCTTGTTCTGCCGCCATTCTGAACCATTTCATTGCCTCTGTATAGTTTTCTTCCACTCCGAGGCCTTCGTAATATATTGTACCGATGCCAAACTGTGCATCTGCGTTACGGTCGGCAGTTTTCTGATACCACCGCATCGCCTCTTCATAATTCTGTTCTGTTCCAAGTCCGTCAAAATACATATTTCCGATGGTGCAAGTGCAACCATTGACATCTGCCACCGCTCCATCACGTTCTTCTACTGATTTGAGAAACAGTCGTAGTGCTTCTGCATAATCCTGCTTGACACCCCAACCTTTATAATACATCCGGCCAAGATGATAACAAGCTATCGGGTCATCTTGCTCGACCGCTTTCTGGAATAATAAGAATGCTTCGGTGTCGCTCTGTTCAACTCCTTCTCCTCTCAAATACAATTCGCCCAAGCTTTCTTGTGCGGAGGCATCGCCTTGTTCAGCCGCTTTACGGTACCAACGTGCAGCTTCGGCATAGTTGACTTCGACACCGTGTCCTTCTTCGTACATAGACCCCAAATAGTATTGGGCATCTGCATCGTTGTCTTCTGCGGCCATACGGTACCATTTCATTGCCTCTTTGTAGTCTTGTTCGACATCAAAGCCTTCATCATATTGCAGGCCCAATTCACGTTGGGCCTTAACGTCGCCTTGTTCGGCGGCAGTACGGAGTTTTTCAATTTTGTTCATCTTGTTTCCTTTATTGTTGTTTTCCATATCTGAATGTTATTGAATTACCAAACGTCTTATATCAATCTCCAAATAGTTTTTTGAGAAGATTGGAGACAGCTGTAATGAGCGTGTTGATTGCGATAAAGGCAAATATGGCTACCATAAAACACATTATCATAGCGATAGCTCCTACAAGAAGCATTACAAATGCCGCCAATAAACTTGACAAGAAACCGTGTCCTTGCCGGGTGTTCCTTATGGTGTAAAGTATCGGGATTATAGCCATCATACCAGAATATACCACATAACCATATTCTTCAAAGTTTGACTCATAGGAATCCATACCAATAAAAAGGAAGAGTAATGAAAAGAACATAATGGCTGCAGCGTGAGTAACCGGTATCATTGTGACAAAAGTATCGGTTTTAAGATTTTTGTCCAATGACGATGCAATATTTCTGTATGTGTCGTCAAGCAGGTCATGCAATGCTCTCATCACACTTTTATTGGCCACGGTTGTATTCTCCGTCTTTTGCATCACAAATCGGCGGATAGATATGGTCCAAGTGAAGAGGCACAGCAGCATAGCCATCCAACTGATTCCCCAATCTTTTCCATCCGTTACCATACATACAGTTACAAAAATGACAATCAGGGTTATCCATCTAATCCATTTCGACAGATATGGCCTTGCATAACCTACTGCGATTGTGGCGATGGAGAAGAGGATAAAAAGTGGCATACTGTCTTCGATTCGGGAAGACATCCAAGAGGAGAGGAACAACACGGATGACATTGTCAAGAATGTCAAAGCGAGGAAATGGTGAATTGATGCGTGTTTCATAATATATTATAATTTATTGTTGATTAAATAATTGTGTTAAATCATAATAATAAGATTCTGTGGTTCTTTTTCCGTTACGATATACACAATAGGTTAGGCTTTCTATCCATTTTGAACCCCTGGAGTGCATAATGATATTGGTCAGCTCACGATGAGTCTCTTCTGTGGAGCTCCAGAAAATAATGAAATCTGCGATGGCTCCTTCAAAGCGGGAACGACCTTCCCAAGGAGCATTAAAGGTAAATGGGTTCTCGATGGAACATCCTTTGTTCTTAGGGCTATACACTTTGTATTGGTCTCGATTCTCTACAAGATTGTTGTCTTTTAATAGTTGCAGCATTTGTTGTCGGTCTGTATCATTCTCCATATATAAGTTTGCTGCATAATCAGCAAGATACGCATCCTTGTTGCCAACACATTGAAAACCTTGCCGTACAAACTCTGCTAACGAGAGGGCACTGTAAGACGGGTCGTAATTCTTATTAAGTCTTTTACGAAAAGAAGCAATGACCTCCTTCGCAATGGGGTATGTGACTCTGCCCTCATCACTGTAGTTCATCCAATCCACCAAGAACTCCGGATTCCCACTGCCCGCCCACAGGCCAAGGTCGCCCAAGCGTTTACAATAATCTTCATAACACTCGGCTTCCGATGAGTTGTCGCATATCGTCACCCTGTCACCTTCTATATTATAGAATGGTTGAGAGGTCCCCACGTCTTCCAGCAACAACGCACAATGCACCTCTCTCATACGAGGGTTGTACATCAGTGGATGTGAGATTTTGCAGTCCGTCATTGCCAGATGGTCCAGTGCCGATGTGAAGATTTTGGAATTGACCTTTTCGGCTATTTGCAGTTGCGATGGGGATTCACAAGCAGTAAAGAGTTCGGAAAGGGTCATATCACCTTGATGGAGATGATTCTGTATCTCTTTAAGTCTGGCTTGGACATTTTCGGCAGGCTCGACCAAGAAGGGAAACAAGTGGTATACATCAAATGGGTCTCGACGAAGTCTGTCGCAGAGTAGAGTTGCGATAAAACCTTTATAGAGGTCCTTCTCATAACAGTTAAACACGTCTTGACGAGAAAGAGGGCGAGGTGTCTGTTTGACCACTTCGGCAAATAGAGGAAAATCGTGCATTGTTCTTTCCAACCGGCTGTTGGGCTTCCCCTTTTCTGTTATCATCCAATCAACAGCGGGCCGCTGATAGCCGACCCACTCCGGTGCCTTTTCTTCAAGGTAATTTCGTAATGACATATGTATGATTGTTTATTATTATTGTTCAATGTATTGTTTAATAGCCAAACATTTGTTTATATCCAAATGTCATTGAAATACAGTAAAATACAATACTTTCAAAATGAAAGCATTGTATTTGAATGAGCATATTGTATTACCAGTTGCCTTAAAAGAATGAAATCAAATATTCTTGGCAAATTATAATTAAAGCACACCAACATATACGAAAAAGCCCGATTTCAAATGAATTGAATCGGGCTTCTTCATAGTCACACTGGATGCACTCACAAATTGAACATCATTCGCAACTTTCTCAAAGTGTTTAGTGCTCTGCCAGTCTTACTCCGAACTTTTCTTAACGAGAGACCGTCACTCAAAAGTTGGATATCGTCTGCATACTCCATCAAGTAATCAACTTTCACTTTGGTTCTTCCCATAACATTCCTCCTTTCTTTTATGCTATATCTACAGTTTCTTCATAACGGTCAATCAACCTGCTGACTGATGTCGGATGCCACATCTTATTGGTCGAGGTCACAAATCCGTTTCGGTTAAGATAGTCCGCTTTCTCACGAAGCGTTCCTTTCATATATTTGATGGCGGCAAATGCTTTCACATTTGCAGTCGCCCTGTCCGCCCGTGTCTTTCGGTTCTTCTTGATGAGTTCGTGGTTCTTTTCGATGAGTGCCAATCCGTCTTCCGTCTTTAAGGCAAGATGAGGATTTCCCGCTTGTTTGGCAGATTTTGCCATACCTTGCTTGGTTCGTTGGGATATGAACTCACGCTCTTGCTGAGCCATACCGAGAAATATTCCGAGCTCGAGGGGACTGATGTCTGGATGGTCACAGAACTGGACTTTGTAGTTTTTGAAGATGTGTGCCCCGTCCTCAATATCACGTGTAAGTCTATCCACCTTTGCGACAATCAATGTCGCTCCAAGTCGTTTGCACTCGTTCAACGCTCCGATGAGGATTGGGCGATTTGATAGTCTTGCCTCACCTCGTACATCCTTGCCGGACTCTTTCTCTTGGACTTCGGAGATGATTGCTCCTCCGATGTTGGCGACATAGGTGCTGATGATGTCTTTCTGTGCGTCAAGGCCGAGCGATTGCTTCTTGGTGGATACTCGGTAATAAGCGATGTAATTCGTCATATTTGATATGTTTTTTGTTTTCTGTTACGTCACTAAAACGTTCCTTTTAGAGTTGTAAATTGATTACTTTTTGTGTTCCATAATCATTATTGTATTTAATTATAATAACGAAGAAAAAATAATATTATTGCATTCACACTCAAGTATTTAATCTTTCGAATTCCATTCGCAAAAATTGAAATACAAAAACACCCACCTTATAGAAAGGTGGGTGAAATAATATGGAAAAAATTGATGAGTTTGTTTCGGGATTTCCCCGTAAAGGTATCCCTATTTCTCTTTTTGTAGCTGTAGTTCGAGCATTATCCAGCAGACCAGACCCGTCAAAATTCCATCGTAATTGGGATTGATGTCTTGGGTCTTGGAAAAGTCAATCTCCGGCTTGACAGACTTCACAATAAAATCTTTGACTTTATCTACTCCCGTCTTCTGGACGGCGGCGATGAAGTCCTTTGGATTTTCACCATATCTTTCCTTTATCCTACTTACGGCGGTTTCAATAGCGTTTTGCTTTTGTGTGTGGCTTTCATTTAATCCTTGAACGAATGTGTCAAAGTCTTTAAGTTTAATCATTTCCTTCATTTCAAATACATTTCTTTATATACAATATTTATGTTTTTTCTATTTGGAAAACCATAAATAACTTATAAGAAAAAAAATGAATTATGAAGCAGTTTGTAGTTATTTTCAACAAGCCGATTGTCTTGCCCAATGACAATCAGGAAAAGATTGAAACTTATGGGATTTTATTCAACAAATCAGAGATTTCAACATCCGACCGAATAGAGAATTATCTCCGTAATTACATATTTCCAATTGCCGAAGTCTTCAAGGACGAAGCAGAACTCATTTCGGATTGGAGTTATATGAAAAACGGTGAGGTGTTCTACGTCAATGGTCCGACGTGGGACGAGTATGTAAAGAAAGCAGAGAAGAAAAAGATACGTTTTGAATTCTTCGGTGACGATATTGTCAAAATCAAGGAAGAGGATTATGTCGATGGTTATCTTTTCATCAACAAGGATACGTGGAAAGAGTTGAAGTCAATGGATGATATCGTGTGGCATTAAAAAGTGGATGTCCGGAATGACAAAAATGGAGGCTTGTTTCTAATCTCCCAAAATTGTATCACATATCCTTATCTGTTGAATGTCAGAAGGCTGATGTGGCCAAATAGGAGATGTTGCTTTAAAAATCTGAATTCTGTGGACAAATCTGGGATAAGTCCTTAAAAGACTCGATTTCATTTTGCATAAATAAGATAGAGGCGCCTCCCCCGCTGACACAAAAGAAATATGACGCTCTCGTATGCGGTGGGGAGGACCGCATTCGTGGGCGTCTTTTATTTTACTATGAATGAAAAATGGCAAAGACAATGGTCGTCGTTCAGAAACGAACTGATGTACGAAAAGATGGACCCAGTGACGAAGAAGATGCTCTGGTTTTGCATCAAATTCAAAGAAACAATGTACGAGAGTCCGAAAATGTTCCGAAACGATTACGCCTTCAATGTCGATAGGTCGTGGCTCATATTCCCGACGGAATACAGAACGAGGAGTGGGAAACCGAAAGCATTATTCTTCCGCAGAAAAGAGAAATTGGTCAAGGAACTGACATACTTCTGCCGCTTTCAACGCCTGATTGGGGTGGAAACCCAATGGGAACTTGTTTATCATATGTGCTCATTTCTTTCCACTGTTGTGAAGATGCCTGATGGCATCTTCGACCCGACACCCGAAAATGTATCCATACTGAACAAGGTCGCCGAAAGAATACTGGTGTCGGATTGTCCGGAAGAAACGTTGGAGAGACTGAAGGATGAAAGAAAATTCTGCATCGACCCAGAACGGTTGAAGACCATTGACGAGTCAACAAAGAGCATTATGAGGAACAAGGGGAAACGGTTCGCATCATACTTTGAGATAAGAGAGAAGTATGACGAATCGAAGTCAAAATCCGAAAACGCCGCAATTTGTGGTGTGAGCGATTCAACAATCGCCCGATTCAGAAGAAACAGAGCCCAAATGGAACAACTATGCAGTTCATACTTCGGATTATAGTAGAGATTAGAAGTATATTAGAAAGACATAGGTGGAGTATGCTTGAAAGACATAAGAAGACGTGTCATTCAAGCATACTCTTTTTTTTGCTGGGGTGTGTCATCCGAACATACTGGCTATGTCATTCTAACGGAAGAATAATATATTCATATTATTATTGAATATATATTATTCAAATTATTATTAGAATAGAATTAGAAGAGAGGCTGTGTTAGTAGAGATTAAAGATGAGAATATCATATGGTTTATCAAGAGACCAAGAGAAAAAAATGAACTTACTTGAGGTGTTGGCTGTCGCCAATGGCACTCTCTACTTGCTCCGCTCCGCTACGCTCCGTAGAGAGTGCGTTTAGGTAGGGAGAGAGTTAAGAAGATAGATTTTGTCTTCATAGTTTTTTTTAGGTAAAGAGTAGCTGTTACAAGCTCTATTAGACGGCCTTAATACTATTTTTAGGGTACTATCTCTAATCATCCTCCATCCCTCCTAGAAGCCCTTGAAAACCCTCATTCAACCTAATAATATAGTATTATGGTATTCCAGAAACATCATAGAACTCACTAAAAACACTCCTTAAATCGACACTCTTGACAGTTTTACTTAACAATCTCACTAAACAATCATTCCCTATTGGGCCGTGCCCATCTCTCCGTGGTGCTGGACGCCGTTGCCAATGCTGTTGCGCAACTTTTTTTGAAAATAATTCAACTTGTTTGTTCACTTGCTTAATTTTTTGTTATTTTTTTCTCAAAGGGGTCAAGTTGAGAACCCTCAAAGTAAAAATTGGAAATATTAAAACCGATATGTATGAGTAAAATTACTATTAAAAACAAAATTTACGACACAGCAAGGTATGTCATTGAGGAAATGGGGAACGACACCATTAAGGACTACAAAGGAATCAGAAGTAGTGGGTTGAGATGTTACTATGAACTTTCTGTTGACGGTGTAATAGACTTGAATGCTGGCAGCAGCAACAAACCAGAGTATGTCATTATTACGACCGCTGTCCTCTATACGGTATTGCCGATGTTCAGAACTTATCTGTTGAAGCATTTGGACGACCGCAACGCATTATTTGGGTTGGGCAACAGAATCTGCCACCTCATCATTATTCGCAACGCATACGATGAGTGTGGCGAAGACGCCCAGAAAGTGTACGAGGAAGGCAGAACCATTATAGACACGTTCTACAATGAACGAAAAGTCGGCTGTTGGAAAGTGGCTATGAATAGTATCGGTTACACCGCCCCACTGTTGATAGAGGATGACGCAACGAACGCACCGACAATGGAAACATACACAAATGAGAATCCGATGAAAGTCTTTACCACTTTCTCTGGGTATGACAGTCAGTGTCTCGCTTTGAGGAAAGCAGGCATACCGTTTGACCTCGTTGGATGGAGTGAGATAGAGAAGCGGGCAATCACCGCACACAACGCATTATTTCCGGAGTTCAAGGATAGAAACTACGGTGACATCTGCAAGATTGATTGGGACAATGTTCCCGATTTTGACCTCTTCACTTACAGTTCGCCTTGCACATCATTCAGTCTGGCGGGAAAGATGCTGGGCGGTGAGGAGGGTTCGGGAACGCAATCTTCTCTCCTGTGGGAATGCAAGAAAGCAATTGAGATAAAGAAACCGAAATATCTGATGTTGGAGAATGTCGCAATGTTGGTATCGGACAAATTCATCCATACATTCAATAAATGGATTGGGTTCCTCACATCCCTCGGTTATACATCATATTGGAAGGTCTTGAATGGGTGTGACTATGGTATCCCCCAAGACAGAAGTCGTATTTTCGTTGTATCCATACTGAACCCCAAGAAAGAGTTCGCATTCCCCAAAGCAAAGAGACTGACCACCTCGACAGAGGACTATATGCTCACCAAGGATGAAATCGGACATGACCTCTATCAGAAGTTATGTATGCAGAAGGATATTGTGGATAACTATGTCGCTTATAACAATCATTTTTTGAAATTTGCAGCAAAACAGAAATAGTTATGGATATTAGCAAAGCAAAAGAAGGCAAACAGAAACAGTTTATAAACAAGGAAGTAAAGGAATTGGACGAAGAGACCGTAACTGGTGAGAACCTCTTCGGAGAACCAATGGACTCGTTTGAAGTGGGGAACCGACCGCACATCATTCAATTGGGAAACCTGATTGTGAATAGAACAAATTTTTACAACCCCCAAGATGGTCGAGTTTATTCCTCCAAAGGATGCTGCCCCACGCTCACATTGGGTGTGCCGCCCAAGATTCTTATTGAAGACGATGGTGAGTATAAGGTACGAGAGTTAAGCGGCCGTGAGGGGCTAATGCTTATGGGAGTTGAGAGGGATGATGTCGCAAAGGTTGCGGCGAGCGGTCTTTCCGACGCACAAATGATGAAACTCGCCGGAAATTCCATCGTGGTGAGTGTGATGAGTTCTTTCTTTCGGGAACTGGTTAAATGCTGATGCGCTCGTTGGCGCATCGGCGAGACACAAACTGGATGTTGATATAGAAAGCAAAATAGAGCTAAAATACTCAGTGTAAATGCAATGCTTGCTAAATATTTCCGTTATTACATTAAACTTGAAAGATAATGTAATAACGCGTATATCAAAAAAAAAGAAAACTATAAATTACAATAGATATGGAACAATGTAGAAATGAATTGACACTGATGAACACAAGGTGCTGGGCAGATGTCGTTGAAGGTTTGAAGTGTACTTTTAAGAACTTGGTTAAAGAGGCCGTTGAAGATGTCATCGATGACAAGCTGTGCAATGCCAATCTTGAAGACAGACGGCTGAATGCCGAAGAACTGTGTAAGAGATGGAGCATTACAAGAAACACTCTCCACAATTGGGAAAGAGATGGTGTAATTTCGCCGTTGCCTATTGGGGGGCGGAGAAAAGTCTACTCGATGAGGGATGTGCTGAACGCAGAATCAGAAGGATTGGTTAGAACCGCTTGCTAATGAAACTGGTATTACGAACCAAACAGAATGAAGGGATGCACCCTCTACATACTCGGATGAATGTCGAGGGTGCTGTCCTTTGGATAAACCTGTTGATGAAGGTTAATGTCGCGGAGTGGAACGAGGTCTCTCAATCCGAAAGGAAACAAAACAACTATCTCAACAAGAAAGGTATATCCAAGAAGGTCGCCCTTATTGAGGAGGCAGTCACGGATATGCGGAGGCATCATAGACTGACCAAGGAAAACTTGGAGAGTGCTATCGAGAGTATTGTGTTGGTGGATAAGAGAGATGAACTGAAACGGGCAGAGGAACTCAAGAAGTATGTCGAGGACAAGAAAAGAAGCAATGTCAAGAACTTCGTCGTCAATTACATCAAAGGTATTGAGAATGGGGATGTTCGCAATTCAAGGAAAGAGAGATACGCAAAGCAATCTGTGAAGAATTGGGAGCAGTTTCGTAGAGTATTTTTGGTTTTTTACGGCAATAGACCGTTCGGTTGGGATGATATCAATGAGTCATTGGTGGACAGATACATCGCCTATCTGGAGGGTAAAGGATATATGAAGTATACTATTGACAAACATATTAGTATGTTTAAGACATTGATTGGTGCAGCGGAAAGGCAAGGTCTGCATAATAACCATATCGCATTCAGTTTTTTGAAAAGGCATCAAGTCAAGGATGAGGACAAGGCAAAGGAAATATACCTTACCAAAGAAGAATTGTCTGCTCTATATGATATGCCGCTCACTGGATTTGAAGAGAAGGTTAGGGATGTTTTCCTGATTGGGTGCTTTACAGCACTAAGGTACAGTGATTACAGCAGAATTGAAAAATCAACTATCGGCATCACCCATAGTGGTACAAAAGTCATCAGGTTGAGACAGGAGAAGACTTCTGGTACGGTGGTTATTCCCATTATGGATGAGAGGTTGGAGACCTTGTTAAAGAAATATGACTATAACGTCCCCAAGATTTGTGACCAAAACCTAAATAGGACTATAAAGGAAATCTGCAAAAGATTATCGGTAACGGTACCAAGCCTTCAAAAGAAGGAAAGGACGGTTCTAACATTGAAAGAACGAAGGGCAGAGAAGGAAGCAAAGAAAAGGGGGGTGGCGTTGTATGAGTACGACGAACACGGTTATCCCGTAAAGTCACGATGGGAACTTGTGGCGAGTCATACGGCAAGACGAAGCTGTATCACGAATATGTATCTTTCTCACAAGTTTTCTGTTTCGCAGATGATGAGCGTTAGCGGTCATAGAACAGAAACGATGTTTTACAATTATGTGAAACTATCTTTGGATGAATATGCCGACAATGTCGCAAGTGCCGCAGTGGATGGACTATTTTGAAAAGGGATTGAAACAATGTTATAGGGGTGTCAAACGGCACCCCTTTTTTCATCTATTTCTCGAAAATATGACCAAATTATAACCAAATTTGGGATATAAAAGAAAAAGGATTTTGTATTTTCGTTCATTTTGAACTACTTACAAAATCCTTTTGTACCCCGGGAGGGACTTGAACCCTCACGCCATTGCTGACAGCAGATTTTGAGTCTACCGCGTCTACCATTCCGCCACCAGGGCTTTTCTTGGGGTTAAAAGATTAAAGAGTTTAAAGGTCTTTTATCCTCTAAATGAAGCGGACTCTTCAACATTTCAACCTTGGGAAATCGGGTGCAAAATTACTCACTTTTTCGGACATGACAAAATATTTTTCAAAAATATTCTTTGGTACGGGAAAAATATCGTATCTTTGCAGTCTCAAAATCAACACAAAAATGGGCGAAAAAAAATCCGATAAAGTATTCATTTTTGCGGGTCGTGCAACCGAGAAACTTGCCCGCCGAGTAGCCGAAATTTACGGGATTCCGCTGGGAAATTCGACCGTTTTTCAGTATGCCGACGGCGAATTCCAACCCTCTTATGAGGAAACTATCCGTGGTGGAATCGTCTTCATTATCCAGTCCACCATCCCTCCGACGGACAACCTCTTCGAGTTGCTGATGATGATCGATGCCGCCAAGCGCGCCTCGGCCGAGAAGATTGTCGCCGTCATCCCCTACTACGGCTTTGCCCGTCAGGATCGCAAGGACAAGCCCCATGTGCCCATCGCCTCGAAACTCATCGCCGACACCATCATGGTGGCAGGTGCCGACCGCGTTATCAGCATGGATCTCCACGCCGACCAGATCCAAGGGTTCTTCAACATCCCCGTTGACCACCTCTATGGCTCGTCGCTGTTCATGCCCTACATCCGTGAGAAATTCGACACCGACGACGTGATGTTCGCCAGCCCCGACATGGGCGGCAGCAAACGCGCCGGCATGTATGCCAAGACGCTGAACAACAGTTTCGTTATCTGCTACAAGCATCGCAACAAACCCAACGAGATTGGCGAGATGCGTCTTATCGGTGACGTGAAGGGCAAGCACGTCATCCTCCTGGACGACATCATCGATACTGGCTCGACCATTTGCAAAGCCGCTGGCATCATCATGGAGAACGGTGCCAAGAGCGTTCGCGCCATGATTACCCACCCCGTGTTGAGCGGCAACGCCATCGAGAAAGTCGAGAATTCGGCCCTTGAGGAGTTGGTCACCACCGACACCATCCCTTTGAAGCGCGAAAGCAGCAAGATACATGTGCTGAGTTGCGACTGGTTGCTGGCCGAAGCCATCCGCCGCGTGGTCAACTACGAGTCCCTCGACAACCTGTACGAAACCACTATCCACCGAAAAGGTGTCATCCACAGAATGTAAATCAGTGACAAGTGTATCGGCAATTTGCCGAACCACAAATCACAAAATAAATAAACAATTAACCAATTAAACAATCAAACACAATGAGAATAGTATCATTGAGCGGTTCTCTTCGCGAGAACGTAGGGAAAAAAGATGCTAAGGCTCTTCGTCGCGATGCGAAAGTGCCTTGTGTAATGTATGGCAAAGGCGAGCAGGTGCTCTTCGCGGTCCCCCAGACCGAGTTCCAGCGCATCCTCTTCAACCCCGCCCCTTGCTTTGTGGACATCCACATCGGCGACCAGACCCGTCGCGCCATGCTGAAGGACATCGACTTCCACCCCGTGACCGACATCGTCTATCATGCCGACTTCTACGAGCTGAGCGACGACAAGCCCATCGTGATGTCTGTGCCCGTGCACACCACCGGTACTTCCTGCGGTGTGATGAAGGGCGGCAAACTGGCCTACAAACAGAAGAGGCTCAACATCAAGGCTCTCCCTGGCAACATGCCCAGCGAGATTCTGATTGACATCACCAACCTCGACGTGAACCAGCGCTGCAAGGTGCAGGACATCGCCACAGAGAACTTCGAAATCCTCAACCCCAAGAGCAGCGAAGTGGTGGTCATCAACAGCACCCGCGCCGCCGCTACCGGCGAGAACGAGGTTGTCGAGGCCGAATAACCCGTCACCCTGTATGCAGAACACAAAAGCCGCATAGAGACCCCTCTGTGCGGCTTTATTTAATTGTCTCAACCCCAAATGGAAGAAGATAAAATATCCACCGAGCACCAGTCCCTACCCCAAGATATCTGGCCGGACACCACTCCAGTCCAGACATCGGGTCACAAAGCAGGTTTCGTCAACATCATCGGAAACCCCAACGTAGGGAAATCCACCCTTATGAACGCACTGGTGGGCGAGCGGCTTAGCATCATCACCAGCAAGGCACAGACCACCCGCCACCGCATCATGGGCATCGTTAATGGCGAGGATTTCCAGATTGTCTATACCGACACCCCCGGCATCGTCAACCCCCACTACAAGCTGCACGAGCAGATGATGGGGTTCGTCAACAGCGCCCTGCAGGATGCCGACCTCTTCCTCCTCGTCACCGAGGTGGGCGAGACTTTCAAGAACCAAGAGGTGCTGGAGCGCATCATCCAGTCCAACACCCCGGTCATCCTGGTCGTCAACAAGATTGACACCTCCACCCAACAAGTTGTCAGCGAGCGCATGGCCTACTGGCAACAGCAGATCCCGCGCGCCATCGTCGTCCCCTGCTCGGCCACCGAGCGGTTCAACGTCGACACCATCTTCGACCACATCCTGCGCCTCTTGCCCGAGAACCCGCCCTACTTCCCCAAAGACGAACTCACCGACCGCTCCATGCGGTTCTTCGTCAGCGAGATTATCCGCGAGAAGCTGCTCCTCTACTACCAGAAAGAGATCCCTTACAGCTGCGAGGTGGCCGTGGAGAGCTACGAAGAGCTTGAAGGCATCGACCACATCCGTGCCGTCATCTTCGTCGAACGCGACTCGCAGAAAGCCATCCTTATCGGCCACAAAGGGATGTCCATCAAGAAAGTCGGCATCGAAGCCCGCAAGGACATCGAGGAGTTCTCCGGCAAGAAGTGTTTCCTCAACCTATACGTCAAGGTGATGAAGGACTGGCGCAACAGCGACCGCGCCCTGCACCAGTTCGGCTACGACACCTGGCAGGAGAGGTAGTGATTGGTGATGAGTGATTGGTAATGAGTAAATAGCAAATCAGACAGTAACAAATAAACAATCAATCGAATAGCACATGTCCTGCCCGAGATTTCTGACGCTCTGCGTGATATCAATCTTCCTCTTTTCCTGCCGCGGGGGGAAGACTCCCACAAATGCCATCCCTGCCCCACCCGACTATGCTGACAGCACCCAGTGGTATACTGTCAATCGCCATGCAGGAGTCGACATCTTTTATATCGTCTCGACCGAGACGGGCGACTACACCGTTGACGGCACCCCTTGCCACTATGCCGACACCTACAATGACTCAGTGCGCAGACTCCTGCTGGGCGAGATGCAAGGTGTCAACCGGCTGCTCTCTGGCGACCTCAACTTCTACTCTCCCTACTACCGCCAGTGTACCCTCCAAACCTTCACTGCAGACAGCCTTGTCCGAGAACGGATACCCGTTGCATTGGGCGATGTCCGTGAGGCCTTCTCTTACTATTTGACCCACCTCAACAGAGGACATCCTTTCATCCTCGCAGGCTTTAGCCAAGGTGCCATAGCCGTGGTCGACCTTTTGAAGACCATGGATGACGAGGCCTACAGCCGTATGGTAGCGGCCTATGTTATCGGTTGGAAAGTTACTGACCAAGACCTCACCGAATGCCCCCGCATCCGTGCCGCGCAAGACAGCACCGACTGCGGCGTGACCGTTTGTTATAATTCTGTCCGAACCCCCGATTGTGCCATCCCCATGATCAGCGATGGCAACCGCGTGGCCATAAACCCCGTCAACTGGCACACCGATGGCACCCCTGCACGCCTTGCCAGTCCCATCTCGTCCGACACACTCACCGTCGTCCTCGACACCGTATCAAGACTTCTGCTTATCGAGGACTACAGCCGCACCGACTATATCACACCACTGATTGGCCGTGAGGGCAATTACCACAGCCTTGAAATCTCCCTCTACGCCGACTGCCTGCGCCGCGACATAACACGTCGCGCCAGCAGCCTGTAAGGGAATTCGTCTTTATTGATTCACGATTTTGTATGTGGCCACGCCGGTAGATGTTGTGGCGTGGAGGAGATATACTCCCGGCATGGAGAGTTCCAATACAGCCGATGACGACGCCTTGACGGTCTGGAGCAGACGGCCGTCAACGGTGTAGAGCCGTAACTCAGCCGCCGTGTTGTCGGGCAGGGTCACCTGGCATTGGCCATTGGCGGGATTGGGCTGGATTGAAAGTTGTGTGAGGCCGATACCATTGATACCTTCAAGGTCAGGGGTATTCACATAGGTCCACACATCATCTCCGTAGTTATCCTCAGCGCAGTGAGCAGCGACAGACACTGTGTATTGCCGGCCGGGCACGAGTGGAGGAAGTTCGAAATAGGGGGTGTCAACCTCTCTATATGTAGGCAAAATATCTGGATATTCGGGGTTATAGACACCGTATGAGACTCCCCACCTCCGGGTGTCGGTAGCGTCGACCCACGTGACGCTGTAGCCGCTGATACGGTGATCGGCAGTCACATGTAAGTCTTCGCCGCTGCCATGCACGGTGAGCGAGTTCACCCGGGCGCAGAAGGTTTGATAGTTCATCAGTTCCCAGTCGCCATAGACACTGTCATCGCACACCGAACGGACATAGAAGTCATACCATGTGTTCGGTCTGAGGACACCGGCATTCTCCAACTCGTATATCTCAAAATAGGGCTCGTCGGTCTCCACGAGGGTGCCGGTGCCGTGTTGAAAACCATAAGGGCCATACTCCACCTCCCAATGGTCGGGCTGATAGCTACCGTACCATTCGAGCACCATCTCGGGGAACGCATCGAACACAACGTTGCTCAACTCCATGTCCACCACCGTGGCGCAAGTGTCGGGAGCCGGCCACAGCATCAGGTTGTCGACACAAAGGTACGACCCCTGCTGCCTGTTGTTGCCCGCCGAGGAGAACAAGAGCACAATGAGTGAATCGGGTTCGAGGCGTGGCGAACCCGGCACCAGGTCACTGGCGGGCATATAATCCACTCCGAAGGGGGTGTATACCCCGGCATCGAACAATGTAACATTCAAACCTGCCCCCACGATGTCGCGCCGATGGGTGGCTGCATTGTAATGTGTGCCTATCATCAGCACGCCACCGTTGTCTCCCGCAACAGCCGACTGATATTTGTAGCTGCCCGTGAGCCGTCCCGGGCGGAAGTCGCCGAGGGCAAGTCCTCCCGTGATATAGTCATTCACATCCAAAGCGAGAAGTGTGGGCAACATGGAAACCAGGTCGCCCGACCCCGACATCAGATTGGAAACGAGGGGAAGGAATGCTTCGACATCGACCTCTCCTGTCGAGAGAATGGAGGGGATAATCTCCTGGGTGAGCATGGTATCAATAGAGCCGCTAGCGAGGTTCAACACGGTGGAGTTGACGATATCGCTAAGCATGATGGTCTGCAGCCGCACCGCGGTGTTGCTATCGGGAACCACTCCTGTTTCACGTGTGGTTTTCACAATAGGGACATTGGTGTTCAGGTTGACATTCATCCCCATGAAATTGACTGTCTGGTTGACCGGATAGGAAGGATAGTTCCAAAGGCTGGGTGTAGAAAAGGTGTCGTATACCGGAATGGAAAGGATCAATACCGAGACGCTATAGCCGGAATGGCTGGTCCACTGTTCAAAACTACCGTTAGGAATGGCCATGGGCACCTGCTGGGCACGGAGCATTCCACCCATGAGCTCGAAACTCAAAAAGAAAAGAAGAATTGTCTTTTTCATATATATATTTTTTTGAGAGCCTCGACAAATCGGGGATCTGAAGAGATATTTCAGGTATTCGTTGAGGTAGTTGGCCTAGTTGGCGAAGTATTTGATGTCGCGTTCGACGATGCTGGTGAGCACCTTCTTGTCGTTGTCGAGTTGGTATTCCTCGCGGGTCACCCAGTTGCCGTTATCATCGTAGCGATATTCGTACAGCGTGATAGTCAACTCGGGCTCGTAATCATTCTCGTTATAGTCGTACAACGTGGAACTCACCGGCTGGTCATACTCGTCATACTCGTAGCGAACCTCTTGTACCTTCTTTCCCTTGCCGTTGTACACCACTGTCTTGAAGACATTGTCGCGGTCTCCATAGACATATATCTCGCGGCGGAAGACATTGTTCTCATGGTCATTAAAACTGCGCTGACTGATACGTCCCTGGGCATCGTACTTGTACAGCACCCGGCTTTCCACCTGCCGTTCCTCATCCTCCACATAGACCTCAGTGAGGATAAGGTCGGCATCATAGAGATAGTATGTACGGCTGATAACATTGTTCTCCGGATCCAGAATATGCTCCAGTGTCACCAATCCAAATCCATCGTGCTTGTACTTAGTCTTGAAAATCATATCCTCTTCGTTGGAGAGGTACGACTGGCTGCGGCGTTGCCCTTTCTGGTTGTACACCGTCTTCAGTCGCTCCAGAACACTGCCTTTACGCACATGTGCATCGGACTCGTACATCACAGACAAAACATCCTGCACTTCGCCCCGAAGGCCATCGCGCTGACAGTCCGACAATTTTTCGGGCATCCGCTGGTCCTCTTTCTGCGGGGCATCGGTACGGCGTTGCACCGCCTGGTTGGGACGGTCGTTGATACGGCCACGCAAATTGTCGTTATTCTGGGCCAGGACACACCCGCCCAATAGCAAGAATGCGGTCGATAAGAGAATCTGCTTTATTTTCATAACTTACTTTATTCCAAAACTTTTCACCCATTACCCGCGACTTGCGGGCACACTTTCGGGACTTCAAAGTTACAAAAAAAAACGGAAATGGGAAATTTTTAGTATTTTTGCACGCCAAAAAATGTAAAAAACACCCCATGGAGACCACCATTCTCATCTGCTTCCTCGTCTACACACTGCTGCTTTTCGTGGTCATGTGGTTTTCCTCGCGTCGCAGCGCTGGCAACGACGCTTTCTTCCGCGGCCAGCGCAAATCGCCCTGGCCCGTGGTGGCCTACGGCATGATAGGGGCCTCCCTGTCGGGAGTGACCTTCATGTCGGTACCCGGTGGTGTCTATGTGGCACCGGACCAATTGCACGGCGGAGCATGGACTTACATGCCGATGGTATTCGGTTATGTGCTGGGCTATGCCGTCATTGCCCTCGTGCTGCTTCCGCTCTACTACAGGCTCAACCTCACTTCGATATACACCTACCTCAACCAACGTTTCGGCGTAGCCTCCGAGAAGACGGGAGCCATCTTTTTCATACTCTCGCGCTTACTGGGGTCGGCCTTGAGGATGTATCTAGTGGTATTCGTGCTCTACGAGTTCGTATTCCGAGCCTGGGGGATTCCCTTCTGGGTGCCCGCAGTGGTATTCATCGCCATCATATTGTTATACACCTTCCGGAGCGGCATCAAGACGGTGGTGTGGACCGATACGCTGCAGACCACCTTCCTGCTGCTGGCCGCCGTGGCCACAGTAGTGGCCATCCTCAACAACCTCGACATGAGTTTGGGCGAACTGCTGAAAGTGTCGGCCGACAAGGGGTACACCCGCATGTGGGAGACCGACCCCACAGCCCCAAAATTCTGGGTCAAGCAGGTGCTCAGCGGCATGTTCATCACCATCACCATGACGGGCCTGGACCAAGACATGATGCAGAAGAATCTCACCTGCAAGTCGCTCCGCGACGCACAGAAGAATGTGATGACCTCCTCGCTGCTCTTCATCGTGGTCAACATCCTCTTCCTCTGCCTCGGAGCCGCGCTGCTGGCATACGCCGGGCAGACGGGCTTCGCCCTTCCCGTGAACGAGGCCGGAAACGTAGTGCCCGACAAGATATTCCCGTCGGTGGCATTCTCGCTGAGCGGCTTTACGGCCGTATGCTTCGTGCTAGGCATGGTGGCTGCTGGCTACAGCTCG
The DNA here is from genome assembly GCA_905234695.1 of uncultured Bacteroidales bacterium. Classification (GTDB taxonomy): domain Bacteria; phylum Bacteroidota; class Bacteroidia; order Bacteroidales; family P3; genus Colimorpha. The sequence continues at coordinate 66,957 of CAJOHZ010000008.1, read as the reverse complement.
GCCGACGGCACCCTCACTGCCCTCACCACCACTTTCTGCTACGATTTCCTAGGCTTTGACAAGAAATCCAGAACCCATGAACTCCGGACCCGAAGACTGGTACACGTGGTTTTTGCACTTCTATACCTGCTGGTCATCATCGCCTTCCGCCCCTTCCATACCCAGTCGCTTATCGACACCGTATTCGACGTGGCGGGATTCACCTACGGGCCACTGCTGGGCCTCTACACCTTCGGACTCTTCTCCCGCCGCCGCGTGCGCGACGGATGGGTGCCCTTCATCGCCGTGCTCTCGCCTGTGGCGTGCTACTTTCTCAAACTCTACATGCCCGTGTGGACTGGCTACCACTTCGGGTTTGAGATACTGCTTCTGAACGGCCTCCTTACATTCCTCGGCCTGCTGGCCGCCAGCCGTCCTGCAAACCGCGAGGCCGGCGCCCCTACCCATTAATTTTCCCCCAATCCTATACTCATGTACAGAAAAATCCTCCTATCCGTCGCCGCCCTTGCGTTCTGCGCAGGATGCTACAGTGTCAAGTCTGTCTCGGGTTCTCAGAGCCGCATCAACAAAGGTGGCATGTTCTACGCGCTGCCCGTCACCCGCATCTGCGTCGACCTCACCTATCAATATTACGACCTCACCGACGCCATCTACAGCGACTACGCCGCCGACATGCTGGCCCTTGACAACTTCGAGACCGACAAACCCTACCATGTCACTAATATCGATGTGAGTTACACCGTCAGTGCCGACCCCGAGAACTACTACCTCGTCAACCCTCGCGGCACCTCTGTGCAAGTCGACAGCCGTCATCTGCTACGCTCCGTCGGCATGACCCCGAAGGAGGTGGCCGGCGAGCTGGGACCCGCCCAAGATATCCAGCAGGGCAATACCCCCGCCGCCAAACTGACCCTCCACAACACCAATACCGACAAACTCATGCCCCGCTACAACCTCTACGACCGCACCGACACATTCTACGTGCGCGGCGACAAGCCTGGCCATCCCTCCATGACCTCCACCAAGAAATCCTACCGTTCCGTCAAACAACGGGCACAAGCCGCCGCCGAGGAGATTGCCGAACTGGAAGACATGCGGGCCGACATCGCCGTCTCCGACCGTTACACCACCGAAGGCAAGGCGGAGATGCTGCAACAGCTGGAACAACAGAAAGCCGACCTGCTGGCCCAGTTCATCGGACGTCCCGTCACCGAGACCGTCCATTTCTACCTCACCCCCGCCCCTGCCAGCCGCACCTCCGACACATTGCAGGAGTTGGTGCTCTTCTATTTCTCGCGCAGCGAGGGGGTCTGCGACAGCGACGATGTGGGTGCCATGCCCGTGGTGTGTCGCATGCGGCCCGACCCATCGCTCCAGAAGGTGCGCCGCTTCAGCCGCCGCCGCGCCGCCAACAGCAAGTCGCCTCTCCTCAGCTTCAACCGCAACTTCAAATACCGGATTCCCTCGCTGGCCGAGTTCACCCTCTCGTGTGAGTTGTTTGATTACGAGACCACCCTGCCCGTCGCCCAATTCGGACCCGTGATGGATCTCCCCCACACCCGTTTCAAGGCCCTCTTCGACCCCACCACGGGTGCCTTGATATACTACCACAACTAACCCTACGCCTCGCCATGAACTTCTACGTCACCGTTCTCGGTTCCGGCGCCGCCCTGCCCACCTGTGCCAGACACTGCAGCGCACAGGTAGTCAACATCAACGGCTTCCGCATCCTGTTGGACTGCGGCGAAGGCACACAAACACAGGTGCGCGTCTATCGCCAGCGGTTGCAGTCCCTCTCCACCATCTGCATCACCCATCTCCACGGCGACCACCTCTTCGGCCTGCCCGGACTGGTCAGCAGCATGCACCTCTGCGGCCGCACCGAACCCGTTGACATCTTCGCCCCCGCCGGCATCCGCGCGGCCATGGAAACCCTGCTCAGCACTGCCGGAAGCCACCTCGACTTCGAGATACACTACCACGAACTCACCCATACCGAAGGATGCCTTTGCCTGTTCGAGAACTCCCGGTGCCGCATCCACGCCTTCCCCCTCGTCCACTCGGTACCTACCTACGGCTACCTCATCGAAGAAATCCCCCGCGGCAAGAACCCCGCCCGCCGTTACGCCTACTGCACCGATACCGCCTACACCGAAGAAATCCTTCCCTACATACAGAACGTCAACCTGCTGTGCGTCGAAAGCACCTTCAACAATGCGTTCGCCTCCGTGGCTGCAGAGAAGTTGCACTGCACCGCCAGCCAAGCCGCTACCCTCGCCCTCAAATCCGGGGCGAAACAGTTGTTACTGACCCATATCAGCGCCCGTTTCAAAGACCCTGCGCCACTGATTGAAGAGGCTTGCAGCATTTTCTCCAACACCCTTGTTGCCACCGATGGCACCGCCTACGAGGTGAGCCAATAAACGCTCCTTGTTTCTTTCCCCGTCACTGAGAAGCAAAAAAAGGCTGTCCACATCGGATTTTTTTCGTATCTTTGCACGATAGGCTCTTTGTGAGCATATTATATAATAACAATATAATGAGCGCATTGTAACAATGGAAGAAAAACAGAATCTCAACTTTTTGGAGGAAATCATCGAAGAGGGGCTCCGCGAGGGCACCTATAAAAGCATTCTGACTCGCTTTCCCCCCGAGCCTAACGGATACCTGCATATCGGCCACGCCAAGTCGATTTGCCTCAATTTCGGCCTCGCCAAGAAGTATGGCGGCAAGACCAACCTGCGCTTCGACGACACCAACCCCGTGAAGGAGGACACCGAGTATGTGGATTCCATCCAGCAGGACATCCGCTGGCTGGGTTTCGAGTGGGCCGGCGTGCATTATGCCAGCGACTATTTCGAGCAGTTGTATGAATGGGCCGTGATGCTCATCAAGAAGGGGCTTGCATACGTTGATGACCAGACACAGGAGGAAATCCGCGCAGGCCGCGGCACCGTCACCGAGCCTGGCAAGAACAGCCCCTACCGCGACCGCACGGTGGAGGAGAATCTGGACCTCTTCGAACGGATGCGCAACGGCGAGTTCGAGGACGGCAGCAAGGTGCTGCGCGCCAAAATCGACATGGCACACCCCAATATGCAGTTCCGCGACCCCATCATGTACCGCATCCTGCACGCCGAACACCACCGCACAGGCAACAAGTGGTGCATCTACCCGATGTACGACTACGCCCACGGTCAGAGCGACAGCATCGAGCACATCACCCATAGCATCTGCACGCTGGAGTTCGACATCCACCGTCCGCTGTATGACTGGTTCATCGCCCAACTGAGCATCTGGCCCAGCCACCAGTATGAGTTTGCCCGGCTGAACATCAACTACACGGTGATGAGCAAGCGCAAACTGTTGCAGCTGGTCAAGGAACACTACGTCTCCGGCTGGGACGACCCCCGGATGCCGACCATCTGCGGCTTCCGCCGCCGAGGCTACACAGCCGAGAGCATCCGCAATTTCTGTGAAGACATCGGCGTGGCCAAGCGCGACAACATTATCGACTATGTGCGACTGGAGAACAGCCTGCGCGACCACTTGAACCAGGTGGCTCCCCGCCGCATGGCGGTGCTGGACCCCGTCCGCGTGGTGATAGACAACTACCCCGAGGAGCAGGAAGAGTGGCTCGATGCCGTCAACAACCCCGAGAACCCCGCCGACGGCACCCGCAAGGTGCCCTTCAGCCGCGAGCTGTATATCGAGCGTGAGGACTTCATGGAGGTGGCCCCCAAGAAATACTTCCGTCTGTCGCTGGGCCGCGAGGTGCGCCTGCGCTACGCCTACTTCGTCACCGCCCAGAGCGTGGAGAAGGATGCCGAGGGCAACATCACCTGCATCCGCTGCACCTACGACCCCGCCACCCGTGGCGGCGACGCCCCCGACGGCCGCAAGGTGAAGGGCACCCTGCACTGGGTGAGCGCCAAGCACGCCATCGATGCCGAAGTGCGCCTGTTCGACCGCCTCTTCGCCGTCGAAAGTCCCGACGATGTGGAAGAGGGGAAAACCTTCCTCGACAACCTGAACCCCGACAGCCTACGGGTGGTGACCGCCAAGTGCGAACCCTCGCTGGCGGAGGCCCGCATGGGCGTCGACGACAAGGGCATTCCAGAGCCCGCCCGCTACCAGTTCGAGCGCATGGGCTACTTCTGCACCGACCCAGACAGCACACCGGAGCATCTGGTCTTCAACCGCAGCTGCACCCTCAAAGACAGCTGGGCGAAAATCAAGTAATGTCATTTGCTGCCATGTTGACGATGGAGTTCCAACATAAGGACTTGGCTGCTGGCCGGTGGGCACAGATGTCGCTGGCCGAGCAGATGCTGAACATCGGCAGTGAGGTGTCGCGTGCCAACCGCTGGAAGGCCAAAGGCAACGAGGAACAATGTCACCGTGCCGCCGACCGAGCGTTGGAACTGGTGTCGCTTACCATCGATGCCAACAAGAACCGCGCCGGCTTGAAGGAACTGTGCCGCCTCTACGAGGTTATGGCCGATTACTACTACGGCAAGAACATCTATCAAACCGAGCCCAATGCCATGCAGCGGTATTTCGATGTTTTTGCTTTTTGCATGCGGTAAAACAATAGGAAACTAATGACACAGCAGAACGCCATACAACTTTTTGAAGGCTCGCAGGTTAGAATGGCTTGGAACGAGGAGGAGGAGAAGTACTACTTCTCCATAGTGGATGTGGTACAGATTTTGACCGAGCAACCCACGCCCCGCAAAGCGAGCACCTACTGGGCTGTGCTCAAGAAACGCCTGAAAGAGGAAGGAGCCGATGAACTGCTTACAAATTGTAAGCAGTTGAAATTACCTGCTGCGGACGGAAAGAATCGTGCTACGGATGTGGCCGATTTAGAGCAGACGTTGCGCATCATCCAATCCATTCCGTCCAAGAAGGCTGAGCCTATCAAACGGTGGCTCTCCGAGGTGGGTGCGCAGCGTATCGACCAGATGATTGACCCCGAGTTGACGTTCCAGATGGCAGTGGAGGATTATCGTCGGCAGGGTTACAGTGACAAGTGGATTGAGAACCGCCTCAAGTCCATCCGCACTCGCAAGGCACTTACCGACGAATGGGAACGTTCGGGTGTTAAAGAGCAGAAAGACTTTGCCGTCCTTACCAATATCCTCACCAAAGCGTGGAGCGGTATGACCACCGGGGAATACAAACGGTACAAGAGTTTGACCAAAGAGAACCTAAGAGATAACATGACCAACCTTGAGTTGGCGCTGAACACGCTGGCGGAAGCCGCCACCACCGAGATTTCCCGCAACCGCAACCCCAGGACGATGAAAGAGAACAAACAGGTGGCGCAAAGCGGCGGAAAAGCCGCGAAGGTGGCACGTGAGGAGGTTGAAAAGCAGATAGGCCACAGCGTCATCTCTCGAGAACGAGCCTCCGACTATCTGCTGCCCACAGAAGATGCAGAAGTGAAAAAAATAGAATAATATTAATAAAGATTTGTATCTTTGCAGTCGGAAATAAAAACAAAACAATGAGATAAAGACAGAATAGACAACATAGACATATAATTAAGCGTATTCGCTTTTCTGTGCTAACGGAAATTCTGGTAAAATTTCTTACAAACAATCAGCACCTGAAAGGGGAAACGCTCGCGACACCGTGAGCTTTCTTGTTTGCTGATTGGGTTTACCAGAGCCTCCGTTAGAACAAAGAAGATAAAGTTCACGGCTTTTTATTGTCTGCTCTGTAAACGATAATAATCATTATTCTAATATGAAACATCCCGAATTGAACAATTACATTAGTCAGTTGCTTATCGGTTTCGATGAGCAAATCACAGACAGCATCTTTCGCTACATACAGGAGGACAGGCAGCGAATGAACGATTACCTTGACATTGTAGCCAAGGTTGGTGACCTGCAAGAAGTAAATAGACAGATTGGCCGTGCAGTTACGCGACACTACAATCTCAAGGGATTCGACACCGAAAACAACCCGAAAAACACACTCACTTTGACCTATTCCAAGTTAAGGAAACATTTAAAAGCAACAAATAAATGAAGAAGGTTCTTTTTACTTTAGCCATTAGTTTATTGTTATCCATTGCCACCAAAGCACAAGACTTTTCTGCCGTGCCTTTCAATGGAAACGGATATGAGATTTATTACTCAATCATTGACGCCAATCATGTGGCAGTGACCCGACCTGCACTGAATCACCCCTATATCCTTAAGGACACGCTCGTTGACGACTGGTGGCGTTTCCTGGATATTATTATTCCCGACAGTGTTGTGCATGATGGACACTCGTATTGCGTTTCAGTCATTGCAGATTCTGCCTTTGCCCATGTAGGATATACATGGTATGACGTTGTTTATGGTTCTGAACCATATCTAAGTATATCCCTGCCTTCAACCATTACCTCAATCGGTAGTTATGCATTTGCAAATGATTCAGCCAATGTATCTATATATATGCGAGGTTCGACTCCACCAATGATAGCCACAACCACCTTCTCCGGTTCTAGTCGCTCGATTATCAATGTCCCATGTGGTTCGGAGACAAACTATACATCAGCGTGGGATATGCCACTCCTTGATATAAACCACGTAACAACAGATAGCAGTCAATATATATCCCCTCTGCACACGCTGTATATTAATGACATATCCACACGCAACAGAGGATACATTACAATTCAATACAATAATAATTATGTCTATTATGTCTATCGTGAGATTTCGCTTACGGCGGTGGATTGTTCAACTTCAAGCATAAAACTGTGGGCTACACCTGACTCTGGTTTCCATTTCAGTCATTGGGGCAACGGAAGCACTCTGGACACCATAACTGTCAATTTGCCATATACTGGTCTGCTTTATGCTTATTTTGAATCAAACGGAGTTTACACTGTAGATGCGGTAAGTGCTGATACAACGAGGGGCTATACAATCGGCGGAGGTCAGTTCCATTACGGCGACACCGCAGTTCTTACTGCTATAGCGTCGGAGCACTATCATTTCAGCCATTGGAATGACGGCAATACTGATAATCCGAGATATTACATAGTACAATTCCAAAACGAAACTATCACTGCATTCTTTGTCCCTGACAGCTATACTGTGACGGCAACGACAAATGATATTACTGCCGGAAATGTGTTTGGCGGTGGTCAATTTGAATACGGAGTACCCTGTACACTCGAAGCAACTGCCTATAGCGGCTATCATTTCGCTCAATGGAGCAATGGAACAACGTATAATCCTTATACATTCGCAGTTGTTGAGGATGTGGATTTAACGGCCATATTCCTCGCCGATGGAGGGGCGGGTATCGCGGATATTGCGAATGATAGGATGCTATTTGTTGTACAAGACGGCAAAATCATTGTTGAAGGAGCAAATGGCGAGTCGGTTTTTATATACGATACAGAAGGTCGCCTAGTTAGTAACAATATGTTGCAGACTGGCACCTATTTTGTCAAGGTTGGAAACCACCCAGCACGTAAAGTGATTTTGATTAGATAGATTGACAATCTCCGATTTCCGGAGCATATCTTCCCTATAGAGGATATGCTCTTTTTCATACCTAAAACCGCAAAACAAAAGAAACCACATATTGGTATGCCGTCGGCTTGGCCGACAACCCACCAAGAAGGGCCGAAGAGCCGTCACCGCCGAAGGATCGCCGACGGATTGTCGAGAGATTGTTGTATTTTGGGAGGTGGCAAATATATGGTTGTTGCAATAAGAATCGGAGATTTTTCTCGGAAGATTTGAAGATTTCTTGTTGGAGATTTGAGGATTTTTGAGAATAAGATAATTCAGTTTTTTGTAGTATAATTAAAAATTCTTATAATAATTTTTTATTACAATTAAAAAAGTTTGTATCTTTGCAGTCGGTAAAAGCATGAAATATTATGGTCCATAGACTTGTTAAAGAGCTGATTGATAAACAATTGTATCGTGGAAAGGTTATTATTGTTGTCGGTCCAAGACAGGTGGGAAAGACTACGCTGCTACGGATGCTGACGGCAGACTCCGACCGCAAGGTGGTGGTATGGAACTGTGACGAGCCTGATGTTAGACGCAAACTTGCAGAACCCACCTCCACACAATTAGGAGCTGAGACTGCAAATGCAGACTTGATATTGATTGACGAGGCTCAACGTGTGCAAAATATCGGAATTACGTTGAAACTATTGGTGGATAACTATCCCGAGAAGCAGGTTGTCGTCACAGGCTCTTCTGCCATAGAACTCTCCAACTCCATCAACGAACCACTTACTGGACGAAAATATGAGTATGTGATGTTCCCATTTTCGGCCGAAGAGCTTATCAAAGAGTTTGGCACTTTGGAAGAGCGCCGCATGCTTGAGCACAGGCTGATATATGGCTCTTATCCCGAGGTTGTAAACCTCATGGGTGAGGAGCGTGAGACTTTGACAAACCTCGTGAGCAGTTATCTTTACAAAGACATATTCTCGTTTCAAGACGTCCGCAAGCCAGAGATAATAGAACAATTGCTGCAAGCATTGGCCTTGCAGGTGGGCAGCGAGGTCTCGTTCAACGAGTTGGGGCGTTTGTTGGGCCTGACATCCATTACCGTGCAACGATATATCGACTTGTTAGAGAAGTCGTATGTGGTGTTTCATCTACGTTCGTTCAGCCGCAACGTACGCAATGAGTTGAAGAAAAGCCGCAAGATATATTTTTATGACAATGGCGTGCGCAATGCGTTGATTGGTGACTATAAGCCGTTGGCGTTGCGGAACGATACAGGTGCGTTGTGGGAGAATTATGTGATAAGTGAGCGAATGAAGCACAACTCGTATTGCGGTTTTTATGGCAAGAGTTATTTCTGGCGCACCCAGCAGCAACAAAAGGTAGATTATCTTGAGGATTACGATGGTGTTCTACATGCTTATGAATTTAAATGGAGCCCTACGAAGCAACCTCGGTTGACGGACACCTTCGCCAAAGGCTATCCAGACCATACCTTCGCGGTGATTACGCCAGAGAACTATCAGGATTTTGTTTGTGGTAAGTAAAAACACTTTGCTGGTTACAGAAAAAGTTGTATTTTTGCAGTTTGAATACATAAACTATTTATTATTGATAATAAACTGATACATATATGAATATTTCTTTCGATTGGCTTAAACAGTATGTGGATTTGGGCGGCATGACGCCCAACGAATTGGACGACCTGCTCACCTTCAGCGGACTGGAGGTGGAAGGAGTAGAAAAAGTGGAGAGCATCCGTGGCGGCCTCGAACACGTGGTTATCGCCCAAGTGTTGACCTGCGAACCCCATCCCGACAGCGACCACCTGCACCTCACCACCGTCGACGTGGGCCAAACCACACCCCTCAACATCGTCTGCGGCGCCCCCAACGTGGCCGCCGGGCAAAAAGTGGTGTGTGCCCAGATAGGCACCAAGATCTATACATCGGAAACCGAGTACTACGAAATCAAGAAAGGCAAGCTCCGCGGGGCCGTGAGCGAAGGGATGCTCTGCGCCGCCGACGAGCTTCAGCTAGGCTCGGACCATGCCGGCATCATGGTGCTACCTGACGACGCCCCTGTGGGAATGCCCGCCAAGGAATATTTCGGCCTCACGGACGACTACATCCTCGAAGTGGCCATCACGGCCAACCGCAGCGACGCCACCAGCCACATCGGCGTGGCGCGCGACGTGGTGGCTGTGCTGAACACAAGAGAAGGAAAACATTTAAACATCCATTGGCCAGAGGTGGCCGACCTGAAGTTGGAGAAGCCCTCGGCCCACCCCGTGCGTGTCACCGTAGAAGAGCCGAAACTGTGCCCCCGCTACACGGGTATCACACTGGAGAACGTGCATGTGGCCGACTCGCCCGAGTGGCTGCAGACCAAGCTTCGCACCGTCGGCATACGCCCCATCAACAACGTGGTGGACATAACCAACTTCGTCCTCATGGAGGTGGGACAGCCCCTCCACGCCTTTGATGCTGACAAGATAACCGGCAACCATGTGGTGGTGCGCTGCCTGCCGCAGGACACCCCCTTCGTCACCCTCGACGGGATGGAGCGCAAACTCGACAGCCACGACCTTATGATTTGTAATGAGAAAGAGGGCATGTGCATCGCCGGCGTTTTCGGCGGACAGAAGAGCGGCATCACCGAGGAAACCACCCGCGTATTCCTGGAGAGCGCCTATTTCAACCCCACCTCCATCCGAAAGACCAGCAAACGGCATATGCTGAAGACTGATGCCTCGTTCCGCTACGAGCGTGGCTGCGATCCCAACATCACCCCCTGGGCCCTCAAGCGTGCCGTGAAGCTGCTTCAGGAGTTGGCCGGCGCCACCATCGCCTCGGAGATGGTGGACATCTACCCCACCCCCATTGAGCGCGCCCGGGTAGACATCAACTTCCAACGCATCTTCGCCTTGATTGGGCAGCCTTTACCCATCGAGTCCATCCGCACCGCCCTCACCTCACTCAACATCGAGATTGAACACGAAGACGCGGAGGGCATGACCTTGCGCATCCCCACCTGCAAGGTGGATGTGTACCGGGAATGCGACGTTGTTGAGGAGATTATGCGCATCTACGGATACAACAATATCCATTTCGACGAACGCATCAGCAGCAGCCTTTCCTACAGCAAGAAAGTCAACCCGCGCCGGTTGCAGAACGTCGTCAGCGACCTACTCACCGACAATGGCTTCAGCGAGATTATGAACAACTCGCTGACCAAGGCTGAGTATTTCGAGCAAAACCCCGATTTCGACGCCACCCGCAGCGTACGCATCCTAAACCCGTTGAGCAAGGAACTCAACGTGATGCGCCAGACACTGCTGTACTGCGGCCTGGAATGCATCGTGCGCAACCTCAACCACAAAATCCACGACCAGAAACTATATGAATTCGGCCGGACTTACAGGCTATCGGACGAGACGGATGCAGCGGACGGAACGGACATTCCTGTCACCAAGAAATATCAGGAGACACAGCATCTGGCCATCTTCATCACCGGTCAGACCTGCCCCGAAAACTGGAAGAACCCAGCCGCTCCGACAGATTTCTACATGCTGAAAGGACATGTAATGAATATCTTGCGCCGGATGCGGATGAACATGACCCGCATTCAGACAGTACCCGCCACAGAGAAGTACTACTCGCAGGGCCTCTCGCTAGTCTTCAAAGACAACCACAAGCAACTCTGCTCCATGGGTATACTAAGCAAGGAGACCTTGAAAAAGATGGACTGCAAACAAGATGTCTTCTATGCCGACATCGACTGGAGCCTGCTGCTAAAGAGCTATCCCGAGAAGGAAGTGCAATATGCCGAGGTGCCCAAATACCCCGAAGTGCGGCGCGACCTGGCACTGATTCTTGACAAAAAGGTGACTTTCGCCGAGATAGAGCAGGTTGCCTACAACAGCGAGAAGAAACTGCTGAAACACGTCGGATTGTTCGATGTGTACGAAGGCAAAGGCATCACCGAAGGCATGAAATCGTATGCCGTGAACTTTATCCTGCAAGACAAGGAAAAGACCCTGACCGACAAACAGATTGAATCCACAATGGAGAAAATCCAGAAGAATCTGGAGAGTCAACTCGGCGCAAAAATACGCGGATAAGGCCGAAAGGATGCTGCAGGGATTGCTGAAATACGACGTGAAGGTGCTGATGGCCTTGAAGGAGGCCATCGGTGGCAGCAAGCAGTTCTTCGAATGGCTTGCAGGGTCGGGCTATCCCGAACTGGCGGCATTCTCAAACTTCCTGCAAGACGATATCGAAGCCGAACAATGGCTGGTTCAACACCGATACCACTGGCTCGGCATACTGAGCCACGCCATCGACGGTGACCCCCGATCAAGGAAATGGATGCACGAGAAGATGCACCCTGCCAACTTGATGTTTGCCTTGTCATGCACAGGAGATGAAAAAGCCTTGTCATGGCTGAAATTCATGCATCTGGACATATTACTAATATTGGCGAAAGAGGTGTCGCAACTGCGCCAGAAGCAAGAGATGGACACCGTATTCCCCTATAAAATGAGATTCTGACACACATCATGGAAAAGAAAGAACCCTACCGCCGAGAAGGCGGCAACAACGAACGACCCAAACGCCCACGGATCAATACCGGGGAACAGCGCACATGGTCACAACACAACACCGACGAACGGCCCAAACGCCCACGGACTCGCACCGGGGAACAGCGCGCATGGTCGCAACGCAACACCGACGAACGCCCTAAGCGGCCACGGACCAATACCGACGAACAACACAACCGGTCTCAACGCAATACCGACGAGCAGCGCAACCGCCCCGCTAGCCCGCGCCCCACCCAGGACGAAAGCCCGCGCCGCACCGTCAAGCCCCGGACGAAAGGTCCGGCCTACCCTCCCCCATCGAAGAAAAGGGCCGACGACGACTCCATACGGCTGAACAAATACATCGCCCATGCCGGCATCTGCTCGCGCCGCGAGGCCGACAAACTGATTGCCGCCGGCAGCGTCACCGTCAACGGAAAGATCATCACCGAGATGGGATACCAAGTCATGCCCGGTGATGTAGTCGCTTATGGCGGTGAGACCCTCCGCTCGGAGAAACTCCGCTACTTCCTTCTCAATAAGCCCAAAGGCTTTATCACCACACTCGACGACCCACAAGAACGGAAAACGGTCATGATGCTCATCGATGGAGCCTGTCCCGAGCGCATCTACCCCGTGGGGCGACTGGACCGCAACACCACCGGCCTGCTGCTGTTCACCAACGACGGGGAGCTGGCGCGTAAACTGACTCACCCCTCCACCGGAGTGTACAAAATCTATCAAGTGGAACTGGACAAGGCTGTGACTCGCAACGATATGAAACAGATGCTGGAAGGCATTGAGTTGGAGGATGGCCTCATCCATGTTGATGACGTACAATATGTGCAAGGTATGGACGACAAACGCATCGTGGGTGTGGAACTGCATTCGGGAAAGAATCGCATCGTGCGCCGCATCTTCGAACACCTAGGCTACAATGTCCATAAACTGGACCGAGTCGTCTTTGCCGGACTGACCAAAAAAGACCTGCCCCGCGGCCACTACCGCGAGTTGACGGAGAAGGAGGTCGGATACCTCAAAATGATATAATCCCCATCAAGAAAAATGGGGGGAAAATACCCGAGATACCGCCTGAAACACAACAAAAAAGCAGGAAAAGTATTCCACAGCATGCGGTGAATAACCCAAACTGGGACAAATACAACAAACACCTGTATTACAATTAAAAACAAACAACCATCCGCCCCGCCGAGAATCTCTCGGCGGGGCGGATGGCGTAGGCAAACCCGCACGCCTGCGAGAAAAATATATTTATAATAAATATTTTTCGTACCTTTGCCTTGCTGTTAGAAGGCCCTTACTATGCCCTAACGGCAACATACTCTGTATATAATAAATTAAGACACACATGACAAATATGAGAATATTCAGACTCTTTGCGCTATTAGCCCTCGGTTTGGTGGGCGGTCTTGGCATCAGCCATGCCCAAACGCCGGACTTTGACATCCCAAAAGACTCTGCGTTATGGGAAGACTCCCTGCATATCAACTCGACCCCCTACGGCCGGGAGAATGCCCGCATCACAGATAACCATTTTGATCCGGGCACCGAGACATGGTACACAACCGTGTACGACACCGTGTGCGACCAATACACCGATGTGGACTACTTCGGTTTCGTCCGTTACACCGTCGACGGCACCTACACTCGTCACTACTTCACCGACGACTTTTTCGACAGCATCGTGACGCTGCACCTGAAGGTGAAATACAGTACTGCCAACATGTTGCCCCCCACCAGTGCCTGCGACTCCTACACTTGGGACATCAACGGACAAACCTACACCACTTCGCAGGACATCAACTACACCCTCCCCGGCGTGCATAACGCTGTTGGATGCGACTCAGTGCTGATTCTGCGCCTCACCATCAACCAAAACAGTTCCTCCACCACCACTGCGGAGGCTTGTGTTCGGTATCGCTGGATGGGTAACCTGCAATGGTACAGAGAATCGGGCACCTACTATTTCACCCGTTCCAATACTGCAGGCTGCGATTCCAACATGACCCTGAACCTCACCATCTGGCAGGGCGACACACTGGCCGACAACCAAAATGTGTGCGACAGCTACACCTGGGGCGGCAACACCTACACCAACAGTACCGTGGTACAGCACCACTTCTCAAACATCCACGGCTGTGACTCGTTTGTTACCCTGAACCTCACCGTCCGCCGCAGCACCAGTCAGAACTTCAGCGCATCGGAATGCGACAGCTACACTTGGCGGGGTCACTCCTACACCAGTTCCGGCACCTACCGCGACACCATCCCCAACGCGGTGCTCTGTGACTCGGTGATGTCACTGAACCTCAACATCCGTCACAGCACTTCCTACACCGACAACCAGACTGCTTGCGACATCTTCTCTTGGCTGGTGCGCAACTACAACGGCTCCAACCCCCATACGGTAGGCACCTATACCAACAGCACCTCTACCCCCACCGCTGTGGTCGTCAACAAAGAAAACTGCGACTCCACCATCCATCTGAACCTCACCATCAACCACTCTAACAGCAGCACCCAGACGGTGAACGTGTGCGACAGCTACACTTGGCAGGTATCCAACTGGGACGGCAGCAACCTCCACACCGTCGGCACCTACACCTCGACCCCCGGCGTGGCTCCCACGGCCGTAGTGCAGAACAGTCACGGATGCGACTCCACCATCACGCTGAACCTCACCATCCGTCACAGCACCAACGGCACAGACGTACAGAATCACTGCGACAGCTATACCTGGATTAACGGCTCCTCTTACACAGCCTCTACCAATACCCCGACACACACACTCACCAATGCCGCAGGCTGCGACTCGACCGTCAGGCTGAACCTCACCATCCGTCACAGCACCTCCTACACCGACGTGCAGAACCACTGCGACAGCTACACCTGGGTGAACGGCGCCACCTATACCGCCAGCACCAGCACCCCGACACACACCCTCTCCAACGCCAACAGCGTGGGGTGCGACTCGAACATGCGCCTGAATCTTACCATTCGCAACAGCAGCCACAACAGTTTCACCGCCTCGGAATGCGACAGCTATACTTGGACCAACCACGGCACCACACAAACTTTCACTAGCACTGGCGAATACACAAACAACTACACCAACGCTGTCAACTGTCCCAGTACCGACACACTACACCTCACCATCCGTAGCAGCAACACCTATACCGATGTTCAGTCTGGCTGCGACTCCTACACCTGGATTAACGGAGCCACCTACTCATCCTCTACCAATACCCCGACCCACACCATCACCAACCTCGCCGGGTGCGATTCGGTCATCACCCTGAACCTCACCATCAACGCCACCAGCCACGTCAACGATACCCATACCGCTTGCTACAACTACACATGGCATGGCCACAACTACACCACCAACAATACCACGGCCACCTGGACGGGTACCAACGTGGCGGGCTGCGACTCGGTGGTTACCCTGAAACTCACCATCATCAGCTACAACACATACACCACAGACACCAACGTCTGCGACGCATTTATGTGGAACGGCAACAACTATACTGCCAATACCAACACCCAAGTCACGTTGACCAACCAATGGGGGTGCGACTCCATTGACGTGCTGCACCTTGTGGTGCGCCACAGCAACGACTCGACCGAAACCAAGAATGTCTGCGACAGCTACACTTGGCACGGTAACACCTACACCAACAGCACCAATACCCCGGTATACAACACCACCAACCACGAGGGCTGCGACTCGACGGTATATCTGCACCTCACGGTCCGTCACAGCACCGAAAGAACTGACGTCCATGACGTCTGCGACCGCTACACATGGGTCGATGGCAACACCTATACCAACAGCAATAACACGGCCATCTACCATGTGCCGGCGGGCAATGCTGCAGGATGCGACTCGACAGTCCACCTGAACCTCACCATCCGCCGCTCGTCGAACACCATGCTCTCCTCCTTGGCTCAGTGCGACTCTTATTCGTGGCACACCTCCGACCTCCACGGTGCCAACCACACCTTCAACTATACCGCCTCGGGCACCTACCGCGACACTCTGACCAACATGCAGAACTGCGACTCCATTGTCATACTGCCGCTGACCATTCACTACAGCTTCCACACCAACGACAACCAAGAGGCTTGCGACAGCTACACCTGGCACACCTCCGACGCCAACGGAAGCAACACCCATACCTACGGGCCTTTCACATCCAACGCCTCGCAGGTGGCCAACCAACATACCATCCATGGCTGCGACTCGGTGGTGACACTGCACCTGACCGTCTACCATAGCAACCTCACCGGTGCGGAGAGTGCGAATGTATGCGACAGCATCATCTGGAACGGCACCAAATACACCACCTCGGGTACCTACACCTACAACACCACCACGACCCACCATTGCGACTCGATGGCCACGCTGACCCTCACCGTGCGCAAAAGCACTGGCAGCAGCCACTCCGAGAACGTGTGCGACAGCTACACTTGGCACGCAGTTCCCCGCACCTCGACTGGCACCTACACCTTCGTCAACCCGCTGGCCAACTCCGTGGGATGCGACTCAACAGAAACGCTGACCCTCGTGGTGCGGAGAAGCACCTCCAGCGTCACGAACCAGAATGTGTGCGACAGCTTCCGCTGGGACGCCACCAACGTCAACTACACCTCCTCGGGCACCTACCCCGCCCTCTTGACCAATGTGGCGGGCTGCGACTCGAACATGACGCTGAACCTGACCGTTCGTCTGAGCACTGAACAGACCATCATCGCGCATGGCTGCGACCACTACACTTGGCACGGGGTGTCCTACTCCAACGACACCAACGTGGACTTCCATACCACCAATGCCGTAGGATGCGACAGCACCGCCCATCTGCACCTCACCATGGATGCCACCATCAACGTAACCGACTACGTGGACAGCTGTAACCGTTGCACCTGGAACGGACATGTATACTACACCAACAACACCACCGCCACCCACTCCGCGACAAGTGTGGCCGGGTGCGACTCCATCACCACGCTGCATCTCACCATCCACCATCCGGGCAACTTCCCCGTGACGCAGGTGGCCTGCGACAGCTTTGCCTGGGCGGGCACCACATACTACCTCAACGGCACCCCGATACACACCTTCACCGACCAGTGGGGGTGCGACAGTACCGTCATCATGACCCTCGTCATCCACCACAGCGACGACAACACCATCATCAACCAGACGGCCTGCGACAGCTACACCTGGCCCACCAACGGGCACACCTATACCTCTTCCGTGACGGGCGAACAGGAAATCCTGCGTACCTCCTACGACTGCGACTCCATCGTCACGCTGAACCTCACCATCCGCAACAGCACCAGTTATACCGACGTGCATGACGAGTGCGACAGCTACACCTGGATTAACGGTCTGACCTATACCAACAGCACCAACACCCCGACTCACACGATTCCCAATGCCGTCAACTGCGACTCGGTGGTCACACTGAATCTCACCATCCGCCGCAGCACCTCCAGCACCAACACACAAAATGTGTGCGACAGCTACCTGTGGGATGCCAACAGCAACACCTATACCGTCTCGGGTGTTTACCCCTACCAGACCACCAACGCCGTGGGGTGCGACTCAAATATGACCCTGCAACTCACCGTGCGCTACCGCAGCGACAGCACACTCAACGTTTCGGTTTGCGACAACTACACATGGCACGGAAACACCTATACGCTCAGCACCAACGCACCCACTTTCGACACCATCAACGCCGCAGGGTGCGACAGTACTGCCCACCTGCACCTGACGGTCCGCTATAGCACCACAGGGACAGATGTACAGAACCATTGCGATGAATACCCCTGGCACGGCGTCACCTATACCGCCAGCACCAATACCCCGACCTACCACACCACCAACGCCGTCGGATGCGACAGCACCGCCACGCTGAACCTCACCATCCGCTACAGCACCACCCGCACCGATGTGGCTGACGAATGCGACCACTACACATGGGTGGACGGCAATACCTACACCCTCAGCAACAACACCGCCCAATTCCGGGTGGGCGACAACACCGTGGGATGCGACTCGATAGCCCTGCTGGATTTGACCGTGCGCCACAGCACCACTTTCGACACCTTTGTCACCGCCTGCGACAACTTCACCTTCCGCGGCACCACCCACACCAGCTCCACCATCTATCCCGAGACCATCACCAACGCTGTGGGATGCGATTCACTCATCACACTCCACCTCACCATGGACTATACCAGCGTGTTCAACGATGTCCACGACACCTGCGACACCTACACCTGGACCAATGGCATAACCTACACCAGCAGTACCAACACCCCGGTACAGCACCTCTATACCGTGGTGGGTCACTGCGACAGTACCTCGATCCTGCAGCTGACCATCCGCAACAGTTCTACGGCCACCGACTACCAGTCGCACTGCGATACCTACACATGGCCAAAGAACAACCACACCTATACCGAAAGCAACTACAGCGACACCGCCCACTTGGTCAACCACCAGTTGTGCGACTCGCTGGTCACACTCAACCTCACCATCCGTCACACCAGCACCTATACCGATGTGCATGACGTGTGCGACAGCCTTGTCTGGCACGGCTTCACCTACCGCAACGACAACAACAGCGCCACCTACCACACGCTGAATACCGACAACTGCGACTCGACGGTGACGTTGAACCTGCATGTGCGCTACAGCACCAGCGGTACCGACCACCAAGACATCTGCGACAGCATCACCTGGCTCGACGGCATCCTCTACACCGCCAACAACACCACGGCGCAAGCCACCATTTCCAACATGGCCGGCTGCGACAGCCTTGTGACCCTCAACCTCAACGTGCGCCACAACAGCAATACGCCCTATACCGTCACGGAGTGCGATATGTACATCTGGCCGCGCAACACAACGGCCTACGACCACACCCAGACGGCACTGTACAACTACACCAGTGTTGAGAACTGCCCCAGCACCGACACGCTGCACCTCACCATCAACAACAGCTCGCATCTGGTGTTCAACCAGACCGCCTGCGACAACTATCGCTGGACATGCCACGATGTAGACACGCTGATTGACGCCTCCGGCACCTACTTCCACGAATACACCAATGCCGTCAACTGCGCCAGTGCCGACACCCTGCACCTCACCGTCAACTACAATACCAGCACCGGCTTCCATGTCGACGAGTGCGACAGCTACACCTGGGACAACCACGGCCTTGTGCAGACCTACACCTCGTCGGGCACCTACTACCACGACTACAACACCAACCTCGGCTGCCCCAGTACCGACACGCTGTACCTCAACATACGTAACAGCAGCCATCTGGTCTTCGACACCACGGTGTGCGACCTCTTCCACTGGGATTGCCACGACCACCATCAGGACTACACCCTCACGGGCACCTACACCCACGGCTATACCAACACAGAGAACTGCCCCAGCGCCGACACGCTGCACCTCACCGTCAACCACAACACGAACAATGCCACCACGCTGACGGTCTGCGACAGTTACACATGGTTCAACCACGGCAACACGATGGTCTTCACCAACAGCGGCGACTACACCAACAACTACCTCACCGCCGAGAACTGCCCCAGTACCGATACGCTGCACCTCACCGTCAACTACAACAGCAATACAGGCTTCCATGTCGACGCGTGCGACAGCTATACGTGGGACAACCATGGCAGCTCCTATACATACGACATTCCAAATACCTATTATAATGAATATATAAACGGTGTGGGATGCCCCAGCAAGGACACCCTCTACCTGACGCTCCGTCACAGCACCCAGTACACCGACGTACATGATGTGTGCGACAGCCTCAGATGGATGAACGACACGCTCTACACCCTTACCACCCACACGCCCACCTACACCATCAGCAACGCCATCGGGTGCGACTCGGTCATCACCCTCGACCTCACGGTGCGCCACAACTCCAGCACCCGCTACGACACCACGGCATGCGACAGCCTGCGGTGGGTGCGCGACGGCATCCTCTACCCCTTCAGCGGCACCTTCACCTACAACTACACCAATGCCGTCAACTGCCCCAGCACCGACACACTGGTGCTCACCATCCACTACAATGTCGACACCGCTTATACCGACACCGCCTGCGACCTCTACGTATGGCACGAAAACCACAATACCGCCTACAACCACTCGGGCACCTTCTACAGCCAGCCCTACACGGTGGCCGGCAACGTGTGTAACAATATCGACACGCTATACCTCACCATCTACGAAAACACCAACACTGCCTTCACCCAGACGGCCTGCGACACCTTTGTGTGGAACAACCACGACAGCACGCTGGTCTACCTCGTGAGCGGCATCTACACCAACAACTACCTCACCGCCGAGAACTGCCCCAGCACCGATACGCTGCACCTCACCGTCAACTACAACAGCGACTCCAACTATGTGGTCAGCGCCTGCGACAACTACCGTTGGGAGCGCGACGGCGTCAACTATCCTTTCAGCGTCACCCGTTCCTACAGCTACACCAACAACGTGGGATGCCCCTCCACCGACTCGCTGTTCCTTACCATCTACAACAGCACTCACACCGGCTATACCGATACCGCCTGCGACCTCTATGTCTGGACACTCAACGACCTCACGGCCTACCGCCAGTCCGGCACCTACTACCGTCACTACATGAACATCGACAGCGTGTGTAACAATGTCGATACCCTGTACCTCACCGTCTACTACAATACCGACACAACCTTCAACGAACTGGTGTGCGACACCTTCCATTGGGTCAATCACGGCCTCGACAGCATCTATGCGCTCACGGGCAGCTACACCCATAACTACCTCACCGCGGAGGGCTGTCCCAGCATCGACACGCTGAACCTCTCGGTCAACTACAACACCAACACCGCCTTCACCGAGGATGTGTGCGACCACTACCAATGGATTAACCACGGCGACACCCTTGACTACGACAGCACGGGCACCTATCTGCACGACTACTTCACCAGTGCCGGCTGCCCCAGCACCGATACGCTGTACCTCACCGTCCGCCACAACACCAACACCCGTTACGACACCACGGTCTGCGATGTGTACAACTGGGTGGCCAGTGCCGACACCACATTCTCCTTCCGCCAGAGCGGCACCTATATCTACGACTACATCAACGCCGTGAACTGTCCCAGCACCGACACCCTGTTCCTCACCGTCTACTACAACACCGACTCGGTCTATGTCGTCGAGGCGTGCGAGAACTATCGGTGGGTGGAAGGCGACAGCGTCAACTACACCTTCTCCGGCACCTTCACCCACTCCTACAACACCGTGGAGGGTTGCCCGAGCATCGACACGCTGCTGCTGACCATCGACCGGCGCACCGACAGCACATGGGTCGACACCGCCTGCGACTACTTCGTATGGGCTCGCAACCACACAGCCTACAACCAGACGGGCGTCTACACCTTCGGCCCATACATGGTGGAGCACAATGTGTGCTACAACTACGACACCCTCAAACTCACCGTCTACTATGCCGACCACAACGGTACCGACACCGTGGAGGCTTGCGACAGCATCTTATGGCACAACAACCTGTACACCATTACGGGCCTCTACAACTTCGATACCCTTACCGTCCACGGATGCGACAGCACCGTCTGGCTGACCCTCACCATCCACCACAACAGCAACACCCTGTTCACCGTCAACCACGCCTGCGACAACTACACCTGGGAGCGCGACAGCCTGCAACTCCACTACGACACCACGGGTCTCTACACCCACAGCTACCTCAACGAATGGAGCTGTCCCAGCACCGACACCCTGCGGCTGACGGTCTACTACAAGAGCGACACCACCTATATCGACACCGCCTGCGACAGCTACACCTGGCGTCCCGTCCACGACCCCACCCAATGGGCCGCGCCCTATACGGAAAGCGCTCAGGACACCCACAGCTATATCAACTATGACGGCTGTCCCAGCCTCGATACCCTCATCCTGACCCTCTATCCCAGCCCGCGGGGCGATGAAATCTACACCGTGTGCGACTCGCTGCTGTGGCGCGACGGCAACGTCTACCGCGTCTCGACCGACTTCCCCACCGATACCGCTCCCTCGCCCGTCTTCTGCGATAGCATCATCACGCTGCACCTGACGGTCAACTACTCCTTCGATATCGACTCCACCGACTACTTCTGCGACAGCAGCTCCTACATCTTCCACGACAGCGTCATCTACACGCCCGGCCTCTACCACTACTATGGCCTCACCACCGACCAGTGCGACAGCCTCATCCATCTCAACCTCATCCAGCTGCCCAAGCCTACGCTCTACATCGACGAGAAGCATTCCTGCTCCACCTACGAATACACCCTTAAGGCGCACGTGACCCGCAGCTACAACCTCGACTACACCTTCTACTGGTACTCCGAGCCGGAAGACCTCACCCTCATGGGCCAGGAATACGACAGCACCATCGTGGTACACCCGGTGCGCAACACGCAGTACTTCGCCACCGTCGACTACGGCATCCTGCCCACCTGTAACTCCACCTCCGCCACCGACACCCTGGTGCCTATCATCCAGCCGCACGCCGTCATCAAGACCACGCCGCCGTATGTACAGGCCGGCGATGTCAGCTTCCGTGCCGAGGACAAGAGCTTCGACTACACCTCGCGCGAGTGGTACCTCAACGGCAACTACTGGGGCGACAAGCGCACCTTCGAGTACTCCGCTCCCGCAAGCCGCGACGACAGCGTGGCGTTGATGCTGGTATCCATCAGCCCCACCTGTACCGATACCGCCTTCCTGCTGGTGCCCATCTACAACTTCAACCTCTATATCCCGAACATCTTCACCCCGACCGAACCCATCAACCAAGTCTTCAAGGTGGTGGGCAAGTCCATCGACCAGTTTGAGATATGGATCTACACCCGCGAAGGTCTGTTGGTCTACCACTCCACCGACATCCATGAGGGATGGAACGGCTATCATAAAGACAAACTCTGCCACCAGGGAGCCTACGTCTACCATGTGCGCTACAACACCGTGGTCGCCCCCGATGCGTGGCACACCGCCACCGGTACCGTCATGCTAATCCGTTAAGCCGTTGTCTCGCCTCATCCTCTTCCCCGTCCCTATCGGCGCCGACGATGCCGACATCTCCCTGCCCCCCTACAACAGAGAGATGCTCAACACATGCCACACCTTTATCGTCGAAGATATCCGCACAGCCCGCCGCAACCTCAAACGCATGGGCTACACCCATCCGATTGACGACACTACCTTTCTGGAGCTCAACAAGCACAGCGATCCCGAGGAGGTCAGCCATTACCTCGACACCCTTGACGACAACCATCCTATCGGTCTGATGAGCGAGGCCGGCCTCCCCTGCGTGGCCGACCCCGGCAACCTTATCACCGACATGGCCCAGCGGCGTGGCATCGAGATTGTCCCCCTCGTGGGACCCTCCAGCATCCTGCTCGCCCTCATGGCGTCGGGATTCAACGGACAAAACTTCGCCTTTGTGGGCTACCTTCCCATCGATGCCAAGCAGCGACAAGCCCGCCTGCGCACCCTCGAACAGCGCGCCCATCGCGAAGAGCAGACCCAGATATTCATCGAGACCCCCTACCGCAACAACCAGCTGCTGGCCTACCTCGCCAGCCATCTGCAGGCCGACACGCGGCTTTGCGTGGCCTGCGACCTCACGCTGCCCACACAGTTCATCCGCACCCTCGACGCCCGCCAGTGGCTCGACAACCCGCCCGACCTGTCCAAGCGGTGCTGCGTCTTCTTGCTTTACAAATAAATCCAACCCCTCTATCCTATCTATCGCATCTATAAACCTTAAAAATAACAAACTCATGAACAAATTCGATCCCGCAACAGCCATCCAGCGCATCGACGGACGCGATGCCAACCGTGGTGTTAACCCCGCTATCTGCGACAGCGCCACCTTCACCTTCCCCGAGGCACACCTTATGCCGAGGGTTACTCCCTCTACAGCCGCCACTGGAACCCCTCCAACCTGGCCCTCTGCCAGCGCCTCGCCGCCATGGAAGGCACCGAGATGGCTTGGGTCACCGGCTCCGGCCTGGCCGCCATCACCAGCGCCCTGCTGCACGAAGTCAACGCCGGCGACCACATCGTGGCCTCCATGACCACCTACGGCGGCACCTTCGCCTTCATGGCCAACTACCTCAAGAAGTTCAACGTGAACACCACCTTCGTGAACATGCAGAACCTCGACGCCGTGAAGAAAGCCCTCGCCGAGCACCCCAACACCAAGGTCGTCTACACCGAGACCATGAACAACCCCCTGCTCCGCATCGCCAACGTCCCCGAACTGGCTAAGATGGCCCACGCCGCCGGTGCCAAGCTCATCGTCGACAACACCTTCACCCCGATGATTTTCAGCCCCTGCCGTCTGGGAGCCGACATCACCGTCTACTCCATGACCAAGTACATCAACGGCACCAACGACTGTGTCGCCGGCGCCATCTGCGGCTCTGCTGAATATATCAACAGCCTCATCGATGTCAACAACGGCACCTGCATGCTCCTCGGCCCCGTGCTCGACCCCATGCGCAGCGCCTCCATCAACAAGAACCTCCACACCCTCCACATCCGCATGAAGAAACACAGCGAAAACGCCATGTATCTTGCCAAGCGTTTCAAAGAGGTGGGATTCAAATACAACTACCCCGGACTGCCTGAACATCCCGACCACGAGCTGTTCTGCAGCATGATGAACGAGGGCTACGGCTTCGGCGGCATGATCTCTATCGACATGGGCACTGCCGACAAGGCCAGCCGCATCATGGAAGTCATGCAGAAGAAAGGCGTCGGCTACCTCGCCGTATCGCTGGGCTACTTCAAGACCCTCTTCAGCAACAGCGGCAAGTCCACTTCGAGCGAAGTTCCCGAGGACATCCAGAAAGAGATGGGCATGAGCGAAGGCCTCATCCGTTTCAGCATGGGCCTCGACAACGACATCGAAGCCACCTTCCAGCTCATCAAAGAGAGCGTCGACGAGTGCAAATAACCAAAAATTGCACACGCACATAAC
>CAJOHZ010000008.1:19860-41779 GCA_905234695.1 uncultured Bacteroidales bacterium | reverse complement strand
GCCCGCCGCTATTTTCTTAGAAACTGTTTAAATTTAATTGATGGAATTTGTTATACAGCAAAGCGAGCAGATTTTTCTTCTTTTTGAGGGAGCAATGGGGGGCCATTGTGACCGAAAAAAGGAGGGAAAGATGCCGTTTTGATGCTTTAAGAAAAACATTGGAATAATTTTAAACAGTTTCTTATAGGCCCTCTCGTCATCGGGCGGCCCCCCTCTTCCTGTCGTGAAGGCCGCCGATGTATGCGCGGTGAGGCGGCTGTGGCTTCGGTGAAGTCTCGGTGTGGCCCCAGTTTGACTTCGGTGTGATTTTTGTATCTTCCCATGATCCTCCCATGATCTTCCCATGATCTTCCCATCGATGATGGGAGGAATATGGGAAGAATTCGGGTGGAATTTGCCAATATCTCCGAGGGCACTCCGACACCACATAAAAGGAACAGCGACACCACCGCGAGATGACAACAACAAAGGGGCACCTCTCAAAAATAGAGGATGCCCCTTTATGATGAACAAAAAAGTCGCGGCTTACCTTATCACAACCACCTTGCGGGCGGGGTAGTTCCCGACCTTGATGAGGTAGGTTCACGATAGTCGACGCCAGCTTTGTCATTGCCCCTCGGCAACGCAACACACGCGAGGAAAACAAGAAAATCAAGGAAGGCAAAGGCGACGAATTATGGAATGACAATCCCCGCAAAAAATGCCACAACGTTGCGCAAAGCAAGAGCAGTGGAAACTTGTTCACTTTGCCGAGCCAAAGCAACGTCATCGAAGATAAGGACATAGATGCCCGGTGGGTGAAGAAACGTGGCGAGCGGTTCTACGGATACAAGGACAACGTGGAGATTTGCAATAAGACCAAGCTGATACGAAACTACACGGTGTGTGCTGCAAGTCGCCACGACGCCAAGGAGACGGAGCATGTGCTGACGGAACCGTCCAAGGAAGCCCATGGGGAGCCGGCATGGCTCGACGCGGGATATGCTGGGATTGAAGATGTGGTGAGAGCGAAGCACATGACTCCGATAATCTGCGAGAAAGGACGGAGAGGACATCCCTTGACGGAAGAACAGAAAGAGCGCAACCGACAGAAGTCGAAGGTACGCAGCCAAGTGGAACACGTCTTCGGATTCATGGGGCAGACGATGGGCGGCCTGATTTTCCGAGGGGTGGGAATGATGAGGGCAAAAGCCAACATCGCATTGACGAACCTAGTCTACAACATGTGCCGACTGGTGCAGATTAAGAAATACCAACCCAATTTAATTGCAATCCAATAGACAGAATATCAAATGATTACACACCCCGCAAAAGAATTGCAAATATTTCATTGTCAAGTGAAAAAATAATCGTATCTTTGCACTCGTAAACCGAATGTTAAACAACGGTTGTCTGGCAGACTAATGGGTCCTGTCTGTTTTGGCGACTGAAAAGTAAATAAATAGAACCCACCTTCAATTTGCAAAAATACAAACTTTTTCTGATATAGCAAGAAAAAAAATCACCCACCGATATTTATCAATGGGCGACATTTAGGCTCTACGACTGCTTTAGGATGGCCATCTATTCTGCTGAAGACCCACTATCTTTGCCATCAGGCCGGGATCGCGTTGATTGTTCCACACGTACAGGATTTGTACGATGTTCTCGACAATCGTGTATACGATGGAAATTTTCCTCACATGGAGCATCCGAATCTCATACCCATGATAATCCAAATCCTCGCACCGCACACCTAAGCGTGGGAACATCTGTAACTGAGACACACGTTCCATCAACGTATGATAGGACTTTTCCAATGTCGTTCGACCAAACTCAACAAAGACAAATTCCATCTCTGCGTTAAGCGATTCCCGCGCTTCCGCAAGCCATTTTATCTCATAATCCATACCGCCCACGGATACTTGAGAACACCTCTTCGTTGGTATAGAAGGTTGCCTTACCGGACTCCACCATGTCAATGCGATCACGGATGGCCAACTTCATTTCCTCATAGGTATGCGCGTTAGGGGAAACACTGTGAGATTCTGCAGGAGTATCCTCCATCATGCCATCAACCCATTCTTGCAACCACTGACCAAACTGCTCTCTGGCTATGCCAGGATAGCAGCGTGCCATTTTATTCTCATCCACAGTGATGTTATATATACACATATTTGAACTGTTGTTATCTTTCTTTTTCAATTTGCAAAAATACAAACTTTTTCTGATATAGCAAGAAAAAACACCTCTAGCAACATCCTATGCGGGCAGAGGTGACATTGGAATTCCTAGCAGAAACCGCTTCTATGGCTCTGACAAATATGATTTTATCTGTTTCTCGAGTTCGGGCAAATCAAGAGTGAGCACCTCCTTGACGACATCAAATTTTACTTGAAAGTACTCATGGATAATATAATTCCGCATCCCAATTATCATTTTCCATTGAGTTGCAGGGTGAGCCATTCTGTACTCCTCGGTCAACAGGTTGGCAGCCTCTCCGATAATCTCAATATTCTTAATGATTGCATAGTAACGCATGTCGTCACTTTGCAAAGCGTCTACAGAGACGCCCTCCATATATCGTTTTATCCTATCGATAGCTTCCTTGATGTGAAGTACCCGTTCTTTGTCACGCCCTGTCTCTCTCATATATCAAAACTTTATCCCGGTTGGCACTCTCTTCGGCAAACGGCAGCAGGCATCCTTCGGCAACCAGATCCACCTCTTTGCCGAGCAATTCTTTCAAATCGACATACATCCCAAAAAACTTCAATCCAATGCGTTGCTTCTCGTCAAGCTCAACAAGAATGTCCACGTCACTGTCGGGACGTTCTTCGCCACGGGCATACGAGCCAAACAGCCATGCTTTCAACACAGGCTGCGTGGTGAAGTAATCGCTTATCTGTTTTATGATGGCGTTGTCCATTTCAATTTGCAAAAATACAAACTTTTTCTGATATAGCAAGAAAAAAGTTGGCTTACATGCCGTAATACTCGAAGGAGCGTTCGGTGAGGGTGGCGTCGCCGGAGGGCTCGATGCGGGTGCGGCGGGTCCAGTTGTAGGGGTCGTCGCGGCGGTAATGCTCCACCGCAGGGGCCTCCTCGGCCGCCTGGGGCGTGAACTCCAGCGCATCGGGCAGGATGACCGACGCCAGCCCGCCGGCCTCGTCATAGCGATAGCTTATCCGCGAGCCGTCGGGATAGATGAAACGCGTCAGCCGGCCGGCATCGTCATAGCGCAGGCGGAAGGTGTGCCGCCTGCCGTCGGGGCCCGCAATCCGCGCCTTGACCCTGCAGCCGTTGGCGGAATAGGTGTAGGTGGTGCGATAGACAAGGCTGTCGGCCTCGGCAAAGGCCGTGCCCGCGCTGTCGACCGTGCAGATTTCCTCCACCCGGCGACCGTTGGCATCATAGGCAAACGTATAATGCAGGCATCGCGCCGTGTCGCGATAATACATGTCTAGACAGTGCCCTGCCTCGTCGAAGCAGACCACGTATGTGTTGACCAGTCCCCCGTAGCGGTCGGAGAAACGGCGGTAGGAACATACCGCCACCCTGCCCTGCAGCGAGTCGGCCATGCCGAACACCTCGTACCGCTCGGAACGGTCGAACGCGGTCGGCTCGTTGGGACGGTAGGGGAACGGGACATCCCCTTCGCTGCACGAGACAAACTCCAGCAGCCCCAGGGCAAGCAATGCCAGCCCGCAAAGCCGCCTCGGCGAAAACGGTTTCTTTAGCATACGAAAATATGGCGGCTAGTCGCCCAAGGCGCTATAGATATACGCTGCCAGGTTGCCGTCGGCCTGCTTCTTCAGCAGATTCTCCATCTTCTTGGACTTGCCGAGGTACTCCTTATGGGCCACATAGTAGCGCAGCGTTTCCTCAACGGCCACGTTGGCGCACAACAGCGTGCCGTCGCCGTTGCTCCGCAGCGCATGACGGGTCCACCCCGCCATATAGGCCACCAGCAGGTCGTTTTTGTCTGTATCGACCAGTTTCGGATGGATGAGGACCTTCACCTTGTGTGTGGCGGTGAGCCACCGCACAAGGAAGGAGGAACACTCCTCGTGTTTCGGCTTGTTGAACTCCGGCGAGGCATACAGCAGCCAGTCGCAGCAATTGAGCACATCCGGTTCTACTTGGGCACACTCCAGCGACCCCATCTTCTCGGGCAGTATCGGCAGCGAGAACTGTTGGGCAAAGGTACACTGTGCCAGCACGAGGCCGCAAACAAGGGTAAGCAATTTTTTCATCTGTTTATTGTCTGTTTTATTATCTCAATATGGTTTTATGCGCTGACTATCGGACAGCTAACCCAGCTGCCGCAGGGAACGTCATAGAGGTTTCGAGGTGCAAATATACACTTTTATTTTCACATATTGGAAATTATACGTATCTTTGCATTTTCAAAATATTTGTTAATTCTTATTTTACATAATTGAATATCACTATTATAGCCAACGGTGAATTCCCTCACTCCGTCGAGCCGCTCTCATACCTCCGCAAGGCAGAGCAGGTGGTCTGCTGTGACGGTGCATTTGAGAAATACCTCCGCTGGCGGATTTCGCTGAGCCATCCCCTTCAAGCGCTTTGTGACAACTCCCATATCATTGGGAACCAACCAGTCACTATAGTGGGCGACGGCGACTCGATGTCGCCCGCGGTGTGGGCCGAAGCGGAAGCCCTCGGGCTGCACCCCGACCGGATAAAGATTTCCGAGCAGGAGACCAACGACCTCACCAAAGCCGTCACCCACACGATCCTGCACTCCCGCCAAGAGGGAATTCCTGATTGCGACATCCACATCACCATCCTGGGAGCCACCGGGCTGCGCGAAGACCACACGCTGGGCAACATCAGCCTGCTGGGCCATTATGCCGAGCAATACCCCGTGATTGAGTTCCGCATGGTGTCTGACTACGGTATCTTCCGCCCCGTCCGTGGGCGGAGTGCCTTCGACACGTTCCCCGGCCAACAGGTGTCCATCTTCTCTCTCACCCCCGACACGCCCGTCAGCGTGGAGGGGCTACGCTACCCCCTCGCCGGCCGGCCACTGCGCCAATGGTGGGAAGGATCCCTGAACGAAGCACTAGGCGACCGTTTCACCGTCGAGGGCGGTCTGCTGATAGTATACCTGACACCCACACATAACGACTAATTACACTCATACCATGAAATACATCTTTATCATCAACGGCCGCTCCGAGAAGGCCGACGCCCGCCAACAGCTGCAGCAGATGTTGGAAGAAGAAGCCGCTGGCGAGCAATACGAAGTCTACACCACCACAGGTACCTCTGACGCCACTCACTACACCCGCGCCTACTGCGAGGCCAACCCCGACGAGGAGGTCTGCTTTGTAGCCTGTGGCGGCGACGGCACCATCAAGGAGGTTGCCTCGGGCCTTGTAGGGTTCGAACACAAGACACTGGCGGTAATGCCGTTCGGCGGCACTGGCAACGACTTTATCAAATACTACTGCGGCGGCGACCTGAAATCAGGTCCCGACTTCACCCATGTGCGCAATATCTTTGCCGGACACGACACACTTATCGACATCCTACGCGTCAACAACGACTACTCCATCAACGTCTGCAATTTCGGGTTCGACTCCGTGGTGGCCGACTGCGCCAACAAACGCATCAAACGGGGCCATTCCAAGAACGCCTACCGCTGGGGCATCATCAAAGCCATCTTCACGGGCCGTTTCAACCGCATCGACGTCACCGTCGACGGCGAACACATGGGGAGCAAGCGAATGCTGCTCTGCACCCTGGCCAACAACCATTATGTGGGCGGCGAGTTCTTCTGCGCCCCGAAGGCCAAGAACGACGACGGCCTCATCGATGTCTGCTATGTCCGCACCATGTCTCTTCTGGGATTCCTTCGGCTGCTGCCCGTCTACACCGCAGGCAAGCACCTCGACAGCGATAAGTATAGCAAGAAAATTATCTACCGCCAGGCGAAGCACATCGACGTCACCGCCCCCGGCATCATCGGCCTCTGCCTCGACGGAGACATGCTGTACGACCACGTTTTCTCCATCGACATTCTTCCCAAAGCCATCAACTTCCGCATCCCCGCCTAGCACTCATCGCTCAGGCGAACAGCTTGCGGAAAGCCTCTTCGATGACGCTTACCGATACCACCTCGATACCGTACCTGCGGCTATCGAGGTTTTTTGCGTCGTATTTCGAGACAAATACCTTCTCGAACCCCATACGGGCGGCCTCGGCCACACGGGGCTCCAATCTGCTCACCGGACGCACTTCGCCGCTCAGTCCCAATTCGGCCGCGAAGCAGTAGCGCGGCGGGATGGGGATGTCCACATTGCTCGAAAGGATACTGCAGGCCACCGCCAAGTCGATGGCGGGGTCGCTGACACGCATCCCGCCCGCCATATTCAGAAACACGTCCTTGGCCCCCAGTTTGAATCCGCACCGTTTCTCCAGCACGGCCAGCAGCATTCCCATCCGCCGCAGGTCGAAGCCGTTGGCGTTGCGCTGCGGGGTGCCGTAGACGGCGCTGCTCACCAGCGACTGCACCTCGATGAACATCGGGCGGACCCCTTCCAACGTGGCCGCCACGGCGGCACCGCTCAACTCCTCATCGCGATGGGCCAGCAGCAGTTCCGACGGGTTGGCCACCTCGGCGAGGCCGCTGCCCCGCATCTCGAAGATGCCTATCTCGGCGGTGGAGCCGAAGCGGTTCTTCAGCACCCGCAGGATGCGGAAACCGTAGTTGCGGTCGCCCTCGAACTGGAGCACGGCGTCCACGATATGTTCCATTACCTTGGGACCGGCCAGCGTGCCGTCCTTGGTGATATGACCCACCAGCAGCACCGGCACGCCGCTCTCCTTGGCATAGTGCTGGAAACGGGTGGTACACTCGCGTATCTGCGAGATGCTGCCTGCGCCGCTCTCTATGGCCTCGGTGGTGACCGTCTGGATGGAATCCACAATCACCAACTCGGGCTGCAGGGTGTCGAGGTGGGTGAAGATACGCTCCAACGAGGTCTCGCTCACCACATAACAGCCCGTATCGGCCGAACTCTCCGCCAGCAAGCCGGCGGACTGGATGCGGTCGGCCCGCATCTTGATCTGCTCCTCGCTCTCCTCACCACTCACATACAACACCTTGCGGTCGCGTAGCGACAGAGCGGTCTGCAGCAGCAGGGTGCTCTTGCCGATGCCCGGCTCGCCGCCCAGCAGCAGGAGGCTGCCCGGCACAACACCGCCACCCAACACACGGTCGAACTCGGCACAGCGGGTGGGGATGCGGCGGGTCTCGCTATAGGTCACCTGCTGTATCAGGCGGGGCTGCGACTGCATGCCCCCCTGTTTCCGCAGGCCCGCCGTACTGCGTGTGTCGGTCTGCACCACCTCCTCGTCGAAGGTGTTCCACTTGCCGCACTGCGGACAGCGGCCGAGCCAGCTGCTCGACTGGTAGCCGCATTCGCGGCAGTAGTAGTATGTCTTTGCTTTCGCCATATTCTGTTGTGATGTTATCGCCGTCTTGCGGCGTTCGGTCAGAACTCGTCGGTCACCGTGTCCACACGGTACACCTTGTCGCCCCGATGCAGCGGCTCCGATGTGCGCAGGCTGAAGAGGTCGCCCTGCCTTACCTGTGCCACGGGGCCGTCGTCCAGCCGCAGGCCGGTTACGGTGTCGCTGTACACGCCGGTGGTCTGGCCGATAACCATGAAGCGGTCGCCTTCGGCAAGCGCCTCGGCCGTCTCAATGCGCATCTCCGCCACCTGCGGGCGGTGGTAGTAGTTGGTCACACGGCCTAGATAGACCTTGTTCTCGGTGGCCTGCGAGCCGTAACGGCCGCTCCACTCGCCCATGGTACGGCCCAGATAGTAGCCTTCCCAGAAGCCCCGGTTGAACACCGTCCGCAGACGTTCCGTCCAGGCGGCGATGCGCTCGGGGGTATAAGTCCCCTCGGCGATGGCTTGCAGGGCCTCCTTGTAACATTCGGTCACCACCTTGACGTAATCGGCCGAGCGGCCGCGACCTTCGATTTTCAGCACCCGCACCCCCGCCGACACAATCTTGTCGAGAATGCCGATGGTGCAGAGGTCTTTGGGCGACATGATATACTTGTCCGAGACCACCAGCTCGGTGTCCGACTCCAAGTCTTTGACCAGATATTCGCGCCGGCACAGTTGCAGGCAAGCCCCGCGGTTGGCCGAGTGGTTGTAGTGGTCGAGGCTGAGGTAACATTTGCCCGATACCGACATGCAGAGCGCGCCGTGGGCGAATATCTCCACCTGCACCAGCTCCCCTTTGGGGCCTCGGATATCCTGCTCGCGGATGGCGGCCGTAATCTCCGCCACCTGCCGCAGGGAGAGCTCGCGGGCGGTGACCACCACGTCGGCATACTGCGCGAAGAAGCGCAACGCCTCGATATTGCTGACGTTGCACTGGGTGGAGATATGCACCTCGACACCGATGCTGCGGGCATAGGCAATCACCGCCAAGTCGGAGGCGATGATGGCCGTGATGCCTGCCGCCTTGGCCGCTTGGACCAAGGTGCGCATCTCGTTGAGTTCATGGTCATATATGATGGTATTGACGGTCAGATAGGTGCGTATGCCATGACGATGGGCCGTGTCGGCTATGCGCGACAGGTCGTCGAGCGTGAAATTGGCCGCCGAGCGCGACCGCATATTCAGCGCGCCGACACCAAAGTACACCGCCCCCGCACCCGCCTGGACAGCGGCCTGCAGGCTCTCATACGACCCCACGGGGGCCATCACCTCGACCGTGGCCGCATCTTTGCGAAGGGATTCCGTCGACACCATCAGAAGTTGAAGCTAAGTCCGCCATACAGGCTGAACGGCATCGTCGCCACGGCGTCGTGCAACCGGTCTTCCTGAAAGGCCATTGCGTTGGTACCCACCTGCACCTGGAACTTGACCACACTGGTGCCGATACGCACGAACGCCACCGGCTCGAAGAGCGGAAGCACATCTTTTTCGTCGTACTTGACCACCTGGTCGCGGTCGTTGACCTTCAAGGTATAGGGCATCACACCCGCCCGCAGGCCGAGGCCAAAGTCGAAATGGACGGCAGTGACATCGGCCATGCCGATATTCAGCTGGCAGAAATACTGCTGGTAGGTGAAGCGCACCGCGTCACCCGCTGTCCGCTCCTCCAGAGGCTTGCTCTCCTCGTCGCGTGCGGCATTGTTGAACGTGCTGCCCATGCCTGCGCCACCGTAGGCTTCAAGCACCCAGTGGCTCTCGCCCAGATAGGTGTAGTAGCCGCCGGCGCCATGGAAATGGAACTGGTCGGCATCGCTGTACGAACCATACAGCTGAGCCCCGATGTGGCCCGTCACGCCGACACTGGCAGTACCGGAAAGGCTGTAAGGAAACATCGCAGCAGTGTTCACACCGCCGGTGACACGCACATCCCCCTTGCCCTGCAACAAAGGCACATCAGCCATCTGCGTGTTGTACCACGCATGGCACGACGTCATCAACACCGAGAGTGATATAAGCATCACAATATAAAGCGTCTTTCTCATATACAGTAAGTTTTGTTACACGCTGCAAAGATACGAAATCATTTTGACTTAACAAGCATTTGAGGCCCCTCCGAATGGATTTTTTTTGCCCCGAAGGGACGCTAATTGTGAAATATTTTGTACCTTTGCAAATCCAAAAACCGCATAGGTTTCCCTTTTCAAAGAAAAACATATCTCTTAATACCATGAGTTTAATCAAATCCATATCAGGCATCCGCGGCACCATCGGCGGCCGTCCGGGCGAAGGGCTCAGTCCCCTCGATGTTGTGAAATTCACCTCTGCCTTCGGCACATTTCTGCAACGCCGCAACAACGGCAAACGGCTGACGCTGGTTGTGGGACGCGACGCCCGCCTGTCGGGCGCCATGGTCGACCGACTGGTGGTCGGCACCCTGCAGGGCATGGGCATCGACGTCATCGAGACCGGCCTCTCCACCACCCCCACCACCGAGATGACCGTGATAGACAAACATGCCGACGGCGGCATCATCATCACCGCCTCGCATAACCCCAAGCACTGGAACGCGCTGAAACTGCTCAACGCCCGCGGCGAATTCATCGACGCCGCCGAAGGTGCCGAAGTGCTGCGCCTGGCCGAAAGCCCCGAGCTGAACTATGCCGAGGTGGACGACCTGGGACAGGTGACCGAAGACCTCACCACCATCGACCATCATATCGAGCGCGTCCTCGCCCTGCCGCTGGTCGACCGCGAGGCCATCGCCAAGGCAGGCTTCCGCGTGGCTGTCGACGCCGTCAACTCCACCGGCGGAATGGCCATCCCGCGCCTGCTGCGCGCCCTGGGCGTGACGGATGTCGTGGAACTCAACTGCGAGCCTACCGGCCATTTCGCCCATAATCCCGAACCCATCCCACAGAACCTCACACAGATTTCCGATACCGTGGCCCGCGAGCACTGCGACCTCGGCATCGTGGTCGACCCCGATGTGGACCGTCTGGCCCTGGTCTGCGAGACCGGCGAGATGTTCGGCGAGGAATACACGCTGGTCAGCGTGGCCGATTACGTGTTGCAGCACACCCCGGGCAACACGGTCTCCAACCTCTCCTCCTCGCGCGCCCTGCGCGACGTGACCCACCGCTATGCGGGCTGCGAATACGCCGCCGCTGCCGTGGGCGAGGTGAACGTGACCACCCTCATGCGCCAGACCGGCGCCGTCATCGGCGGCGAGGGCAACGGCGGTGTCATCTACCCCGCCCTGCACTATGGCCGCGACGCGCTGGTGGGCGTGGCCCTCTTCCTCACCCTGCTGGCCAAGAAGGGCTGCAAGGTGAGCGAGCTGCGCAAGACCTACCCCGAATACATCATCTCCAAGAACCGCATCGACCTCACGCCCGAAATCGACGTGGACGCCCTGCTCGACCGGCTGGCCAAGAAATACCAGGCCACCCCGAACTGCACCGTGACCACCATCGACGGCGTGAAGATTGACATGACCGACGGATGGGTGCATCTGCGCAAGAGTAACACCGAGCCCATCATCCGCATCTACAGCGAAGCCGCCACCGAGGCCCGCGCCAACGAGTTGGCCGAGGAAATCAAGGCACAAGTCTGACCTGCGGTTTGACCGATACACACAATAACGAAGGAGCCCTGCCGCATGGCAGGGCTCCTTCTCGTTTATAGGCAACGGAAATGTTATTTCCCCAGAATCTCGGTGCTACGCTTCACGAACTGGGTGAGGGCTTCGCCCTTCAACAACCCGTTGGCCAGCAGCGCGAGGTCGGTGAGCTGGTGGATGAGCTGCTTCTGCTTGTCGGCATCGGTCTCGGCCAGCACCTGCTCCACGAGCGGGTGGTTAACGTTGACCACGAGGTTGTAGCTCTCGGGCATCTCACCATAGAAGCCCATGCCGCCGCCCGAAGTCATCGCCATCTCGCGGTAACGGCGCATGAATTCGCTCTGGGTCACCTGCATGGGCGCATCGTCGCTCTCCATGCTCTCCATCTGCACAGTATACTTCTGCTTGTCCAGTTCAGCCTCGATAAGGGGTTTCAGCTTCTCCTGGTCCTCCTTGCTCATCTTCTCGGGGATGGCGTCATCGTGGGGGATGAGTTTCTCAACGGTGTCGGCATCAACACGCACGAAACGGCTCTTCTCGACCTTCTGCTCCAAGAGGTTAATCCAGTGGGGAGTGAGAACGCTGTCCATCAGCAGCACATCATAGCCCTTGGCCTTCGCCTTGGCGATATAAGCGTGCTGTTCCTCGGCGTCACTGGCATAGAGGTAGCAGACGTTCTTGTCCTTGTCGGTCTGCAGCGGGGCAATCTTCTCGCGGTAGTCTTTCAGGTTGAAGAACTTTCCTTCGGTGTTCTTCAGCAGGGCGAACTTCATGGCGCGCTCGCAGAACTTCTCGTCGGTCAGCATGCCGTACTCCACGAATATCTTGATATCGTCCCACTGCTCTTCCAATTGAGAATTGAAGGTTGAAGATTGAGAATTATCCGGATTCGTGGTTTCCGCGTCAGCCGAATTTTCACCCTTCGATTTTCCATTTTCAGTTTTACTTTTGCTCATCTCCTCCAGCTTGTCGGCAACTTTCTTGCTGATATGCGAGGCGATTTTCTTCACATTGCTGTCGCTCTGCAGATAGCTGCGGCTGACATTCAGCGGGATGTCGGGGCTGTCGAGCACGCCGTGGAGCAACATCAGGTAGTCGGGCACCACGCCTTCCACGCTGTCGGTGACGAACACCTGGTTGCAGTAGAGCTGTATCTTGTTGCGGTTGGGGTCGATGGTCTTGCGCACCTTAGGGAAATAGAGGATACCCGTGAGGTTGAAGGGGTAGTCCACGTTGAGGTGAATCTGGAACAGGGGGTCTTCAAAGTTCATGGGGTAGAGCTCGTGGTAGAACTTCTTGTAGTCCTCGTCT
This sequence comes from uncultured Bacteroidales bacterium, assembly GCA_905234695.1. Lineage (GTDB taxonomy): Bacteria > Bacteroidota > Bacteroidia > Bacteroidales > P3 > Colimorpha. The sequence continues at coordinate 29,377 of CAJOHZ010000008.1, read as the reverse complement.
GTCAGATTGGCAGGGGCTTTCTTCCATGCGGGTTCCGTGTCGTTGACGATGCGGGGCTGTTTCTTCTCCACGCGCTTAGTCTTTTTCTCCGACTCGTCCGCCCCATCTGAATTATTATCTCCAGGCATAGCCTGGTCCACCCAGGTGCTTTCCTCGCCGAAGCGGATGGCGATGGGCATGAAACGGCAGTATTTCCGCAGCAGCTGCAGCACCTGCTGCTCGTCGAGGAACTCCTTGCAGTCGTCGGCGATATGCAGGATGATGTCCGTGCCGCGTTCGGTGCGCTTCTTGTCCTCCTCCATCTCGAACTGGGGTTCACCCTTGCAGCTCCAGTGCACGGCGGGCTCGTCCTTGTAGGACTTGGAGATAATCTCCACCTTGTCGGCCACCATAAAGGCCGAGTAGAATCCGAGGCCGAAGTGGCCGATAAGATTCTCCTGCACGTCCTTGTACTTGTCCATGAAGTCCGTGGCGCCGCTGAAAGCAATCTGGTTGATATACTTCTCCACCTCCTCGGCGGTCATGCCGATGCCGCGGTCTTTGACGGTGAGGGTCTTCTTTTTCTCGTTGACCTCCACCTCGATGGTGAGGTCGCCCGTGTCGCCCTTCAGCTCGCCGCGCGAGGCCAGGGCTTTCAGTTTCTGCGTGGCGTCCACTGCGTTGGACACCAGCTCACGTAGGAAAATCTCGTGGTCCGAATAGAGGAACTTCTTGATGACCGGAAAGATATTCTCGGTCTGTACATTCAAATTGCCTTGCATATGGTGTAGTATTTTATTTCGTGTACACCCCATACTGCAATTTGTATGCCATAGCCCCGAGGTGACAATCTGGCAGACCTCTCCCTCCCCCTAAAAACCTTTCAAAAACATTACTTTTTCGGAATGAAATCCAAAAAAGTCATAACTTTTTCGGAATAGATTCCAAAAAAGTCATATATTTGCAATACCAAAAACACTCGATTATGATTGAGCGATTATTGCATAAAACGCTAGCGGACAAATTATTTAAGAAGAAAGTAATCATCCTTATCGGTGCCCGTCAGGTGGGAAAAACTACACTGTTAAGGCAAATTTTGCGCGAAAAAGAGAATGTCCTATGGCTGAATGGCGATGAAATGCAGATTCAAAATCTCTTTGAGAATGCCTCGGCCGACAGACTGCTGGCAGAGTTCGGCGACAGCAAGATTGTGATACTCGACGAGGCACAACGAATCAAGAATATTGGCTTACGACTGAAGTTGATTGCCGACTCCGACAGCGACATCCAGATGATAGCCACAGGCAGTTCCTCCTTCGAATTGGCCAATGAGGTAAACGAGCCGCTGACAGGGCGCAAGTGGGAGTACCGCATGTTCCCGCTCTCGTTTGGCGAAATGGTGACGCATCATGGGAAATTGAAAGAACTGCGCATGTTACCCCGACGCATTGTGTATGGCTATTATCCTGAGGTGGTGATGAACGAGGGCAACGAGGTGGAAATTCTCAAACTACTGACAGATGCGTACCTCTATAAAGACATCCTTTCTTGGGAAAACATCAAACACCCCGATAAATTGCAGACCCTCCTCCGAGCGTTGGCCTATCAAGTTGGGTCTCAGGTGTCGTTCAACGAACTGAGTCAGATGTGCTCATTGGACAGCAAGACGGTGGAGAAGTATATCACCCTGTTGGAGCAATGCTATATCATCTTCCGACTACCCTCCTTTTCGCGCAATCTGCGCCACGAACTCAAGGCAAGCCGCAAGATATATTTCTATGACAACGGTATCCGCAATGCCCTCATTGCAGACTATAATGCCCCGGAGGTACGACAGGACATTGGGGCATTATGGGAGAACTTCATAGTTTCGGAGCGCATGAAAAGCAACGAGTATTATCATCGTTGGGTCAACAGCTATTTCTGGCGCACCAAGCAGCAACAAGAGATAGACTATCTAGAGGAGGGTGGCGGGAAGCTCCACGCCTACGAGATAAAGTGGAACCCCAAGGCAAAATCCACACTCACAAAAACATTCTCCGACGCCTACCCTGGCACCGCCTTCCAGGTCATCACTCCCGACACCCTCGCCGACTTCCTGTTACTATAGCAAGAATGACATAATCACTCCTACCCTAAACTAAAAGCAAGGCTTTTTCGGAATAAATCCAAAAAAGCCTTGCTTTTGTGAAACAATGGGGTCTGTCTAAGTTGCCAGAACAACAATATCGCTATAGTTTAATGGCACTTATTTCACTATTATTTTGACAGCACCACGCTTGGGCGAACTGATGAAATTCATGCCTCTGTTTAGGTCGGCGGTACCAATGTGCACTTCGCGCTGGCCGGGCTTTACCGGGACGCGCTTGACGTTCTGTCCCAAAGTATTGACCACCTCAAGCTCTGTGGCCTGCATGCCGTCTCCCAATTCTACGGTAATATCCTGTCCACGGTCGACCACATTTGGGTATACACGCATCGGAGTAGTCTTCATCAAGTTGATGTTCTGACTTTGACGGTCAATACGGTACCAAGCATAAACACTCTCTCCGGTAGTCATAGATGTCACGCCGAATACAATATACCAATTGTTTCCCATGCGAATCACATCTGATTCTCCTTCTGCGCTAAACGAAAATCCGTCAGGAGCCTGTATAGATCCAATGGTATTGCCATTAGCGGCCTTAATATTGATGGTTTGAATCTTCGTTTGGGTTCTGCGCCAGTGAACGGTATAATAGATAGTCGTGTCGTTTTCCCAATCATAATATTCCTCCTCTCTGCCATACTCATAGGAGTAGACACCCGACAGAACCGGCACCATATACTCATAGTCGGCTGTGGTATTGAAGAGAGTCTGACTAAAACAGAAGGCACTGCTATAATTAAGCATTCCTAGCGACATATCAATATAAAATATCTCTATTGGCGTGATTGTGGCAAGATTGTTCCCATCGTACTCATACCTCCATGTACTATCATTCTCCAGTCTTTCATACAACTCTATGATACTATCGCTCGTGCATGTAATATCAAGCGTTGCCTCGGCCTGCAGTTGACCGTTGAGGATTTGAACGTGCATCGTGAGACTATCATCAATCCCATCCACGATTTCCATACGGCCTTGTCCGTCTGCGGTCAAAGTGGTTGGTATAACATCGAACCATCTTCCCGTGGTTGTCACGAACGATTGTGCGTTGACGGTCAACGCTACTGCTACTATTGCAGCAAAAAGTAATGTTTTCTTCATTGTTGTTTGTTTTTGGGGTTGTTAATACTTAATTCATTTCGATTGCAAAAGTACAACTTTTTCCCCATTCTGCAAAAAATATTTTCACCATACATCAAAAAGCCCCCCTCGGAATGAGGGAGGCTTTTTTTATCTAAAACCTAAAACAAATTATTTCTTGGAATATTTCTTGTACTTGTTCATGAACTTATCGACGCGACCGGCGGTGTCAACGAGTTTCAGCTTACCAGTGAAGAAGGGGTGGGAGGTGTTGGAGATTTCCAACTTCACCACGGGATATTCGTTGCCGTCAGTGTAGGTAACGGTCTCCTTGGTGGCAGCGCAGCTTCTGGTCAGCACCATGTTATCGTTGGACATGTCTTTGAAAACAACCAGTCTGTAGTTCTCGGGATGGATTCCTTTTTTCATTTTTCTCTGTCTTTTGCCGTTTTAAGCAGTGGCTCTTAAACGATTGTTATTAATTTGATTTACTTGTATTTTCTCTACTTTTTGACGCCTAATCAAGCATCATTTGCGACTGCAAAGATACGAACTTTTTTTGAAATGGAAAACTTTTTTTCATCTTCCCCCATTTTTACCACCCTCATCACCCCTACCCTTCACCCCTTGATATGGACCCATTCATCACCTCCACCCCGCCCCTCTCTTTTCCAAAATCCCAAAATATATCGCATACGATATATTGTTAAACAATCATAAATATTGCAAGTTACATATTGTAAAACAAAAACTATTCGTATATTTGCATCGTCAACGATATTTATTAACAACAAACTAAATTATTATCATCATGGATTTTACAACGACATTACAAACTTCACAGATGATCGTGAACGAGCTCACAACGGGTGCCTTCGTGCACAAAATGCAGGGGCTGCTTTTCAAATCGCAGGGCTTCGAGAAACTGGGCCAGAAGTACCTTGACCACTACACCGAGGAGATGGAATGGGTGGAGAAGTACACCAACCGTATGCTTGACCTGGGCTGCACCCCCGAAGTGAACATCAGCAAGCAGTGCAAACTCATCGAAGACCCGAAAGCCTATCTGGAAGCCGACCTCGAAATCCAGCGCGAGGGTGTCGGGATGCTTTACAAGATGATGCCCACCCTGGCATGCGACCCCACTACCTACGACATCACCAAAGCCTATCTGGCCGACGAAGAGGAAGACCAGTACTGGAGCGAAGAGCAACTCGACCTCATTGAGAAAATCGGCTTGCAGAACTGGCTCCTGAAGCAGATGTAAACAAAAAAAAGACATCATTCACCGCCTGTCACCCGACAATGGCCGCCACCGGCATCGGGCGGCAGGCACAAAACACAGAACCATGGCAACAATATACGATTACAAGGCCATCGCCAGCAATGGCAAAGAGATTGATTTCGCCGACTTCAAAGGCAAAGTGCTGCTCATCATCAACACCGCCAGCAAATGCGGCTTCACCCCCCAGTTCGACGGACTGGAGAAACTGAACGAGAAATACCGCGACAGAGGCCTGGTATGCATTGGATTCCCCTGCAACCAGTTCGCCGAGCAGGACCCGGGCTCCGATGGCGAAATACAGGAGTTCTGCCGTCTGAACTACGGTGTGACATTCCAAATCATGAAGAAAATCGACGTGAACGGCAAAGAGGAGCACCCCATCTACACCTTCCTCAAGGAGCAGGCCCCCGCAGAGGAAATCAAGGGGCTCAAAGCCAAGATGGCCAACGCCATGTTCTCCAAGATTAGCAAGTCGGTCGAGAAGCCCAGCGACATCAAGTGGAACTTCACGAAATTCCTTATCGCCCGCGACGGGCAGACCATCCAACGGTTCGCCCCGACAGTGACACCCGAGACAATCGAAAAGGAAATCGAAGCCCTGCTCGCCGAGTAACCCTCCCGCGAAAACCGCCCACGCCATGTATACACAGCTGAAACTCGAAAACCAACTCTGCTTCCGGCTCTACACCGCCGCACGGCTGGTCACGCAAGCCTACCACCCCCTACTGGAGCCGCTGGGCATCACCTACCCCCAATACCTCGTGATGCTGGTGCTATGGGAGAAAGACAACCAACTGGTGAGCGAGATTGCCAGCCAATTGCGGCTTGAGACCAACACCATCACGCCGCTCCTCCAGCGCATGGAGCGAGAGGGACTGGTTGTCCGCACCAAAGGGGTGGTCGACAACCGCCAGCGGCTGGTGTCGCTCACAAAGAAGGGGCGTCACATGGAAGAACAGGCCAAGGACATCCCCACCTGTGTGGCACAAGCGTGGGAAGGCGACCCGATGGCTCCCGACGAGATCGCCACCCTCGTCCAGACCTTGGACAAGATGATTGTCGGGCTGGGCCGATAAAGGCTTCCGTCCGCCACACACACCGAGGGCGGGCCGGCGCAAGCCGGCCCGCCCTCAATTGTATTCGGCGTGTGGCCGTATATTAATTTAATTGATGGAATTTGTTATACAGCAAAGCGAGCAGATTTTTCTTCTTTTTGAGGGAGCAATGGGAGTCCATTGTGACCGAGAAAAGGAGGGAAAGATGCCGTTTTGATGCTTTAAGAAAAACATTGGACTAATTTTAAACAGTTTCTTAAATCAGGCCGCGGTTCTTCAGCAGCGGGGTGACGCTGGGCTCCTTGCCGCGGAAGTCGACATACAGCGTCATCGGGTCGACCGTGTTGCCGCTCTCCAGCAGGTGGCGGAATTTGCGCGCCAGATCGGGGTTGTACAGGTCGCCGCTCTCCTTGAAAGCCTCAAAGGCATCGGCGTCGAGGATGGCCGTCCAGGTGTAGCTGTAGTAGCCGGCATCGTAGCCCGTGGTGAAGATATGCTGGAAGTAGGGGCTCTTGTAGCGGCTGACAATCTCGGGAATCAGGCCAATCTTGTCCAGATGCTCCTGCTCGAAGGCGATGGGGTCGATGGCCTGCTTGGTGGTGAGGCTGTGGTAGTCCATATCCAGCAGCGAGGCGGCCAGCAACTCGGTGTTGATGAAGCCCTGCCCGTAGGTCTGCGCGGCAGCAATCTTGGCAATCAGCTCGTCGGGGATGCTCTCGCCGGTCTGGTAGTGCTTGGCATATTCCTTCATCACCTGCGGATGGCGGCACCAGTTCTCCATCACCTGCGAAGGCAGCTCCACAAAGTCGCGCGGCACGTTGGTGCCCGCCAGCGACGGGTAGTGGCATTTGCTGAGAAGGCCGTGGAGGGCGTGGCCGAACTCGTGGAAGAGGGTCTCGCTCTGGTCGAAGTTGAGCAGCGACGGTTTTGTCATCTGCCCGGACACCGAGTCGAACGTGGGCTTGGTGAAGTTGCACACCACCTGGATGATGGGGATGACATTGTTTCCCTGCTGGTCGACCTTCTGGCCGCGGAACTCGGTCATCCAAGCACCGCTGCGCTTGCTCTCGCGGGGGAAGAAGTCCATATAGAGGATTCCGATGACCTTGTCGCCGTCCAGCACCTCATAGGCATGGGCCTCTTTGTTGTAGGTGGGCAGGTCGGGATTCTCGCGGAAGGTGATGCCGTAGAGCTTGGTGGCCACGTCGAAGGCACCTTGGCGGACATTGTCGAGCGAGAAGTAGGGACGCACCTCGTCGTCGTTGAGGGCGTACTTCTCCACACGGTATTTCTCACTGTAGTAGCGCCAATCCCACGGCTGCAGCTTGGCACCGGGCTCGTCGGCCTCCAGCATCTTCTGGTAGATGTCGCGCTCCTGCTTGGCGAGGTTGAGGGCGGGGGTCCACACTTGCATCAGGCAGCCGATAACGTTCTGCGGGGTCTTGGCCAGGCAGTTGTCCAGCACATAGTCGGCATGGGTGGGGAATCCCAGGATGTTGGCGCGTTCCAGACGCAGGTTGACCAACGTGTCGATAATCTTGGTGTTGTCGAACTCGCCTCCGTTGCAGCGGTCGGTATAGGCGTGCCATACCTCTTCGCGCAGGGCGCGGTCGGGGCAGGTCTGCATGAAGGGCTCCCACGAGGGCAGCGAGAGGGTCACCACGGTGCCGTCGTCGAGGACTTTCTTGTAGGCGTTGGTGGCCTTCAGCACATTCTGGGCAAAGCGGAGGGTGAGCGAGGCAATCTGCGTGTTCAACTCGCGGAAACGGGCCTGCTGGTCGGCCGACACGTTGGCGCCACCACGCACAAAGCCCTTATAGGTCTCCTCCAGCAGACGCATCTGCTCGGGGTTGAGGCCGAGGCTCTCGCGCTGGTCGTAGACCGCCTTGATACGTTCGAAAAGCTTGGCGTTGAGGGCGATGTCGTCGCCATGGGCGGAGAGTTTGGGAGTCACATCCTCGGCGATAGCCTCCATCTCGTCGCTGTTCTCGCACTCGCTGAGGTTGAAGAAGACGCTGGCCACCTCGTTGAGCAGCTGGCCGCTGTACTCGTAGGCCTCCACGGTGTTCTCGAAGGTGGGGGCCTCGGGGTTGTTCACGATGGAGTCAATCTCCGCCTTCTGGCGTTTCATCCCCTCCTCAAAGGCGGGCATGTAGTGTTCAGTCTTGATTCTCTGGAAATCGGGGATGCCGTAAGGCGTATCCCACGCGGTAAAGAATGGGTTTTCCATGGTTTTCTTGCATCCTGTCGTCAGCAGCATGGCTGCACAGCAGAGGGTTAAAAGGGTTCTTTTCATTGTATGATTGTTTGATTGTCTGATTTTTCGACTACTTGGAGCAGACCGCCTTGAGAATCTGCTCGATACTGCCCTCACCGATTTTCTTGGCCTGAATGACGTTATTCTCGTCCAGCAGATATATCTGCGGGGTGGAGGTGATGTCGTATACATCGTGCCAGTCCACGTTGGCCTCGCCGCCGTCGAGGCTGAGCCATGCCGGGCTCGTCATGCCGTTTTCGGCCATGAACTCCTTCCACAGCTTGCGGGTCTTGTCATCGGGCTCGGTGAGGATGGTGAAGGCGGCCAGGCCATACTGCTCCTTGTACTGGTCAAACACCTTGTACACCGCGGGAATCACATGCTTGCAATGCCCGCAGGAGGGCGACCAGAAGACCAGCAGCTTCCATTTCGCCGGCAGCGCGTGCAGCGAATGCGGCACATGGTTGGTGTCGAACAGTATCAACTCGGGCGCCTCGCGACCCACCAGCAGACGCTCCCATTTGTTGGCGCGCACCAGCTCCTTGTCGATACTGCTGGGCGAGGACCAGAAGTTGTCCTTACTGGCGTAGTACTTCTTCACCAGATGCACGTACACCTCGTCATGCACCATCACATTGCTCTGCAGGTATTTCTGCGTCAACTTGATGAGCAACCACTGAAACACCTCGGGGGCCGCTTTGGCGCGGTCGAGCACGGGGTCCATATACTCGATAATCGCCTCGGGCATGGCATACTTGAGGTAGCTGTCGAAATAGGTCATTGTGCGGTCGTGAAATACCGCCCGGGGAGTGCGCAGGATGGCCTCGTCGTCGATGGGTATGTGGTCAAAATAGTGCCGCAGGAAATAATCGCGCCGCTGCAGGTCGGTGAGCGTGTCGCCCTGCTCGTTCACCGAGGGGGTGGGAACCTCCAAGGTGGCCAGCATCATCTTCGAAAGGAACATCTCGGGGTGGTTGTCGATACATGACTGCTTGACGCTGTCGAGCCGCAGCAGCGCGTCGTGCGTATACTCCTTGAAGGCGACCGAATCCATTAACACGCGGTTCTTGTCCAAGTCTTGCGACACCGCTATGTCGGCACGCTGGAACTGGTAGAAGAAGTCGTTCTGGCGACTGCCCTTGACTTTCATGTTCGACGTCCAGTTTTCCTCGTCGGTCTCGAAAGTGAAGAAAGGCTTCTCGCCATAGACCACAAACTCCACATAAGTGCCTTTGGGGTTGGCGAAGAAGTAGAGCCCCGGTTTGAGAGCCTGCTCCGTGCCGGTGAAGACGAATCGCCCTTTGCTGTCGACGCGGGCGGTGTCGAGCACCTGGTTGCCCTTGCCGTAATAGCAACCAAGGTACATCACGGTATCCTGGTTGTGCTCGATTTTGAGCGTGAGGTCATACAACGGTTTCTTTCTTGCCTCTGCGGGCAGGGCGGCCGCCAGCACAACGGCCAGCATAAGTGCATACTTCGAAATACGTGTCATAATTATGGATAACGCACACCCTCGTGGTTTATTGTGTACCCCACCCTGCCCCATCAGAAAAAAAATGCACGGCAACGACTGACAAGGGAGTGACTTCGGTGTGGTCCTTATGTTCTTTCGCTGTTCCTTCGGTATTTCTCCAACTGTTTCCCTACTGTTCTCCAACTGTTCTCCAACGTAGGATAGGAAAACAGTGGGCGAACAGTTGAATATCAGCAGG
>CAJOHZ010000008.1:0-19833 GCA_905234695.1 uncultured Bacteroidales bacterium | reverse complement strand
ATCATAAAAGGAACACCGAGAGACGACTAGGAGAAGATTAAAACTAAAAACTAAAAACTAAAAGGTAAAAACTAAAAAATTCACGCATCACGAGTCACTAATCACTGGTCACTAATCACCTCCGGCGGTTCGCCGGGCACTCATCATTAATCACCTCCGGCGGTTCGCCGGGCACTCATCACTAATCACCTCCGGCGGTTCGCCGGGCACTCATCACTTAAACTTAAAACTTAAACTATAAATCCGAAGGCCTGCCAGAGTTAACGTTACGCTAAGTAAACTAAAAACGAAAGGCTGCACAATATTCATGGAGGTTGTGCGTTATTGCAGCATGTCGTCCCTTCCTCCCATATTCCTCGACCTTGCCATCATATTGGTGACAGCGGGGGTTATCACTATTATATTCAAATGGTTGAAGCAGCCGCTAGTGCTGGGGTATATCGTGGCAGGATTCTTTATCGGCCCCAACTTCCCATGGTTTCCGGCCATCAAGGACGACTCCACCATCGAGATATGGAGCCAACTCGGTATCGTGTTCCTAATGTTCGCCTTGGGCCTGGAATTCAGCATCAAGAAACTGAAGAAGGTAGGCGCCACGGGCGCCATCACCGCCCTGACCGAGCTGGCCATCATGTTCGTGCTGGGCAACACCGTGGGGCACATCCTCGGCTGGGGAAACCTGGAATGCATCTTTCTGGGATGTATGCTCTCCATCTCGTCGACCACCATCATCATCAAGTCGTTCGACGACTTGAAACTCAAGCAACAGAAATTCACCAATACCGTCACCGCCGTGCTGGTGGTGGAGGATTTGGTGGCCGTGTTGCTGCTGGTCATCCTCTCCACCTTGAGCGTAAGCAAGAGTTTCAACGGCATGGAACTGGGCCTGAGCATGGTGAAACTGGCCTTCTTCCTGGTGGTGTGGTTTACCTTCGGCATATACCTCATCCCCACCTTCCTGCGCTGGATGCGCAAATGGATGACAGAAGAGACGCTCTGCATCGTGGCGGTGGGATTATGTTTCGCCATGGTGTACCTGGCTGATTTTGCCGGATTCTCCACCGCCTTGGGCGCCTTCGTCATGGGAGCCATCCTCTCGGAGACCATCGAGGCCGATGTCATCCACCGTATCATCACCCCTGTGAAAAACCTCTTCGGGGCGGTGTTTTTTGTGTCGGTGGGTATGCTGGTGGACCCCCACGTGCTGATGAAATATATTGTACCCATCCTCGTCATCGCCCTCACGGTGGTGATTTTCAAATCGCTGTCGGCCACAACGGGCATCCTGCTGAGCGGCCGCCCGCTGAAGACGGCCATGCAGGGGGGCTTCTGTTTCTGCCAAATCGGTGAGTTCTCCTTCATCATCGCGGGACTGGGCCTGAGCATCAGCGGATTCATGAAGGAACTGTACCCCATCATCGTCTCGGTATCCATCATCACCACCTTCGTGACCCCCTATATGATTAAGGCGGGTCTGCCGGCCTACGAGAAACTCGCCCCCCGGCTGCCCGAGAAGCTGCGCGACGCCCTGGAGCGGTACAGCACCCAGTCGAAGAGCAGCACCCACGAGAAGAAGGTGGCGGCATTCGTCAAGAAACAGCTTATCTCCATCCTGCTATACAGCATCATCCTTGTGGCACTGGCCCTGCTGAGCTTCCTGCTGCTCAAGCCGTTCCTCAACAGCATTATGCCCTCCTTCTGGGGCAACCTGCTGGGCATGGTGGTGACATTGCTGCTGATGGCGCCATTCCTCTGGGCGCTGGCGGTCAAGAACGTGAACCGCACCCGCATCCGCAAGATGCTGCAGACCTACAGCCGCAGCCAGGTGGCCGTCATCCCGCTGCTGGCATTGCGGTATTTCATCACCCTCTTCTTCGTGGGCTGGGTGGTGTCACGATACATCATCATGGCCGCCGGCCTGCTGGTGGCGGTGGCCATTGCCGTGGTGGCGGCAGTGCTGCTGTCGCGCCGGGCCACCGACTTCTACAACCGCATCGAGGAGCGTTTCGTCACCAACTTCAACCAACGGCAGGCGCAGAACTCGTTCAAGATTCCCGAGTCGCTGGAGAAGAATTTCGTCATGGAGCGGATGATCCTGACCGCCTATTCCCATCTGGCGGGCAAGACCCTGCAGAACTGCCGCCTGCGGCAGGATTATGGGGTAAACCTCGTCTCCATCGAGCGGGCCGGAAAGGTACACGACCTGCCTCCCAAGGAGGAGCTTCTGATGCCCGGCGACCGCATCACCCTGCTGGGCAGCGAGGAGCAGCTGGCCGCCGTCCGCGCCGATGTGGAGGTGGAGCCCGACATGCTTATCCACGACTATTCCGACCACGAAATCAACACCTACCGCCTGGAGGTGACCGACGAAAGCCCGCTGGTGGGGGTGGACATCCGCGCCTCCCGCTTCATGGACACCTACCATTCCATGATCATCGCCATCGAACGGGGACAGCAATATATGATTAACCCCACCGCCGACACCGTCTTCCACGGCGGCGACATCGTGTGGTTCGTTTCGCCCGACGAATTCCACGTACATGAATTCCATCATACCACACAGCCACCATTGGCCATTCCCACCGAATAAAACGTACATCTATACCATGAAGAAAACACTTGTCAGCCTATGTCTGCTACTCCTCTGCCTCGCCCCACGGCTCCACGCCCAGAACGACAAAGGATTTGAAATCTCCAAAAACCTGGAAATCTTCGCCAACGTATACAAGACCCTCCACATGAACTATGTGGACGACGTGGACCCCGGCAAGGCCATGAAGACCGCCATCGACGCCATGCTGGCCTCGATGGACCCCTACACCAACTACTTCCCCGAAAGCGATATGGAGGATGTCAAGATGCAGGTGCTGGGACAATACGGCGGCGTGGGCTCGCTGATTCACCAGGAGGGTAAGAACATCTACGTCTCGGAGCCCTACGAAGGACTGCCTGCCGACAAGGCGGGTCTGAAAGCGGGCGACCGCATCCTGGCAGTCAACGGCGAGAGCACCGAAGGCAAGAGCACTGCCGATGTGAGCAGTGCCATGCGCGGCCAGGCCGGCACCACCGTCACCCTGCGGCTGGAACGCGACGGCAAAGAATTCGACGTGACGCTGACCCGTGCCGAGATACACTTGCCCAATGTGTCGTACAGCGGCATGGTGAAAGGCAATATCGGCTATATCCGCCTGGACGAGTTCACGCAGGATGCCGCCAAGAACGTCCGCGAGGCCTTCAAAAACCTCAAGCGCGACCACCCCGACATGAAAGGGGTTATCCTGGACCTGCGCAACAACGGCGGCGGACTGATGAACGAGGCGGTGGACATCGTCAACATCTGGGTGAAGCCCAACGAACTGGTGGTTGAAACCAAAGGCAAAATCGCCTCGCGCAATATCAAGTCGCGCACCCGTCTGGCCGCCGAAGACCTCAATATCCCCGTGGCGGTGCTCATCAACGAGCACAGCGCCTCGGCCAGCGAGATCGTCAGCGGCAGCCTGCAAGACCTGGACCGCGCCGTCATCATCGGCGACCGCTCCTACGGAAAGGGACTGGTGCAGAACATCCTGCCCATGCCTTACAACAGCCAGATGAAGGTCACCGTGTCGAAATATTTCATCCCCAGCGGACGCTGCATCCAGGCCATCGACTACAGCCGCCGCGACGAGAACGGACGCGCCGTGAAGGTGCCCGACTCGCTGAAGACGGCCTTCAAGACCCGCAACGGCCGCACGGTGTATGACGGCTTCGGCATCGAACCCGATGTCGAGGTGGAGCACCCCAACAGCTCGCTGGTCACGGTGGCGCTGTACAACAAACGCCTTTTCTTCAGCTACGCCACCAAATTCGTGCGCGAGCACCCCACCATCGCCTCGCCCCGCGAGTTCACCATCACCGACGACATCTACCAGGACTTCGTCAGCTTCCTTTCCGACAAGTCGTATGAATACACCACCTATACCGAACGGCTGCTGGAGGAGATGCACAAGGTGGCCGAGGAGGAGAACTACATGGACGAGATGAAGCAGCAGCTGGAGTCGCTGGAAAAGACCTTCAAGGATGCCAAGAAGGCCGACCTGATGCGCAACCGCGAGGACATCAGCCAGTACCTGCGCGACGAGATACTTGTGCGCTACTACTACCAGAAAGGGCGCATCGAGGGCAGCCTGGCCGACGACCCCGACATCCTGAAGGCGGTGGAGGTGCTCTCCAACCCCGAAGAATACAACCGCATCCTGGGGAACTGACAACCGGCACTGAGAGAGTTTGAGAGCAAAAATCCATAGCAAGATATACGCCGTCCTGCTCTGTCTGCTGGCCGGAGGCATGACCACATCGGTGTACTTCACCAACATGGTGTGGGTGGCGTTGTTTGCAAACTGGTTTGTGGAATGGAAATGGCGGGAGCGGTTCGCCGGATTCCGCCAGCGGTACCTGTTGCAGGCATTCCTGATTGCCACGGCGGTACACCTGCTGTGGCTGGTCGGCACCACCGACCTCGCCTACGGTCTGCATGACCTCCAGAAGAAACTGCCCCTGCTGGCCATCCCGCTGGTGGTGCTCACCACCCCTGCCCCCAGCCGCAAGGAACAGCTCAATATCCTGACATGCTATGTGGGCACCATCGTGGTGGTGTCCTTCATCGGCATCGTGCGGTACCTCACCATCCCCGACCTCCCCTACCGCGACATCGTCCCCTATATCTCGCATATCCGTTTCAGCCTCAACATCTGTCTGGCGATGGTGCTGCTGGCCTATACCGCACTGAAGATACGCAAGTGGTGGTTCTATTGGGTTGGCGGCGGGGTGATGCTGTGGTTCGTAGTCTTCCTGACGGTGCTGCACTCCTATACCGCTTTCATCATCCTGTACATCACCGCCGTGACACTGCTGATTGCCTACCGCCATCGGATGGGGCCACGGCTGAGGAGAATTCTGCTGACAGTGGCCGGCGCCGTCACCCTGGCGGTTGGCGGCATGACGGGGAAATACCTCTACGACTACTACCACCTGCAGCCCCTCTCGACCGGCACACCGGCGGCCGTCACCGCCAACGGCAACCCCTACCTGCACCGGAAAGACGGCCTGATTGAGAACGGGAACTACGTCCACTGGTATGTGTGCGAGAAGGAGATGCGGCAGGAGTGGGCCAAGCGGAGCGACTACCCCTTCGACTCGCTGACGTCCACAGGCTATACCGTCTACCCTGCCCTACTGCGATACCTCAACGGCTTGGGGACCACCAAAGACAGCGTGGGCATGACCCTCCTCCAGCCCCGCGACATCGCCGCCATCGAGAAGGGGATCGCCAACCCCGTATACCAGCGCCGCAGCCCCCGCAAGCTTTTCTACGTCATGTTCTACGAGTACGAGAACTACCGCTGCTACAACAGCGTGAACAACTTCTCCGTGCTGCAACGCCTCGAATTGTGGAAGAACGGCTGGCAGGTCTTTGTGCAGCATCCCCTGCTGGGGGTGGGTACCGGCGACGTGGTGGCGGAATGCCACCAGCGGCTGAGGGATACCGACTCACCACTGGCCGGCACCGATATGCACACCCACAACCAATACCTGAATTTCCTTATCGCCTTCGGCATTGTCGGCTTCCTGCTCATCGCCGTGGCATTCGTGCGGGCCATCCGGCGCAACAGGCTCTGCCGGTCGGTACTCTTCACCGCAGCCCTCTGCATCGGCTTGATTTCGTTCGTCAGCGAAGACACCTTGGAGACCCTGGCGGGCATCGTCTTTATCGCCCTCGGCTCCTGCCTGCTGGCCCGTATCGCCACTCCCAATCCCACAAACTCCACTTCCGACTGCTAACCATGTATTTCACACACACCCTTTCCAACGGCATCCGCATCATCCTCAGACAAAACCACTCCTGCGTCACCCACGCGGGGGTGTATATCAATATCGGCTCGCGCGACGAGCAGGGCCCCGAGCAGGGCATCGCCCACTTCATCGAGCACTCCCTCTTCAAAGGCACCGACCACCGGCGCGCGGGGCATATCCGCAACCGCATCGACGGCGTGGGCGGCGAGCTGGACGCCTTCACCACCAAGGAGGAGACCTGCATCTACGCCTCGGTGCTGTCGGCTCATCTGGAGCGCTGTCTGGAGCTGTTCGCCGACGTGCTGTTCCACTCCACCTTCCCCGAACATGAAATCGAGAAGGAGAAAGATGTGGTGATTGAGGAAATCAACCTTTACAAGGACACCCCCTCCGACCTGATATACGACGACTTCGAGGAGATGATTTTCGGGGAGCACCCCTTGGCACACAATATCTTGGGCTCCAAGAAGAATGTCCGCCGGTTCACGCCGGAGGAACTGCACGGATTCATGCAACGCAACTACACCACCGACCGCATGGTCGTCACCGTGGTGGGCGACGTGGAGCCCCGCCGGCTGGTACACCTGTGCGAACGTTATTTTGCCGACTATCCGCTGGAGAGTTCGGCCGCCCAGCGCGACCAGGCCCCCTCCTACCGCGCGTTCCGCACCTCCGTCAACAAACGAACCCATCAGGTTCACCTGTTGGCCGGCTGCGAGGCCCCGACGCTGTTCAGCCCCGACAAGACGGCCTTCACGCTGTTGGGGAACATCCTCGGCGGCCCCGCCATGAATTCGCGGCTGAATGTCTCGGTGCGCGAGAAACAGGGGTTCTGCTATACCATCGAATCACAGTATGTGCCTTTCAGCGACGCAGGGATGTTTTACATCTATGCCGGCGTCGAGAGCGGCGCCGCGGAGCACAGCACCGAACTCATCTTGAACGAGCTGCGCCGCCTGCGCGAAACACCTCTCACCGACCGGCAGCTCCATGCCGCACAGCAGCAGCTGGTGGGCCAGATGGCCATCAACAACGAACTTTCCCTAAACGAGATGCAGAGCATCGGAAAGGCGTTCCTGAATTTCGAGCATGTGGACACCCTGGAGGAGATGAGCCGTGACGTGATGGCTGTCACCGCGGCCGACCTGCAGGAGGTGGCACAACGGTACCTTGCCGAGGAGAAACTCAGCTATCTCTATTACAAATAGGCGTTCCCGCCTTCCCTAAAATTCTATCACCACCACGTGCTGCATCGGCGTGGCCGAGGTGATGGTCAGCGTGGTGTTGTCGCCCGTGCGGGAGACGACACGCACCTTCTGTTTCGCTGCCAACGGCTTGGCACGACGGACTGCAAACGGCAGTTCGACGGTCAACGACGACACCGGAGCCTCCAACAGGCAGAGGGCGAAACGACGGCGGCCATCCTTGGTTTGGGTATAGCGCACACTGCCGTGGCTGTAGGGCGGCAGCGGACGGGTGGCATAGATGGCATCGCCATTGACGGAAAGCCACTCCCCTATCTCGCGCATCCGCAGCAACGCCGTGTCGGGCAGTCGACCCTCGGCATCGGGCCCCACATTGAGCAGCAGATTGCCCCCTTTGGCCACCACATCGGCCAGCAGATGTATCAGGCGTGTGGTGCTCTTGTAGCGGTCGCGGGGCGAATACGACCAGCTGTCGCCCATGGTCATGCAGGTCTCCCAGGGATAGGGCAGCAGCGTGTCGGGCACCTGCTGCTCGGGGGTGCGGTAATTCTCGTAGCGGCCGCCCACACTGCGGTCCACAATAATAAGGTCGGGATTGCCGTCGCGGGCGATGGCGACAAGGGTGTCCATGCCGATGTCCTGCACCTGTCCGCTGCAGCCCAACCAGGGGCGGGTTTCCTCGTCGACACTCCAGGCCGGACGCACCCAGCCGCCGTCGAGCCACAGGATGTCGATATTGCCGTAGTGATGGGTCAACTCGCGCACCTGGGCGTAGGTGAAACGGCGAAAACGGTCCCACCGTTCGGGGTGCGACGCGATGTCGTAATTCACGTTGCGGTCGGGCGTGGTCCATTCGGGAGCCCAGTAGTCGGGGTGGTGCCAGTCGGGCTTGGAGAAATAAAGACCCGTCCACAACCCCTCGGCACGGCAGGCCTCGACAATCGCCCGCGTGATGTCGGGCTGCGCATTATGGTGGTAAGGGCAGTCGACACCCGCGACACTGTAGTCGGTCTCGGCACTGCGGAACATGCAGAAACCGTCGTGGTGCTTGGTGGTGAATACCATGTAGCGCATCCCCGCCTGCTTTGCCGCCGCTGTCCAGGCATTGGGGGCGAAATGGCGGGGATTGAATGTGCGGTTCAGCGCCTGATAGCGGCGTTTATATTCGTAATAGTCCGCCCCGCGGGTGCCGACGACAGGGCCGTCGGGCCCCAACTGCTCACGCACAATCCACGGCTCGTTGCAGATACTCCACGACTCCACCACGCCCCACTGGGCATACATGCCCCAGTGGACCATGAAGCCAAACTTCAAGTCCTGCCACTCGTCGATGCGCCTCAGAATGGCGGGGTCGTTCTCGGGTTCGCGGTCGCGCTGCGCCTGCGCAGAGAAAGCACAAAGCAGGAGGAGCGACAGAAGGGTGCGTGTAAGTATCGTTCTCATATCGTATGGGCTATTTGCACAGCATGTGGAATTTCACACCGTTATCGGAGTGCAAAGATAGCAATAATATACGATATATCAGGAATTATTTGTACTTTTGTAATCCCGTCCAACACACACTACAATGCGTAAAACACTATTAGTCATATTGTTCACCCTCACCTCCGTCACCCTTTCGGCACAAAACAAATGGATATACCGCCTGGGGTTTTCCGGCGAAATGAGGTCAGGCAATGTCAACACCGCCATTTTCAAAAACGACGGCCGTATTGAGCGCAACGACAGCATTATCGCGCTCAGCGCCAACTATGGCATAGGCTACGGCATGAAGGACAAGGAACTCTACGACTTGAGTTTCACCAGCACCCTCAAGGCCGACCTCTGGCAATACGACCGATGGTCGCCATTTATGCTGGGCACCTACCTCAACAACAAGTTCAAAGGGTATGAGTACAAGTTCAGTTTCCTGGTCGGCGCCAAATACCGCATCTACACCGTTCCGAAGGTGTGCGACTATTCCATCAGTGCCGCTTACGTGATGGACTATACGGAATATTTTGCCAAAGACCGCAACAACGACCGCTTCCAGCCACAGGTGTCCCGTATCTCCCTACGCTTTAAGATAAAACAACGGATTTCCGATGTGGTGTCCATTCTCCATACCACGTTTTACCAGCCTTCCTTGATGAATATAAACGGATTCAAGAGCGTGAAAGAGGACTATATCGTCACCAGCCAGACCTCTTTCTCAAATCGCATTGGCAGGAATGTCTTTCTGGACATCAACTTCAACTACGAATACCGCAGCCTTGTCCCCGACAAGGTGAAACCGCACGACATCACCACCTCCGCCACCCTCCGCATCAACTTTTAACTGCGCTTATAGCTTCACGAATTTTCCCGTGTAGGTTCGGCCACGGTAGCAAACTTTTATGAAATAGAGGCCGGCAGGCAGTTCGCCGCTATACAGACGGTGGTACGGCACGCGGCAGCCCGTCGGGGCCATTACAGTGATTTCGGCATTGGCGGGGGTGACCACCGTTCCGTCGACAGTGATGGCAGGTGCCGTGGCGGCGGGGTTGGGGAAGATTGCCAGCGCATTGGCGGCTGCACATTGAGCACTGACGATACCCACAGTCGTGTCGGTACTGACAGAAAGGGTCACCCTGGCGGTATCGGTCATGCAGTGCCGCGAGGCGACAAGCATCACCTCATAGGTGCCGGAATCTTCATAACAATAAATCATCACACTATCGCCCTCTGCAGTTGACTCGCGGGACTGGAACCCGTCGCCGAAATCCCATGTCACGCTGTCGGCCATGGCAGTATGTGCCGCAATGGTAACCATCAAATCCCTAACCCTGAGCACTTCGATTTCAACCCGAGGCGGCTGGCGGTGCCAACGCTCCTGCGCATTGTATACCACTTCGTGGACGGCTTGGCGGATTGTCTCTGCCACCTCGGGGACTACCTCCTCCGGGAAATAGGTAATGGTTTCGGGGTCGCCGCCGAAGAGCATGACGTAGAACGAACAGGCCGCCGCGTAGGTGCCTTCCACCGAAGGGTGGCTCTCGTCGGACTGATAGAGTTCTATCTCGGGGTGGCGCTCGCGCAGATAACGCCACACACGCCCCACGGGGCATACCGAGGCATCGTTGGCCTCGGCCATATACATGTAACGCTCATACAACATGCTGTCCATCCCCTCGTAGGTGCCCAGGACAGGGAAATAACGTGCATTCCAGGCATCGCCGTTCTTGCGGCCCCATGTCATGTAGAACATCGGCTCGGCACAAGGGCTGGCGGCATATACCGAGTCGACAAGGCGCTGCGCAAAGGGGAACACTTCGGCCTCGACCTGCAACTGGGGGAACGACGGGTACTGACTCTGCTCCTGCAAGACGACGACGTCCCAGCCGCCCCGGCGGATTAACTCCATAGACTCGTTTGTGCAATGCTGGGAGAAGGTACATCCCCCCGGCGTGTGGCTTGTACACGACAGCTCCGCGCCCATGCTGCGCGCGATGTCGGACGTCATCTGCGGCAGGTTGTTCACCTCCGTGTAGCTGTTGCCGATAAACAACACCCTTGCCTGTGGCTGCGCCTGCACGGAGACCGCTGCCAGCACCGCCACCAACACCACCGTCCACCGACGGAAAAGAAGTCTTGAAGTCATATCTTGCTGAGTTTTCCGAGTGCAAAGATACATTTTTTCTGCGAAATATGAATGGTTTTGTTCGCTATTCTCAAAAAAATGGCTATCTTTGCACCCGAAATCCAATCAGGGTTACGCCACCGGGCCAACCCTATGGCATGACGCAAAAATCAACAATCCAAACATACACACACGATGAAACGACTCTCAATACTCCTGCTCCTCACCATCGCCTTCGGGCTCGGTGTTCAGGCACAAGTGGCGCGTTCCGCTTCGCCATCGGATGCCCGTCAGGTATCCTTCATTTCCTTCAACATCCGCTATAATTCGTGGAACAACATCGACGGCGTGAACGGCTGGCCCAACCGCCGTGCCGCCGTGGTGCGGATGATCAACGAGGAACGGCCTGCCGCCATCGGCCTGCAAGAGGCATTGATAGACCAGCTGCTGTACCTCGACAGCAACCTCCCCGGCTACCGCCGCGTCGGCGTGGGACGCGACGACGGCAAGAAGGGCGGCGAGTTCATGGCCATCTACTACGACACCTTACAGCTTGGGCTGCTATCGTCCGAGACATTTTGGCTTAGCGAGACGCCCAAGGAGCCCTCAAAAGGATGGGATGCCGCATGCTACCGCACAGCGACAGCGGCGTACTTTTTCGACAGACAGACACACCGCGAATTCTATTACATCAACACCCATCTCGACCATGTAGGCAAGACCGCCCGGGCCGAAGGTGCAAAACTCATCGCCTCGTTCTTCACGCCTTCCATGAGCGCCTTGACCGTCCCCGCCATCGTGGGCGGCGATATGAACTCCACCATTAACGACACCATTTTCGAGGCTTTCTACCATGTGGGGCTAAAGCCCGCCCGCGAACTGACGCCGAACACCAGCCACAAGAACACGTACACCGGTTTCGGCAAAGACAAGCCCTCGTTAATCGACCATTTCTTCGTCCGTGGGGTGCATGTGGAGCAATTCCGCACCCTCGACGGCGACTACGGCGTCCCCTACATCTCCGACCACTACCCCATAGAGATGAGTATCCAGTTTTGAATGACAAAATAAATTGATATGGGAAAAATAAAAAATATTCTGCTCAAATACACCAGTGTCAGCCTGATTATGCGTATCTTTATCGGGTTGATTATTGGCGTCTTTCTTGGGTTGGTAGCGCCTCGATGGACTGGTATCGGCATTCTTGGGCGTATGTTCGTCAGCGCCCTGAAGGGTATCGCTCCCGTTCTGGTGGCCGTATTGGTTATCTCGTCCATCGCCAAAGCGGGCCGGGGATTGGGGAGACGTTTCTCGTCGCTTATCGCCATCTATCTCCTCAGCACCTTCATCGCAGCCGTCTGCGCCGTAGTGGGCAGTTTCCTGTTCCCCGTGACGTTGCAGCTCGACGAAGTGGCCTCCAACATGCAGGTGGATGCTGGCGCGGGCTCATTGTCCGAGGTGTTCACCAACTTGCTTACCAATATGGTCAGCAACCCCATCGCTGCGGTGGCCAACGCCAATTATATCGCCATCCTCTTTTGGAGCATCATCCTTGGTATCGCACTTAAAACCATGGCCTCCAAGGCCACCGTCCAAGTGGCACACGACCTCTCCGACGTGGTCTCCAAAGTAGTCAAGTGGGTCATCCAGTTCGCCCCCTTCGGCATTCTGGGCCTGGTATACACTACCGTCAGCGAGAACGGCCTCAGGGTCTTCACAACCTACGGTCATCTGCTATTCCTGTTGGTGGGTTGTATGCTGGTCAACACCTTCGTCTTCAACCCGCTCATCTCGCTCGTTCTGATGCGGAAGAACCCCTACCCTCTCCTCTTCACCTGCCTCAAGGAGAGCGGCCTGCAGGCGTTCTTCACCCGCTCGTCGGCGGCCAATATCCCCATCAATATGGCGCTCTGCAAGAAGTTGGGACTGGATGAGAAGTTCTACTCTGTCAGCATCCCGCTGGGGGCCACCATCAACATGGATGGCGCTGCGGTGACAATCACGGTCTTCTCTTTGGCGGTGGCCCACACAGTGGGTGTCGACGTCAGCTTCGCGTCGGCCATCTTCTTCGGCCTTATAGCCACCATCGGCGCCTGCGGCGCGTCGGGTGTTGCCGGAGGGTCGTTGCTGCTCATCCCCATGGCCTGTTCCTTCTTCGGCATCGGCAACGACGTGGCCATGCAGGCCGTTGCCATAGGCTTTATCATCGGCGTGGTGCAAGACAGTGTTGAGACGGCCCTCAACAGCAGCGGCGACGCCTTCTTCACCGCCACCGCCGAATACTACGACCGCCGCAAACGTGGTGATATTGATGCCTTGAAAGCAGAAGGATAACCTGTATATAACTTAATAAAAAAACATGCCGGAGCTGACCAAGATAATCATCATCTATCTCGTCGCCATCAACGTGTTGACCTTCTTCATGTACGGCGTCGACAAGTGGAAGGCGAAACAATCCAAGTGGCGCATCAGGGAAGCCGCCTTGCTCATGTTGGCCGCGCTGGGCGGCAGCATCGGCGCCTGGCTGGGGATGCATGTCTGGCACCATAAGACGATGCACAAGAAGTTCCGTTACGGCATCCCGCTGATAATCATCCTGCAGATTGCTCTTGTCGCCGCTGTGCTTTTATCCTCGTGCAACCACAAGGGTAACAAACAAGAATCCCCCGAGGCTATTGCTGAACGTATATGGAACCTCAGCCAGTTCCGCCCTGACGGCTTCACGGTCGACATTCGCACCATGGAGGCGCCCACCGAGGGCATCGCCGTCGCCTATGCCGCCACGCAGGGCTGCCATTCACGCGAGGGACTCGTGGCTGTGGTCAAGCATGCGTTGGAACACGACGGCTACGTGGGTGGCTGGTACGACAGCGGGAGCGGTCTCTACTATTTCGACAGCACACGCCTCTTCCCCGAAGACCAGCTTGACGAAGCCCTGCAGTTCGCCCGCGACAACAGCCAGTTAGCCGTCTATTTCCTCTCCACCGGCGAGGAAATCCGCCTCGACCAGCAGATACCAATAGCCGCATAGTGAAAGGTATAAAACGGGGGCTAATGGCTTTGCAACTCACCCGCGGTGTTCGATCCGCGGGGCGGTCTTTAGGACCGCAGCATCCGCAAGGGATGCTTTCTCCGCTGCGCTATCGTAAAGAGCCACTGATATGAAAACAAAAAAGAGGTACGTGTGTTGGTTTGTACCTCTTCTTTTTTATCTCTGCAGTTCGAATCCGCGGGGCGGTCTTTAGGACCGCAGCATCCGCAAGGGATGCTTTCTCCGCTGCGCTATCGTAAAGAGCCACTGGCTCTTTACTTCACTTCTTCTTATATAATCGGTACTGGTTATCAGGATTTTCCATTTTTGTGGTACAATTATGGAACAAAATCAGGGATTTTCCCCATAATTTAACCGGCAATACCTTCAAAGGACTCTCTGCCGAGATTGCAACCAGAAATCGACAAGAAAGCACATTTCACTGTAGCCTTTCCAACATACGGGAGATGTATCCGATATACTCTGTTTGGAGAGTCGGGGGGAGGAACGACAGATGGATAAACGACTCCCAAGAAGGAAAGATCCGGATGAATTTCTTTATCATACGTTCTGTTACCACGGCATCAATATCCGAGCGGAGCATGGCTGCCACAAAGTCAGCTTTCTTTATGTTGCTCTTTTTCCCATTGAGCGTAAGCGCAAGTTCTTCTGTGTCGGACGGCATGGCCAACCGCACTGACAGCAGATCGTAAGCAGGTGCCAACTGCCATCGGCCGCCATTGGGTTTATACAACGAAAAGTTCTTCAGGTGCATGTCCGAGTTGCCTGTCAGCCAACAGAACATCACCACCTCCCAATAGTTCACGAGGTCCAGTTTACCAACATCGGAATAACGTTTGAGTGTCTTTGCCCCCTGCTCGTAGGAAGAGTGGTATTTGTCTTCAGTCAGACGTTCCGACAATTGACATGTATCCTCCATGGCCACTTTCACCCCCGTGGCATCTCGGTCGATACGTCGTGTAAGATAGCACACCTCGCCGTCGGCCATCCGCGCTAGCGTGTGAGGCACCACCTTGATGCCTGCAATTTCGGCCAGATGCATTGTCAAATCTTCGTTTTCGGGCAGACAGGTATAGGCCTTCGCCTGTGGTTTGAGGATATAGCTTCCCGCCATCCCCACCAGAGTCAGCCGGTCCGGTTCGTTGCGCTCCCCTTTGGCCAAATGTAACGAAAGCTTGGGTTGCACACCAGTAACAGTGGTCTGACTCTGCACCAAGTTGCGCGCCAAGTCATTGATATTGTCGCGAGAATAGGGTATCTTTTTTGACACATCCAGCATGATAGTCGTGCTCTCCTGCTGCCAGTTCATTATAGCAATACAGACAACGTTCCATAACTATTCTTCAAAGGGTTCAACGCTCACCGCCCCTATACAGTCGCGACAGCATGTCATCAACAGCCCCATGCGATCCCTGGGGTCGAGCTTCCAGTTTTGCACCGAGATGTCAAGTAGCCATCCTTCCGGAATCAAACCGTCAAAAAAAGGAAACAGGACATTCGACTCATACTCTTTTTGCGAGAGGGGCATTGTAAGGCTGACAGGAATGGCGTCGGATTGCCGTAAATAATCATTATCGTACACGAAACGGTAGCCGGTATCTTCTTCGCTCAAAACGCCAGCCAGCTGCGACTGATAATATATCTTGGCACGTCTCATCCGTCAATCTCCCTGTCTTTAGATACCACACCCAATTGAGTACCGAACATTTCCAGTACCATATTCACTTTGTCCATACGAAGCGTATGCTTATCGGCCTCCAATTCACGCAGAAAACGTAATCCAACACCCGACTTCGCAGCAAGTTGTTCCTGCGTCAGACCATATTGCTTTCGCATTTCCTTAACATAATTACCACAAGTTTTCATCTCCTAAATTTTTTGCAAAGATACGAATAATTTTTAAATTACACCCTTCCGGGTATAAAATAATATTATTTTGCACAAAAGCAACCCTATCAGGTATAATATTGTATTACGAATATAAAATACACCCTATCGGGTATAGTTCTAAAAAAAAACGGGGACTGGAAACTATCCAGCACCCGTATGATTTTGGTGATTTATAGTGTATTACTTCTTTGGGAAAGGGAAGTAAACATTCTGATTTATAACACATGAGGTGTCTATCGGTTTTGCTCCCCTTTTGCCCCTCTATAGTTCTCCTTTTGTCTGACTATAGGGTAGCAACGCTCTTCATATACTCTACCTCCACTGATGGAACGCAGGACAACCAATGCAACATTTGACAACAACCAACAATATATTTTGCTGAATAGAAAAAAATGTGTATCTTTGCAGCGTGAAATTGATAAAATGATGATGACATAAAACGTAGAAATAGACAAAGACGACATATTTCATCTGAGTGCCGCCGCTTATTGCAGCGGCGTTTTTTGTTTCGCTAATAGAATATCATAAAATATTTTGCCGATTGGAATAATCTTCGTATCTTTGCAAATTGAAATGAACAAGATGTTATACATCATCGGGGGCTGTAACGGGGCTGGTAAAACCACCGCCTCAGATAATCGAAATTGAGCCATGTCTGAGGAAGAAATATTTGAATTGCAAGATAAAATAGACGAGGGCTTGCGATTGGCCGAGAAACGGATGTTGCAAGAAAAAGCCTTGCACGACGAGTGTGTCATCGTGCAGAACTCCGACGGAGAGATACAGCATATCCCGGCAAAGCAAGTCCTTGCCGAACAGGCAATGTCTCTTTAGTATCTTTGCAGCGTGAAATTGATAAAATGATGATGACATAAAACGTAGAAATAGACAAAAACGACATATTGAACTTGCTTCCATTTCACTCAGATTTGGGAGCGTTTTTTTTCGTTTATTTCATTGCTATTTGCATTTTTTAAACAGAATGTTCGCGACAATTCGGTGCAAAAAGTACACATTTATGGGTAAAAACTGCAACATTTTGAACCGTATTTGAAAAAAAAGTCGTATTTTTGCACCGTATTTTGTAAAAGCATACACTTATGGACGGTCAGACAATATTGAGATTTCTGCAATACCATCCGCAATCCTCGCGCAATGAGATTGCTGAAGGTGTGAATTTTATCGAGAGTGACACTACGCTAAAAAGACTGCTTTCCGCACAGATTACAGCCGGAAACATTCAGGTCACAGGGCAAGGTAAGGCTACACGATACAGCCTTACAAACGCCTGTCATATGATGATGCCCATTGACATTGACACCTACTTCCTGCATGACCAGGACGAGCGTCAGATACAATCCACATTCAACTTCGAACTGCTCACAGAGATGCTCCCCTCGCTGTCGCTTTTCACCGATGAAGAAATGCAGCAACTGGATGCCTTGCAGATGCAGTTTCAAAAGAACATGAGTGGGCTGCTACCTACCACCTACCGCAAAGAGATGGAACGTCTGGGAGTGGACCTAAGCTGGAAATCGTCGCAAATCGAAGGCAATACTTACTCATTGTTGGAAACCGAGAGACTGCTCCGTGAGAGCAAGACTGCCAGCGGGAAGACACATGAGGAGGCCGTGATGCTGCTCAACCATAAACAAACGCTCCGTTTCCTGTTGGACAATAAAGACTATCTGCAAGAGCTGTCCATCAGAAGAATCGAGGACATCCAGTCGTTGCTTGTCGAAGGGCTTGAGACCGAGAAGGGCCTGCGCCACCGGCGTGTGGGTATTACTGGTACCAACTACCGTCCGCTCGACAACGAATTCCAAATACGAGAGGCGTTAGAGGACACCTGCAACATCATCAACCAACGGCAGAATGTATTTGAAAAGGCGTTGCTTGCATTGCTGCTGATAAGCTATATCCAGCCATTTGCTGACGGCAACAAACGTACCTCGCGGCTGGTCAGCAATGGCATCTTGATGGCCTACGGCCACTGCCCCCTTTCCTTCCGCACCGTCGACTCCATCGACTACAAAAAAACCATGCTTGTCTTCTACGAACAAAACAACATCGTGCCTTTCAAAGAAATATTCATCTCACAGTATAAGTTTGCTGTCGAAGAGTATTTCTAAAACATTAAAGATCGTTCGGGTCAAAAACCCTGTCCTGTCCTAAGTCAATAAAATCTTTACGGTTAAATGTCAATACATTTAACTCACCCAAACTAACATCTTCCATCATAAGCCGAATGATCATATCAACAAGACTATAGCCTTTTTTTTGTTCTACATTTCGAAAGACTAAGTCCAAAGCTTCTTTCTTGTATTTGGTATCATCTACAATTTGAACACTCTGAGGATTATTGACAAACCGTTCCAATCCCCCCATCTGTCCATGAGTGTTTTTAGCAAAACGAGTGTTAATTGTTTCGTATAGAGTGGGAAATGGAATGATAATCTTGCTTTCCCTTAACACTCGAAGAATATTGTCGGAACAATTATAGTGGGAATCCGTCTTGTCAAAGCAAGCATACCATACACCTGTGTCGACAATAATACTTTTCATTCGTCCATGCCCCCTGATGGTTGGCTACCATAACCCACCCAAGGGGCTGCTTTCCGTTTGCCATAAAGAAATCTTCCCTTAATCTCACCAGTATCAACTTTTCTAATGATGTAAAGTATATTTCCTGGTTTTAGGTTCACTTGATTAATTAAATCATCAGATAATGCTTGATCAATATCGCGTTTTCTTGTAGTATAGCGAAAATATGCAACACTATCACCACAAGAAAGGGCATTATGATCATCCAACCATTGATACAGGTGTTCATAATCGCCACCGACACCTAAATCATAAGAAAGCCAATATGTTCTATCCATTTATATATATTTTTTTCCAACTGCAAATATATACAATTTTTTTAAATTGAAAAATTATTATGTGTTATTTTAATTGTTTTCAGTATCTTTGCAGCGTGAAATAATGACAACGATATGCCTAAAATATACGAATACTTCGGATTTATATTCTACTTCTACTCCAATGAACATGAGCCAATACATGTGCATGTAAAGCATGGAGACGAGGAGAGTATATTCGAGCTTATCATGATGAACGGTAGCTTGGAACGAATCAATATCCGGGAAAAGCATGGTGTATCTCCGTTGTCATCGAAAGATAAGCGCATTGCCGAAGCTTTCATACGCAAATACAGCAAGAATATCATCGACAAATGGGTGCGGTTCTTTGTGATGAAACAGCAGGTGAGAAGCACCAATATCAAGACAAAACTATGAGCGACAGATTATATATAACGGATGCTGTTGACCTTGGCGGATTGAAGGTGCGGTTGGTTTTCAGCGACGGCACCGACAGCACGGTGGATGTCGGCGACTACATCCGTCGGCACCCGCATCCGCAGTACAACAAATACCTTGACCCCAAGAAGTTCCGCACCTTCACCCTCGACGGCGGCAACATCGTCTGGGGTCGCAACTGGGACTTGATATTCCCCATCGAGCAACTGCACGAAGGGATAATTTAAAGGATTAAGTAAAACACAGGTGTCCACTAAAGTTTATGTAGAATATGTGTTGAATATTTAAAATGAGTTAATTACAAATATTTTACAAATAGTTTTCGGACACGTTTTTTTAAGTAACAGAGTTGCATATTATATTTTCTTTTTATCTGTTTTGAAATATGCCTTTCGGATTTTTAGTGGACAGCACTGTAAGTAAAAAATAAACAAAATATCTGTAACAGTAATGGACGAAGCAAAAGAAAAACAAGAACAATTGACAGAATCAATCACAGAAGAAAGTGAAGAGAGAAACGAATCGTTAAGATTATTCAAAACCAACAATCCTTCTTTATCGATTTTACATATTGATAATAAGATAATAATTAACAACTGTTGGAGTGATCCCAGTTTGAAAATGGTTTTTGACGAGGATGAGGACGTGTCTTTCTTATCCTCTATTCAGCTTTATGACGAATTATGGGCCATCTACCATAATGACCAAAATATATTTGAGTTTATTTATTATCCATTAGAGCAGCCCGTTGACCGGTCTTTTGAGATGCATTTTGTTGGAAAAAAATTCAACATGTATTATGATAAACCATCTGCTGTTTTTAATAAAATTGTAAAGTCATTAGTGTCCACTAAAAAATTAACATATTAAAAGTTTAACAATAACTGTCCATTTGAATTGTTGAGTTCTTTGAAATCGTTGAGTTGATTATTATTG
>CAJOHZ010000007.1 GCA_905234695.1 uncultured Bacteroidales bacterium | reverse complement strand
GTTCTCCAACTGTTCTCCAACGTAGGATAGGAAAACAGTGGGCGAACAGTTGAATATCAGCAGGGTAAGTGCCGAAGGAAGGGCGAAGGATCATAAAAGGAACACCGAGAGACGACTAGGAGAAGATTAAAACTAAAAACTAAAAAATTCACGCATCACGAGTCACTAATCACTGGTCACTAAACTTTGTTTAATCGTTGATTGTTTAATTGTTTGTCATTAAAAACTTAAAACTGAAACTAAAAACTAAGAAACTGTTTAAATTTAATTGATGGATTTTGTTATACAGCAAGGCGAGCAGATTTGTCTTCTTTTTGAGGGAGCAATGGGGGCCATTGTGACCGAGAAAAGGAGGGAAAGATGCCGTTTTGATGTTTTAAGAAAAACATTGGATTAATTTTAAACAGTTTCTAAAACTATCCAGTTTTTTTTGTATTTTTGCACATTCAAATCATCGCTATGACGACACAGCTTGATAATATCATTATTGTGGGTGACAGAGTGTTGATAAAACCCACCGATGCTACCGACCGCACCAAAAGCGGCCTCTATCTGCCCGCCGGCTACCAAGACAAGGAACAGGTGCAGACGGGCTACATACTTAAATGCGGCCCCGGCTACCCGCTGCCCGACATGGAGGAGGGCGAGGTGTGGAACCAGCGCCGAAGCGAAGGCCGCTACCTGCCCCTGCAGGTGCGGGCCGGCGACCTGGCGGTGTTCCTCCAGAAAAACGCCGTCGAAATCAAGTACCACGGTGAGAAATACTTCATCGTCCCGCAGAACGCCATCCTGATGGTCAAACGCGAGGAGTTTTAAGAAATCAAGCATTCAAGATATGACTTCTAACGAAATACGACAGGCTTTCCTCGATTTCTTCGAGAGCAAGGGCCACCACATCGTCCCCAGTGCCCCGATGGTGGTGAAGAACGACCCCACTTTGATGTTCACCAACGCCGGCATGAACCAGTTCAAGGATATTTTCCTGGGCAATGCCGCCGCCCCCTATCCGAGGGTGAGCGACGCACAGAAGTGTCTGCGTGTCAGCGGTAAGCACAACGACCTCGAAGAGGTGGGCCACGATACCTACCACCACACCATGTTCGAGATGCTGGGAAATTGGAGTTTCGGGGATTATTTTAAGAAGGAGGCCATCGCCTACGCTTGGGAGTTCCTCACCGAGGTGATGCACATTGACAAGGCGAAGCTCTATGTCACCGTCTTCGGCGGCGACGAGCGCGACGGGCTGGGCATGGACACCGAGGCCTACGACTTCTGGAAAGCCCATATCGACGAGAGCCGCATCCTGTGCGGATCGCGCAAGGACAACTTCTGGGAGATGGGCGAGCAGGGTCCCTGCGGCCCCTGCAGCGAAATCCATATCGACCTGCGCGACGAGGCCGCCAAGGCCCAGGTGCCGGGACGCGAGTTGGTCAACAAGGACAACCCGCTGGTCATCGAGATATGGAACCTCGTATTCATGCAGTACAACCGTCTGGCCAATGGTACTTTGGAACCCTTGAAGGCCAAGCATATCGACACGGGCATGGGCTTCGAGCGCCTCTGCATGGTGATGCAGGGCAAGCAGTCCAACTACGACACGGATGTCTTCCAGCCCCTGATTCAGGAGATTGCCCGCCGGGCGGGCCTTACCTATGGGGCCGACGAGAAGGCCGATGTCGCCATGCGCGTCATCGCCGACCACCTGCGGGCCGTCAGCTTCAGCATCGCCGACGGGCAGTTGCCTTCCAATGCCAAGGCGGGGTATGTCATCCGCCGCATCCTGCGCCGTGCCGTGCGCTATGGCTACACCTTCCTCGGTTTCAAGCAGCCTTTCATCCATGGCTTGGTCGACACGCTGGTGGCCCAGATGGGCCGTCAATATGCCGAGTTGGAGAAGAGCCGCGACCTCATCTGCCGCATTATCCTGGAGGAGGAACAGTCGTTCCTCAAGACGCTTGCCAACGGCATCAACCGCTTCGAGGAATATGTGTCGGGTGAGAAGTCTAAGGTGAAGGGTGAAAACGTGATTGACGGTGCCTTTGCCTTTGAGCTTTTCGACACCTACGGCTTCCCGGTGGACCTCACGCAGCTGATGGCCGCCGAGAAGGGCTACAAGGTCGACATGGAGGGCTTCCAGCGCGGCCTTGACGAGCAGAAGAACCGCTCGCGTGCCGCCGCGGCAGTCGAGAATGACGACTGGGTGGAGCTGCTGCCCGGCGTGGGTCAGGAATTTGTGGGGTACGACACCCTTGTGGCCGATGCCCGCATTGTGCGCTACCGCCATGTCAAGGTCAAAGACAAGGAGTTTTACCAGCTGGTGCTCGACCGCACGCCGTTCTACGGCGAGAGCGGCGGACAGGTGGGCGACACCGGGGTGTTGAAGTTTGAAAATGTGACATTGAGAATAGTGGACACCAAGAAGGAGAACGGGCTGACGGTGCATATCGTCAATGCAGATGATTTCTCACGCCTCAATATGCAATGCCCAATGGCGGACATCACCCTCAAGGCGGAGGTGGACGGACTGCGCCGGACGGCCATCCAGTGCAACCACAGCGCCACGCATCTGCTGCACAAGGCCCTGCGCAACGTCCTTGGCACCCATGTCGAGCAGAAGGGCTCCAGTGTCGATGACCAGCGGCTGCGGTTCGACTTCTCGCATTTCTCCAAGCTCACCCACGAGGAAATCCGCGAGGTGGAGCGGCAGGTGAATGTCGACATCCGGCGCGCCATCGCGCTGGAGGAGCATCGCCACATGCCCATCGCCGAGGCCCGCGAACTCGGTGCCATGGCCCTCTTCGGCGAGAAATACGGCGAGGAGGTGCGCGTGGTCAAGTTCGGCGAAAGCATTGAGCTCTGTGGCGGCACCCATATCGCCAATACCGGCCGTATCGGCTCCTTCCGCATCGTCAGCGAGGGCGCCGTGGCCGCGGGGATGCGCCGCATCGAAGCCGTGACGGCGGCCGCCGCCGAACAGTACGGCGACCAGATGCAGGACCAGCTCGACGGCATCAAGGAGCTGCTGAAGAACCCCAAAGACTTGGTGGCGGCGGTGCAGAAACTGCAGGACGACAATGCCGCCCTCCGCACCCAGATGGAGCAGTTCCGCAAGGAGCAGGCCGCGGCTTTCTGCCGTGACCTCGGACGGCAGCTGGAGCAGAACCCGCTGCTGGTGCAGCGGTGCGACGGCGACCTCGGCCAGCTGAAGGATGCCATGCTCGACTTGCGTGCCCATCACCCCGACATGGCGGTCATCCTCGGAAGCACCTTCGGCGACAAGCCGACCCTGCTGGTATGCCTCGGGCAGAACCGCGTGGATGCCGGAAAGAACGCCGGCACCATTGTCCGCACGGCGGGCAAGGAGATGCAGGGCGGCGGCGGCGGACAGCCGGCCTACGCCACTGCCGGCGGCAAAGACCTCGGCGGCCTCGACGCCGCTATGCGTGTCGCTGCCGAACAGGTGTAATTCTTTTTACAGGAATGTGAACTAATGCGGGGATGCCTTTCGAGGCGTCCCCGTTTGTTTACAGGCGTCGGGCCAGGTCGGGGAGGAGGCGGGCCTTCCAGGCGGTGTAGTCGCCGTCGAGGATATGCTGGCGGGCGGTGCGCACCAGCCAGAGGTAGAAGGCGAGGTTGTGGATGGAGCATATCTGCAGCCCCAGAATCTCTTCCGCACGGATGAGGTGGTGCAGGTAGGCCAGCGTGTAGACACGGTCGCACTCGGCGCTGCTTTCGGGGTCGATGGGCTCGAAGCAGTCCTCCCATTTCTTGTTCTTGATATTGATGGTGCCGTGGGCGGTGAAGAGGAGCCCGTTGCGGCCGTTGCGGGTGGGCATCACGCAGTCGAACATGTCCACGCCCCGCTCGATGGCCTCGAGGATGTTGGCGGGGGTGCCGACGCCCATGAGGTAGCGGGGGCGGTCCTTGGGCAGGATGCCGTTGACCACCTCAATCATCTCGTACATGGTCTCGGTGGGCTCGCCGACGGCGAGGCCGCCGATGGCGTTGCCGTCGGCCCCCTTGGAGGCGATGTATTCGGCCGACTGGCGCCGCAGGTCGGGGTATTTGCAGCCCTGCACGATGGGGAAAAGGCTCTGGCGGTAGCCATAGAGGGGTTCGGTCTCGCCGAAGCGCACAAGGCAGCGGTCGAGCCAGCGGTGGGTCAGCTCCATCGACTGCTTGGCGTAGCGGTAGTCGGCTTCGCCGGGGGCGCATTCGTCGAAGGCCATGATGATGTCGGCTCCGATGACGCGCTGGATGTCCATCACGTTCTCGGGGGTGAAAAGGTGCTTGCTGCCGTCGATATGGGAGCGGAAGGTGCAGCCCTCCTCCTTGATTTTGCGGCTGTCGGCGAGGGAGAATACCTGGAAGCCTCCGCTGTCGGTCAGCAGGGGGCGCTCCCACCCGTTGAAGCCGTGCAGGCCGCCGGCGGCCCGCAGGATGTCCATGCCGGGACGGAGATAGAGGTGGTAGGTGTTGCCGAGGATAATCTTGGCGTCGATGTCCTCACGCAGCTCGCGTTGGTGGACCGCCTTGACGCTGCCGGCGGTGCCCACGGGCATGAAGATGGGGGTGGGGATGTCGCCGTGGTCGGTGGCGATGACGCCGGCGCGGGCTTGGCTGCAGGGGTCTTCTCTGAGGATGTCGAATGTCATGGGCGGGTGCGTTTCGGCCGGAAGGGGCAGGGTGGGGGGAAGGGGGTTAATTATCAACCGTTCAGAGAATCCCTCGGGGAAGTTATGAACAAGTGGTTGATATTTCGTGGTGCAAAGATACGAAAATATTTGAAAATAATGACTATTTTTGCACCTTGAATAATTGTTCGGACAATGGATTTTACCTATCTACTTTCAGACCTTTACACGCAGGTGCTGGTAGCGGTGCTGGCGGTGAGTCTGATTCTTTTGTGCCTCTATTACGGCCTGGTCTATCTCCGGGTGGGCCGCTACCGCAGGACCCCGGTGGCCAAGGAGCCGTCCGAGGAACTTCCGCCCGTGTCGGTGGTGCTGACCGCGCAGAACGACGGCGAGTGGCTGCGGGCCAACCTGCTGTATCTGTTGGAACAGGACTACCCCGACTTCGAGGTGGTGGTGGTGGACTACCTGTCGCACGACGACACCAAGTTCGTCCTGCAGGTGCTCTCGGAGAATTACAAACACCTGAAGGTTGTGACCTTCCGCGACGATGTCAACGGCTTCCAGGGGAAGAAATATCCCCTCTCCATCGGCATCCGGTCGGCCAAGAACGACATCCTGCTGCTGGCCGACCCCGACTGCATGCCCAAAGACCAGGAGCGCTTCTGCTGGATTCGCGAGATGGTGGCGGGCTATGTCCATCGCCATATCGACATTGTGCTGGGCTATTGCGGCATCCGCCCCAAGGCCTCGCTCTTCAACTGGCTGCAGCAGTACGACAATCTGGACTATAGCACCGAGTATCTGGCGGCGGCCTCGCTGCACCGCCCCTTCACAGGCAACGGCCGTAACCTCAGCTATCGCCGCAGCCTTTTCCTCAACAACAATGGCTTTATCTACCACTACCACGAACCCGACGGGGCGGACGATATGTTTGTCAACCAGAACTGCCGCAAGCACAACACCGCGCTGGTGCTGACCCCCTCGTCGTTCACCATGGCGGCGCCGCAGCCCACCCTCCACGACTGGCGGGAGCTGCGCCTGCACCGCACCCGCACGCACCGGTACTACAAGTTCGGCCTCAAATTGCGGCGGATGATTCGGCCGCTCAACGTCTTCCTTTTCTACCTTACAGGGGCGTTGCTGTTGGCGGCGGGCACCTTCCCGTGGGAGTTGTTGGCAGCATTGCTGGTCGTGAAACTGGCGTGGCAGATGGTCTGCATGGCGCAGTCCACCCGACGGCTGGATGTACGCCCTGCGGTCTATATTCTCTCCCCCCTCTTTGAAATTTATTTTTTGTTGGCAAATACTATTTTATCCTTTTCTCCGTTACATAGGAAAAAATAGCTGCCAATGGAAGCCATCTTACAAAACGAAAAGGCCGTCCGAGACTACCGTCTGGTGCTCGCTGCCCGCGACAAGGGGGATCAGCGAGCTTATGCCGATTTGATGCGCTTCTATCGTGAGCCGATATACCTGATGCTGCTGCGCATGACCCACAGTCCGGTGGATGCCGACGACCTCACCATCGAGACTTTTGGCAAGGCTTTCTGCCAGTTGCACACCTATACGCCGCAGAACACGTTCAGCACCTGGCTCTTCTCCATTGCCTCCAACAGCGGTATCGACTACATCCGCCGCCAGCACATGGAGGTGGTGTCCCTCAACAACATCTCGGTCCGCAACGAGGACGACCAGTACGAATACCCGCTGCCCTCCGACAGTCCCAATCCCGAGGAGGCGATGATTGGCGAGCAGCGTACCGTCCTGCTGCGCGAGGTGGTGGAGCAGCTGAAGCCCCGTTACAAGCGGATCGTCAAAATGCGCTATTTCGAGGAGCTCTCCTACGAGGAGATTGCCGAGAAGCTGCACTTGCCGCTCGGGACTGTCAAAATACAGCTGCGCCGTGCACGGATGCTCCTGGCCGAGATTATCAAGACCCAACACGCCTCGCTTTGAAACGTCACCCCGTCATGCGCGCCCCGCTGCCCCTCCTGCTTCTGGCTTTGCTGCTTGCCGCCCCTTCGCTGCAAGCCCAGCGGTCGTTGCCCTCGGGCTACGAGAAACGCCCTTCGGGCCTCGCCCTCACTTTGGATGCGGGCTTGCTGGTGGCCAACGACAAGCAGGCGGACTTCTACAGTGGCCGTCCGGAAAACCCCAACAAGCTTGACAATATCCTGCACAGTGAGTTGTACGGCACCCAGATATGGAACAGCCTCGTCGACCGGGGCGAGATTTCGCCCAGCGCGATACACGACTATGGCGAGTTCCAGGTGGCCGAATATCCCAAGATGTACTACAAGCTGGCCTACCAGCTGGGGGTGGGGTTCCGCTATGACTATAACAGTATGTGGGGGTGGTTTCTGCGGTTCGACTACAGCCAGCTCAACGCCGCCGGCCAGTTCCAGCTGTCGAGCAACAACGGCACCGGCATTCTGGGCAGCAACCAATATGTCACGGGAGACATCTTCGGGCGCGAGAAGCGCATCCATATCGATTTCGCGCTGCTCAAGCGCGTCCCCCTCTCGCCCCGCCTGGATATGGAGATAGACCTGGGATTTAACTTCAATAACACCAAGGTGCTGGAGAACGCCATCTCCATCGGGGGCGGTACCTACAGCATCCTCGATGTGTGGGGCGGTCGTGAGCCCACCTCCACCACCGGCACCTACGAGTATATGAACCAGGGCACCATCGGCTATGGCGGCTTCGGCTCGCTGGCCGTCGGATATGTGGTCTCCGGCGCCACCATCGACATGGGCTACATCTGCTATTATACCCAGACCAAGTTCCTCGACTACAACGAAGAGGATGCCTTTGCCCTCCAACACATCATATTTGTGAGATTCAACGTCAACAATTTTAAATTCTTGTAGTCCCGTCGTGTGGCGGGATGCCAGATATACCATCGAAAAACAACACTTATCCAACCGATATGATCACCCTTACAGACCTTGCGCAATCCGACCATCCCCACTTTGCCAAAGATCTATTTGAGTCGGCTTTTCCAGAAGAAGAGCGACCTCCTTTCGGGGAGTTGAAGTACAGAGATAAAAGTAAATTCCATTTTATGGTTGCCACCAATGGCAGCGACCAGGGCGAGCCGGTAGGCATCCTGACCTACTGGACTTTCGACGATTTGGTGTATATTGAGCATTTCGCCATCGACGAAGAGCTCCGTAACCAGGGACTCGGCAAAGCCGTCTTCCTCAATTTCCTTTCGCAGCAGACCCAGCAGGTGGTGCTCGAAGTCGAGCA
Organism: uncultured Bacteroidales bacterium; assembly: GCA_905234695.1. Taxonomy (GTDB): domain Bacteria; phylum Bacteroidota; class Bacteroidia; order Bacteroidales; family P3; genus Colimorpha. The sequence goes on along the minus strand of CAJOHZ010000007.1, from coordinate 49,834 downwards.
TCCGCATGACGAGACCTCCGAGCATCGGGTGGAGTTCTATGCCAGCATGGGCCTTTTCCAGAATCCGCAAGATTATCTGCAACCCTCCTATCACGGAGACCAAGTAACTGTCCCGATGATAATTATGTCGAAATACGAATTGGACGACGATGAATTCGAGGAAATTCGCGAATTACTTTACCGCGAAGTGTACAAATGTCGCCCTGCCAACCTGCTTTAGGTAAAAAAATATTTCATCGCAACGGACACGATATTAGTGTCTTGTGGCTGTATTCCGAGGGGTGGATAAAAAAAAGTTGACACGTATCGAAAAAAGTTTGTATCTTTGCACTCGCTTTAAGGGAAAGACAGCCCGTCAGCGATTATGGCTCCTTAGCTCAACTGAATAGAGCATCTGACTACGGATCAGAAGGTTGCAGGTTTGAATCCTGCAGGAGTCACAAGACGAAGAAAAGAGGACCAAACTTGTTTGAGTCCTCTTTTTTATTCGTCTTGTAAGACGGGCCCTCGCCAGGGGCCAGGATCACGCCGCACAGTGGCGCTACTCCTGCAGTAATCCTTTTTTTATTGTACGAACGGCAAGGAGTCCCGTCAGGGTAGGCAGAGGTACAATATTTAAGCCTGCGATCCGTTAGTATAGAAACTGCCGAATGGCAGTAAAATGTTTTACATAATCACAGCGATATGAAAAAACAGGTCGTTTTCACAATGGCACTCCTAATCGCGTTGAGTGCGGCGTCGCAGAATCCCCAACGGACGTATGACCGTATTGAGAAATCGTTATATCAGCAGCATTATACCACGGCATACCAGGCTGCCGACAGCCTGCGCACATGGGCTTTGGGTCAGGTGAAGAAAAAGGGTGATGATGAGGCGTTGTCGCGCTGTCTGCTCACCAGCACGTGGTATATGGAGCGTGCTGCGATGCAGTATCAGGAGGATGTCGTTGACTCGTCGATGGCTCGCTTCCGTGCCATATTGCCGCACCTTACGCCCGTTGACCGCTGTCTGTGCTATCTGTTCTTGGGCAAGGTGGATTCGGCATTGATGGATACGTTGAGCTTGCGCGAAGTACCTAACACGCAGATTGCATCGTTTTGCACAGAACCAAAGGAGGTGAAGTTCAATACCACACCGACAATGTACGACCTGGTGATGCAGTTGGCGATATTGAACGTGCCTCTGCAGCGGAAGATTGAGTTGCAAAGGCAGTTGACGGAGTGGTACAGGAGCAGGCCCTCGAAAGAGAACGTCAACCTGTTGCTGTATAATGAGCTGCAGCTGCTGGATTACCTCACCGACCAGCCGAACAAAACCACCGCCTACCGCAAACGGCTGACGCAAGAGTGTCTGAACCGCTACCGCTGGACAGGCAACGACCAGCTGGCTCTGCTCTATGACGATTTGGCAAGATATAGCGAGCTGGACAGCGACTATGTGGGTGCATTGGTCTATTGCGACAGTGCCATAGACCGCTGGCCCAAGAGTCAAGGAGGCGCGGACTGCGCCAACCATAAGCGCGAGATACAGATGGTGAGGATACAGACGGAAATCGCCTCGGTGTCGCCTGCCGGACGCGACATATTGATGAGCCTAAATACACGCAATGTGGAGAATCTCTACTATCGTGTGATAGCCTATCCCGAATGGTATAAGAACTGTTATGAGAGCGATGCAAAGATCAGGACAAGGCTCATGAATGAGAAGGTGATTAAATCGTGGTCGCAGACGTTCACGCTGCCGAAGGACTACAAATACTATAGCCACTATGGCTATATCCCACAATTGTTACCGGGACACTACATGCTGATAGTGTCGCCCACCATGGATTTTACAGGACACGGCTTCTGTGTGCATGGTTTCACAGTGTCGGCGGCGGCCTTTGTGCTGATGTCGTCGGTGCAGGACAGCATATCCGGCTATGTGGTAGATTATGTGACGGGCGAGCCCATAGCACGGCAGCAGGTGCAGGTGCAGCGGAGTAAAAATTACTATGACGAAAAGTATACCACCGTTGCCACCGCGACGACCGACGCGAAGGGATTCTTCTCTGCCTTTGTGAAGCGGGGCAAGCAGGACTATTATGGATATGAATACCGCCTGCTGACACGCTATAAAGGTTTGGATGTGACGGCGGAGCAAAATTTATGGTCAAACAGTCGAGATACGAGTCTGTTTGTCAATCAGATATTCCTCGACAGGCCTGTGTACCGACCGGGCGATACCCTGCAATTTATTCTGGTGGAAGGCAAAGTGGTGAATAACCGCGACGGCCGTGCCGTTGTGGGCGACAGTGTGAGGGTGGACCTGATAGATGTCAACTATAAGACAATTGACACCCTGTTTGGTGTCACCGACGCATACGGTAGCCTGCATGGCACGTTTGTCATCCCCGCCCATGCGTTGCCAGGACAGTTCCATTTGATGGCCTATTCTACCAGACCGAATGTTAATGGAAAGCCTGTATGCAGTGTATGGTTTCCCGTGGAGGCCTACAAGCAGCCTAAGTTCACCGTCACCTTGAACGGGGTGGACCGCAAGGATGCTGAGGGCCACTCGGTTGCTCCCGCCTTGGGCGACAGCCTTGTGGTGGAAGGGATGGCAGCCTCATACACACAGGTGCCTGTCAATGGGGCAAAGGTGGTCTACTCCGTCACCCGTTCCCGGATACACCCATGGTGGCGTAGGTGGTATTGGGATATGCCTGTCTCGGAAGCGGTCACGCTGGTGTCAGATTCGCTGACCACCGATGCCGAAGGACATTTCCGTATTGCCTTTGTGGCAGAGCCCGACAGCAACATAGAACTCTCCACCAAACCCTGTTTCTCATACATGGTGCGTGTGGATGTGACCGATATCAATGGCGAGACGCACAGCCAGAGTCATAAACTGAATGTCGGATATGAGAACAGCTATATCACCGTCTCGCTGCCAGAACAGGTCTCGGAGTTGAATAGTGTGGAATATAGGTATTGCGACTTGAACGGAACGCCTTTGAAAGGAAATGTAACACTTACTATTGAGCGATTGAGGGAGCCCGAAAGCCCGTGGCTGTCGTACGAGAATATGCGACCCGGCGTGCGCCACACGATAAGCAAGGAGGAATTCCGCAAACGGTTCCCACTGACACCTTATACCTGCGACGAAGAGAATATGTTGAACTGGCCTGTGGAGAAGCGGGTGTACGACACGCGCCTGAAGTGCGAGGGATTGAACAGCAACAAGGTACCGCTGCCCGTGTTGGAAGCGGGGGTCTACCGTGTGCGTATCGCCTTGGACGGGTTGGCTGGACAGCAGGTGAGCGACGAGTCCGTGGTGGTGTATACTCCACGCACGAGCAGCCGTGTGCACTGCATGGATTTGCTATGGTCGGACATCAACACCACCGAAGTCAGGGTAGGGGACACCGTGGTGCTGCGCTTGGGTTCGCGGCATAAGAATGTGCAGGTGGCGTACGAACTGATGTGTGGCGATAGGAGGTTGGACCGTCGCCTGTTGCGGGTCGACAACGGAATCATCACTATCCGCGTCCCTGTGAGCGAGGCGATGCTGGGTGGCTTCGACATCAGCCTGTGCGCCGTGAAAGAGGGTCGCTCCAGCGGGAAGAATTACCATGTGGCAGTGCCGTTTGAACATAAGAAATTGGATGTGCAGATAGTGACGTTCCGCGATAAGCTCACGCCGGGCGAGAAGGAGCAATGGACCATCAAGGTGTCACCCAAGCATGAGGACGACGGCCCCATCCCCCTGGCAGCCCTGCTGCTGGGCATGTACGATGCTTCGCTAGACAACTATGGTGGCCACTCGTTTGCGTGGTTCCCATGGCTGAATAACGAGACCCATACGGCACCGGGCTTGAAGTTCGACATCCCGTGGGATTATCGTAACTACAACGACCTGCTTATAGATGGGAAAATTTTTAGATATGAAGGCAAGGAGCCGGGCGGCTGGACTTTCTCCGCCCTCAACCATCGTGGTTGGCGTTGGAATAGGTCAGGCCCCAAAGGAATAGTGGCTTCGGTGGGCGGTATAGGTATATACAGCGATGGTGGCACCGCCCGTGGCGAAGGTGGCATGGTGACTATGTCTGGCAATATGCGCAAGCGTGCCGCAGCCAAGAATTACGAAACGGTAGAACTCGAAAATGAGGTGGCGGTTAACACCGACCTTGTCGTTGTAGAGGACGATGCGGCAATGCCTCGTGAAGCTGTTGAGGAGGAATCGTCCGGCAAGGTCGATGGAGGGGAGAAGCCTTATGTTCGCACCAACCTCAGCACACTGGCATTCTTCGAGCCCACCCTGCGTACCGACAAGAACGGCACGGTGAATTACAGTTTCACTGTGCCCGACCTGCTGTCACAATGGAATGTGAAAGGACTGGCATGGACACAGGAGTTGGCCGCCGGACAACTGGAACGCCAACTTATTACCCGCAAGGAGTTGATGATTCAGCCCAATATGCCACGATTCCTGCGCGAGGGCGACACCGCCACCCTGATGGCAAAGGTGATGAATCTCACCGACAGTGATATGGCCGTGACGGTCGATTTCTCGTTCACGATGCCCGATGGTAAGGCTCTCAGCGAGGGAAAGCAGACAGTGTCGGTTCCTGCCCGCGGCACGGTGCCGGTGCTGTTCCCTGTCACCGTCCCTGTAGGCGGCACAGTGGCGACCTATAAGTATGTTGCCACGGCCACACACCATAGCGACGGCGAGCAAGGGCCCCTGCCTTTGCTCACCAACCGGCAGGCGGTCACTCAATCGGTGAGCATGTACATGAACGGCAAGGGAACCAAGCAATACTCTATGAGCATTCCCGCTTCCACGACGGCACAGCCCGTCAGTTTCACCGTCGAGTACACCGCCAACCCAATCTGGCTCGCCATCCAGTCTCTGCCCTTTATGAGCGAATGCAGCAATCCGTCGAATATATACCTCTTCAACAGCTATTATGTCAATACGTTGGGAAAGGCTATTGCCGACCAGTACCCCGAGTTGAAGCATTGCGCCGACAACGCCACCGAGGAGGAGAGCCCCCTCTTCCGCAACGCCGACATCAAGCAGACCCTCCTCGACGAGACGCCGTGGCTGCGGTCGGGCACCTCAGAGGTGGAACGGCTGAAGAACATAGCCCATTTCTATGACCCCGAGGCGCTGCAGCTGCAGTGCGCCTTGGCTGTCGACAAGTTGCAGAAGGCACAGCGTGGCGATGGTGGCTGGTCGTGGATGCCCGACGGACGCTACAGCAGCACCTATGTGACACAATATATACTGAAAGGACTTGGCAATATGCAAGATGCACCGTCAAGGATAAAGAACCGTGCACTGGCATACGTTGACAAGGAGGCGTATAAGGATTACCTCGATTGGATGAAGCATTTGCAGAAGCACCCCAACAGCCAGTGCAAGCCCATTATGCTCGATTACCTCTATACGCGGAGCTATTATCCAGACAAGAAGCTCACTGCAGACCATCAGAAGGCGTTCGACTACTTCTATGGCAACGCCAAGCAACGTTACAGCGCTTATACGTCGCTCTACGACCAGGCGCTGCTTGCCCTCGTCTTCCACCGCCATGGCGACACCAAACTGGCAAAAGAAATGGTAGAGCGCATCAAGCAGAAGGCACTCTATAGCGATGAGATGGGCATGTATTGGCGCGACAACAAAGCGGGCTATTTCTACTATCAACGCCCCGTGGAGACACAGGCATTGCTCATCGAGACCTTCCGCGAGGTGCTGCCTGCCGACACCCACTCTGTCGCACAGATGCAGCAGTGGCTGCTCAAGCAGAAACAGACCACCCGTTGGAGCTCCGACATTGCCACGCTCCGTGCCGTCCAGTCGCTGATGCCCGTGGATGGTAAAGGTTATCGACTAAATACTAAAATGGAAGATGCTGTCGTTGTGCGCGGAAAAGCCTTGGAAGATACCCTGCGAGTGGCTGCAGCTGACGGCTCTGCAGGCTATATGCGGCACACTTACCGTGGCGACAGCCTTGCGGCATTGAGCAAGGACCGCACCGTTTCGGCAACCCTCGTGCGTCCCAACAAGGGCATCTCATGGGGGGCACTCTACTACCAGTACACCGAGCAGATGGACAAGGTGCCCGCCTCTGAGACAGGCATCACCATCACGCGGCAACTCTACCGTATCAATGCCGACGGCTCGCTAACGGAACTGAAAGCCGGCACTGGCATAGCCGTCGGTGACCGCCTCCGAGTGCGCCTGCAAGTCAGTTGTGACCGCAACCTAGAGTATGTCGAGATGAAAGCCTTCCGTGCCGCCTGCCTTGAGCCTGTCACCACCACGTCGGGCTGGGTGTGGGGCGGCCTCCACTACTACGTGGCGGTCAACAACAGTCACGAAGCCATCTACATCGACCGCTTGGAGAAAGGCAAATACACCATCGATGCCGACTACTACGTCACCAACCCCGGCACCTTCACCCTTGCCCCCTCCGTGTTGCAGTGTCTCTATGCCCCTGAGTTTCGTGCCACCTCTCCCGGCAGCAGGATAATGGTGAAATAGAAATGATAAATTCGAGAGATGGGATAGACAATACAGAATTATCTATCCCATCTATTACTATTGCACTATTTCCGCACAAGGGAATGCTTTTTTTCTTTGTGGTTGTGGCGTTTTTTCTTGTTATTTCAGAATTATTTTGTATTTTTGTACGTTTTGAAAGGGAACTCCTTTGAAAATATAATATTAATCTTCAATTAAATACCCCAACAATTATGCAACCAAAAGGTAACAAGTACGGCACGCACCGTGTCATCGAGCCCAAGGGTGTCCTGCCCCAGCCCGCGAACAAATTGGATAATAACATGGATGTTCTTTATGACAACGAAATCCTTATCGATGTCCAGACCCTGAACGTCGACTCCGCATCGTTCACCGACATCCACAACTATGCCAAACAGCAGGCCGGCGCCGGCGCTTCGGAAGAGCGCGTCATGGAGGAAATCAAGAAGGAGATGTTCCTCAACGTGGAGTTGCAGGGCAAGCACCGCAACCGCCGTACCGGCTCGGGTGGTATGCTGCTCGGCAAGGTCGAGAAGATTGGTGACGCCCTGAAGGGCAAAATCGACCTCAAAGAGGGCGACCGCATTGCTACCCTCGTCAGCCTCTCGCTGACTCCCCTCCGCATCGATGAGATTCTCGCCATCCGTCCCGATGTCGACCAGGTTGACATCAAGGGCAAGGCCATCCTCTTCGAGAGCGGTATCTATGCCAAGATTCCCAATGACATGCCCGAGAAGCTCGCCCTGAGCGCCCTCGACGTGGCCGGCGCTCCCGCCCAGACGGCCAAGCTCTGCCAGTATGGCCAGACCGTCGTTATCCTCGGTGCCGGTGGCAAGAGCGGTATGCTCTGCGCCTACGAGGCCAAGAAGCGCGTCGGTGTGACCGGCAAGGTCATCGGCATCGCCAACAGCCCCAAGAGCACCCAGCGTATCAAGGACCTCGGCTTCTGCGACATCGTGGAGAGTGCCGCCGGCATGACTCCCGTCCAGGTGTACGAACTGGTGGAGAAACTGACCAACGGCAAGATGGCCGATGTGACCATCAACTGCGTCAACGTCCCCGACCAGGAGATGACCGCCGTGCTCTGCACGAAGGATGACGGTATCGTCTACTTCTTCAGCATGGCCACCAGCTTCACCAAGGCCAGCCTCGGTGCTGAAGGTATCGGCAGTGACGTGAACATGATTATGGGCAACGGCTATACCAAAGGCCACGCCGAGTTCACCCTTCAGGAACTCCGCGAGAGCCCGAAGCTCCGCAAGATCTTCGAAGAACTCTACGCTTAACCGGCGAACCGCCGGCGGTACTTTATGGCCGCTGCGGTTGTCATTATAATCTGCGGGTAGGGGAAACCCTCCCGCAGATTTCATAATGTGACCGATTTGTATACAAAGAGAAAAGTCGTTTTCTGACGCTATTGAGGGCATGAACCGAGAACGGGAGATATTCAAGGTGACGCTGGTGGGCAGCGTGGCGAATGTGCTGCTAACGGTGTTCAAATTCGTGGCCGGTATTGTGGGGCACAGCGCGGCGATGACCGCCGACGCGGTGCATTCGCTCTCCGACCTGTTGACGGACGCTGTGGTGCTGCTTTTTGTGCATATCAGCGGCAAGCCCGAAGACTGCGGCCACGACTATGGCCACGGCAAGTATGAGACCCTGGCCACCACCTTTATCGGCTTTGCGCTGGCGGCGGTAGCGGTGGGCCTTGGATACAAGGCGGTGGAGTCGTTGCTGTATTGGAAAGAGGGTGGCGTGCTGGAGGCTCCCGGCATGTTGGCGCTATGGGCTGCAGTGGTGTCGGTGGTGTTGAAAGAGGCCGTCTATCAATACACGGTGCGGCGGGGCCGCAAACTCAACTCGCCTGCCGTGGAGGCCAATGCGTGGCACCATCGCAGCGACGTCCTTTCGTCGTTGGGTACGCTGGCGGGTATCGGCGGAGCCATCCTGTTGGGAAACCGCTGGACGGTATTGGACCCGTTGGCGGGTCTGGTGGTGTCGGTATTCATCCTCCGTGTGGCGTGGAAACTGCTGAAGCAGGGGCTTGACGAACTGCTGGAGGCATCGCTTCCCGAGTCGGTGGAGCAAGAGATACTGGACATCGTGACAGCCTATCCCGATGTGTGCGACCCGCACCATCTGAGGACGCGTCGCATCGGCAGCCGCTATGCCATTGAACTGCATATCCGCATGGACGGGAATCTGCCCCTCGAAACCGCCCATGACCGTACTTGCGAGATTGAACAGGCCTTGAAAGAACGCTTCGGCGCCACCACCCATATCACCCTTCATGTGGAGCCGATAAAGTAACAACACAAAACAACCATTATGCTACAGAAAGGAACCAAAGCCCCCTATTTCGAAGGGATGGATGAGAACGGAAACCCCGTGAAACTTACTGATTTCGCCGGCAAGAAGCTGGTGCTGTATTTCTACCCCAAGGACAGTACACCGGGGTGTACGGCCGAGGCGTGCGACCTGCGCGACAACTACGAGCGGTTTCTTGCATTGGGCTATCAGGTGCTGGGGGTCAGCCGTGACAGTGCGGCCTCCCACAAGAAATTCATTGCAAAATACGAGCTCCCGTTTCATCTGATTGCCGACACCGATCTCTCGATACTGAAAGCCTACGAGGCGTGGGGCGAGAAGAAGATGTACGGGAAGGTGACGGAGGGTACCCTGCGGACCACCTATGTCATTGACGAGCAGGGGACCATTGTCGATGCCATCGGCAAGGTGGACACCAAAAATCACACAGCGCAGATTCTGTAGTGGTAAAAATATTTTGTTATTCCACTCAAATTATGTATCTTTGCAGCGTGAATATAGTGGGCATGAGTGTCCATTATTGTGTTTATTCTCTTGATAAATAATAAAATAAATATAGACAAGTATGAAAGTCAACCGCAGAAAAGAACTCTTTCCGAATGTCAGCGATGCTGAGTGGAACGACTGGAAATGGCAGGTGAAGAACCGCATTGAGACCTACGAACAGCTGAGCAAGTATTTCACCTTTGGCCCCGAGGAGGCCGAGGGCATCAAGAAGGCGCTGGCCAAGTTCCGCATGGCCATCACCCCATACTACCTGAGTTTGATAGACCCCAATGACCCCTACGACCCCATCCGTCGTCAGGCCATCCCTGCCGGCGAGGAGTGCAATATCGCCCCGGCCGACCTCAACGACCCGCTGCATGAGGATGAGGATTCTCCTGCTCCCGGATTGACCCACCGCTACCCGGACCGTGTGCTCTTCCTTATCACCGATATGTGCTCGATGTACTGCCGCCACTGCACCCGCCGTCGTTTCGCCGGCCAGAAGGACGACGAGAGTCCCAGCGAGCGTATTGAGAAGTGCCTGGCCTATATCGAGAAGACCCCTCAGGTGCGTGACGTGCTGCTTAGCGGCGGCGACTGCCTGATGGTCAGTGATGCCAAGTTGGAGTACATCATCCAGCGTCTGCGCGCCATCCCGCATGTGGAGATTGTGCGCCTCGGCAGCCGTACCCCCGTGGTCTGTCCGCAACGTATCACCGACGACCTGGTGAACATGCTGAAGAAATACCATCCCATCTGGCTCAACACCCACTTCAACCACCCCAACGAGTTCACTCCCGAGGCTGAGGCGGCATTAGCCAAGCTGGCCAACGCAGGTATTCCTTTGGGCAACCAGACCGTGCTGCTGCGCGGCGTGAACGACTGCGTCCATGTGATGAAGAAACTGATGCACGAACTGGTGCGCAACCGTGTGCGTCCCTATTATATCTACCAGTGCGACCTGAGCATGGGTCTCGAACATTTCCGTACTCCTGTCAGCAAGGGTATCGAGATCATCGAGAACCTTCGCGGCCATACCAGTGGCTATGCGGTGCCCACCTTCGTGGTCGACGCCCCCGGCGGCGGTGGCAAGACGCCCGTCATGCCCCAGTACGTCATCTCGCAGAGCCCCGACAAGGTCATCCTGCGCAACTTTGAAGGCGTGATTACCACCTACACCGAACCGCGTGAATATCACGAGGAGTGCCACTGCCCGGCTTGCGAGGAGAAACGTCGCGTGGAAGAGGGTGTCGCCTCGTTGCTGGAGACCGACCGCATGGCCCTTGAGCCCAGCCACCTGATGCGTCATGAGAGAAACAAAAAGAAGTGATTGGGGATTTGTGATTGGATAATAATTGACAGTTGAAAATTAAAAGTTGAAATGAAGACGTTCCACAGTTTTGGCCACCCATTATTGCGTATATTCTTGTGCGCAGTACTTTTCAATTTTCAATTTTCAATTTTCAATCCCCTGCAGGCGCAAGTGGCGGGCATGAGTTCCCTTGCGGTGCTCAATACGCCCAGTTCGGCGCGTACCTCAGCCCTCGGATTTAATTATCTGTCGATGTACGACGACGATATCGCCCTCGCCCTCGACAACCCGTCGCTGGTCAGCGACCGTATCAGCAACCAGTTGGCAGTCAGTTTTGTCAATATGTTCTCCGGAGCCAATTTCGGCTCGGTGGCATACGCCTATAATTTCGAGAACCTTGGGGCTTTTACCTTCGGATTGCAGTTCGGAAGCTATGGACTCTTCCAAGGGTATGATGAGACCGACCAGGAGACATGGGACTTTATGGCGGCCGACTATGTCCTCACGGTAGGGTGGGGGCGGGCGTTGAACGAGAACGTCACCATCGGAGCTAATTTCAGGCCGATTCTCTCTCAGTATGAATCGTATACCGCGTTGGCGTTCGGCATCGATCTGGCGGGAACGTTCATGACCAACGACAAGAACTTCTCGTCGACCGTCATGGCCCGCAACATCGGGGCGCAGATATTCACCTTTGACGGCACCACCGAACGGTTGCCGTTCGAGATTGCCATTGCGGGCTCCTACAAACTGAAGGAAGCCCCCTTCCGGCTGATGTTTGCGTTGAACGAGTTGCAGACGTGGGATTTGCGGTACGAAGACCCGCTCAATCCCTCCACGGTCACCGACCCCTTCACGGGTGAGACCACGCAGAAACACTCGAAATTTGTGAATGTGCTGGATAACCTCGGGCGGCATATCAATGTGGGCTTCGAGGTGGATATCAAGCAGATTGTCTTTCTGCGGCTGGGCTACAGTTACCGCCAGATGGCGGAAATGCGGGCCGCCGATACGTTCAATATGTCGGGGTTTTCCTATGGTGTGGGCGTAAAGGTCAAGGGATTTGAACTTAGCTATGCCCGCAACAACTACCACCTGATGCAGGCGCCCAATTTCATCTCCATCAGCACCGACCTCGACCGTTTCTTTAGGTAAAAGTTAACCTTCATTGGCTCCGCACTCCTCAACGATTAAACACCCCCGGCGGTTCGCTGGAAATTCTTATGTCCCGTTTTGTTGCCAGTACACAGCATAACCCCTACCTCAACATTGCGGTAGAGAACTACTTACTTTCGCGCCCTGCAGAGGGAGAGGTCACCATGTATCTGTGGCAGAACCGCCGTACGGTGGTCATCGGCCAGAATCAGAATCCCTATGCCGAATGTGATGTGGCGTTGCTGGAAGAAGAGGGGGGCTATGTTATGCGCCGCCGTACCGGCGGCGGTGCCGTCTACCATGACCTCGGCAATATCAATTTCTCGTTCATTGCCCCCAACGACCTCTACGACCAGCAACGGCAGTTTTCTGTCATCCAACGTGCGGTGGAGGCCTTCGGCCTCCATACCGTACTTAGCGGGCGTAACGATATCCTTGTGGATTGTTCCAAAGGTGTGGACGGCCGGGCGGTTGGACAATCGGATGACCAGGTGCTCAGGAAGTTCTCTGGAAATGCTTTCAGTCGGGGCAGTCATCAACGGTTGCACCACGGAACCATCCTCATCCGTACCGATGTGGCCGACCTGCAACGTTATCTCAGGGTCAAACCCGCCAAGTTGCAGAAGCACGGTGTGGCCTCCGTGCAGAGCCGTGTGGTCAACCTCTCCGAGTTGGTGCCTGACATTACGGCACAGAGCATAGTACCGCATCTCGTTGAGGCATTCAAGAACGAATATGGAGCCCCACTCGACACACTCTCCTTCGATGACCTTACGGCCCTCCCGGAGGTGAAGGATTTGGCCGCCCACTTTGCGAGCCCCGAATGGAAATACGGCCGTTGGCAGCAGTTCACTGCCCAACAATCCGCCCAGTTCGGATGGGGTGGGGTGGAGCTCTCTGTCAAGGTTGACGAGGCCTCGCACCGTATCACGGATATCGAGGTGGCTACCGATAGCCTTAGTACCTCCCTGGTGGAGTCTGCGCATCGCCTTTTCGTGGGGGCTGACACCCGTGTCTGTCCCGAAATTCCGGCGGATATGCCGGAGACCGAGCGGCAGATGATGGCCGACCTTTGTACCCTTCTTTACCAGTAGTAAACACCGTCGAGAAAGAGGGATGCCCCCTCTCTAACCCTGTGGGGGAGAATGCCTCGCAGAGGGGACTATAACTTTTTTTATGAATTTTATAAACAGCAAAGTGTGTAAAAATTTTCATTTGTTGAAAATAAATCGTATATTTGCTGTGTGTATTATACCCAGTTGGTACGGTGTATCATACTGAGCCATAATATTATAAATCAATAAAAAAACGCCCTTGAATAAATTCTATATGAGAAAAGTTACTTTTTTTGCAGCCTTTTTGTTTGTGACAGTGTGTAGTTTGATGGCAAATCCTGTGGATGTGGAGAAAGCTCGTATGGTGGCAGATCGCTACGTCCGCGCCAGTGGTTTGTATGATAAGCAACAAAAGGAAAATCGAGTGGAGAACATCACCTCCAAGACGCAGTATACGGAGTTTTATATCTTCCGTATCGTCGGTACCCGCAGCGGCAAGGGGTTCATCCTTGTCTCGGGTGATGACTGCGGCCGTCCGGTGCTGGCCTATTCCGCCACGTCCGATTTTGTGACCCGGGAGATGCCTGACCATGTGGCGGACTGGCTGAAGTCCTACGAACTCCAGCTGCAAGAAGCGAAACAAAAGGGCGTGAAAGCCCCCGACTATATCCGTCGTCAGTGGGACTGGCTGTCTGACAAGAGCGGCCTGCTGCATGACAACACCATCGAGACGGCGGCGCTGGTGACCACCCATTGGGACCAGATGCCTTACTACAACAACCTCTGTCCGATGGACAATGTGCAGGAGACCCGTTCCCTGACAGGTTGTGTGGCCACGGCGATGGCACAGGTGATGAAGTACTGGAGCCGTCCGGTCAATGGTATCGGCAGCCACAGCTATACCCACGCCACTTACGGCACGCTGAGTGCCGATTTCGGTGCAACGCAGTATGCATGGAACGAAATGCCGGAGCGGCTCACCTCTTCCAGTACTGCCACGCAGGTGGAGGCGGTGGCCACGCTGATGTATCATTGCGGGGTGGCTGTGCACATGAACTACAGCCCCTCGGGCAGCGCTGCCCAGACCATCGGCTCGTATGCCACTGCGGCGACCGCCGAGAATGCGTTGCGGAATTATTTTGACTACAGCCCGTCGTTGTATGGTGCCTACAAGAGCGATTTTACCGACCACGACTGGAAACAACTGCTCATCGACGAACTCACCGCCCTCCGCCCTGTGATTTACCGTGGCGAAGGTGGTGTGGGTGGCCACTGCTTTATTTGCGACGGCTATGATAGCGACACGAATTTCCATTTCAACTTTGGATGGAGCGGCTCGAACGATGGCTTCTATGCCCTCAGTGCATTGGGGCAAGGCAATTACACCTTCACCACCAGCCAAGGGGCCATTATGGGCATCCAGCCTTCCAACACTGCCGGGGCCTCGCCCCGCAGCCTCGTGGTGTCGCATATCGACACTGCCGGCGCACTGCTTGAGTGGGTGGACATGAACAGCCCTGCGGCAACGACCTATACGGTGGTTTGCGCCCCGGCCGCCACGTTCGACACCAACCGCGCCGCGCAGTATCGCACGGCCACTGCCGCCCGTCTGCAACTGGACGGCTTGGCCACAGGCACCCTCTATCGGGTGGCAGTGCGTGCCCATTGCACCGACACGGTGTCGCCGTGGTCGGAGGTGTTGGAATTCACCACCGCCCAGCGGCCGCAGCAGTTGCCGCTGGTCATCAACTTCGACAACGGACTCCCGACGGATTGGGAGCAGGAACAGCCCAACGGTACCGTGACTTGGGTGACCGCCGTGGGCGGCCATGGCGGTCAGCCATCGGCTCCGCTTACGGGTTCCACCAATGCCCGGCTCTATTCCGACAGCCGTGGCTGCGTCTCGCGGTTGCTCACACCGCTGATAGACCTCTCGTCCGTGACAGCGGGCAATGGGGTCGCCAAGTTGGCCTTCGGCCACACCCAGGCCCAATGGGACAGCGATATTGACCATCTCTACGTCTATTACCGTACGGCTCCCGCCGAGGAGTGGACGTTGCTGACCACCTACACGCAGGCAATCCCCAATTGGCAGCGCGACACGCTGCTGCTTCCCCAGCCCTCCGGCACTTATCAGGTGGCTTTTGAAGGCCGCCTGCATTGGGGTCACGGCATTTGTGTGGACGATGTTTCCTTCTTCGCCGAACGCGAGTCTGACCCCGTCTCCGCCGCCACCGTGCCCTACAGCTGCTCTTTCGCCGATGCGACCGAAAACGACAGCTGGGTGCTGCTCAACGGAAGCGACACCAACCGCTGGGTAATTGGCTATGCCGTCAACAGCGGCAATGACAATATGGGATCCCTCTATGTCTCCAGCGACGAGGGCCTCTCCAACTTCTATCTCACCAGCTATACCTCGACCACATTCGCCTACCGTGACATTACCCTTGCAGCCGGGCAGTATGCTTACAGCTACGACTGGTATGCCATGGGTGAGACCGGTCGTGACTATATGCGTGTGGCCCTTGTGCCCTCCACAGTGACCCTTACGGGCGGAAGCCTGGGTGCTTGGAGCGAGAACACCCTTCCCGCCGGTGCCATGGCCATGGATGGCGGTCATTGGCTTTCGGGCTATGACCTCTGGCAGACGGCCAACGATGTGGTGGATGTGCCCACTGCCGGCACCTACCGTTTGGTGGTGCTGTGGCACAACGATGACCGCTATGGCGACCAGCCTCCGGCAGCCATCGACAATATCACCTTAGTCGAGAACCCCTGTGTGCTGCCGACCCAGCTGGCATTCTCCAGCATCACCAGTACCGGTGCCGTCCTCACATGGCAGCCGGGCGGTTCAGAAAACCGTTGGGAGGTGACGGTTAACGGTTCCACATACACGGTCAGCACCACTCCCTCATACACCCTCACCGGTCTGCAGCCCAACACCGACTATCAGGTAGAGCTGCGATCTGTCTGTGGCAATACCCGCAGTTTGGCAGCCCGCCATATCACCTTGCACACTACCTGTGCCGCCCAGTCGCTGCCTTACAACTACGGCTTTGAGGATGCCGTCGCCGGTGCCGGCTCGGCCATGCCCGACTGCTGGGCGCGTGTCAGCAACACCAACTTCCCCTATGTGGTGATTCAGCAGTCCAATGCCCATAGCGGTAGCCGTGCCCTCTATTTCAGTCACCAGACACAATATGCCATCCTTCCAGCCATCAACATCCCCGACATCTATACGCTGAAGCTGGGCTTCTGGGCCCGCAAGGTGGCAAACTCCACTTACACGGTTGTGGTGGGTATGATGTCCAACCCCAACGATGTCTCCACATTCGTGCCGGTGGACACCGTGAGCGATATTGCAGTGGCCTATACCCACTATGAGGTGAGTCTGGCCTCCTATAGCGGCACGGGCACCTATCCCGCGTTGAAGGTGTCAGCCACATCGAACAACTTCATGTACATCGACGACATCCATGTCTCTGCCTGTACATACGTGGTGACGGAATCCAATCCCTTTACCGAGACCTTTGAGGAGTCTTCAATCACCCGTGCCTGCTGGAAACAGGAACAGGTCAATGGTACTCTCAGCTGGACCTTCCGTCAAGGTGGTTACAACAACATTCCCTCTACCTCCCATGGCGGTACCCGCAACGCCTATTTTTACGGCACATCCTCCCAGCGCAACTATAAAACCCGTCTGGTCTCGCCGATACTCAACACCTCGGCGATGAACACGGTGCGAATGTCCTTCTGGCATGCGCAGAGCCGCTGGGGCAGCGATCAAGACACGTTGAAGGTCTACAGCCGTCCCGCCCCAACACAGCCTTGGCAGTTATTGGCTACCTATAGCGACAACCTCTCGTCGTGGACATACCACGAGTTGTATATGCTGGGTTCGGACAGCCTCCAGGTGGCTTTCCTCGGAACAGCGCGCAATGGCTATGGTATCGTTTTGGACGATGTCACTTTTGACGAGGCTCCCTATTGCGGCGAGGTGTTGAGTCTGACAGCCCAGGTGACCGACACCATCACCTCGACGGTACGTCTGAGTTGGAACGGCAGCCTCGGAACAAATGCCTACTTCCGGCTGGAATATGGTCCCACGGGATTCACCACAGGTACTGGCACGGTGGTCAACAATATCACTACGACCACCTACGACCTTTCGTATCTTACGGTTGGTACCACCTACGATTTCTATGTCACCACCATCTGCAATGCGGTGCAGCAAAGTGCCATCGTCATGACCACGCTGTATATTCCCCCTGTGGCCGATACCGCCATGCCCTACCGCACCAGTTTCGACAGCGTCTCTGACGTGAGCCGCTGGGTGCTGGTCAACGGTACGCAGACCAACCAGTGGGCCATTGGCACTGCCACGGGCAACGAGACTCAGAATCCGCACGCCCTCTATATCTCCAACAGCAACGGAAGTAACTACAACTACAACAATACTACAAGCAGCGTGGTGTTTGCCTATCGTACGTTCCGTCTGGCAGCAGGCAACTACGCCTACAGCTATGACTGGCGTTGCTACGGAGAGAGTTCATACGACTATCTTCGCGTGGCATTGTTGCCCGACACGGTGCAGCTGACCGCCGGCAACAACACGGGATGGTCCACCACGGCTCTTCCGTCCAGTGCCATTTCGCTGGATGGTAACGGAAAACTCAATCTCCAGAACAACTGGCAGAACCGTGAAGGACGATTCTTGATTGAGAACGAAGGGGTCTACCGCTTGGTCTTCTTCTGGCGCAATGACGGTGACCAAGGTTCTCAACCGCCCGCCGCCATTGACAATATCACCATTGACCGCATGCCTCTCTCCGATGTGGTCACCGCATTGCCCTACCAGTGCGATTTCAGCGACATCATTGAGAATGCCCGCTGGAGCATGGTCAACGGTACGCAGACCAACCAATGGACCACTGGCACCGCCGGGGGTACATATCCCACGGGCAGTGCGGCCATGTACATATCCAACGACGGGGGCAACACCAACGCCTATACCAACAATGTTGCAACCAACAGCTATGCATATCGTACCTTCCAGTTGTCGGCTGGCAGTTATGATTACAGCTATAGTTGGCGCGCCTATGGTGAGCGAACCCAGCAAGGTACGGACTATGACTACCTCCGCGTGGCTTTGATACCTGCCTCTGTTCCTTTGGTGGCAGGCAGCGCAGGCAACTGGACCGCCACCAGTATCCCCACAGACTATATCGCGTTGGATGGTGAGCGGGCGCTCGACGCCCAGTCCGAATGGCAACAGGTGCTGGGTCGTTTCGAAGTGACCGAGGCTGGTTTGTATAACGTAGTCTTCTTCTGGCATACGGACAACAATGCCGGTACCCAACCTCCTGCTGCGGTGGACAACATCGTGTTGCAGCCCGCCATGGAATCGTGTGGCACGATGTCGACATTGATTGCCACCGAGGTGCGCGACACCTCCATCTCCTTGTCGTGGAACAGTTCGGCAAGCCTCTTCCGCATTGAATATGGTCCGGCCAACTTCGTTCCCGGCACGGGTACCCTGGTGACCAATGTCCCCACCCGGGCCTATACGGTGACAGGACTTTCCCCAGTTACCACCTACGACTTCTACGTCAGCATCGATTGTGGACAACTTCCGATGGGTGCCTCGCCCATGCGTCTCACTATGAGTACCCGCAGCCATATTGAGGATTTGCCTTATTTCTGCGACTTCAGCGATGCCGAGGAGAACGGCAACTGGGCGTTAAACAACGGTACCCAGACCAACCAGTGGTTCATCGGTACCGCCACAGGTAACGGCGACAGCCATGCCCTCTATATCAGCAACGACAATGGTGTCAGCAACACCTACACCCTCACTACTACCAGTACGGTCTTTGCCTACCGTCCCTTCCATCTTGACTCGGGACGCTATGTCTACAGCTATGACTGGCATGCGGGGGGTGAGACTAATTATGACTTTATCCGTGCCGTCCTTGCTCCTTCGACCACAAG
Source organism: uncultured Bacteroidales bacterium (assembly GCA_905234695.1). GTDB lineage: Bacteria > Bacteroidota > Bacteroidia > Bacteroidales > P3 > Colimorpha. Next base: position 30,976 of record CAJOHZ010000007.1, on the reverse strand, counting down.
CATCTCCGCAGGCAATACATCAAACTTCAGCTATAATAGTCTGCCGGCAGATGTCATCGCTCTCGATGGCGGCGCGCAACTGAATGGACGTGCCGACTGGAGAACCCTCTCGGGCACTGTCGATGTCCCCACATCGGGCGACTATTACCTGTTGTTCTATTGGCGCAATGACAACAGCACTGGCACGCAGCCTCCAGCCGCCATCGACAATGTGTTGCTGCAGTTGGACGACTGCGAGATGCCGACCGAGATGGTGGTTTCCGCCCTCAGCGACACCAGTGCCACCATCAGTTGGTACACCTCTATGGGCTCGGCTTGGCAGGTACGTTGCGGAAACTATGTCGACACTGTCTATACCCGTACCGCCACAATTCCTGGCTTGCAGGCCAGTACCGACTACACTGTCTCGGTACGGACACTCTGCGGAAATAACTATGCAGGTGCCCCCTCGGTGATTGACTTGCACACTCCTTGTGCTTTGCTCCCTCTGCCTTACCGTTACGATTTCGAGGATGCCACGGCCGCTGGCCGCAATGGTATGATTAACGCCTGTTGGTACAAAGGCACCAATATCGCTACCACCCAAGGCTATCCCTATCCCACCAACACCTACAGCTATGGCAACGGTATCTATAGTATGTACATGGTGTCGTCTGCCACATACTACAGCTATGTAGTGCTTCCTCAGTTCGATCAACCGATAAGTCGCACCGTGCTGAGCTTCTGGGCTCGCCGGTATTCGGCAACCCAGGATAATACCCTTGATATTGGTGTGGTGACCAACCCCGCCGATATCACCACTTTTGACTTGGTGGAGTCCTACACCATCCCGGTGACCGACCCGTTGGATTGGCAAAAGTGTACCGTCTATTTCGACACCTATCGGAACAATGGACGCTTCCTCGCCATTCGGTTGAGGGGTGGTGCCACGAGTTACTGCTACTTGGACAGCATACTCGTCGACACGCTGGCCGAGTGCTCTGGGGTTGTCAATATTGCAGTGGCTGCCACCACAGACACCTCCATCCGGTTGACCTGGCATGAGACGGGTGCTGCCAGTGCGTGGGTCGTGGAATATGGCCTTGCAGGCTTCACTCAGGGGTCAGGTGCAGTGCTGACGGTTACCGACACGGTGGCGACAGTCACAGGCTTGATGCATAACACTGCCTATGATTTCTACATCCATTCCGACTGTGGCCATTCCATCAGCTCGGCGCAGATGTTCACGGCGCAGACCGACTGTGGCCGCATGATGCTCCCCTTCGTCGAGGACTTCGACAACTACAGGACCTCTGCAACCCAGCCCATCGACCGATGCTGGTACAAGGTTTACCGCCAAGGCAACACCGTCAACCAGCAATCCTATCCCCAGTTCACCTTTGAGGCCTCCAACACGTACCTCACCTTTTACAGTACGAGGAACAACTACTCCTACCTAGTGCTGCCGCCCATGGGAGGGGATATCCATGACCAGATGGTGCGTTTCAAGATGAAGAGCTCTGGCACCGACCAGGCTGTCATCCGAGTGGGGGTGATGACCGATCCGACCAACTACAACACCTTCCAGCAGGTGCTGCAAGTGACCAACACCAGCGGCAACTGGGAGACCTACACAGTACCGTTCAACAGCCGCACGGGCTCCACTTACCGCATCGCCCTGCTTTCGCCTACCACGTCGCAGACCAACCAAACCAACCAGCCGTTGGTGGATGATGTCGAGGTACTCGCCATCCCTGAATGCAGCGCCCCCTCGAACCTTGCTGTGACCAATATCAGTGCTACAGGTGCCCGTCTTTCGTGGACGGCACCGACGGGCATCAGCAATTTCCGGATTGTCTATCGTCCCTATGGCGATTATGACAGTTCATACGAGGTAACGCTTGACAGCGTGCAAGGTACCTCGCAAACCCTTGTGGATTTGCAGATGGGAACCACCTATGAGGTGGAAGTATACAGCTACTGCGTGAGCGAGAGCGAGTCGTTCAGCCTTGCCTCCTCCACCACCTTCTCCACCTCGTGCAGTGCCTACCCGATTCCCTTCTCCGAGACCTTTGACCATTGCATCGCCAGCAATGCGGCCCCCATCGGCCCCTGCTGGTACAAGAAATATGTCTCCACCAACGCCGAGAATTCCTATCCCTTCCCCACGATCACCAATGCCAAGTATGATGGTGACAAGAACCTTGTGTTCTATGGCGGCAACACCAATACCGCCTACAGCTATGTGGTGCTGCCCGAATTGGCTTCGCCCCTGTCGCAGTTGCAACTCTCGTTGAAACTGCGTACCCCCAACAGGACGGCCTCGATGAATGTGGGTATCATCACCACACCTTCCGACATCTCCACCTTCCAGCAGGTGCAGACAGTGACCACGACCTCCACCACGGCTTGGCAGAGTTTCACCGTACCTCTTAGTTCTGTGACCACATCCAATGCCCGTATTGCCATACGGCAAGGCTCCTCGGACAACCAAGCTGTCAACATCTATTTAGACGACATACTGGTCGAGGCCATTCCCGCCTGTAACGGCCCCGCCCGCGTAACGGTGGACAACATCCTGTTTGACCGTGCCCGTGTGCATTGGCCCGCCTCGACATCGACAGGAGCCACCTATACGGTAGAGTATGGTCCTGCAGGTTTCGCCCTCGGCCAAGGTACGCGGTTGACAGGCTTGACCGACACCGCCGCCACCCTCACGGGGCTGACCGCCGGCACTGCCTATACGGTGTATGTTCATGCCTCGTGTGGCAATATCAACCAGAGTGCCCGGGTGTCGGCCACCTTCACCTCCGGCTGTGAGGAAGAGCTGCCCTACAACTACAGTTTCGAGATACTCACCGCTAACGGCAACACCACCACGGTGCCCTGCTGGACACTGTACGGCAACAGTCGTGTGTACCGTAGCAATACCCAGTCCAACTACGCCGCCGAGGGTTACTGCCGACTGCAGTTCGCCCTCAGCACAACTAACAATGTGGCTTGTGCCGTCCTGCCCAAACTGACCGACAGCCTGAGCCATGTCTATATGACCCTCCAGTATCAGTCGCAACAGAGCCAGTCTGGAATCTATTGTCCGCTGATTGTGGGCATCGTGAGCGACCCCTACGACATCAGCACCTTCATACCTGTCGACACGTTGACGCCGACCGCCAGCGGTTGGGGGACTTATCAGGTGGACTTCAGTCGGCAGGATGCCGACGGCTACATCGCCCTCCGTGCCGCCTATCGGCAGCCCATCAATTATGTCTATATCGATGACATCCATGTGATGCGTATTGCCCCGCACAATATCACCCTGAATGTCGCTGATGCCTCGCGCGGCACAGTGAGCATCAATGGTGTCGCCACCAACCATGCCCAAGTCCTGACGGGCCGCACCGTCACCTTGGCAGCCATGCCCAATTACGGCTATTCCTTTGGTCACTGGGTGGCGGGCAACAGCGCCAATCCATACGTCTTCGCCATGCCCGACCACGATGTAACCTATAATAACATCGTCTTTGTGAAGAACAGGTATACCGTCACTTTGGCCGCCAGTCCCGACAATATGGGCAGTGTGGCCGGAGGTGGCCAGTATGACTACCTTGACACCGCCCTCCTCACCGCGACGCCTTCGGTGTCGACCTACAGTTTCGTGCGCTGGAGTGATGGCAACATCACCAATCCGCGCCGACTGGTGGTGCGACAGGACACGAACCTCACTGCCATCTTCAGTGGATGCTTGCCTGTGTATAACGCCATTGATACTGCATTCTGTGAAAACTACACTTGGCACGACAGCCTTATCACCATCTCGGGGAACTACACGTGGATAGGTACGTCAGCCGCAGGCTGCGACAGCATCGTGACACTCAATCTGACCATCCTCCACGGCACACACAACACGGTGTATGATACCGCTGTCGGCAGCTATACATGGCACGATACCCTCTACACCGCCACGGGCGTCTATACCTATAATTATACGAATGATAACGGGTGTGCCAGCACTGACACACTTTATCTGGAAATCATTGACCCTTATGCTCCCGTGTTGGTTGACGAGACGCACCCCTTCAATGACGGTTTCGAGAACGGCAATCGCTGGCAGATGTTCAACGGTGACTTGGTCAACAAATGGACCGTTGGCACTGCGACCAGCAATGGTGGCGACAACGCTCTTTATATCTCGAACAACAACGGACGAAACAACGAATACACAATCAACACCTCGAGCGAGGCCGTCTTCGCCGCCAAGACCTTTATCTTGCCTGCTGGACACTACTACTTCAGTTACGACTGGAAAGGCCAGGGCGAGAGCACAGACGACTATATGCGTGTGGCACTGGCCCCGGCATCCGTCACTCTCACCCCCAGCACTGATGCCCCTTCCGGCATGACGAACACCGCAGTTCCTTCGGGGTGGATTTCCTTGGACGGCAACCAGAAGAAGAATCTGTCGAATATGTGGCAGACTTATGTGGCCGAAGCCAATATCACCACCGCCGGCAACTACCAGATGGTCTTCTATTGGCGCAACGACAACGGCGGAGGCACCCAGCCGCCCGCCGCAGTGGACAATGTCAGCATCATTAAGAGCAGCTGCACGCGCCCGACCAACATTGTGGCCAGCAACGTTACGGGGACTACAGCCACCCTTACATGGAGTGGCACGGCCGGCAGCTATGAGGTGGCCTACGGCACAACGACGATTGTATCAGAGATGACCACCCAGACGGTTAACGGCACTACGGTGCAACTGACCTCGCTCAGCCCCAGTAGCATCTATAATGTGTATGTAAGGTCCGTTTGTAGTGCGACCGACCAAAGCCCATGGAGTGTGGTATACACCTTCACCACCCAGTGTGGAGCGTTGACTTCGCTGCCCTATGTCCAAGGCTTTGAAGGGAGCACCTCTGGTTCGTCAGCCTCCTTCAACGTCGATTGCTGGAACCGCTATACCTCGTCGGGGAACTACCCCTATGTGTATGGCACTGCTTCCTACGCCCACACCGGCACCAAGTCACTCTATTGGTATTCGTCAAACAGCTACACTTCGCAGTATATCGTGCTGCCCGAAGTGGAGACCACGATTCTTCCTCTCAATACACTGCGGTTGAAGTTCTGGACAAGGGTCACGTCGTCCTCTTATCGTCCCACGCTTGTGGTGGGTGTGATGACCAACCCTGCCGACATCAACACCTTTGCGACAGTGGAATCTGTCGATTGCAGCAACACCGATTACGCTGAACATATCATCAACCTGAGCAGTTACACGGGTACGGGCAGATATATCGCTCTCCGTTCCCAGGTCTCTGGCTCATGGACGGTCTATTTGGATGACTTCACTCTCGAAGAGATGCCTTCTTGTCCTGAGCCCACAAGTATCACCACTATCGCCACAACGGTTTCTTCGGCCACCTTGGCATGGGCAGGCATGAATGCCGAATCCTACACTGTGGCCTATGGCACAGGCAGCAATGTGAACATGATGGACACGGTGCGTGTCAACGTCGCCATGGCAACCCTGACCAACCTCAGTGCCAGTTCGGAATATCACGTCTATATACGAGCCAACTGCCCGGGAGAGAGCAGTGACTGGAGTCAAGTCTACACCTTCCGCACACAATGCGGTCTGATTACCACACTGCCCTATACCGAGGACTTCAACGGTGCAACCGCTAGTTCCTCGGTGTTCGATGTGCCTTGCTGGCAACGGACTGCGAGCAGCTATTACCCCTATGCCAATCCCGCGTCGGCACGTAGCGGCAACGGTCTCTATTGGTATCACCCCAACACCGCTGGATCTTACCAGTATGCCATCCTGCCTGCCTTTGATATCACGCTGCATCCCATCAACACCTTGATGATGACCTTCTGGACTAGAAGCAGCAGTACCACGTACTATCCAGTCATCGAGGTGGGTGTGATGAGCAACCCGACCGACACCCACACCTTCGTACCCGTCAAGACCTTTAACATCGAAGGGACGAACTATACGGAGCAGACGGTCTACTTCAATAATTATACAGGAAACGGGCAGTATATCGCCCTGCGAGGTGTACAGACGGGTTCCGTCTGGTACGCCTATTTAGACGATTTCACCGTCGAAGTGGCTCCCCCATGTATAGCGCCCACCGAAGTGGCTGTCACCAACATCACTTCCACCACAGCCACCCTCTCGTGGCAAGGTACAGCACAGAGCTATATAGTGGCATATGGCACGGGGGTCTCTCTGACAGGGATGGACACCCGGACTACCACCGCTACCAGCCTCTCCCTAACGGGACTCACGCCCAACACGGAATACCATGTGTTTGTGCGGGCGACATGCGAAAGCGGGCTGCAGAGTGAATGGAGTACGATGTATATCTTCCGCACCGAGTGCGCAGCTGTTACCGTGTTGCCCTACACCGAGGGCTTTGAAGGTTACAACACGGGTTCTACTACCAACCAAACGTTCACTGTCGACTGCTGGAAACGGCATACCAACGGGACTTCTTATTATTATGTTCCTTACGTAAATACACAGGCGCACACGGGTAGCCGTGGCCTGTATTGGTATATAAACAACTATGCCACCTACGGCACCTCGCAGTACGTGGTGCTGCCCACCATCGAAGTCCCCGGACGTTCCCTCAATGCCTTGCAGCTCACCTTCTGGGCAAGAGTCAGCTCGCCTTCGGTAACTGGCAATTTCCAGGTGGGCGTGATGACCGATCCCAACGATACCAACACCTTTACCCAGGTGGGTACCGTGTCAGTAACGGGTACCGCTTGGACGGAATATACTACCGAGTTGGCCTCCTACAGCGGCATGGGCACCCACATCGCTTTGCGCAGCCGCAATACAAGCAACAGCGGATACGCCTACATGGATGACTTCACCGTGAGTGTGACCCCCACTTGTTTCCCGCCCACGGGCATTGCTGCCAGCAACATCACCTCCAACTCGGCCACGGTGTCGTGGACGGGCACGAGCGGCAACTATGTGGTGGCTTACGGCACCGGCACCAATCCCGAGACTATGGACAGCGTGACAGTCACCACACCCACCGCCACCCTCACGCCCCTGACACCCAATACTACATACAACTTCTTTGTCCGCTCGGTATGCAGTGACGAGCGCAGTGTGTGGAGCGATATGTACACCGTCACCACAGAGTGCGAATTCCTCACTATACCCTACATCGAAGACTTCGAGAGCTACAACTCCACGAGCTACAGCAACGCCAACTTCTCCGTCCCCTGTTGGCACCGCGTCAGCAACGGGACCTATGCCTATTCTCCATACGTCTCCAACAACTCTGCCGTGCGCCACGCCGGCAACCGCGGCCTCTATTGGAACATGGCTGGCACGGCTGCCTACGGCACCTCGCAGTATGTCATACTTCCCGGCTTGGACACCAGTGTCTATCCCACTAGCCGCCACCAGCTGAGTTTCTGGGCACGAGCCAACACCACGGCCCAGCGGCCGGTGTTCCTCATTGGCGTGATGTCCAATCCTAACGATACGACCACCTTCGTGCCTGTCGACACACTGAACATTACTACCAATGCTTGGACGCAGTACACCTTCTTGATGGAGAACTACACTGGCCACGGCAACTACATGGCCATCTGCGCCCGTGCTAATAGCGGCTGGGTGGCTGGCATGGACGATCTCAGCGTCACCATCACCCCCATCTGTTTCCCGCCAACGAATATCGCCACCGGCACCATCACCACCAACAGCGCCACCCTCTCGTGGACTGGCACGTCCACCAGCTATAAGATTGCCTACGGCATAGGTTCGGATCCCGACGCTATGGACAGCGTGATTGTCACCGGCAACAGTGCGACCCTCACGGGCCTGTCACCCGCCACCACCTATAACGTCTTCTTCCAAGGCATCTGCGGGAACGAGCGTAGCGCATGGAGTTCCGTCTTCTCCTTCACCACGGCTTGCGGCCTCGTCTCCCAGCTTCCCCTGACGCAGGGCTTTGAAGGCCGTCCGACGGGCAACTTGTCTACTCCCAACGCCGACTTCGGCGTGCCCTGCTGGACTCACCTCAACAACGGCACCCGATGGATGGGTACCCCCTACATCTCGGGCAACCTGAGCCATATCGGCACCCGCGCCCTCTACTGGCAAAACGACACCTATGTAAGTAACGACCAGTATGGCGACTATCAAGTGGTGGTACTCCCTGGCATCGATGCCTCCGTGCTGAACATCCGCGACCTGCGCCTCAAGTTCTGGAGCTTCGCCAACACCGGCAACCCCGTTTACCACATCGGCGTGATGACCAACCCGAACAACATCAACACCTACACCGAAGTGGCCACCATCAATGCTGACAGTGCCGTGTGGAAAGAATACCATGTAGACCTCTACTCCTACACTGCCAACGGCAGTTACGTGGCTATCCGCATTAACCAAGGCACCGCCTGGACTGCCTACATGGACGATATTACCTTGGATTACACGCCCCCGTGCGCTCTTCCCACGAATGTGACGGCTGGCAACGTGGCTTCCTCCACCGCCACGATTACTTGGAATGGCACCGAGGCGGGCTACCGCGTGGCCTACGGCACCGGCACTGACATCGCCACGATGGACAGCATCAACGTGACGGGTACCACCGCCACCCTCACGGGTCTTATGCGCAACACGGACTACCATGTCTACGTCCGCGCCCTCTGCCCCTATGGGAACAGCGAGTGGAGCCCGGTGGTCACGTTCCACACGCCGTGCGGTGTTATTCCCTCCGTGGTGACTACTGAGGCCGCCTGCGAGATCTACACCTGGCATGGCCAGTCATATACCACAAGCAACACCTATACCTTCGACACACTTATCGATGGATGTACCCGTACCGACACGCTGTACCTGACCATCCACCACAATGCGACTACCACAGTGTACGATACTGCATGCGAAAGCTATCTGTGGGGAGGTGTCATTTACAGCTCGAGTGCCACCTATATCCGTCATGATACCACAGTTCATGGATGCGACAGTACCATATCCCTCCATCTGACCATCAATCATGGCACACATAATAGTGTCACCGAAACCGTGAATGAAAGTTACACATGGAATGGCACTACCTATAGCACCACGGGAACCTATACATATGAATATACCAATGCCGATGGTTGCCCTAGCACTGATACATTGCACCTGACAGTCGACCCCTACATGCCTATCTTGGTCAACGAGACGCATCCCTTCCACGACGGTTTCGAGGGCAACGTCCTCCATTGGCAACTCGAGAACGGCACCCTGATCAACAAGTGGTGCCGTGGCACCGCCACCCACAGCAATGGAAATAACGCCATCTACATCACCAATGATGACGGTGTGACCAACGCCTACAATAACCGTTCTGCCTCGACGGTCTTTGTCACCAAGCAGTTCATCCTTCCTGCTGGACACTTCTACTTCGGTTACGACTGGCGCTGCCAGGCCGAGGCCGACTACGACTATATGCGTGTCTATTTGACGCCGGCCAATACCACTGTTACCGCTGGCACGCTGCCCTCGGGTGTCGGCATCAACCAGACTCCCAATGGATGGATAGCCTTGGACGGCGGTAGCCAAAAGAACCAGTCGCCAGACTGGGGCAACTACACCGCCGAAGTCAACATCACAGACTCCGCCATCTACCAGGTGGTCGTCCTCTGGTACAACGACAGCTATACAGGCACCCAGCCTCCTGCCGCCATCGACGAGGTGACCTTCGTCAAGAGCGACTGCGTCCGTCCTGCCAATGTCGCAGTGCAGGATGTCTCCACGAACACCGCCACCCTTAGCTGGACGGGAACGGCCGGCAGCTACCAGGTGGCCTATGGCACCACCTCCGCCCTCAGCGAGATGGACACTGTGACGGTGGTTGGCAACACGGCAACTCTCACGGGTCTGGCCCACACCACGACGCATTATGTCTATGTGCGTTCTGTCTGCAACGCCACAGAGCAAAGCGGCTGGAGCCCCGTCTATAGTTTCCGTACCGCCTGCGGTCCCATCGCCCTGCCTTACAGCTATGGCTTTGAAGATGCATCCCGTTCGGGCTCGAACGGCACCATCAACGAGTGCTGGCACAAAGGAAGCAGCGCCCCCAACAGCAGTAACTACCCCTATCCGTATAACTACTACTCGCACGAAGGAAACTATGCCATGTACATGGTGGCCGAGGCCAGCTATTACAGCTACCTCGTGCTGCCGCAGTTCGACACCACCCTCAGCCGTACACAGCTCACTTTCTGGGGCCGTGCCGTCAGCAGCTCTTATGCCTCGACGGTCGAGATAGGCGTGGTGACCAACCCCACCGACATCAGCACCTTCCAGCCGTATGCGACCTTCGAGATTCCGCGGACGGGCGTGTTGCAGTGGCATTGCGACACCGTGATGTTCGATAGCTATCAGGGCAACGGCCGGCATATCGCCATCCGTCTGCAAGGCGGTGGCAACGCCCGTTGCTATCTCGACGACTTCACCGTCGAGGCCATGCCCGAATGCTCGGGCGTGCGCAATATCGCCGTCGTAGCCAGTACAGACACCTCGATAACCCTTTCGTGGCACGAAACCGGTGCCGCCACCTCATGGGGCGTCGAGTATGGTCCGCAGGGCTTCATCCAGGGTTCTGGCACCCTCGTCACCGTCTCCGACACCACCGCCACAATCACGGGCCTGACCAACAACACGTGGTACGACTTCTACGTCCACTCCGACTGTGTCCATGCCACCAGCCGTGTGCAGAGCATCTCCGTACCGACCGACTGTGGACGCATGGCCATCCCGTTCCTTGAGGACTTCAACGGCTACGTCGGCAGCTACTCCGACAGCCCCATCGACCGTTGCTGGTACAAGTGCTACAGCCAGAACAACAACCAGACCTCCTACCCGATGTTCAACAACCTCAGCAACGACAATAGCAATATCTTCCTCAACTTCAACAGCACGCGCAACTACTACTCCTACCTCGTGCTGCCCGCCATGCAGGGCAACATCCACGACCAGATGCTGCGCTTCAAGGTGAGGACCACTGGCGGTACCTCTGCCAATGTCCAGGTGGGTGTCATGACCGATGCCACCAACTTCAACACCTTCCAGCAGGTGCAGCAACTCACCCGCAACACCAATAACGAGTGGGTCACCGTCAATGTGCCTTTCAACAGCCTCAGCGGCACCAACTACCGCATTGCCATCGTCTCGCCGCGCCTGACGGGCGGCGGGAACCAGACGCAGGGCTTCAATGTGGATGACATTGAGGTAGTCCCCATCCCCGACTGTAACGCTCCCACCAACCTCGCTGCCAGCAGCATAACCGCCACCGGTGCCACCCTTAGCTGGAACGCCGCCTCGGGCATCACCCACTATCGCGTGGTCTACACGCCCCACGGCGACTACGACAGCTCCTACCGCGTGACCTTCGACAGCGTTGTCGCCACATCTTTGCCCCTCACTTGCCTGCAGATGGGCACCACCTACGACGTGGAGCTCTACAGCCTCTGCATCACCGGAAGTCTCAGCATTCCAGCCACCGCCACCTTCTCCACCTTGTGCATGCCCCACAGCGTGCCCTTTACCGAGAACTTCGACCAATACACCGCCCTCACACAAGCTTTCAGTCCCTGCTGGAGCAACGGTTTCTATGGTGCTGCCAACACCACTACCTATCCCGTCACTAATTCGGCCTACGGCAAATATGATGGTGACAAGGTCCTGCTCTTCTACAGCAGTAGCAACAACATGTACAGCTACGCCATCCTGCCCGAACTGGACGACACCCTGAGCCTCCTGCAGTTCAAGTTGCAGGCAAGAGCTGGAAACGGAAACAACCAGAATGTCTCGTTGCAAATCGGCAGCGTGGCCTCGTCGGCCAATATCACCACTTTCCAGACGGCGCAGACCATACAGTTGAGCAGTAGTTGGCAAAACTACACAGTGCCTCTCACCTCCGTCACTGACAACAGCCGCCGCCTTGCCATCCGTTTCCAGCCCAATCCCGGTCAGGGGCAGTCGGGTAACGTCCTTGTCGATGACATCATCGTCGAGCGCATCCCCGCCTGTGACGGTCCTGCCCGCGTGACGGTTGACCATATCGTCTACAACGGTGCGCGCGTCCACTGGCCCGCTGTGGCGGGTGTGGCTTCTTACACCCTCGAATATGGTCCCTCGGGATTTGCCCTCGGGCAGGGTACGCAGGTTACTGGCATCACCGACACCGCCTATAGTCTCACGGACCTCACTGCCGGTACGGCCTACAGCGTCTACCTCTCTGCTGCGTGCAACAGCTGGAACCAGAGCTCGCTGGTCACCACCTCCTTCTCCACCGGATGCTTGGAGGAACTGCCCTACAGTTATGGATTCGAGAACCTCACCACCGCCGTCAACGGCACCGTCAGCACGGTGCCCTGCTGGCTGCTTAACGAGAATGCCCAGGTGCAGAACAACCGGAACACCACCGGCTATGCCGCCGAGGGTTATGCCCGTATGCGTTTCAGCATCAACCGACTCACGGCCTACGCCGTCATGCCCAAGCTGAACGAGCGCATCGAGAACCTCTACATAACCCTGCAGGTCAATACGCCCGATACCTACTTCGACGAGCCGAGGGAACCGCTGCAGGTGGGTGTGATGACCGACCCCTACGACCTCAGCACCTTCACCGCCGTGGCATCGCTGATGCCTACCAGGGCCGACCAATGGCAGAGCTTCCGCGTGAACTTCGACAACCTCACCGGCGACAACTACTATATCGCCTTCTATGCGACAAGCACCTCAGCCTACGTCTATAATGTCTATTTCGACGATATCCAGGTAATCCGCATTGCGCCGCACAATATCGACCTCACACTGGCCGACTCCACACGTGGCACGGTGAGCATCAACGGTGTCGCCACCACGCATGCGCAGGCCCTGTCGGGCAGCAATGTCACCCTCACGGCCACGGCCAACCACGGCTACACATTCAGCCACTGGGCTGCGGGTATCACCGACAACCCCTACACCTTCATCATGCCCGACCACGACGTGACCTACAATCATATCGTCTTCTCGCTGAATACCTACACTGTCACCGCTCTGTCCAACGACACCACGTTGGGAACTGTCGCCAGCGGTGGCCGCTACGACTACCTTGACACCGCCACCCTCACCGCCACAGGCATCGGCATCCACACCTTCCTGCGTTGGAGCGACGGTGTCACCGACAACCCGCGCACGCTGGTTGTCACCGACGACACCACTTTCATGGCCCTCTTCCAGAACAACTGCCCCTCCAATGTCGACACCACCGTTGTGGTTTGCGACAGCTACAGTTGGCATGACTCATCATATACTACTACGGGTCTCTATACCTTCGACCGTTCCACCGACCAGTGTATTATTGTCGACACCTTGCGGTTGACAGTCAACCACAGCACTACGAGCGGTGAAACCCTCACGGTCTGCGACAGCTACACATGGCACGGCACGTTATACACTGCCACAGGTGTCTACAACTACCACACCTTTAATGCCGCTGGGTGTGACAGTACGGCGACTCTCGACCTTACTGTCAACTACAGCAACACAGGCATTGAGACCGTCACCGCTTGCGACAGCTATACGTGGCACGGCAACACCTACAATTATGGTGGCACGTACTACTACGACACCCTCAACATCGCAGGCTGCGACAGCCTCACCACGCTGATGCTGACGGTGAACCACAGCACTCACGACAACTACTACCAGAACGCCTGCGACAGCTACGCATGGAACAATACGAACTATACCGCTACGGGTACCTACACCTATAATTACACCAATGCGGAGGGCTGTGCCAGCACCGACACCCTGCACCTCGTTATCGACCAGCACGCCGATACAGCCTACTATGCCACCGTGTGCGACGGCTACCGCTGGAACGACTGCCTCTACACCGTGAGCGGTATCTACACCTACAACTACAGCCTTGCGGGTTCGACCTGTACCAACGTCGACACACTCTATCTCACCGTCAACTACAGCGCCGATGTGACTGTGGTCGACACCGCGTGCGACAGTTTCCTTTGGAACGACAGCACCTACGGCCACACGGGTGTTTACACCTATGCGACCACCACTGCGGCGGGGTGCGACAGTGTAGCGACGCTCCACCTCACGATTAATCGTAGCACCACAGGCTCCGACATTGTGACGGCGTGCGACAGCTACACCTGGATAGACGGCAATACCTACACTACTTCGACCGATACACCGACCTTCACCCTGACTGCCTCCAACGGCTGTGACAGTGTCGTCACCCTCTTCCTGACGGTCAACCACAGCACTTCGGGCAGCGAGAACGACACTGCGTGCAACAGCTATACATGGCATGGTACCACCTATAGTGTCAGTGGCATATATACTTACGACTACACCAGCATCGAAGGCTGCCCCAGCACTGATACATTGAGACTGACCATCAACTACAGCACCATGGGTAGTGAGTCTGTCACAGCATGTGATAGCTACACATGGCACGGCATGCAGTATACCTCCACAAGTGTCTATACCTATGACTACACCAATGCCGAGGGCTGCGCCAGTACCGACACCCTGCACTTGATCATCAACCAGAGTTCGGAAAGCCGTGAGGTAATCACCATGTGTGACAATTATACTTGGCATGGCACGAACTACACCACTACGGGTATCTATACCTTCCAGACCCTCAATGCAGTGGGTTGCGACAGTACGGTGATTCTCGACCTCACTGTTAATTACAGCAATGCAGGCCATGAGTCAGCAATAGCGTGCGACAGTTACACATGGAATGGCACAGCCTATACTGCTACGGGCAGTTACACATTCCATATGCTCAATTCACAAGGCTGCGACAGCACGGTGGTACTCAACCTTACCGTCAACCGCAGTACCCATGAAATCTACCGTCAGAACACCTGTGACAGTTACACATGGCACGATATCCCGTATACCGCCACGGGGGTTTATACCTACACTTACACCAACGCTGAGGGTTGCGCCAGTACCGACACCCTGCAGCTGACCGTCAACTACAGCAGCATTGGAGTTGACCATCAGACGGCATGTGAGAGCTACCGCTGGATTAACGGCGAGACCTACACTGCCTCGACACAAACGCCGACCTTTACTCTCACCAATGTTGCAGGGTGCGACAGCGTGGTGACCCTCGACCTCACCATCAACCGCCATTCTGTCACGGAGCTCTACCAAACGGCTTGCGACAGTATCACATGGAATGGCAACACCTACTACTATGGCGGCACGTACTACTACGACACCCTCAATACCGAAGGCTGCGACAGCCTCACCACACTGACATTGACGGTGAACCACAGCACTCACGACAACTACTATCAAAACGCTTGCGACAGCTACACCTGGAACAACACAAACTATACCGTCACAGGTATCTATACCTACGACTACACCAACGCTGAGGGCTGCGCCAGCACCGACACACTACACCTTGTTGTGGACCAGCATGCCGATACCGCTTACTATGTGACGGCTTGCAACAGTTACCGTTGGAACGACAGCCTCTACACCGAGAGCGGCATCTACACCTACAACTATAGCCTCGCAAGCTCGACCTGTACCAATGTCGACACGCTCTATCTCACCGTCAACTACAGCGCCGATGTGACCGTAGTCGACACCGCGTGCGACAGCTACGCATGGAACGACAGCACATACCGTTACACCGGTGTCTACACTTATGCAACGACCACCGTTGCAGGTTGCGACAGCGTGACGACGCTCCACCTCACTCTCAATCGTGGCGTCACAGGAGCCGACATTGTGACGGCGTGCGACCAATACACTTGGATTAACGGTATCACCTACACTATCGCCAACAACAATGTCTCCACATACACGCTGACGGCCGCCAACGGATGCGACAGCGTGGTGACGCTCTATCTGACGCTGAACCAAAGCACAGCAGGTACTGAGACCGTCACAGCATGCGATAGTTACATCTGGCACGGAACGCCATACGCCTCTACGGGACTCTATACCTTCGACACCACCAATGCCGTTGGTTGCGATAGCACGGTGACCCTCGACCTCACCATCAACTACAGCACCGCAGGTATCGAGACCGTCACGGCGTGCGATAGTTACACATGGCAGGGCATGACGTTTGACCACGATACAATTCTTGATTCTCAACTCTCGATTCTCAATTCTGTTGGTTGCGACAGTGTGGTGACCCTTGACCTCACCATCAACTACAGCACCACGGGTACTGAGACCGTCACGGCGTGCGACAGCTACACTTGGCAGGGCATGACGTTTGACCACGATACGATTCTCAATTCTCAACTCTCAATTCTCAATTCTGTTGGTTGCGATAGCACGGTGACCCTCGACCTCACCATCAACCACAGTTTCTTTACCGAAGTGTATGACACGGCCTGCGAGCAGTATATCTGGCAAGACAATCCCACCTCCAGTCTGATTTACGACGAGAGCGGCGACTACAGCTTCACCACCACCTCGATGGCTGGCTGTGACAGCACGGTGACACTCCACCTCACCATCCACCACGGCACGCACGACAACTACTACCAGCACGCCTGTGACACCTTCACGTGGCATGGCACCGAGTACACCCTCACGGGCATCTACCTCTATGAGTACACCAATGCCGACGGATGCGCCAGTGTCGACACCCTGCATCTAACCGTGGACCAGCACAGCGACACCGCCTACCACGTCACGCTTTGCGACAGCGTCTACCGTTGGAACGACAGCGTCTACACCGAGAGCGGCATCTACATCTACGACTACAGCCTCACGGGCTCGACCTGCACCAATGTCGACACTCTCTACCTGACGCTCCACAGCCCTGCCGACATCCATATTTGGGATACTGCTTGCTACAGCTACAACTGGGCGGGTACCGTCATTCCCGAGGGCGACTGGTACAGAGAGAGTGGCACCTACACGCGCAACCTGCAGACCATCTACGGTTGCGACAGCACCGTCACGCTGCACCTCACCATCCACCACCGGAGTGAACTCGACACCACCCTCATGGCGTGCGACACCCTGTTCTGGACAGTTGGGGACACCACCTTCGTCATCACGGAGAGCGGCAACTACAGCGTGGTTGGCCTGTACTACTACTGGACAGTCATCAATCCCTACATTCTTGAACTCGGGCGTCACTTCTCCAACGCCGAAGGCTGCGACAGCACGCAGGAACTCCACGTTACCATCCGCCACAGCTCCACAGGCGTTGACGTTGTGAACGCATGTGACAGCCTCACATGGATTGACGGCGTGACATACTACACCTCGACATACAATGCTCAGTTCTCGACTCTCAATGCAGAGGGTTGCGACAGCTTGGTGACACTCAATCTCACCCTCCTTCACAGCACTGCGGCCACCGACACCATCACCGCCTGCGACAGCTACACATGGATGGACGGCGTGACTTACACGACTTCGACCACTGGACCTACCGTCACTTTGGTTAACGCCAGCGGCTGCGACAGCGTGGTGACACTCAACCTCGCCCTCAACCGCGGCAGCTACACCGCCACCTATCAGGCGGCCTGCGACTCCTTCATGTGGCACGATAGCCTCTATACCCTCTCAGGCACCTATGTGTATGATTATCTCTCGCCCGAGGGCTGCGCCAGTGCCGATACACTCATCCTCACCCTCAGCAACGGTACCAGCACAGGCTACCATGTGGATGCATGCGATGGTTATATCTGGAATGGACAGCGATATACCGAGACGGGCAACTACATCTACGACTACAGCATGCTGGGCGGCGACTGCCAGAATGTCGACACACTCTACCTCACCATCCACCACAGCTACAGCCTTGTCTACTATGACACGGCCTGCGACAGCTACACATGGAGTCCCAACGAGGTGTTCACCCGGAGCGGTACCTACTACCACTCCCTTACCACCGCCTACGGATGCGATAGTCTGGAGACCTTGTATCTCACACTCCACTACAATACCTCTACCGCTTATTTCGACACCATTGACGAGGGTGACATCTACATATGGCCGGTCAACGGCGAGCGCTACACCACCGAGGGTACCTACTATTATGACTACCTCTCGCCCGATGGATGTCCCAGCACCGACACGTTATACCTCTATGTCCATCACGACACACCGGTATACTACACGTTGCACGCCCGCGTCAGCGACACGGTTATGGGCTATGTGATTGTCTATCCCGACAGCGTGGCGTTGGAGGGCAGCGTGGTGTATGTTATCCCCGTGCCGCACGAGGGCTACCGTTTCGTCTCGTGGGACAATGGCGACACCAATATCATCCAGGCAGTCCTCCTCATGAGCGACACCTCGTTCACCGCCGTCTTCGAAAGGGTGTTGGGCGTACCCAAGGTGGATGAGTTGGCCGACCTCACGGTTTACCCGAACCCGACTACCGGCGTTGTGACCCTCTCGGCCGACAATGTGACGAGAGTGGAGGTGTACGACAACCGTGGCCGTCGCCTGTATGCGGTGGATAACAGCGCTACCGTCGACCTCACGTCGTTGCCCACAGGAGTCTACATGCTCCGTATCACGACCCCGCAAGGCAGCGCAGTCCGTCGGGTCATGAAGAGATAGTCTCTTCGGACTTTGTGGACAGAATTTTGATTATACAACATCAATACGAATGAAATGAATAGACGAGAGTTCTTGAAAACCGTGGGAGTGGGCGCAGTGGCCACCGCTGCAGTGACCACGGGCTGCAAACGCCCAGCCACCACCTGGGCAGAGGGCTTTGAACCCGGCGAGGTGCCTGTCGACAAGATGACCTATCGCACCGGTACCCATGGGGAGCGAGTCTCGCTGCTGGGCTATGGCTGTATGCGCCTGCCGGTGATTCAGGACAGCGACCTGCCTGAGCAGGAACGTGATCTGGATCAGGAGCAGATAAACCGCCTGACGGATTATGCGATAGCTCATGGAGTCAATCTCTTTGACACCGCCCCGCGGTATTGCCGTGCCCGTTCCGAGAAGGCTATGGGTATTGCCCTCAGCCGCCATCCCCGGACGGAGTACATGATAGATACCAAGATGTCCAACATGTCGGCCGAGACCGCCACACGAGAGGGCAGTATGCAGATGTTCCGCCAGTCGCTGGAACGGCTGCAGACCGATTATGTGGATTTCTATATGTTGCACTGTGTGGGATTGCCCATGCGCGACAAGGCGGGCCGCACCATCGATGCCATGTCGGCCTTCAAGGCCCGTTTCGAGGAAAACGGCATTCTTGAATGGCTCATGGCCCAGCGTGAGAAAGGGGTTATCCGCAATCTCGGTTTCTCCTATCATGGAGACGTGAATGTGTTCGACTATGCCCTCAGCCTGCACGACAAGGTGCATTGGGACCAAGTGCTCATCCAACACAACTATATCAACTGGCGCCATGCCGCGTCGCTGGCAGAAGACGGAAACGGCGATGCCAATTCCGAATATCTATACAATCAGCTGGCAGAACGCGATATTCCCGTCTTTGTGATGGAACCCCTGTTGGGTGGCCAGCTGGCCAATCTTCCGCAGTTTGCCACGGATGAGCTGAAACGCCGGGCTCCGCAGAAGAGCCTTGCGTCGTGGTCGTTCCGTTTTTCGGCCAATCAGCCGAGGGTGTTGACAGTGCTAAGCGGCATGACCTACATGGAACACCTGCAGGACAATATCCGCACCTATTCCCCCCACGAACCTCTGACGGCCGAGGAGGAGTCCATGCTCATGGACATTGCCACCCGCTATGTTGAGTTCCCCTTGGTGCCCTGCACGGGCTGTCAGTACTGTATGCCCTGTCCCTATGGTCTCGACATCCCCGGTATCTTCGCCCACTACAACAAGATGGTCAACGAGGCCCGTACTGCGGTGGCGCCCGGAGAGGATGCCTCGGAGGCCGAGAAGCGTGCCTACCGTCGCGCCCGTCGCGAGTACCTCAACGGCTTCGACCGGGCAGTTCCCCGTGAACGGCAGGCGGACCATTGTATCGGCTGCGGGGTTTGCGTGGCCGACTGCCCGCAGCGCATCAATATCCCCAAGCAGATGCGCAAAATCGAGAGGGTCTGACCCTCTCCCAAATCAAGTATAAAACATAAAGAAATACACTATGAAACTTCTTCTTTTCGGCAGTTTTGGCTGGCCTGAGATTTTGGTAATCGCTCTGATAGTGCTGTTGCTTTTCGGAGGCAAGAAAATCCCTGAACTCATGCACGGCATGGGCAAAGGTGTCAAGAGCTTCAAAGACGGCATGAACGGTGTTGAGAACACCAAAGACGAGTCCAAAGAAACCGATTCCCCAAAAGAGAATTAACAGACACGGACTTTTGGGGTCATCTCGAGGAGTTGCGCGGAAGTCTTGTCCGGGCAGTTGTTGCGGTGCTGGTGTGCGCCATGGCGGCGTTTTGTTTCAAGGACTGGCTATTTGAGGCGGTTTTGGCGCCCAGCCGTAGCGATTTCATCACTTATCGCCTCTTTGCCCGTCTCACGGGCTTCCACGATGACTTCAACGTCGCACTCTTCAACCCAGAGTTGGCGCAGCAGTTCCTCATCCACATGCGGATGTCTTTCTGGGCGGGTGTGGTGGTGACCTCGCCATACTTGCTCTATCTCCTTCTCCGTTTCGTCTCGCCCGGTCTCTATGCCCGCGAGCGACGCTATCTTGTGCGGGCGGTAGGAGGGGGGTACCTCATGTTTCTGGCAGGAATTGCGTTGAACTATTTTATTCTATTCCCCCTCACATTCCGTTTTCTCGGCACCTATCAGGTCAGTTCTGATGTGCCAAACCAGATAGCCCTTGCCTCCTATGTGGGCATTATGCTTATGCTCTGTCTGGTCATGGGCATTGTGTTCGAGCTCCCTGTGCTTTGCTGGCTGTTGGCGAAAATAGGGCTTCTCAAACCTGAGTTCATGACCCGCTACCGGCGCCACGCCATTGTCGTCATCCTCATCCTTGCCGCTGTCATCACCCCAACGGGCGACCCCTTCACCCTTTTCATCGTCGCCCTCCCCATCTATCTGCTGTACGAGTTCAGCGTCCTGCTGGTGCGTCATAATCACAAAACCAAAGTATCATGAGAAAATTCTTGTTAATCAGTCTTGCCATTTTGCTCTTTCAGGGCTGCCGGCAGAAAGCCGACGTGCCAGACGAGAACCTGCGTGCGGTACTGGAACAATACAAGGTTGACTACCCCAAGGCGCAGCTGCGCGACATTTACAAAAGCTGCTTCCAGGACGTCTTCGGTGTGGCGCACCTCATCAGCGACACGCAGACCTGTGTCCGTTACTTGGAGAATGAGATGAAGGTCATGGATGATGAATTGGCGGTGGAGGGTGAATGGTATACAGTAAATGTGATAAAAGGACTCCGGGTGGCGGATTATGAGTATACGATGCCCGACAGTCACTTCGTGCGGGTTGACCTCCACGTTGTGGCCGACGGGCGTGTGCCGAAGGAACTGCTGGTGGATGTGTTGATGGAAAGTGCCGCCACACCGCCATATATGACGCAAGAGGAATGGGTGTCGCGATGGCAGGAGATAAAGTCCGTTGCGGAGTCCCTCGCCCCAAAGCCTCATGGCTTCGAGGAGGATGCGGCGGCAATAGACTCGCTGCTGGCCGAGGGTGACTATGTGATGCACCACAGTTCCCGCTACAACGGAGAGTACAATCCACACTATCGCCTCGTCCGTCGCGACCTTTTCGAACAGCATATCCTCCCACTTCTTTGACTTCATCCACAATGCTCTGCCGCCTCCTGTTGAAAAAATAACGACCAAAACACTCTTCCTAAACAAAAAAATACATATTTTTGCATTCTCTTATTTACTCATAAAAACAATTTCGTTCCAAGATGAAAAAACTGATACTCCTATTTCTGATTCTACCCACGACGGTAATGTCCCAGGTGCAACTCCTGCATGATGGCAACCCGCAGATACACAATGTAATCTTTGTGGTTGGCGATGGCATGGGCGTTGCTCAGGTCTACAGTAGCATCATCGCTCAGGGCGCTGATAACAGCCAGTTTCTTCGCTTTCCCTACACGGGCTTTTCACGTACCTATTCGTACGACAAGTATACCACTGACTCGGGTGCGGGCGGCACGGCCTTGATGACTGGTCACAAGGTCGAGAACAAACATGTCGGATTCGGCCCCAACGGCGAATGGTACCCCTCGTTTCTGGTCAAAGCCAAGCAACAAACGGGACGCAAGGTGGGTTTTGTGGTTACCAGTAGCGTGCTCGACGCCACACCGGCTTCGACTTATGCCCATGTGCCGTATCGCAAGCAGTTCGACACCATCAGTATGCAGATGGCGCAGTGTGGCTTCGATGTGATGATTGGCGGTGACCGCAAGCACTTCCTTCCAGAGAACCGCAAGGATGGCCTTGCCCCCCTCGACACCTTGGCAGCCCGTGGCTACAATATGGCATACAGCATCGACGAACTCGCGGCGCTCCATGGCGGAAAGGTCTGTGCACTCCTTTCCAATGCCGACCCCCTCACCGAACCTTCGCGCGGGCGGATGCTCAGCGTAGGGGTCATCAAAGCTCTCGAACTGCTCTCCCGCGGCAACCAAGGCTTTGTCATGATGGTCGAGGGTTCGCAGATTGACTGGGCCTGCCATAACAACGACACCGCCTATCTCGCTGCAGAAATGGCTGACTTTGAAGATGCCTTGCGTATTATTCTTGACTTTGCCCAGCGCGACGGACATACTCTCGTAGTCGTTACCGCTGACCATGAAACCGGCGGTCTCACGCTGCCAGGCGGCAATGTGGAACAGGGTATCAACCGCATGTCTTTCTCCACAGGCAGTCATACAGGTGTCATGGTGCCCGTTTTCTCGTTCGGCCCCGGCGCAAGTCAGTTCACCGGTATCCAGCAAAACATCGACATCCCCCGCAAGATAATGAAATTACTGGGAATTCTCGACTAATCACCAATCACTATGATTAAGTTCTGCGTCAAACTGGTTCAGCGCTGGCTTCCCGAGCCCTTCGTCTTTGCCATCATTCTGACGTTGGTGGCGGCGGGCTTGGCCATGCCGATCTGTCGTCAAACCCCGTTGGAGGTCCTCGAACATTGGGGCGGAGGTGTGTGGAATCTGCTCGCCTTCGCCATGCAGATGTCGCTGGTGCTGGTATGTGGCTCCGCTTTGGCGGCGGCCCCTGTTGTGAAGAAAGGTATCAGCGCTCTGGCCTCCATCCCGCGCACACCGGCAGCCGCTATCGCGTTGGTGACGGCGGTTTCGGCCCTTGCCTGCTGGCTCAACTGGGGCTTCGGACTCATCGTGGGAGTTATCTTCGCCAAGGAAATTGCCCGTCGCTTGCAAGGTGTCGACTACCGTCTGCTAATCGCCTCGGCATACAGCGGATTTGTGGTTTGGCACGCAGGCCTGTCGGGATCCATACCCCTCACCATGGCTACACCTGGCCAAGCCCTTTCGGCAGCCACCAACGGCGTGTTGACGGAACCCGTGCCGGTGTCGGCCACCATCTTCGACTGGCACAACCTGCTTACCGTGGCGTTGGTCATTGTGGCCATCGTGGTCACCAACACCCTCATGCATCCCAAAAAGGATGTCTTTGTCGTCGACCCTGCCCTTTTGGAAAATGACCCACAACCAAATCAACAATTCAACAATTTAACAAATCAACAATTCACACCAGCCCAACGCATGGAGAACTCCCGTCTCCTGGCATGGGTCCTCTCGTTGGTGGGGCTTGGCTATCTGGTGCTTCATTTGGGCTTTCGGGGTGGCTCTTTCGACCTCGGGTGTGTCATCATGCTCTTTCTCTTCCTCGGATTGCTGTTGCACGGCACCCCGTTGGCTTATGTCAAGGCCTTTACCAATTCTGCCAAAGGGGCGGCTGGCATTATTCTGCAGTTCCCCTTCTATGCGGGCATCATGGGCATCATCACGGGCGTGGGAGCCAGCGGCATCTGCTTCGGCACCGTTATCAGCAATGCCTGTATCGCAGTCTCCACCCCGCTGACCTATCCGTTGTTGACATTCCTTTGCGCTGCGGTGCTCAATATGTTTGTCCCTTCCGGTGGTGGCCACTGGGCCATCCAGGCACCTATTATGTTTGCCGCAGGAGCCAACCTTGGTGTCGACCCGGGGCTGACAGGCACCGCCATCGCCTGGGGCGATGCGTGGACAAACCTCATCCAGCCCTTCTGGGCCATCCCTGCACTGGCCATCGCCAACCTCAGCGCCAAGGACATCATGGGCTATTGCCTGATAGACCTCTTCATTACCGGCCTCATCATCTGTTCCGGCCTCCTTCTCTGGGCGATGTGAATCGAAGTAAGAACTAAGCGCCCGTGTCACTGGTCACTAATTACATAAGAATTAAACAACAATGCCATGAAATACATTGACATCATCCACCACTATCCCGATTTCCCCAAGCCGGGTATTGATTTCATCGACATCCTTCCGTTTCTCTCGAACAAGGAGGCTTTCAAACAGATTGTGGACGACATCGACGCCCACACCCATTGTCCCAATGTGGTCACCGTCGAGGCCCGCGGATTCCTCTTCGCCGCCCCGCTGCTCACGCAGTCGGCTCGGGTACAGAACGTCATTCCCATCCGCAAGAAGGGGAAGCTGCCCTTCAACGAAGGCGATATGCACGATGTGGAGATCATGAAGGAATACGGTGCCGACCACGTATACTATCGTCTGAGCGACATTGCCGCAGGCAAACCTGAGGGAGACACCTTCTACCTCACTTTCTTTGATGACATCCTGGCCACCGGCGGCACCGCCATCGGCATTGCCAATGCGCTGAACAAAGAGGTGGTGCGCTTTGAGGGCCGTGAGTACAAGGTCAAGGTCAAGGAGTTTATCTTCCTTGTCGAGTTTCCCGACCTTTATGACCACGCCCTTATCAACAGCATCGCGCCAGTCCACTCCTTTATCCAGATAGAAGGGGAGTAGCCGTTGACCGTTTAGATCAGAATATAGGTGATGACATCCTTGACGATGACCACGGCGATGGCGATGCCGTAGGTCAGTTTAAGGAGGGTTCCGGTAAGGAATCCGACAAATGCACCGCAGGCCGCTTTGATGGCCAGGGGGAATTCCTTCTTGAAGATAAGTTCGCCAATCAAGGCCCCTGCGAAAGGCCAGAAGATAACCCCCAGCAGCCCTTGGGGGCCGAAGGGCAAGCCGATGAGGGATACCACCAATCCGATATTGCAGCCCCAGATGCCGGGTTTCCCACCTCCCATCTTCTTGGTGAAATAGGATGGGACGAGATAGTCCAACACGGTGATGAGTGCCGCCAGCAGGGCGGTGAGCACCAGCACCAGTGGCGTGTAGTCGGCAGCATTGCTAAAGCTGAGCAGCATCAGTCCTATCCAGCTGATGGGCGGCCCGGGCAGTCCCGGGATGATGGCGCCCAGGATGCCGACAAGGGCCAATACGATGGCGATAATGATTAGTGTGGTGTTCATGGCTGTCTTTGTATGGGTTGGGATGATGAATCAGTGCAAAGGCGGTCGTATAGGGTGTTGAACAGGTGGCGCAACCGTTCCCGGTCGGCGATAAGGGTGTGCAGTCTCTCCATCTGGGCGGCGTTGCGCGAATGGGGAATATAGAGTTTCAGGTAGCCCCCCGGGGCGTATTTTTCTTCGAGGTGTTGCAGGGTGCGATGCCAATGTCCCTCGCGATCCAGTTCGCGATAGTGTGCCATCCCGTACTGTACCGTCCGCAGCACGATGCCTTCAGGCTCGATATTGCGGTCGGCTTCCGCCACGATGCGACCGTACAGGCTACGCGGGTCGTGGTCGGCCGAAGCGCGGTGGTCTTCCACAGCCTCTGCCATGGTTTCAACCTCTGTGGGCGAGAACCAGCGCGCCAGCGTTTTGTCGGCTCTCATCAGCTCGGCCGACACCAGATGGTGCCGTTCCCGTCCCTCGCACAGCCCTAGGTCGTGGTAGACGGCGATGGCATATACCATGTCACGGTTCAGTTCGGGATAGTGTCCCGCCAATTCCATGCTCTGCGCCATCACCCGCTCGGCATGGTCGCGCCTGTGGGCGGCATCGAACAGGTCATAACGGGGTAGGAGGGAGGCCTCGGCATACGCTTTCAAAGAGGGTAGCACCATGGGGTACATCATTCTCTGGTACGCCCGCCGCGGCGAGCCGTCGTCCATATAGACAATGCCGCAGTAGGTGAAGCCGTATACATCAAGCAGATGTCGCATCAAGGCATTGCTCTCGTGGGTGTCGGCCCGCAGCGACGCACTCATTGTGGAATCTTTGGACATACGCTCCAGGCACCATTCAAAGCAGTCGCGTCCCACGCCGCTGACCCCTTCTACGCATGCCAGCCGGTGGATGGTGGCATAGGGGGTGGTATCGTCTAACCACAATCCCCCGTCGATGCGGCCGTAGGTGGGTTCAATTCCGTGTACCAAGGCGAAAGTGGCTACCGGCCGCCCTTCTTCCTCAATGATATAGCTGGCGTTCTGTTCGATGTCGCGTCGCAGATCCCCTTCTCCGGGGTAGCCTTCGGGCCACTGCACCGTGTTGCCTGCCGCTCGCATCAGTTTCCGCGAGTGGGGTATCATGGCCAGCATCTGTGGCAGGTCGGCCACGGTGGAGGGGCGTATGGTTCTTCTCCTCATTTCAGCCTGCAAAGGTACGAAAAAAAATCCATACATGCGCCACACCCTCATTCAGGCTTCGCCAACTGCCTGCATATTACTGCGGGAGAATAATCTGCGTTATACAATATTCCCCCTGCAACTGCGTTATATCGGATATGAAAGGCAACGAACTGAAACCCCATATCGGCCTCTTCGGCCGTCGCAACTACGGCAAGAGTTCTCTGGTGAACTACCTCACCGGACAGAACATTGCCATCGTCTCCGATATGCCTGGCACCACCACCGACCCTGTGAAGAAAACCATGGAGTTGGGCGGTGTGGGGCCAGTAGTCTGGATTGACACCGCTGGCATCGATGATGAAGGCGCGGTGGGCACCATGCGCATCGGTCGGAGTCTCGACGTGCTGGCACAGGTCGATCTGGCGTTGATTCTCTTCACCGAAAACCGCTTCGGAAGTGAGGAGGAACAATTGGTGGAGGCTTGCCGCAAACGTGGCATCCCATTCTTGTTGATTTACTCCCAGTCCGACCGTTTCCCGCCCGACACCAGTCTGCTACAATCGTTGGACCAACGTTATGCCAATGCTGTATTAGTCATCTCCGTCCAAGATTCCTCCCAGCGGGAACCGCTGCTGTCCCGTATCCGCGAGGCATTGCCCCAATCAGCCTATCGATACAACAGCCTCCTCGGCGATGTGGTGGGCGAAGGCGACACGGTGGTGATGGTCACCCCCATTGACTCATCCGCTCCAGAAGGCCGTATGATTCTGCCTCAGGTGCAGGTGCTGCGTGACCTGCTGGACAACCACGCCATCGCCCTTGTCTGCCAACCGGCCGAACTGCGCGCCACGCTGGAGTCGTTGAAGAACCCACCCCGCCTCGTTGTCACCGACAGTCAGGCATTCCATAAAGTTCGCGATGTGTTGGACAATTTTTACCCCTCGCCCAATGCCGCTCACCATTCCCCTTATTTGACTAGTTTTAGTGTGGTTTTGGCGCGTGCCAAAGGACTGTTTGACGACTATGTGAAAGGCACTCCCGCCATCGACCGTCTGCGCGACGGCGACCGTGTGTTGATGCTCGAAAGCTGCACTCACAATGTTACCTGTGAAGACATCGGCCGCGTCAAACTCCCCGCCCTTCTGGCAAAATATACGGGCAAAAAGCTCCTCTGTGAGGCCCTTGGTGGCCTTTCACCTATTCCGGCCGACATTGCGGAGTATTCTCTTGTCATCCAGTGTGGCGGTTGTGTCATCACCCGTCAACAATTGGCCTCGCGCCTCCAGCCCGCTCTTGATGCAGGCGTGCCGGTGAGCAACTATGGCCTCGCGATTGCCTACATGAACGGCATATTCCAACGAGCCTTGGAGATATTTGATTAAGTTTCAGTTTTAAGTTTTTAGCACCCACCTCTCATCTCCCATGATAAAGTCTACCACACCCAATCTATCCATCATTGTTGCAGTGGCGCAGAACTGGGCCATTGGCAAAGACAACGACCTGCTTTGGCATATTAGCGACGACCTGAAACGTTTCAAAGCCCTCACAGGCGGTCACACCGTCATTATGGGGCGGCGCACTTTCGACTCGCTCCCGAAGAAACCGCTTCCCAAACGACGCAATATCGTTCTTACCCACGATACGGCATTCCGCTACGAGGTGCCGCCTACCGCCTCGGGCACGCTGGAAGTAGCGCACTCGGTCCCAGCGCTTCTCAAGATGGTTGAGGGCGAGGAGGAGACGTTTCTCATCGGTGGCGCAACCCTTTACCGTGACCTGCTTCCCTTTGTGCAGAGGATGTACGTTACGTGGGTCTACCGTGACTTTGAGGCCGATGTCTTCTTTCCCAAGATAGACCCGTCGGCATTTCGCCAGATAAGCCTCACCGACAGGATGACCGATCCTGAGAGTGGATTGGAATATGCGTATGCTGAGTATGTCCGACGCCCCTGACGGGAGCCTGTGGCCATACTAACGCACCCGTAGCCGCCGTCCGATGCGCAGCAGGGTGCTTTCTTTTATGCCGTTGAGCCGGCATAGTGCCCGCACAGTTGTATGGTGTTTTCGGGCGATGGCGCTGAGGGTGTCGCCCTCTCGTATTGTATAGTATTTAGCCTCACCGTCGCCATCTGTCATGGCGGCATTCCCTGTGCTGTTGGTCGTGGACACTGTTGTGCTGTCGTTATTCTGGCTTTCCTTGCCCTGCTTTGCTGCACTGTTGACCACCTCCAGTTTGTTGGATTTCCGGTCGATATTACGGTAGGCCTTGTGCAAGAGGTCGACTGTGATGTCGTACTCGTGGCTCACGGGTCGGTCGGGCGTGTCCAGCCGATGCTGGAAAAGCCAGTCGTATGTTTCGGGAAGATAAAATGCGCGTGCCAGTCCGCTGTGCGACACCCCTGTCAGTTTGGTGAACCGCAGGCGTGTTGTGTCGCCGCAGCGTGCCATCGAGTTGACAACCTTCTGGGATTGTTCAATGCCGACGACGTGGTCAGCGGTGCCGTGCAATATCCACAATGGGATTTCGTTCAAGTCGCAGAAATTCTTCGGGTTTCCTCCACCGCATAATGCCATGGCCGCCGCGATGCGGTGGGAGTATGCGGCCGAATAGTCAATGGTGCCATACCCGCCCAGGCTCATGCCTATGACGTAGAAGCGGTTGGTGTCTCCGCTGTAATGCGAGTAAACCCAGTCCACTACGCGGTTGATTCGTTCAGGTTTCCATGCTCCGCTCGGATTCTGAGGTGCGATGATGACCGCATCGATCTGCTTACCCATCGCCAATGCGTGCAGCGGGCCGTATCGACGTACCCGTTCCAGATTGTTTCCGCAGAGGCTTGCGCCATGAAGGAAAAGGATGATGGGCTTGTCCGCTTTCAATGAGTCGTAGTCTGCCGGTGTGCTCACCCAAAAATTATACCCGCCGGGTACCGTGTTGTGGTAGGCGGTGAGTGTCTGTGCCTGCGGCAGCGCCGGAAGCAATATCAACAACGCGATAAGTACAAGTCTGTTTTTCATCCTATATGTAATAATAAGAGTATAAGGTTGTTTGTCCCTTGTTTTCGAGAGGGAGACCCCTTTGTTTGAATTTGCAAAGATACACTTTAATTCTTAAAACTCGATTTCTTGCATCATTTTTTTATGTTTTACCCCTTCCGTTGAGGGTCTTTGGCAAGGGTGTGGTCCTTATGTGACGCTTATGTTCTTTCGGTGTTCCTTCGGTCCTTCTCCAATACTTCTCCAATACTTCTCCAATGTAGATTGGGAGAAGTGTGGGAAAAGTGTTGGGTATGTGTAAGATAAGAACCGAAGGAAGGAAAAAGGAACGTAAAAGCCACTACGGCACCACCTTAGGGGAGGGAAGAAATCGAGATTGAAATTTCACATCTTGGTTGTATTTAGTGTAAAATACGTATAATCAACAATTTGCAGTGTTATCAACAATTGATGAGTGGAGAATGGTGCCAATTCTGTGGAAGTACGTGTGGTTTTTATCTTGTTTGAATCCCGTTCCAATGGTGTGTTGATAAAATTTTTACAATGTTAAATGGTTGAGATATATTTGATTGTAATGTTTCTAAGAAAAAAAAAGAAAAAAAGTTTTTGTAGTTCAAAAAATGGTTGTATCTTTGCATTCGCTTTTTCGGTAAGAAAATGTGTTGAAAACACTGGTGGGAAAGGCAAGAGAACATTGAAATTTTTTGGAACTTGGGATAGCGTGTGTCCCGAAAGCCGCCGGTACGGCCGGTGGCAGGGATACGGAGAGTCAAAGGTGAAAAAATCAATTCATACAATGAAGAGTTTGATCCTGGCTCAGGATGAACGCTAGCGGCAGGCTTAACACATGCAAGTCGAGGGGCAGCGCGGGTAGCAATACCTGGCGGCGACCGGCGCACGGGTGCGTAACGCGTATGCAACCTGCCCGTAACAGGGGGATAACGGAGAGAAATTTCCACTAATACCCCATATGGTCGAGGGATCGCATGGTTTCACGACGAAAGGATTACTGGTTACGGATGGGCATGCGTGACATTAGGTAGTTGGCGGGGCAACGATGTCTAGGGGAGCTGAGAGGCTTATCCCCCACACTGGTACTGAGACACGGACCAGACTCCTACGGGAGGCAGCAGTGAGGAATATTGGTCAATGGGCGGAAGCCTGAACCAGCCATGCCGCGTGGGGGAAGGAGGCCCTATGGGTTGTGAACCCCTTTTAGCCGGGAGTAATAAGGGCTTTGCGAAGTCCGATGAGAGTACCGGCGGAATAAGCATCGGCTAACTCCGTGCCAGCAGCCGCGGTAATACGGAGGATGCGAGCGTTATCCGGATTTATTGGGTTTAAAGGGTGCGCAGGCGGCGCG
>CAJOHZ010000006.1 GCA_905234695.1 uncultured Bacteroidales bacterium | reverse complement strand
ATACTCATTCATTTCAAATCGTCAAAAGTTAAAATCGCTATAAATATAATAATTTCAATGAATTATAAAAACAAATTTAAAATTAACGCATCACTAGTAGTTTTGCCTCAATATTGTGCTTTGTGGGATGTATTGGCGGGATCGTGGCAGGTGCAGTCGAAAAGAGCGCTGTAATAGCGATAGTTTCTGTGTTAGGTGTTTTGATTACCTGTTCCCAGATTATGCTGCTATCTATGATTGAGTACAACACAAGAAAGGATAAGTAACCATGAAACAATTACCATTAATTGCGGCCATCAGTCTTAGTCTTCTCGTGCTGAAAGACATTATCGGCCTCTTCCATTCGGGATACATGGACGGTGTGGGTATCCTGTTGTTTCTGTTAGAGTTTTCAGCCAAATGTGTCGCGGTACTCTATTTCGTTCTGCTGTACATCAAGCAGAAAAATACCCCGGAGTAAAGCAAAATTCTTCTCCCGTTCCAGCCGTTTTCGTCTGTGGACGCAGCAGTTTCTGCTGTCCGCTGCCATGCGCTTGGTAAGGGAGTGCCTTCGGTGTGGTTCTTATGTGGCTTTGATGTGCCTTCGGTTGTTTAGCAATACATCAGCAACACTTCTGCAACACATCTGCAACCTAAGGCTGCAAATGTGCTGCAAAATGTCTGAGTACGAACAGGAAAGCAACCGAAGGCATGCCGAAGCTGTATAAAAGGCACACCGAGAGCACGCCGAGGTCGGCGACCGAAGTGGAGCCAACCGAAAGGTGAGCCAAATAAAAGGTACCCCTAGTCATACCGGCGGGTTACAATAGCCGTTGTTTCTTTCTCTGGATTTGCTTTGCGGGTGGTGTTGGTTTTTTGTGAATAAGTTTTTGGTGGCGATGTCGGATTTTATTCGTACATTTGCAAATCAGTTGTAACCATTAACGCCGCCCGTAAGAGATGAACTTTACACACTTGCATGTCCACTCCCACTATTCGATGCTCGACGGCATGTCGAAGGTGTCGGAGTTGGTGTCGACCGCCAAGGAACTCGGAATGTACGCCATGGCCCTCACCGACCACGGAAACATGTTCGGCATTAAAGATTTCGTCGATACCGTCAAGAAAGAGAACGGCAAGGTGAAAGACAAAATCAAGGAGGTCACGGCCCAAATCCAAGAGCTGCAAGCCCAAATCAAAGAAGAGGAACAGAAGACCGATGCCGACCAGCTGGCCACGCTCAACGCCAATCTTGAATCCCTCAACGCCCAACTTTCAACACTTAACACTCAATTCTTTAAGCCCATTATCGGGACCGAGGCCTACTGTGCCCGCCGCACCCTCTACGACAAGGACAAGAACGTCAAGGAAATCAACCCTGAGACGGGGCGTGAGCGCATCACCGACTCCAGCGGATACCATCTCATCCTGCTGGCCAAGAACAAGGAAGGGTATAAGTCGTTGTGCAAGCTCTCTTCCATCGCCTATACCGACGGCTTCTACAACCGTCCCCGTATCGACCACAATGTGCTGGAACAGTACCATGAAGGGCTTATCGTCTGCTCGGCATGTGTCGGCGGTGAGATACCCCAGCTCATCATGAAAGGAGACATTGAGGGGGCGGAGAAGGCGGTGTTGTGGTTCAAGCGGATTTTTGGCGACGACTACTATCTGGAACTTCAACGCCACAAGACCGACAAACCCAACGCCAACACCAAATTCTACGAGTTGCAGCAACAGGTCAATCCGGTCCTCATAGAGTTGGCACGCAAGCATAATATCAAACTCATCGCCACCAACGACGTGCATTTCGTCAAAGAGGAGCACGGCGAAGCACACGATCACCTCATCTGTCTGGCCACGCAGAAGGACTACAACGACCCCGACCGAATGCACTACAGCAAGCAGGAGTGGCTGAAGAGTCCCGAACAGATGGCCGACATCTTCGCTGATATCCCTGAGGCGTTGGAGAACACCATGGAGATTGCCGACAAGGTGGAGCTCTACTCTATCGACTCCGACCCCATCATGCCGGTGTTCCCAATCCCCGCCGCCTTCGGCAGCGAGGAGGAGTACCGCAGCCGCATCACCGAGCAGGAGCTTTTCGACGAGTTCACACGGAACGAGAAACACGAGGTGGTGCTCAGTCAGGAGAAGGCTGAGGATAAAATCAAAAAGTTGGGTGGCTATAACAAGCTTTACCGTATTAAGTTCGAGGCCGACTACCTGGAGAAACTAGTGTGGGAAGGGGCCCGGAAGCGCTACCTGTCTGACAGGTCTGACCTGTCTGACAAGTCGGATATCGAGTCCATCAAAGCCGCACTTACCGAGGAGCAGTGCGAACGTATCGTCTTCGAGTTGCACACCATCAAAACCATGGGCTTCCCCGGCTACTTCCTGATTGTGGCCGACTATATCCGCGCAGCGCGCGAGGAGTTGGGAGTCAGCGTGGGGCCGGGCCGTGGTTCGGCGGCCGGCAGCGTGGTGGCTTACTGCCTGTGGATTACCGACATCGACCCGCTGAAGTACGACCTCCTGTTTGAGCGTTTCCTCAACCCCGACCGTATCTCGCTGCCCGATATCGATGTCGACTTCGACGATGCCGGCCGTGGCAAGGTGCTGGATTGGATTACAGAGAAATACGGCAAGGAGCGTGTCGCCCATATCATCACCTATGGCACCATGGCTACCAAGTCAGCTATTGCCGATGTGGGAAGGGTGGAGAAGATTCCCCTCTCGAAGGTGGCCGAGTTGAAAGACCTTATCCCCGAACGTAGTTTCCCCGACAATATCAAGGATGCCAAAGGCAAGTCGCCCAGAGTCAATTTGGTCAACTGCTTCAAGTACGTCCCCGAACTCCATTCCATCATGGAGGACCCCACCCAGCCCGAGATACGCAACATGCTTACCTATGCCGCCGAGTTGGAGGATACCAACCGGCAGGTGGGCATCCACGCCTGCGGTGTTATTATCGGTGCCGACGACCTCACCAAGATGGCGCCCGTATGCACCATCTACGACAAGGAGTCCAAGAGCGACGTGCTGGTCACCCAATACGACGGCCATGTGGTGGAGACCGTGGGCCTCATCAAGATGGACTTCTTGGGGTTGAAGAATCTCACCATCATCAAGAACGCCTTGGGCATGATCAAGAAGAACCACGGCGTGGAGATCGATATCGACCACATCCCCATCGACGACGAACTCACCTACAAACTCTATTGCGAAGGCAACACGGTAGGCACTTTCCAGTTTGAGTCGGCGGGAATGCAGAAGTACCTCCGCGAGTTGGAACCGCATGTCTTCGAGGACCTCATCGCTATGAACGCCCTCTACCGCCCGGGTCCCATGGACTACATCCCCGACTTCATCAACCGCAAGCAGGGAAAATCCCCCATCGAGTATGACATCCCCTGCATGGAGCAGTACCTCAAGGACACCTACGGCATCACCGTCTACCAGGAGCAGGTCATGCTTCTCTCCCGCCAGCTGGCGGGATTCACCCGCGGCCAGAGCGACACCCTCCGCAAGGCCATGGGCAAGAAGCAGATTGAGAAGATGAACGAGTTGGAGAAACTCTTCTACGAGGGTGGCGAGAAGAACGGGCATCCCCACGAGAAGCTCCATAAGATTTGGGAGGACTGGAAGAAATTCGCCTCCTATGCCTTCAACAAGTCCCACGCCACCTGCTATTCCTGGGTGGCCTACCAGACCGCCTACCTCAAGGCGCACTATCCGGCCGAGTACATGGCCGCGGTGATGACCAGCGCCCAGAACGATATCAAGCGTGTCACCGAGCTCATGGAAGACTGCCGCAAGCATAATCTGCAGATTCTCGCCCCGGCGGTCAACGAGTCTGAGATGGATTTCTCGGTCAATAGCAAAGGACAAATCCGTTTTGGTCTCCAGGCCATCAGCGGCATGGGTGAGGCGGCTGCCGAGGCGGTCATCACCGAGCGTAATGCCAACGGTCCTTATAGGGATATATTTGACTTTTTGGAGCGTGTCGACCTCCGTGCCGTCAATCGCAAAAATGTCGAGGTAATGGTCAAGGCCGGTGCCTTCGACGGGGTGGGCGACATGCATCGGGCGCAGTATTTCTACAAAGACCCCGACAGTCCCACGGGCCCCACGTATATCGAGAAACTGGTGCGGTGGGCCTCCCGTGTGCGTGAAAGTGCCGAGAGCTCCCAGATGTCCATCTTCGATATGAGCGACGACATCAAGAAGGAAGACCATCCCGCCATCCCCAACTGCGAGCCGTGGACGATCGTCGAGCGGTGTCGCAACGAGTACGAAGTGGTCAGTTTCTACCTCAGTGGTCATCCCCTCGATGATTTTGAATACGAGATGCAGCATTTTGTCAAGAACAAATGCATTGAATTGAGTAATCTCGAAGACTTTGTCAACAAGGAATTTGTCATCGGCGGGGTCGTTACCGAAGCCAAGGAGGGCGTCTCGCAGCGCAATGGCGACCCCTACGGTTCCATGACCATCGAGGATTATTCGGGTTCCTACACCCTGCGGCTCTACAAGGACGAATACCTGAAATTCAAGAACTACTTTGCCAAGGACCTCTTCCTCTGCATTCGGGGCAACGTGCGGCAATTCAGCCATCCCAATCCCGACGGCACAACGTACTACTCCCGTCCGATAGTCAAAATCAACGAGATGTTGATGCTCAACAATGTGTTGGATCGCTATGCCAAGTTGGTGTGCTTCACTATCGGGCTGGAGGCCATCACCCCGGAGTTCTGTCGCAGTCTGGAGTCCGCGGCCAAGAAATGTAAAGGGAAAGTTCCCGTCCAGGCGAAGGTGCACGACTCGAAGAACAACCTGGACCTCACAATGAAGAGCCACGACCTGCGGGTGGATGCCCGGAAGTTCATGACGGTGCTCTCCTCCCTGCCCGGAGTGAACGAGGTCCATCCCGAAATGCTCGGTTGACAGGCTGACCTACGAAAACTGACGAATTATGCAACTCCAAACCCCAGTCACTCCAGTCTCTCCGTCGTGGACGCTTGACCTCGACCAACCACTGCTGCTGATGGGTTCCTGCTTCGCCGATGAGATGGGTGTCCGCCTCCGCGAGGCGGGGTTTGATGCCTTGTGCAATCCTTTTGGCACTCTCTATAACCCGCTCTCCGTGGCTGCCGCGTTGCAGATGGCATTGTCCGATACCCCCTTTCCGGCGGAGAAAACCCTCTTCCACGATGGCCTCTGGCACTCTTGGATGCATCATAGCCGTTTCTCCTCGTCCGACCGCGAGGAGTGTCTGGCCCGTTGCAACCAGTCACTTCAGGTCACCCGCGAACAGCTTCAGAAAAGCCCTGTGATTCTGGTTACCTTCGGCACGGCATGGGTGTTTTATCGTCAGGGCGAAGTGGTGGCCAATTGCCACAAGCTCCCCCCAGACCAGTTCACCCGCACCCGCCTTACCGTCGATGAAATCGTGGACATCTGGAAACCACTCCTCTCTCACCTTTGGCTTCACAAGGTCGCCGACCACAGTTCACCTCTCACCCCTCACGTTCTTTTCACCGTCAGCCCTATCCGTCATCTAGCCGATACGGCCCACGGCAACCAGCTCAGCAAGTCCACGCTCCTCCTCGCTGTCGACCGGTTGGTACAGGAGTTCCCGTTCTGTCATTATTTCGACAGCTACGAGTTGCTCCTCGATGAGTTGCGCGACTATCGTTTCTATGCCCGCGACATGTGCCACCCCTCCGACCTTGCTGCCGACATCATCTACGAGCGGTTCCTCGAAACCTTTGTCTCACCCGCCACGCGCCAGCAATGCCTCCTCAACCGGAAGCAGGCTCTCCGTGCCGCCCACAGACCCATAATACAGTAATCTTCAATTCTCAACACATGAAAAATATCGCCCTCGTCATGGGAGGCTTCTCCGGCGAACATGACATCTCCATCAACAGCGGCAATCAGGTCTACGACAACCTGGACCACACCAAGTACAATGTCTATAAAATCGTTGTCGACCGCGACGGCTGGTATTGGCTGGCCGACAATGGCGAGCATCGTCCCGTCAACCGGGCCGACTTCACCGTCGAGGGGGTGAGCCGATTCGACCTTGCCTTCATCATCATCCATGGCAACCCCGGCGAGAACGGGGTCTTGCAAGGCTATTTCGACCTCTTGGGCATTCCCTATACCACCTGTGGCTTCTACACCTCGTCCCTCACGTTCCATAAAGGCTACTGCAATCCCGTTGTCCGCAGTTTCGGCATCGTCAGCGTGGCCCCTTCGGTGCTCCTTTACGAAGAGCCTGCCCTCGAAGAGCTTTCCTCGCTCACCGCTCACCTCAAGTATCCCCTTTTCGTCAAGCCCGCCGCCGGTGGTAGCAGTGTGGCTACTACCAAGGTCAAAAGCCCCGACCAACTTCTTCCCGCCATCCAGCTGGCCTTCACCGAAGACCGCGAGGTACTGGTGGAGCAGTGCATCCAGGGTCGCGAGTTCGACTGCGGCGTGCTCCGCGAGAAATCCGGCCGCAAGCATGTCTTCCCTATCACCGAGATTATTCCCATCAAAGGGCATGAGTTCTTCGACTATGAGGCCAAGTACCAAGGTTTCAGCCAGGAGGTGACGCCTGCCGAGTGCGACGAGTCCATATCGCGCCACATCCAGGAGGTCTCTTCGCGCCTATACGACCTCCTCGGCTGTCGCGGCATCGTCCGGTTCGATTACATCTACGATACCTCGCGCAATGAACTTTTCTTCCTTGAGGTCAACACCATCCCCGGCCAGAGTGCCGAGAGCATTGTCCCCAAACAGGCTCGCGCCGTCGGCATCACCCCTGCCCAACTCTACGAGATGGTCATCGAGAGCTGCCTTCCCTAGGTCGTGGCGATACTCTCATGGACAGTAATAAAGGAAACTGATTTGATGGTAAACAAAACAATATGAAGATGAAAAGGACATTTTTACTCGGTATAATTGCCCTGCTGATGGTCTCTTGCGACAGATGGTCCGAAGGAGAATTCCGCTGGCAGAACAAGTCATCCCATAGTGTAGTCATGACGTTTAAAGGTTATGAAGGGGAATATGTCATCAATTTGAAACCTAATCAAGACACAACTTTAGCGGATATTACAGGGCCAATGAGAACGCAAACGATAGAAGAGCATTTTGAGGGTTGTCGGTGTAATTGGTTCTCTGAAAGTTTCATTATCGAATACGATGATGGGAAAGTCTTGAAATACACATATCCTGAAGATACGGCTGTCGATTTCAGTATATACAATATCAATTCCCACAATCTCTCTTATGAGTTATCAGATATCGAATCAAAATATAGCTGCAGGGGATGGATAAGCAAGTTTGAATATGCATTAAACGACGAGCAATATGAATCGGCAGAATAGCATGAAAGACAAGGGGGATCAAGATAGTCATAGCTCCGGATGTGGGGTACCCTTTTGAAGTGGCCGATAGTGAGTAATCAAAAAAAGAAGCCTGCATTTGCAGGCTTCTTTTTTTGTGAGGTCGCTTCCGGATTTGAACCGGAGTAGCAGGTTTTGCAGACCTGTGCCTAGCCCCTCGGCCAAACGACCTTTCTCGTTCCCCCTATGGGGAAATCGGCTGCAAAGATACAAACTTTTTCCGACACGGCAAAATATTTTTTCTCTCACCCTTTGGTTGGTATTGTGGATGAGTATGATATGATTCTTTTGTGAGGTTTCTTCAGGCTGCTGGAAAACCCTTTCCGAAGCCCTTTTCGAGCATTTTTAGGGGTAAGAAACTGTTAAAATTAATCCAATGTTTTTCTTAACACATCAAAACGGCATCTTTCCCTCCTTTTTTTCGGTCACAATGGACCCCCATTGCTCCCTCAAAAAGAAGACAAATCTGCTCGCTTTGCTGTATAACAAAATCCATTAATTGAAATTAAACAGTTTCGAAACTGTTTATATGGGGAAAAATACGTACCTTTGCAAGTGGTAAGGAGTTGATGTAAAAATGAATAGACCATTGTCTGTCAGACTTCTCGCGGTGCTTTGCGTGCTGCTTTGTGTGGCCGCCTGCGGCGGCCGAAGCCCCCGTCAGGAGATGGATTTGTCCCTCCGGGCGCGGGTGGACAACATGAACAAGCTGGCCTTCGTCAATCGCTACCGCGACCCGCTCTGTGCCATCGAAGAGGGCTATGCCGCGTTGGCACTGCTCAACGACTCGCTGCCCGACTATCACGACGGCCGCCTGCGGGCTTACAACAACCTGGCTTTTGACTACTACATGCTGGCTGAGCACGACAGCGCGTCGGCTTATATCGACAGAGTCCTCTATTGGACCTCCTTGCAGAAGTCCGACAACGACGAGGTAGAGAGTGTCATCGCCCGTCTGCTGCAGGTGCGTCTGCTGCAGCGCGGCTGTCGCATCGCCGACTCCTATCGGCTGCTCTATGGCATCAGCCGCGACGGAATTCCCCAACGCCGTGCCCGCGTTGGCAGCGGCAACGCCTACCTCTACGACTTCGCCCGCATGGAGTACTACATCACCTCGTTGACGCTCAACTACCATTACCGCAATGGTGCGGTGGCTTCTTCGTCGGGGACCGCCCTCTCGGCGGCCACGATGGACAATATGCAGGCACTCCTTGGCGCCGTCGAGACGGCATTGCCCGACTTGCGGTGCGACTATGCCGAGGACTTGGCATTGCGCTATGCCATCGCCCATGCCTGCTACCGCCTCGCGGCCGTGCAGGAAGACCATGTGCCCATGCTCCGCAAAGCCTTTGCCTATCTCGACCGAAGTCAGCAAATCCTCAATACCCCGCAGGGCTATTGCGACTACCATCAGGCCAACGTCTACCAACTCAGGGCCTTCATCGGTGCCGACACGGCGCTAGGACGTGTGGCGGAGGCCATCCACGACTCCTGTCAGGGGATGCCGGTGGGCGAGGAGGAGGTGCTGCGCCTCTTCCGCCTTTCGACCGAGATGTTCTTCGCCACGCCCGACCCCTATCAGCATCTGGGTGCCGTGGTGGCGGCGGCGGAATACTGTCTGCGTATCGGCGACCTCGACGAGGCCCGCTTCTACTATACCTTGGCCTTGGAAGACAGCAGCTGGAGCGACGGCATGGCCCCCAAGTTCGAGTCCATGCTCTACGACGGTCTCATTCGGATGCCCTACAGCCTTGCGGCCGACGACCAGGCCCGCTGGTACGCCCGCGAGATGGAACTGCTGGAATTCATCCGTGGCAACGAACGGGCCGACTCACTGCTGCAGGAACAGCTGGAGCGGTCGCAGTCGCGCAACCGCGTCTACGTCCTTGCCATCGCCGTGGGGTCGTTGTTGCTGATTGTCTTGGCCGTCCTTGTGTTCCTGCTGCGGCACCGCACGAAGATACTCCACAACGAGACCCGCGCCCTCCAGGAGGCCAAGCGGCAGGATGTGGAACGCATCGCCAATGTCGAGACCTGTCTCTCGGTGCTGCGTCACGACATCAACCCCTTCCTTTCCTATCTGCAAAACAAGAAACTCAGCGAGGAGTTGCGTCAGGAGGTGCTGGAGCAGCTGCTGCGCACCTTCGCCAATATCAAGTCGTGGACCAATCTCTCCATCCCCAGCGGACTCCAGTTCCAGCGGTCGGAGTTTCCCCTCGATGAGGTGTTTGACAGCGTGCGTGCCACCAGCATGAACCCCCGCCCAGTGCAGGTGGCCTTGCAGTTTGTCTCCTCGGGGCTGACGGTCGATGGCGACCGCCAGTTGGTGGAGATACTGCTGCGCAACTTGGTCAACAACGCCCTCCGCTGCACCGAGGCGGGGAGTGTCACTGTATCAGCTACGGTGGCCGACGATCCCCGGTTTGTGCACATTACCGTCTCCGACACTGGTTGCGGTATGGATGCCGATACGCTTGAGAACCTCTTCCGTGCCGACAAGACGCCCTCTTCTGGCGGACACGGCTTCGGGCTGATACTCTGCAAGTATATCATCAAACGCCACGACGACAACACCCTTCGCGGCTGTCGCATCTGGGCTGAAAGTACCCCGGGGGAAGGCACCACCATGCACCTCCTTCTGGCCGCCCATAATTATTAATTTTCAATTCTCAATTCTCAATTTTCAACTTCCATGTCATCCATCAAGTTAATGCTCGTCGACGACGAGCCCATCATCCGGAAAGCCCTACGCATGGAGCTCAACGCGCAGGAGCAAACTGTGGCCTGCGGTATGAGCGACGACGGCCATGTGGAGCGCAAGACCGTCACGGTGCTCGACACCTTTGCCACCGGTGCTCAGCTGATGGCGGCCCTTGAAAGCCCTGCCACCCACGAGATGCCCGACTACCTGCTGGTCGATATGGAGTTTCAGGGCGAACCCACGGGGGGTATCTTCATCGCCGACAAGGTGCACCGTCGTTTCCCCGATATTGGCATCATCATCCTCTCGGGGCGCTTCGACAACCCGCTGCCCGGCGAAGGCAACCGCGAGGACCGCATGATGGAGATTGCCCGTGTGGTCTTCGAGTCGCTGCACCGTGGCGCGCGGGCCTTCGTCAGCAAGAACGCCGCCGGAGGCTTCTCGGTCGACAACGTGCTGCGCGCCGTCGAGAGTCTGGAACGGGGCGAGAAGTACTATTTCAACTATCCCGTTATGCTGACATTGAAAGAGGCTGCGGAACTCTATGTCGAGGCGGCGCCCGAACGGTGCTACGGTCTCACGGTGGGCGACACTGAGCGGCGGCTTCTGCTGATGGAGGCCGCAGGCTGTACCGCTGCCGAAATCGCTGCCGAGCTGCAGTCGTCAGAGAAAGCCGTACAGGAGCTGCAGAAAGAACTCTCGCGCAAACTCGATATCGTCAACAAATCGGGTGCCCGCATCGCCAAAGCGATGCAGTATGGCCTTATCAAAGCCAAGGATATCCGTTTCCTGAAACGGTAGGGGAGATGTGCCTCGGAATATAGAAACCGTTTAACAGTTTCTTAGAAACTGTTAAAATTTAATTGATGGAATTTGTTATACAGCAAAGCGAGCAGATTTTTCTTCTTTTTGAGGGAGCAATGAGGGACCATTGTAACCGAAAAAAGGAGGGAAAGATGCCGTTTTGATGTTTTAAGAAAAACATTGGATTAATTTTTAACAGTTTTTTAGAACGGGTGGCGGATGGAGAGGACGTAGAAGGAAACTGCCACCGTGACGATAAACGTCAGCACGGACGCGGCGGTGATGAAGACGGTCAGATACCTCCACATCAGATGGGACTGATGCAGGAAATCGGCGGCGGGGAAGAGCTCGTTGCCAATCTCAACCTGCTTGGCGGCATGGACGGCACGACGCATGTAAACCACGGGTGGCACCAGCAGTGCGGATATGAGGATGCAGGCAATACCGACGAAACTGATAAACAGTTCCACATAGTGGGGCATATCGGTATCGATACGGCTGCCATAGGCCAGCAGTACCAGTCCGCCGACCACCAGACCTATCATGCTTGCCACGGCCACGTATGACAATATATTCATCGCCCGGCCGGTCTTCGTGATTTGTAACTTACACTCGTTAAAAAGGATGTCTTCGTTTTCGTCCATTATCTTGATGTATTTGTGTCTGCAAAGATAAGTCTTTTTTCTCAAACAGACAAGTTTTTTGATGAAAAATCAGTTTCTCAATATATCACCACCCTGTAGGGTGTGGCGGAGGGAGGGAAGAAGAACGAGTACGTCCCAGCCGGAAGATTTTCGAGGTGCAGCTGTGAGATGCTGGGCTGCGGGAGGAAGAACAGTTTTTGTGTCAGCACCTTCCGCCCCAGTCGGTCATATACCTCGCAATCCGTCCATCCTGCCGTGTCGCGGGTGCTTTGGATGTTGAGGGTGCCGTAGGCGGGGTTGGGAAACAGGAGGAACTCCTCCGTGGTGTGGACGGGCGGCAGGCGGAACGCCTCGGTCTGTCGGCAGAATATTTCGGGGCGCAGGCGCAGGAAATTGTCGGTTTTCTCTATCGCTGCGGCCCACTCCGTCGTGCTCTCCGG
Organism: uncultured Bacteroidales bacterium; assembly: GCA_905234695.1. GTDB lineage: Bacteria > Bacteroidota > Bacteroidia > Bacteroidales > P3 > Colimorpha. The sequence continues at coordinate 78,663 of CAJOHZ010000006.1, read as the reverse complement.
GAAACCGAACCGCTGCGACTGCCGTGCCACCTCGGGACCTACGGCCTCCCGTATCTCTTTGATTATCGGTGCGGTGTGTTCGTAGGCAAAGAGGGTGTTCGTCAGCACGTGCAGCCTGCGGTCTAGCCGTTCCAGAAACGGCTCGGAGGCCAGCAATCTGCGGAAACAGAGAGTCGCCTCCGCCGAGCTGGGCCATGCATCGGAGCCTTGGTAGGTCAGGATGTCGTACATGTCGTCATCGGGGTTGTCGAAGGCCCCGTCGCCGTCGTAGAAAAACCACCGCCAGGGTTGTGTGCCGTGCTGATAGCAGCGCATATTGTTGGAGGGCCAGTCGTTGTTGTGGATGAAGGCCTCGAAGAGTTGGTAGTCGATGAAGTTGTCGATGTCGATGAGCGCGCACAACTGTTTGTACTGGCGAGGGTCGGCGAGGTCGGCGGAGTCCAGCCATTGCATCAGTCGGCGGAACTCGCTGCCGCTGCCGTTCTCCACCAGTCCGAGCCACGAACCGATAAGGTTCACCTCCTCGGCATCCACTCCGTCCAGCTGTTCCACCAGCCGCTCGTCGGGCGATTCCTGCAAGTAGTAGATGCCCCAGTATTCGCCGTTGATGTAGAGCGTCACTGGCCGCGACGCCATCGACGCGAAGCGCAGGGGGTGTGCAATCCGCGAAGCCAGCAGGTCCTGTATGCCGGCGGCTCCCCATGCGGCGCAGAAGGGTTTCAGCACCAACCGCTTGAACGAAGTGTAGGACACCTCGTCGAAGAGGGGATATTGGATTTTCTTTTTGCCATATTCTTGGCGAGCATAGAGTTTGAGCGGTTTCTGCATGATGCGGCGGGTCTTGCCTCCGTGGACACGGAGGCCCAGTGTCTGGGCGAACCCTTGGTTGTCCAGCTCGTAGAACTCTACGTTGGCGAGGCGTTCCCAGTCGCGGCCGTGTTGGTTGAAGTTGCCGCTGTGGAAGTCGTTGGAAGCGTCCCATCCGTTGGGACTGAAGATGCCGCTGTCGGGGTCGAACAGCGCCTCGGGGTCCAGGGCGATGCTGACGGCAGGCAACTGGGGCGGATGCCCCATCAAGTTGCCGACGAAGTAGGTGTAGGTGCCCACGGGCCCCACCTGCACCTTCTCGCTGTCGAATGCCGCCGCCCGAAGCACGATTGCGTGGCGTACCTCGGCGGGTGGGGTCCACAGCTCGGTGGGTGCGTCGGGCATAAGGAAGATATCGCGGGTGGAATACAATGCGGGCGAGAGCGTCAGTGGCTGTTGGTAGAGCGGCGAGTCGCCTGTGGGCGTGGAACCGTCGGTGGTGTAGTGGATGGCAAGGCCCTCGGCGGCCGAGAGCGTCAACGTGAAGGCCTCAGGGTAAAAACCGCCCGGCATCGAGAACGACACCTGGGCGCCTGCGGCGGTATGGAGCAGGAGGGCGAGACCGCACAGCAGGCTGCGGCCGCGGTGTGCGGAAAACCATTCAACACGTTGTTTTACAATGATGCCCATTCCTTGTGGAGGATACGTTACCGTTTGCAAAAGTACACAAAAAAACGAACATACCCTGCTCTCGGTGCGCCTTTATGTGGATTTTATGTGGCTTTTATGTTCCTTTCCCCGTCCTTTTGTTCTTATCTTACGCATACCCAGCATTTTTCCCACACTTTCCCCGACATGAGTCGGAGAAGTGTCGGAGAAATGTCGGGGAAACGTCGGAGAAGGGCAAAAGGCGCATAAGAGTCACATAAGGACCACACCGAAGGCACTCCCTTGTCACGGGGGTGATTCGATAAGAAGTGCTCTCAGTTTGGGCGGAAGGAATTGCGTGGATGAAAAAAAAATGCTATCTTTGCAGTCTCTAAACAGACCCAAAATCACTACAAGTTATGCGGTACGAGGTTGATTTCTTGGTAATAGGCTCCGGTATTGCGGGGCTGAGTTACGCCCTGAAGGTGGCACCTTACGGCAAGGTGTGCATCCTTTGCAAGGGCAATGCCGACGAGGGCTCCACACGCTACGCGCAGGGTGGCATCGCCGCAGTGTTGAATGCCACATCGGACGCTGGCTACGACAGCGACAGCTTTGACAAGCATATCCAGGACACCTTGGTGGCGGGCGACGGCATCTGCGACCGCGAGGTGGTGGAGATGACCATCCGCGAGGCCCCCGACCGTATCCGCGAGCTGGTGCAGTATGGCGTGAATTTCGACCGCGTTCCCTCAGTAGGCAACAACAGCCCGGATGCCGGCCGTTTCGACCTGCACCGCGAAGGCGGCCACTCGGAGTTTCGCATCCTCCACCACAAGGACAACACAGGGGCCGAGATAGAGCGCGGCCTGCTGGAGGCGGTACACCGCCATCCCAATATCGAGCTGAAGGAGAATCAGTTTGCCATCGACATCATCACCCAGCACCATCTGGGACAGCGGGTCACCAAGCATACCCCCGGCATCGAATGCTACGGAGTTTATGCCTTGGATTGCGACACCAACCGCATCGACACCTATCTGGCACGGGTGACCCTGCTGGCCACGGGCGGCATGGGCAACGTGTACAGCACCACCACGACTCCCGTCATCAGCACCGGCGACGGCGTGGCGATGGTACACCGCGCCCGCGGAGTGCTCAGCGATTTGGAGTTCATGCAGTTCCATCCCACCAGCCTCTACAACCCCGCCGAGAAACCGGCCTTCCTCATCACGGAGGCGATGCGCGGCGCCGGGGCGGTGCTCAAAGACCGCGAGGGAAATGAGTTCATGCAGAAGTACGACTCCCGCCTGAGTCTCGCACCACGCGACATTGTGGCCCGCGCCATCGACAACGAGATGAAGATTAGCGGCAAGGACTACCTCTACCTCGATGCCCGTGGTATCGGCAAGAAACAGCTCATCGAGGGGTTCCCCACCATCTACGCCAAGTGTCTCAGCATCGGCGTCGACATCACGCGCGACATGATTCCTATCCGTCCGGCGGCGCACTACCAGTGCGGCGGCATCAAGGTGGACCGCAACGGGGAGTCGAGCATCCGCAACCTCTATGCCGCGGGCGAGTGTGCTTGCACGGGATTGCATGGCGGCAACCGTCTGGCCAGCAACTCGCTGTTGGAGGCGGTGGTGTATGCCCACAACGCGGCCATGTCGGCCATTGAGAGAATCAAGGACGATGGGTTGAAGGTGAAACGGGAGGTGCCCGACTGGAACGCCGAAGGAATGGTGCTCAACGAGGAGATGGTGCTCATCACCCAGACCAAGAAGGAGCTGCAGGAGATTATGTGGAACTATGTGGGCATTGTGCGGAGCGACTTGCGTCTGCAGCGGGCCTTTGACAGGCTGAACCTCATCTTCCGCGAAACGGAGGACCTCTACAACCGCAGTGTGCTGACCGAGGAACTCAGCGAACTGCGCAACCTCATCGCCTGTGCCTATCTGATAATCAAGATGGCACGGGCGCGCCGCGAGAATGTGGGGCTGCACTATTCCATCGACCTGGTGCGCTAGCGGTTTTGCGGTGGTTGGGCGGGTTCGCACACCCCACGGAATAGCGCTATTCTATATGTTTGAATGATAGTATATTATAATTCTGTCTAAAAAATAATCTGTCAAAAAGTTGCGGGAATGAAATATTTTGACTAATTTTGCCCCCTCAAACGAACGTATCCCGCGAGGGGTGAGGAAGTGGCCCAACGCGTTGTACGAGCGAGAAATACATTTATTAACCACATAAACAACACAACTATGTCATTATTAATTTTATTGCAAGCTGCCGCTCAGATGGCCTGGGGCTATTTCGGCGCAGCCGTCGGAGCCGGTCTGGCCACCATTGGTGCCGGTCTCGGTATTGGTAAGATTGGTCAGGGTGCCATGGAAGGTATGGCTCGTCAGCCCGAGGCTGGCGGCGACATCCGCTCCACCATGATCATCGCCGCCGCTCTCGTTGAAGGTGTTGCCTTCTTCGCAGTGGTTGTCTGCTTGCTGGTTGTCCTCAAGTAGTACCGACAGACGAATGGAGGTCGGTGCGATTGGCCCCGGCCTCCTTTTCACTGAAAACAAACATCAACGCTAATATAAAACTACCCTACATGAACAATCCTTTAATCAGTCCCGGTCTAGGCACATTTGTATGGATGCTGGTGTCGTTCCTCATCCTGGTGTTCATCCTCGGCAAGTGGGGATGGCCGATGCTCCTGAAATCGCTGAAAGCCCGCGAAGAGGCCATTGCCGACGCCCTCAACGCCGCCGAGAAGGCCCGCGAGGAGATGGCTCAGTTGACTTCGCACAACGAAGACCTGCTGAAGGAGGCCAAACTGGAGCGCGACGAGTTGCTGCGCAACGCCCGGCTGACGAGCGAGAAAATCATAGAGGATGCTCGCCAGAAGGCCACGGAAGAGGCCGACCGTATTGTGGAAGCCGCCCGCGAGAACATCAACTATGAGAAGCTGAAGGCGATACACGACTTGAAGAACCAGATTGCCAGCCTCTCTATCGACATCGCCGAGAAGTTGATGAAGGCGGAACTGAGCGACAAGCAGAAGGCGGATGCCCTGATTCAGCACGAGCTGGAGAATGCCCACCTGAACTAACCCTTTATCAAATCCACAAGAATGCAGGACTATAGAATCAACATAAACTATGCGAAGGCACTCTTTCTGCTGGCCGGCGAGACGGGGCAGCAGGAGGAGGTGGCCAAGGACATGCGGCTGGTGAATAGTGTCTGCGCTGAGAACCGCGAGTTGAACGTGGTGTTCAACAACCCAGTCATCAAGGAGGCCCGGAAAGTGGCAATACTGACAGACCTCTTCGGTGAGCGGGTGAGCAAGATTACCACCCTGTTCTTCAACTTTGTGGTGCGCAAGCACCGCACGGTGAACTTGCGCGGCATCAGCGGAGCCTATCTGGACATGTACCGTGAGAGTCGCGGCATCGTGTTGTCGCAATTCACCACCGCCGTGGAGTCCGATGCCGAAATGCGGGAGCTGGTGAGCAAGGTCATCGGTGAATACACCCATCAGGAGGTGGAGTTGGTGTCCAAGGCCAACCCCCAGATTATCGGCGGATTCTCCATGGAGTTCAACAACAACATGTATGATGCCCGTCTGAGCAGCAAACTCTCCAAGCTGCGTCGCTCGTTCGACGAGAACGTGTATGAGAGCAAGCTCTGAGGCGTGTCTGTAAACAAGAATTAATAATAACACAAACAAGATAATATGTCAGAGATCAAACCTGCCGAAGTATCGGCGATTCTGAAAAAGCAACTGGCCGACGTCAACCTGGACGTGGCGCTGGAAGAGGTGGGCACGGTGCTGACCGTCGGTGACGGCATTGCCCGTGTCTATGGCCTCAACAACGCCCAGTCGGGCGAACTCGTGGAGTTCTCGACGGGCGAGCAGGGCATCGTTCAGAACCTTGAGGAGGACAATGTCGGCGTTGTGATGTTGGCCGAGGCCAGCACCATCAACGAGGGCGACACGGTGAAGCGCACCAAGCGCATCGCCTCCATCAAGGTTGGCGAGGGGCTCGTGGGCCGTGTCATCAACACCATCGGCGAACCCATCGACGGCAAGGGTGCCGTGGAGGGTGAGCTGTTCGAGATGCCCATCGAGCGCAAGGCTCCCGGTGTCATCTACCGCCAGCCGGTCGAGCAGCCCCTGCAGACCGGTATCAAGGCCATCGACTCGATGATTCCCATTGGCCGCGGCCAGCGCGAGTTGATTATCGGCGACCGCCAGACCGGTAAGACAGCTATTGCCATCGACACCATCATCAACCAGAAGAGTTTCTACGATGCCGGCGATCCGGTGTACTGCATCTATGTGGCTTGCGGCCAGAAAGGCTCGACCGTGGCCAACATGGTGAAGAATTTGGAGGAGAAGGGTGCCATGGACTACACCATCGTGGTGGCCGCCACCGCCTCCGACCCCGCCGCCATGCAGTTCTACGCCCCCTTCGCAGGTGCCGCTATCGGCGAGTATTTCCGCGACACGGGCCGCAACGCCCTCGTGATTTACGATGACTTGAGCAAGCAGGCCGTGGCCTACCGCGAAGTTTCGTTGCTGCTCCGTCGTCCGCCGGGACGTGAGGCTTATCCCGGTGATGTGTTCTATCTGCACAGCCGTCTGCTGGAGCGCGCCGCGCGCATCATCCAGAGCGACGAGATTGCCCGCCAGATGAACGACCTTCCGGCCTGTCTGAAGGACAAGGTGAAGGGTGGCGGCTCGTTGACGGCACTGCCCATCATCGAGACCCAGGCCGGCGACGTGTCTGCCTATATCCCCACCAACGTCATCTCCATCACCGATGGTCAGATATTCTTGGAGACCAACCTCTTCAACTCGGGTGTGCGTCCCGCTATCAACGTCGGTATCTCGGTGTCGCGTGTGGGCGGCAAGGCACAGATTAAGTCGATGAAGAAAATCGCCGGTACGCTGAAGCTTGACCAGGCCCAGTACCGCGAGCTGGAGGCTTTCTCGAAGTTCGGCTCCGACCTTGATGCCGCCACCAAGGCGGTGCTCGACAAGGGTGCCCGCAACGTGGAAATCCTTAAGCAGCCGCAGTACAACCCCATGCCGGTTGAAGACCAGGTGGCCATCATTTTCTGCGGCACGAAAGGCTTGCTGCAGAAGGTGCCGACCGACAAGGTCCGCGATTTCGAGAGCGAGTTCCTTTTCTTCCTGCACCAGAACCACGCCACAGTGCTGGAGAACCTGCGCAAGGGCAAGTTGCTGGACGAAGACCTCGAAACGCTCAAGAAAGTGGCCCTCGACATGGCCGAGAAGTACGCAAAATAACGTGTAAACGACTATTATGGCAAACTTAAAAGAAGTCAGAACCCGTATCGCGTCTGTCAGCTCCACGCAGCAGATTACCTCGGCCATGAAGATGGTGTCGGCGGCGAAGTTCCGCCGTGCGCAGAATGCCATCATCGGTATGCGCCCCTATGCCGCGCAGCTGGGCGAGATTGTGGCCGACATCGATACAGGCGACGGCATACACACTCCCTACCACGAGGTGCGCAAGCTGGAGCATGTGCTGTTGGTCGTCGTGACCTCCAACAAGGGGCTCTGCGGCGCTTTTAACAGCAATGTCATCAAGCAGGCCCAGGCGCGTATTGAAGAATACCGTGCCACTGAACCGTCCGCCCAGTTGGCGATGATTACCATCGGCAAGCGGGGCAGCGAGTTCTTCGCCAAGCGGTTCGGCAATGTGGTCGGCAGTTATGACGACTTGCTGGACAACAGCGGCTTCGATGCCGTGGCCTCGCTGGCCGACAGCATCATGGAGCAGTTCTGCGAGAAGAAATACGACCGGGTGGAGCTGATATACAACCAGTTCAAGAACTCATTGGTGCAGATTCTCTCCACCGAGCAGTTCTTGCCGATTTGTCAGACCCGTCCATCGGGTCGGGCAGGGCAGTCCAACAACGACTATATCTACGAACCCTTGAAGGAGGAGATTCTTCGCGAGATGATTCCCCTCACGCTGCGCTCGCAGTTCTACCGTGTCGTCCTCGACTCGCTGGCCTCCGAGCATGGCGCCCGCATGAACGCCATGCAGAAGGCCACCGACAATGCCACCGAGTTGCTCAAGGAGCTGCGCCTGAGCTACAACAAGGCCCGTCAGGCCGCCATCACGAACGAGATTATCGAGATTGTCAGCGGTTCGGAAGCCCTGAAAGGCTAACCCTGCTTGACAAGCCTCACCCTGGCCATCGGCGGCCCCGCAACTATGTTTATAATGGTTAAAAAAATGCCTGTGAGAGAGTAAAAGTTGTTATGTGCTTTTTTTTTCGTATATTTGCAAATTCAATTAATTCAAACTGAGATGAAAAAACTATTCCTTTCTATCGTTTTAACTATCTGTGGAACAGTGCTGATGGCAGCACCCGTGAGTGTGCAGGACGCCCGCACCGTGGCTACGAATTTCTGGTTGAAGAATCTCTCAGCCGGCAATGGGAGCTCCTTGGTGGAGTTGCGTGAGGTTGAAGGTACCGGTTTTTCCCAGTTCTATATTTTCGACGTGAATAACGGCAGCGGATTCGTCATCATCAGTGCCGACGATTGTGCCTACCCTGTGTTGGGATATTCGATGCGCAATCCCGCCGGCGAGCTGGGTGCCAATATCCGTTTCTGGCTTAACCAGTACGAGGAGGAAATTGCATGGCTGGCTTCGCAGCAGGCCCAGCCCGACCCCTATATCGAGAGTCAGTGGAAGATGCTGTACAACGGTACTTGGGAGCAGCCCAAGGGTGTCCACGCGGTCAGCCCGATGCTCTCCACCCGTTGGAACCAGAGCCCTTACTACAACGCCTACTGCCCCACGGGCACGCCGGCTGGCTGCACCGCCATCGCCATGGCGCAGATTATGAAGTTCTGGAACCATCCCGCCATCGGAACGGGGTCGCATTCCTATTCCCTCTCCGGGTATGGCTTGCAGAGCGCCGATTTCGGCAGCACCACCTATTATTGGGATCTCATGCCCACCCAGCTCACCAGCTCCTCGTCGCAGGCACAGGTGCAGGCCACAGCCACCCTTTGCTATCATGTGGGTGTGTCGGTCAATATGAGCTATGCCCCCGGCGGTAGCGGCGCTGCCACCTTGGGCTCTTCGAACAGCGCGCAGACGGCGCTGCCCACCTATTTTGGCTACAAGAACACCCTGAGGGGAATATATAAGGCAAACTATAACGAATCAGCTTGGTGTGCCGCACTTACCGCAGAGTTGGACGCCGGCCGCCCCATCCTCTATGCCGGATTTGACCCTTCGGCAGGTCACGCCTTCGTGTTCCATGGCTATAACTCCAACGGCCAGTTTTATGTCAACTGGGGCTGGGGCGGCTCGTACGACGGCTACTTCTCGATGGGCGCCCTGAACCCCGGTGGCGGCGGTACGGGTTCCAACGGAAGCAATACCTTTAACCAGAGCAACCAGGCCCTTATCGGTATCGAACCTGCGGGTACGATGCGTGTCTCGACCGATATGATTAACCTGACTGGCGAGGACAGTGCCAGCGCCACCTTTGTGGTGAGCAGCAACAGCCATATCGCCCAGGGATGGACGGCCACCCCCAGTGCCAACTGGTTCACGGTGAGTCCGTCGGTCGGCAACGGCAACGGTGCGCTGACCACTGTTACCGTCACGGCCACGCAGAATACCACCGGCGCCGACCGTCATGCCACCATCCAGTTGGTGCAGGACAGCGACACGGTGGTGATTAATGTGTCGCAGATTTCGTGCGTTGCCTCCGACATGTGCGCGCTGACCATCAATATGACCGACAGCCGCAGCGACGGCTGGGAGGGGGCTTATTTGTCCTTCTCCTCCACGTCGGGTACCCTCTACGGCACCGCCACTGTCGGCGGTGGCAACTTCTCCATCGAGTCAATCAACGTATGCCCCGACACAGTGATTGTGGAGTGGCACACGGGACGGACTGACAGCGAATGCGGCTTTGCCATCTTGAATGCTTCGGGTGTGGCATGGGCCAACCATACGCCGGGTACCTCCATCAGCAACGGACAGCGTTTAGTGATTGCGCATCCATGCGACACGACGGGCGGCGTCACTCCGCCGTCGTATTCGGTCACGGGTGTGGCCAATGACACCACGGCCGGTCATGTCACGGGTGGCGGCACAGGCCTCACTTTCGGTTCCACCCGCCGACTGGCGGCAATAGCCAACACCGGCCACCGTTTCCTCAAATGGCAGGACAACAACACCGAGAACCCCCGGAATGTGACTGTCACGGGCAACACCACTTACTATGCCACTTATACCGACCTCGGCGGCGACACCCTCCGTTATGACGACGGGGATTACTCCACCGCCATCGGCATCTCGAATACCAATAACTTTGTGTGGGGCATCCGCTTTGCGGCATCAGACCTTGAGGCTCGTCCGTTCCTCGAAGGAATCCAGTTCTTCAATGTGAAGGCGGGTACCTATACGGTCACTATCGCCACCGGCACCCAAATCAAGCCCACGGCCACGCAGTCTGCACAGCTCTATCAAGGCACGATTACCCTCAGCAATCAGTATACCAACCGCTGGATTACGCTCAATTTCGACAATCCAGTGGCGTTGAATGTGGCGAGCAACAAGTATCTCTGGATTACCCTCAAGGTGCCGGGCGTTACCTATCCCGCCGCCGTGAGTGGCTGGAGCGGCAACGAGAGCGGTTCGCTCTATTCCTCCAATAGCGGCTCGTCATGGAAGAACCTCTCCACCGACGGCAATTATGGCTCGTGGATGCTGCGCGCCATCGCTCCGATTGACAACACCGAATACACCGTTACCGCGCTCCCCAACCGCTCGGCATGGGGTTCTGTCTCGGGTGGCGGCGTCTATCGCTGCGGTACACGCGTCACGCTGACGGCCACCCCCAAGGAGGGCTACCACTTTGTGAGATGGGACAACAATGTGACGAACAATCCCTATACCTTCACCGTTACCGAGGATGTGTTGATTCGCGGTGTCTTCGCCGAGAACGCCCCTGTGGGCATCGAGGATGCCGAGACAGGCTCGACGGTTGCCATGGCAGTGGATGGACGGAACCTTACAGTGCTTGGTGCCGAAGGCCGCATGGTGAGGGTCTTTGACGCGCTGGGCCGTTGTGTGTACAGCAGCAACGCCTACGATAACAGTGCGGTCCATCTCGCAGCGGCGGGAGTCTACATGGTTCGTGTGGACGGCTTTGCCTCCGCCCGCGTTGTGGTGTACTGATAACCTGATATAATCCGCACATAGCATTATGGGAAAGAAGCAGAACTATACTGTCCCCATTATCGTGATGATTCTGCTGTTCGGCATGATATCTTTCGTCACGAACCTGGCTTCGCCGATGGGTGACATTCTGAAAAACCAGTTCACCATCCCCAACTGGCAAGGGGCGTTGGGCGTGTTCGCCAACTTCATCGCCTATGCCCTGATGGGTGTTCCGTCGGGCAATCTCCTGCAAAAGCGTGGCTACAAGACCACCGCCCTCATTGCGGTGTCGGTGGGCTTTGTAGGCGTGGGCATACAGCTCTGCTCCGGTCTGGTGGGCAGTTTCGCGATATATCTCGCAGGTGCACTGGTGGCCGGTTTCTCGATGTGCTTGCTGAACACGGTGGTGAATCCCATGCTTAACCGCCTGGGCGGCGGGGGCAACAAGGGAAACCAGCTGATTCAGTTTGGCGGCACTTTCAACTCGTTGTGCGGTACTGCTGTCATCGTCATCACCGGCTTGCTGATTCCCAGTATTGTCGATGCCAAGATAAGCGACACGTTCCCGCTGATGTACACCGCCTTGGCCATCTTTGCGCTGGCCTTTGTGGTGATTTTGCTGACCAAGATACCCGAGAACGAGGAGTCGCGGCAGTCGGCCCCCGGCCAGTTGCCTTTCAAAGGACTGTTCAAGTTCCGTCATTTCGTGCTTGGCGCCCTTGCCATCTTCGTCTATGTGGGCGTGGAGGTGGGCACTCCTGTCGTGATGCAGAAATGGATGCAGAACAAGGAGGTCAATCTGCTGTACTATGCCACCTATGAAACCGACAAGAACGTTCCTGTGGCGGAGTTGTCCGCAGCGAACGAGACGGTGTCCCCCGAGGCTGACATGCCCAAGGCAGGCGCCATCGCGGGCTCGGTGGCGGCCTTCTACTGGCTGTTGATGCTGGTGGGCCGTCTGGTGGGTGGACTGGTGGGCAGCAAGGTTTCGGCCCGCAAGATGCTCACCGTGGTGGCCTCGCTGGCCATCGTGCTGGTGCTGGCGGCCATCTTCATCCCGGTCAAGTCGTGCTATGTCCTGTTTCCCGGCTTCGGCGGGGCGCAGGGCTTCGGTCTGCATCTGATTCCCCTGCCGGCGGTACTGCTGGTCTGTGTGGGCCTCTGCACCTCTGTGATGTGGGGCGGTATCTTCAACCTTGCCGTGGAGGGGCTGGGCGCCTATACCGAGCGCGCTTCAGGGCTCTTTATGGCCTTGGTCTGCGGTGGCGGTGTCATCCAGCTGCTGATGATGGAGGTTGTGGACCTCTTCGGCAACGGTGCCTATCAAGCCAGCTACTGGTTTGTCGCGGTCGGCTTTGCGTATATCCTTTTCTACGCCATTGCCGGCAGCCGACAGAGAACACCGGAGGGGAGCAATGGAGAGAATTGATTCCATAGGTTCAAGTATTTCCGTTAATTCCATTTATTTCAAAAAAAGTCGTATCTTTGTAACCTCATCTTGGGTAGCCGTATTCCTGTCAGTGCGGTAATGCCCAATGAGTTATATATGTTTAACCCGGTCGGTCAGGCGGCCACAAAACAAAAATCTCACACATGGATTACAAAAATGTGCAGCCGTTAGCGGATTTTGACTGGAGCGCTATCGACAAAAAAGAAGAAGTCAACAACGAGCAGACCCAGAAAATGGCTGCCCAGTACGAACAAACCTTCAACGCCTTCACTGAGCAGGAGGTGATCGAGGGTACCATTGTCAGCCTCAACGAGCGCGAAGCGGTGGTGAACATCGGATTCAAGAGCGATGGTGTCATCCCCTCTTCCGAGTTGCGCTACAACCCCGATTTCAAGGCTGGCGACAAGATTGAAGTGTATGTCGAAAGCCAGGAAGACTCCAACGGTCAGCTGCTGCTTTCGCATAAGAAAGCCCGCATCCTCAAGTCCTGGGAGCGCGTCAACCAGGCCTACGAGAGCCAGGAAATCATCACCGGTTACGTCAAGAGCCGCACCAAAGGCGGTCTCATCGTCACCGTGTTCGACAACATCGAGGCGTTCCTGCCCGGTTCGCAGATCGATGTCAAGCCCATCCGCGACTACGATGTCTATGTGGACAAGACCATGGAGTTCAAGGTGGTGAAGATCAACCACGAGTACAAGAACGTCGTGGTGTCCCACAAGGCCCTTATCGAAGACGAAATTGAGGCCCAGAAGGCCGAGATTATCAGCCATCTCGAGAAAGGCCAGGTGCTGGAAGGCACTGTCAAAAACATCACCCCCTATGGTGTGTTCATCGACCTCGGCGGCGTCGACGGTCTGGTCCACATCACCGACCTCAGCTGGGGTCGTGTGGCCGATCCGAAGGACATCGTCGAACTCGACCAGAAAATCAACGTTGTTATCCTCGACTTCGATGAGGCCAAGCACCGCATCGCGTTGGGTCTCAAACAGCTTACTCCTCACCCGTGGGATGCTCTCGATCCCAACCTCAAGGAGGGCGACCATATCAAGGGCAAAGTCGTGGTCATTGCCGACTACGGTGCATTTGTCGAGGTGGTCCCCGGTGTCGAGGGTCTTATCCACGTCAGCGAGATGAGTTGGAGCCAGCATCTGCGCAGCGCCCAGGATTTCCTCAAAGTGGGTCAGGAGGTCGAAGCCGTGGTGCTTACCCTCGACCGCGAGCAGCGCAAGATGAGCCTTGGTATCAAGCAGCTGATGCCCGATCCGTGGCTCTCTATCGCCGAGAAATATCCTGTGGGCAGCCGCCACACCGCCACCGTCCGCAACTTCACCAACTTCGGCATCTTTGTCGAGCTTGAGGAAGGCGTCGATGGCCTCATCCACATCAGCGACCTCAGTTGGAGCAAGAAAATCAAACACCCCGCCGAGTTCACCAAGATTGGCGACAGCATTGATGTCGTCGTCCTCGAAGTCGATGCCGAAAACCGTCGTCTCAGCCTCGGTCACAAGCAGCTCGAGGAGAATCCTTGGGATGTCTATGAGACGCTCTTCACCGTTGGCAGTGTCCATCAGGGCACGATTGCCTCGGTCAGCGACAAGGGCGCTACCGTCACCCTGCCTTACGACGTGGAAGGTTTCGCTCCCATGCGTCACCTTGAGAAGGCCGACAAGACCAAAGCCAAGGCTGGTGAAACCCTCGATTTCAAGGTCATCGAATTCTCCAAGGAGAACAAGAAGATTGTCGTCTCTCACACCCGCACCCATCAGGATGCCGCCGAGAACGAGCGTGTGAAGGTCGAGAACGAGGAGGCCAAGAAAGAGCGCGCCACCAAGAAGACCGTGAAGAAAATCAACGATACTCTTGAGAAGACCACTCTGGGTGACCTCAGCGTGCTGGCCAGCCTGAAAGAAGAGATTGAGAAAGAGCAGAAGGGCGAATAATACAACGCTCTTCGGCTTGTCCGATACACTTCTACGACCAAGAGGGTGCCCTGCGATGCAGGGTGCCCTCTTCGCTTTTTGGGCAGCAAGCAAATCACCCGAAGAGGGTTATCAACAGACGGCTGGGTATTTTTTTTTTGCAATAACCCCCTACGGGGAAGAAAAAAAATGTATCTTTGCTTTGGAAAATAATCGAGAATTTGCCTGATGGAACAGCATAAAACAATTGTTTTTGAGGGACATACACTTCATTATCGAGATGAAGGGAGGGAGCATATCCCGACACTTGTGCTGCTCCACGGCTATATGCAGAGCCTGGATATCTGGAGTTCGTACATCCTTTCCTACATGCGGACAATGCATGTGTTGTCGATTGATTTGCCTGGCCACGGCTACAGTGAGATGTTCGACGATGTGCATACGATGGACTTCATGGCTGCGGCTGTCAAGGCCGTTCTCGACGATGCCGGCGTGGAGCAGTGTGTGATGGTGGGGCATTCTATGGGAGGCTATGTGGCATTGGCCTTTGCCGAGGCCTATCCGCACCATCTGCGTGGGCTGGGTCTGCTGCATTCCCACGCCATGGCCGACACCGAGGCAATTATTGAGCGCCGCATGGCCACCTGCGAGCAGGTGAACCGCAACCGTGCGGGCTATATCGTGGGCTTTATCCCGCCGCTGTTCGACATCAGCAAGCGGACAACAATGGCGCAGGAGATAAAAGACCTGCAGGACCAGTGCCTGGAGACCAAGGCGGAGAGCATCATTGCCGCCCAGCGTGGCATGGCGCAGCGGCCCTCACGGGTGCATGTGCTGCAAAAACTGGAGGTACCATCGATGTTCATCTATGGTAAGAACGACCCGCGGATTCCGCTGGAACTGGCGGTTTCGCAGGCCATGGTGGCCCATCATGCGGAGATATTGCTGCTGGACAATGTGGCGCACATGGCGCACCTCGAAGAGCGCGACTATGTGAAGCCCCGCATCCAGAATTTCGTCTCCACCTGCTACCTCTGATTTCCCTGTTTTTTGTTTTGAAAGATGAATTTCCACAGGCCGGGAAGGCCTGCGGGGAGTGTTTGTGCCGGAATTCGAAAAGCTATTTCCAGATAGCTGGAAAAGAGATTGTTGGATGGAAAATGGGGAAAAGATGAAAAAATATTTCTTTGTTTCAAAATAATATCGTACATTTGTTGTCACAAACAAAAACACATTGTTTAATATAAAACATTCAATACCATGAAAGTAAACGAAATTATGGCTAACCTGGAAGCCAAACATCCGGGCGAAAACGAGTACTTGCAGGCTGTCCGCGAGGTTTTGGAAACCATCGAGGAAGAATACAACAAACACCCCGAGTTCGAAGCCAACAAGATTGTTGAGCGCATTGTCGAGCCCGACCGTATCTTCAAGTTCCGCGTCGTTTGGGTTGACGATAAGGGTCAGACCCAGGTGAACCTTGGCTACCGCGTGCAGTACAACGCCGCCCTCGGTGCCTACAAAGGCGGTCTCCGCTTCCACCCGAAGGTGAACGAGTCCATGCTGAAGTTCCTCGGTTTCGAGCAGATCTTCAAGAACAGCCTCACCATGCTGCCTCTCGGCGGTGGTAAGGGTGGTGCCGATTTCGACCCCGTTGGAAAGAGCGACGCTGAAATCATGCGTTTCTGCCAGGCCTTCGTCTATGAACTCTGGCGCAATATCGGTCCCGATCAAGACAGCCCCGCAGGTGACGTGGGTGTCGGCGGCCGCGAAATCGGTTACATGTACGGTATGTACAAGAAACTGGCCCGCGAGCACAGCACTGGTGCTCTGACCGGCAAGAGCTACGGCTGGGGTGGTTCCCTCATCCGTCCCGAGGCCACTGGTTTCGGCGCTATCTACTATGTCGAGCGCATGGTGAAGGAAAAAGGTGACAAGATGGAAGGCAAGCGCATCGCCCTCTCCGGCTTCGGTAACGTGGCTTGGGGTGCCGCCATCAAGGCCACCGAGCTGGGTGCCAAGGTCGTCGCTATCAGCGGCCCCGATGGTGTCTGCGAAATCGCCGACGGTATCACCAAGGAGATGATCGACTACATGCTCGATATGCGTGCCAGCAACCGTAACAAGGTTCAGGATATGGCCGACAAATTCCCCGGCAAGGCCAAGTTCACCGCCGGTAAGAAGGCTTGGAGCGTGAAGTGCGACATCGCTTGCCCCTGCGCTTTCCAGAACGAGCTCGCTGAGGAGGATGCCAAGGAACTTATCGCCAATGGCGTGAAGTATGTGGCTGAGGTCTCCAACATGGGCTGCCAGCCCGGCGCTATCGCCACCTTCCAGGGTGCCAAGATCCCCTTCGGCCCCGGTAAGGCTGTCAACGCCGGTGGTGTTGCCACCTCTGGTCTCGAAATCTGCCAGAATGCTGAGCACCGCAACTGGACTGCTGAAGAGGTCGACAAGAACCTCCACACCATCATGAACAACATCTATGACATGTGCGTTGAGCACGGCCGTATGGCTGACGGTACCATCAACTATGTGAAGGGTGCCAACATCGCCGGCTTCATGCGCGTTGCCAAGGCTATGGTTGCTCAGGGTATCATCTAATTCTGAGAGCTTCCGCTGGCATTTTGCCAGTGGTTCAAACCTCATAGACTACAGCCGGCCGCTCCATCGGGGCGGCTGGCTGCTTTTTATACAATAAAACCGCGAGGACCACGTTATTGAGGCATGAAAAAGATTGAAATCATCAACGGGCCGAGCTTGAACCTCATAGGACACAGGGAGCCGGAGATTTATGGGCATACAACGATGGAGGAGATGGTGGCGAGATTGCGGGCGCAGTTCCCCGAGGTGGAGATCGGTTATTATCAGAGCAATGTAGAGGGGGAAATTATCAATCGCCTGCAAGAGGTGGGCTTTACGGCCAACGGTATCATTCTCAATGCCGGCGGCTATAGCCATACCAGTGTGGCTATCCGCGATGCCGTGGCCGCCATCACTACGCCGGTGATAGAGGTGCATATCAGCAATATCTATGCCCGAGAGGAGTTCCGCCGCCATTCGCTGCTGAGCGAGGTATGCCAAGGGGTCATTTGCGGCCTCGGTTTGGAAGGCTACCGCTACGCATTAGAAGCTTTTGTAGATTGACTGGGTCTTCTAGTATAGCTAGTAAGACTGGATTTTTGTTTTTTTATCTTGGGGTCGTGTAAGATTTCGCCTCCTTGTGCGACTACATCACAGAAACATCAGTTTCATGATGAACAAAGAAGCAAAACAATTCACCGCCGACTATCTTCCTTTGCAGCCTGCCATGCAACGCATGGCGGAGCATTTGCTGGGGAACGAGCAGGAGGCTGCCGATGTGGTGCAGGATTGTTTTGTTTCCTTATGGAATGACCGTGAGAAACTCAACAAGGTGGTCAACCGCGAGGCGTGGTGCATTACCATGGTGAAACGTCGTTGCGTGGATGTTTTACGGAAACGTCGCCCGACGGTGTATATTGATGAGCGGATGAGCCTCGCCGACCCTACACCCGAAGAGGATTCCCGCTTAAAATTGGCAATGGAACTTATTGACCAGTTGCCTGAGCGTCAGGCACAGGCGGTGCGTATGAAACATTTCGACGCTGCGGATACGCAACATATCGCCCGTGCCATGAATATCAATGAGGGGAATGTCTATACCCTCCTGTCCCGTGCCTATACGACCCTTAAAGAAAGGATTCTGCAATATGAAAAAGTCTATTAATTCCCCCGGTCTCGAAGAATTGCTTGCCTCGGTGGAGCATGCCGGCCGTGATGCCCGCCGCCAGCAGCAGTTGTCTGAGATGATAGAACAGATGGCCGCCCAAGAACATGCCGCCAAACGACGTACTGTGCGCCTTTGGATGGTCGGCTTTTCCGCTGCCGCCTGCCTGTTGTTCTTCGTTTTGGTGCTCTTCGAGTTACATGACGACCCATTGCATCCCACTACAGGGCAGAAAGATGAGTCAACACTGGTTGCCCAGAATGCTATTCCCGCAGTACAGGAAGCCCCGCAACCGATGGTGGCACTCACCAGCCATACCGCAGTTACAAAGAGGGGAGTGCCCACCAAAGAAAAACCGATAGCCGCACAACTCGCCCAAGTTACAGTAACAGAAGATGTAATACCTGACATCGAGACACTTCCTGTGATTGATTATGTAGACAACAAGGATTTTGCAGAGACGGTGAAGGAGGAATCCTCCCCCGTTAAAGAAGAGGACATAGTCACGCCGTTCACTGAGACGGAGGAGTATGCTTCCGTCAAAGAAGAAATTCCGCAAGCGGAGCCCCAACGTGCTGAATTCCGGAAAACACCAGATGAGCAGGTCAAAGAGCCCCGTCACCGTAGTTTCTTCCAGATTCTTTTCACCGAACCCGACCTTATGGAGGATAACACCCTTTCTTTTCGTTTGATTTAGTAATCCATAATAACCGAATACCATGAAACGCCTTACCATTTTCCTCGCGACCCTCTGCTTCGTTGTCGGCAGCCAGGCACAAAATGATAGTCTCTCCGTAGGCGATACCTCCCGCCAAGGGTTCACCCTCACTCTCGGTGTCTCGGCGGGGGCGACGCTGTACGCCAACGGTAACGACATGTCGCCCTATTATTCCCATCACGGCTTTATGGTGCAACTTCCCCTTTTGGTGAACTGGGACGTCGCGCCCCACTGGAAACTCTCCTCGGGCTTGCGCTATGACTTTAACTGGGACCCTCTCTACTATGCTGTTGAGCCCGTCCTCAGTGAGTGGCGTTTTGAGGAGCCATACGAGGAGTACGGCCTCCGGTTCAACCAGACACCCACCACGGCCACCCTGAAGGCCTATGCCTACCGAAGCTACATTGGAATCCCCATCGAGGTGAAGTGGTACCCCTGGGCGCAGGACAAGAAACGCCTCGGCATCGCCTTTGACATTTTCGCTGCTTATGCCGTGACACAGTATATCAATATTGATGACATCACCATCACTCCTAATGGCAACGATAGGAGCACTGGTGGCTATCGCTCGGACCTCAATGCAATGAACCCGTGGAAGGTAGAGGTGGGATTCTCTGTCTCTACAGGTCTGCTGGGTTTGACCCATGGCATCCGCTTCTTTACGAACCTCCTGCCGACCTACACAGACCCCACGTCGGGTGAGAAGATATATACTTCGGGGGTGACGATGTTCTTGTAATCGGAATAAATGGAATTAATTGAGATACTATGAAAAAGACTTTCTTTTGCATCAGCAAATCCCCCCTTATGACTATTGTATTCGTTGGCTTCATGGCCATTGTGACCACTGCCACGGCGCAGAACGACACGGTCAACCCCCTTGTCTCCACTACGGGGCCCAACGTGCTGGGTGCAGGTCGCATCCAATGGAACAACAGCATCGAGTATTTACACGATGGGAGCAACCTCGGTGTATACCGATACAACAGCCACAGTTTTGGCCTCGCCACTGGATTCCGCTTTGGTATAGGCAGTCGTGCCGAGTTAACTCTCGACCTCGAAGGGCGGTACAACACTTTTGATAAAGCAAACCATCGTTTCCACAACACCACGGGCATTACCCCGTCAATAGGTGCCAAACTCCTACTCAACGAGGGTAAAGGCTGGCTGCCGCAGACTTCTTTCTACACCTATGTCTCCAATTCGTTTGATCAGCACCCCTTCGACGAGGAATGGAGTTCTCTGGTGCAGCCTCAGATAGGTTTTCAATTCCGCAATCGCCTTGGCCAGAGTTGGCTTCTGGATTACTCGCTGGGCTACTCATGGAATCGTTACAGCACTGACGACTACATCAATTTCGTCGGTCAGATAGACTACTCTATTCATCTATGGGACATCATTTCTGAGGGCATGATGTTGGGCTTTGGCATCAGCAATCGCAACAGTGCCCATGTATTTTCTTCTTATACGGAGGTGCGCCGTCAACTTAACGACAATCTTCAGCTTTATTTCCAAGTGGGCATACAAGCAGGTTTTGGAAAAGAGGTAGGCATCCTCGATCGCCTCCATGGCCTCGTGGGCCTCAGCTGGATGATAAAATAAAGGGGTTAAAGTCCGCAGGTGTGCTCGAATTCTCTGCGGAGGCCGCGGCCTTGGGTGATTTGCTGGGCAATGAACTCGCCGCGGTTGGCCTCGACGGGTTCCCAGCCCTCGGCGGTTAAAGCCAAGTCCCATCCGATATAGGTCATGCCGGGCATGGCCAGCGCCATCTCCTTGGCGAGGGCGACAGCCTCGTCCCAGCGGGGGAGGGCTACTCCTTTGTAGGGTACGCCGCTGTCGGGGTGGACGGCATGGGCGACGCATTTCTCGTCGTAGCCATCGGTGAAGATAACGCCCGAGTCGGTGTCGATAGAAGCGAAGAGGCCGCCCTGCAGGCCGTTGTCCACAAAACTCCCCTTGCGGCCTGTGCGGATGAATGCGGTGAAGACCCGCACGGAATCCTTGTGGCGGAAAGTGTTCATACGGATGGTGTTGACGGATGAAGGGTTCCACCGGGCCATATCCTGGACTTGTTGGATGCACTCCTCAATCATCATGCCTTGTTTGTCGGCCAGCAGATGTCGCCATTCCTCTTCAGAGGTGGCGGTGAGGAGTTCCACTCCACGCCCTCCGCAGTTGTCGGCAGGCTTGGCCACCAATTGTCCGCTATCCATGCCGGCACGGATTATCTCGTCAAGATTCGCCTTGCTGTTCAATAGCCATACTTTGCGGTGGTAAAACCGATGGAGTATGGTGTAAGTGGAATATTTGTCGGTGACAATACGGTTACCTTGTCGGCTGTTGACACGGCGGCAGATTCTGTCGCGCACGGCGTCGGTAAGATATTCGCGACGCTCGGCCTCGTTCTTCAAGGCAAATCCGTAGGCTTCGTATTCCTCATAGAAGGTGCCGTGGAGGAGAGTTTCATGGCACATGTCGACATCGCCGCCAGCTCTTTGGAGGTAGCTGCGGTATTTCTCCGGGAAGAGGGTTTTATAAAGCAGGATGTAGAGGTTCATTCGGCCACCGGACGGAAGCGGATGACATCGATGAGGCGGACGCCGTCGAGCCATACGGCAATGCAACCCACGATACCTGTGGGAGAAGCCTCCCAGTCGTCGACGGGTTGGAGGGTGGTGTCGTCCACAATCTCAAAATATTCAGGTTCGAAGCGCAACCCGTTGGGCAGCTCGTTGACTTCGTGGAATGAACCAAGGGTGTCCACCACCCAAGTGCAGACGCTGTCGACATCCTCGTATTCTGACATCTCAACGGCCTGTTGCAGGGTGGCGTAGATTTCGGGAGCGATGGCGCGTGCTTCCGGGGAGAGGCGCATATTGCGACTGGAGAGTGCCAGTCCGTCGTCGGCACGCACAATGGGACATGGTATCAGCTCGATGGGGTACTTGATTTGCTCCAAGAGGTTGCGGATAATGGCAATCTGCTGGAAGTCCTTCTCGCCGAAGTAGGCGCGGGTGGGTTGTGTGAGGTCGAAGAGGCGGCGCACCACGACGGCGACACCCGAGAAGTGACCGGGACGGCGGGGGCCTTCCATCACCTCCTCGATGGGGCCGAAATGATAGGTGACTTTAGGCTCTCCGTCGGGGTACATCTCCTCGACAGTAGGAGTAAAGGCAATGTCGGCACCGGTTTCCTCCACCAACTGGCAGTCGTTTTCGACGGTGCGGGGGTACTTGGCGAGGTCTTCCTTGTTGTTGAACTGGATGGGGTTGACAAAGATGCTGACCACAACCATGTCGTTTTCCTTGCGGGCACGGCGGATGAGGGAGAGGTGTCCCTCGTGGAGGGCTCCCATGGTGGGTACCAAGCCGATGGTCTTGTGGGCTTTTTTTGCTTCGTCTATGGCAGCGGTGAGGGCTGCGGTGGTGGAAATGATTTGCATGGGGAGATAATGGAATTTATGGATGTAATTAACTGGGTATAATTATTCTGTGTCGTCTTTTATTTCTTCGTAGGGGGTGAAACCGTCATCGTCGGTATGGCTGTCATGGACGGGTTTGTCCGAGTGTTGGTATTTGGGGCGACGCATCATCCGATTGGGGATTTCGAGCAGGTAGTTCACTGCCGTGAGCAGCAGGCTGAACAACAGCGCGCCCCCAAATCCGTTGACATGGAATTTGGGGACAAGGCTCGAAGCGAGCATGATGATGACGGCGTTGATGATAAAGACAAAGAGCCCCATCGTGACAATGGAAAAGGGGAGGGTCAGCACAATGAGGATGGGACGGATGAAGTTGTTGAGCAGTGCGATAACCACTGCCGTGAGGATGGCTGTCGGGAGGCTGTCGACGCGCACGATGGTGTCGGGCAGGAAGTAGGTGGTGAGGATAACGGCCAGCGTCAGGACGATGACTTGCGCCAGGAATCCCCATGGGCCCGAGTAGATGTCTCCGTTGTTATTGATGGTAATCTTCATAAGTCTAGTATTCCTTTTCCTTGACGGACAATTTCAATCTCCCCTGTCGAGCAGTCCACTACCGTGGAGGGTTCATCGTCGCCGATGCCTCCGTCGACCACGATGTCCACGCGATATTCGAAGAGTTCATGTATCAGTTCGGGGTCGGTGAGGTATTCCTGCTCCTGTTCTTCGTTCTCGCGACGTACGGAGGTGCCTACCAGCGGGCATCCCACGGCATCGATAATGGCTTGCAGGATGGAATTGTCGGGACAACGGACACCGATGGTTTTGTTGGAGTTTTGGTAGTTGCGGGGCACGTTGTTGTTGGCGTTCATGATAAAGGTGAACGGTCCCGGGAGGCAGTCTTTCAACAAGGCGAAGAGGCTCTTGTCCATTGGCCGCACATATTCTGACACCATGCTGAGGGAACTGCACAGCAAGGAGTATTTAGCCTTCTTCAGCGAGATTCCTTTGAGTTGTGCAATGGTCTCGACCGACTGTTTGAACTCCATGCTGCATACAAAGGCATAGAGGGTATCGGTGGGCACCACGGCGATACCGCCCTGTTGCAGCAGGTCGGCCACGCGAAGGATTGCGCGAGGATTCGGGTTGTCGGGGTATATCTTGGTAATCATTTGAGCGTGCAAAATTACAAACTTTTTTATATATATCGTGAATTTATTTAATACTATTTTCGGTGAAGCCTCGTTTTTATTAAATATGAGAAAGATATTTGCCCTTATTGGATTGGTGATTGTCCTGCTCCCTGGGGAACGTGTTATAGCACAGAACGTCAAATTCAAGAAATATTTCAGCGATGCCACCCTGCGCGTCGACTGTCTCCGCACAGGCACCCGTGCCGCCGACACACTGCTTGTACTTGACTACAAATTGATACCCGCTGGTTGGGCAGGCTCCACCACCCAGTTGATGGACCCTTTCGACAATGGCGCCTATCGTGTCACGCTCCTCGACTCCGCTACCGGCATGCCACTTTACAGCCGTTGCTACAATTCGCTCTTCCACGAATACCGCGACACCCCGCAGGGCGATACCCTCAGCCGCAAATTCGAAGAGGTGGTGCGCATCCCCTGTCCGAAAAAGCCGGCCTACCTGCTCTTTGAACGTCGGGGCGACGACAACCGCTTCCACCCACAAGATACATTCTCCGTCAACCCCCATAGGGTATGGGAGCAATTCCGTCTTAGCTCCGTGATTTACAATTGGGTAGTCCCGCAACGCCTCTGCTACAACGGCGACCCGCACAATCACATCGACGTCGTCATCGTCCCCGAGGGCTACGGCCCTGGCGATACCCTCAAGATGCGCCGCGACCTCAAGACCTTCTGCGACTACCTTCTGGCGCAGGAACCCTTCCGCTCCCGCCGCAAGGGCTTCAACGTCTGGGGCATCCCCCTCACGGGTCAGGAATCGGGCATCACCGACCCCAACAAGGGCATCTATGTCAAAAGCCTTGTGGGTGCCTCGTTCAACACCTTCGGCGCCGACCGTTACCTCATGACCGAACACCTATTCTGGTTGCACAACCACATCGGCTATACCCCTTGCGACCATATCATCATCATGGCCAACACCGACAAGTATGGTGGTGGTGGCATCTACAACTTCTACGCTTTGAGCACGCTCAACGCAATGGCACCCATGGTGCTACCTCACGAACTAGGGCACTCCATCGGCGGCTTGGCCGATGAGTATGTCGACCCCAGCCTCAGTTACGGTGACTGCCATTCGATACATCACGAGCCACCCGAGCCCAACATTACCTCGCTCGTGCATTTCGACCTCAAATGGGCCGACCTGTTGCCCGACCCGGTATCCGGGACGGCGATTATTCCCACCCCGGAAGATGCCACAATACCCCGCACAGAATGCGGTCCCATCGGAATCTATGAAGGTGCCGGCTATCGTCCCCAGGGCATCTACCGCCCCACTATGCGCTGCATGATGCGCGACTATGCCCCCTTCTGTCCCGTCTGCATGAAGCGGATGAACGAAATTTTTGACCTCTACACGAAATAATAAAAGGGTTTTGGCGTTATAAAAAGGTTAGATTAGACAGATATGACAGAGAGGATAGATAGGATAGGGAAAATTGTGATTTGCGCAATGCTAACGGTGCTCTTCTGCTCTTGCGGCAAGGAGGACTTCTATATGTCCAGTGATAGTTCACAGCTGGATTTCTCTTGCGATACCCTGTCGTTTGATACCGTATTCACCCAGATGGGGACCACCACGCGCCAGTTCAAGGTCTACAATCGCAGCGACGAGGGCATCCGCATTAAGTCGGTGACCCTTCGCAATGGAGAAGACTCACGGTTCCGTCTCAATGTGGATGGCGACACCCACATAGTAGCCCGCAATATCGACATCGCCGCAGGCGACAGCATCTTTGTCTTTGTCCGTGCCAATATTCGCCCCGACGACCATACCGAGCCTTTCCTGATAGAGGATGCGGTGGAGTTCCACATCACGTCGTCCAACATCTTTCGGGTGCCCCTTACGGCCTACGGCCGCAATGCCGTATACCATGTGCCTACAGATACCCTGCATTTCGCCGACGGCACCTACCCCCGCGACCAGTTTGGCAATCTCTACACCTACAGCGTGATTGACTGCGACAACTGGCAACACGACCTGCCCCATGTGGTGATAGGCTATGCCGTGGTGGACTCGCGCAACACGTTGTATCTGAAGCCCGGCGATGAACTGTATTTCTACAACAATGCGGTCCTTTGGGTGTATGACAGTGCCACGCTTGATGTGCGGGGCAGTGCAGAGCAGCCCGTCCTTTTCACCTCGGTGCGCCACGACGGGTGGTATAACGACCTTCCTGGGCAGTGGGGCTACGTATGGCTTTCCGCCGGCAGCCGCGATAACTATATCGACCATGCAGTTATCGAGAATGGCTATGTGGGTCTCTTGGCGGACAGCTGTGCCAATATGAACCCCACCCTGACCATTGGCAACACGCAGATACGCAACCATACGCTGGCAGGTATTATGGGACAGACCGCCCACATTGTCGGCCAGAACTTGTTGGTTACCAATTGCGGCACCGCCACTGTGGCCATGCAGTATGGCGGCATATACAGTTTTTCGGCTTCTACCTTTGCCGACTACTGGCGGTATTCCGCCCGCACCGAGCCGAGTGTCTTCGTGACAAACTATCGCGACTACAACGGTGTCCATTATATCTGGCCCTTGCAGGCCCATCTCACAGACTGCATTATCTATGGCAGTCGTGCGGAAGGTGAGCTGTATATTGACTTTGACGACCGTGCCACAGTTGACACCGCCATCACCCACTGCTTGATTCGGGGTGGTAAATGGGATGCCGACCCGCTCTTTGTCGACCCCGACAAAGGTGACTATCACCTCCAGCCCAATTCTCCCGCCTTGGGTATCGGCTATCGGTACGATGACCAATAACTCATTCAGTATTAACAAGAAAAGCAATAATCCATGTTTGAATATATTTCAGGAAAACTCGCTTCCGTCACCCCGGCCACAGCAGTTGTCGACTGCGGTGGTGTGGGCTATTTGATGGAGATAACCCTTACCACATACAGTGCCATCCAACACCAGCAGGATGTTCGTCTTTGGGTGCATGAAATCATCCGCGAGGATGCCCACCAGCTCTATGGTTTTTTCAGTCCCGCCGAACGTGAGATGTTCCGGCTGTTGGTCAGTGTCAACGGCGTCGGGGCCGCCACGGCCCGCATGATGCTCTCGTCGCTTACGGTCGAGGAGGTGCAGGATGCCATTGCCCGCCAGGATGCCAAGTTGGTGCAGCGGGTGAAAGGGGTGGGCGCCAAGACTGCCCAGCGCATCGTCATGGAACTGCAAGACAAGGTCGGTCTCTGCGGTCAACTGGCTGTGTCCGGTGGCCAGCCGCTGGCGGTCAGCAAGAACAAGGAAGAAGCCTTGGGCGCCTTGGTGATGCTCGGTTTCCCCAAGGCGGCAGCCGACAAGGTGCTGCAGCCGTTGGATGCCACCCTCTCGGTCGAAGCACTTATCAAAGAGGCCCTGAAACGCCTCTGAGGGGGTAAACAAGAGAATTCCATAAAGAGCGTCTGCCCAAGTGAGTTTCGGTGTACATAGCGCACTCTTCGGAATCCGTCACCTTTGTCGGTGGGGGAGGGGACTATGTCTGTTGCTGTTCTTCCTATGTGCCACGATGGGTGTCGTGCAGGCACAGCAGCCCGACAACGTTACTACCTCGGTCGAGTATGATGCTGCCAGTGGCACCTATACCAAGGTCACCAAGGTAGGCGACATGGTGATAGGCCGTGAGTACATGTCGTTCGAGGAGTACCAGAACTGGCAGATGGACCAGCTCATGAAGAAATACTGGCAGGAGAAGTCAGGCTCCGCTGAAACCAGCTCCTCCGGCGGGGGGCTGTTAGACAAGATTCCCGGATTTAGCGAAATCAGCAAGAAAGTGGAGTCGCTTCTGACCATCCCCGAAATCTCCATGAACCCCACGGGCAGTGCCGACCTGACATTCCAGATTGTCAACAACTACCGAAACGACCCTGCTCTGGATGCCAACAAACGCAGCGTGACCACCTTCGATTTCGACGAGAACATCCAGGTGAGCCTTAATGCGAAGATTGGAGACCTGTTCAATTTCGACATCAACTGGAACACCCAGGCCACGTTTGACTTCGAGAACAAAATCAAGCTCAAATATGAGGGCAAGGAGGATGACATCATCCAGTTGTTCGAGGCGGCCGACATCACCTTCCCTCTCAACACCACGCTCATCCATGGCAGCCAGGAGCTATGGGGCCTCCATACCAAACTCAAGTTCGGCAAGTTGACGGTCGACGCACTCCTTTCCAAGAAAGAGACCAGCACCGAAAATTTGCGGGTGCAGGGCGGTGCCACGACGCAGGAATTCGAGATACGGGCCGACGAATATGAAGAGAACCGCCACTATTTTATTGCCCAGTACTTCTACGACAACTACAACAAGGCGATGGCCACTCTGCCCACGCCCAATACAAGCATCAAAATTATCCGTATGGAGGTGTGGCGCACCAATGTGGGCGCCGCTGTCACCAACAACCGCAATATTATTGCTTTCACCGATATCGGAGAAAACAATCCCTCCAGCAGTCGTCTGGTAGGCGGTCGCTCCGAGAAACCCAAGAACGGGAGCAACAACCTTTTCGAGGTAATCAACACCTCCGCTATCCGCAGCATCAACAGCATTACCTCCTATATGCAGGGACTGGGATTTGTCGCGGGTAGCGACTACGAAAAGGTGGAGAGTGCCCGCCTGCTCAACAGCAACGAGTACACCTACAACGAGCAGATGGGTTTCATAACCCTCAGCCAACCCCTTAGCGCCGATCAGGTGTTGGCGGTGGCCTTCCAGTATCAGGTCATCGGCGACACTACCGTCTATCAGGTAGGCGAACTCACCACCGATGGTGTCAACGACCCCAACACGCTTGTCGTCAAACTTATTAAAGGCACCGGAGTAGATACCCGTAGCCCGCTGTGGAAACTCATGATGAAGAACGTCTACTTCCTCAAGAGCACTCAGATAGGCCGTGAGAATTTCCGTTTGAATGTCCTTTACGAGAGTCGCGAGGGTGGGGTGGGCATCGGCTATTTTACCGAGGGTCCCAAAGAGGGCATCCCGTTGATAGAACTTTTCGGACTCGACCGCATGGATGCCACACAGAACTACTATTATGCCGACGGTGTCTTCGATTGGTTTGACAGTGCCGCCTTCAAAGGAGGTATCATCCAGGCTTCCACGGGACGCATCTTCTTTCCCTACGTGGAGCCTTTCGGCAAGGACCTCCGCACGATTATCGGCAACGACGAATTTGCCAACCAGTATTGTTTCGACTCCCTTTACACCATGACGCGCACGTTGGCGCAGCAGTATGCCGACAAAAACAAGTTCTATCTGGAAGGCTATTTCACCAGCGCCGTCAGTGGCGAGATTTCTTTGGGTTACAGCGTCTCACAGGGTTCGGTGACGGTGACTGCCGGTGGAGTCCCGTTGATTGAGAATGTGGACTATACGGTGGATTATACGATGGGTACCGTGCGCATCATTAACGAGAGTATTCTCTCCAGCGGCACCCCCATCAGCGTGAGTAGCGAAAACAATGCCTTCAGTATGACCTCGAAAGACATGCTGGGTGCCCACTTGAATTATGAGATACAGCCCGACTTCAATATCGGTGCCACCTTTATGAATCTCACCGAGAAACCTCTGACGCAGAAGAACAACTTCGGCGAGGAGCCCACCAGCAACAGCATCTGGGGCCTTGACCTCAACTACCGCCATGAGGCACCGTTTATCACCAAGTTCGTCGATCTCCTGCCAGGTATTGATACCAAAGCCCCGTCAAACCTCAGCCTCACCGCCGAGTTCGCCCATTTCATTCCGGGCCTCTCCAACACGGGTAGCAAGGAGGGCAGTGTTTCCTATATTGACGACTTCGAAGGTGCCGAGAGTGGCATTGACCTTAAAGGCGTCACCTACTGGCATCTGGCCAGTACCCCGCAGGACTACCAGTTGGCCATGCCAATGTTCCCCGAGACCCGCCCTGGTACCGATTTGGCCTATGGTTTCAACCGTGCAAAACTGGCATGGTACCGCATCGATAATATCTTCTACAGCAGCGAGTGCCCATCTAACATCACTGCCGACGACCGTTCTCGTCCATACGCCCGCCGTATTGCCGAGCAGGAAGTCTTCCCCAACAAGGATTTGGCACAGGGCGAGTTGACCAATATCTATGAACTCAACCTGGCCTTCTATCCCGAAGAACGAGGCCCCTACAATTATGACGTGGCCCCCACGTCGTTCAGCGCCGGACTCAACGCCGATGGCAAGCTGGCCCAGCCGAAGAGCCGCTGGGGCGGTATCATGCGGGAACTCAGCTACACAGACTTTGAGACACAGAACATCGAGACCATTGAGTTCTGGCTGATGGACCCCTTCATTGAGAGTCCCAACCACAAGGGCGGCAAACTTTACATCAACCTTGGCGACATCAGTGAGGATATTCTGCGCGATGGACGCAAGAGCTTTGAGAACGGACTCCCCACCAGCACCGAGATTGTCAATGTGGATACCACCATCTGGGGTCGTGTGCCCACTACCCAGCCGATTGTCAATGCCTTCGACAACGATGAGGCCGCCCGCAAATACCAAGATGTGGGTTACGACGGCCTTAGCAGCACGTTCGGAATGGAAGATGAGCGGAGCTTCTTCTCCGACTATATTAACAGCATTGCCCTCGTCCACGGCACCTCCTCGCAGGCTTATCTGCAGGCCTACCAAGACCCTTCGGGCGATGATTTCCACTACTATCGGGGCAGTGACTATGATGCGGCAGATGTAAAGGTCACCGACCGTTACAAGTTCTACAACAACCCCGAGGGCAACTCGCGTGTCGATGCCGATAATACCGAGTCCTATACTACGGCGGCATCGACCTATCCCAATGTCGAGGACATCAACAAAGACAATACGCTGAGCGAGGCGGAGAACTACTATCAGTATGTCATCGAGCTCGACCCCTCCAAGATGGTGATTGGTGAGAACCACATCGTGGACATTCAGGAGGCCGATAACGTCCAGCTGGCTAACGGCCAGACTACCTCCTGCAAGTGGTATCAGTTCCGCATCCCCATTCGCGAGCCCGACCAGACCATCGGCCGCCTCAACGGCTTCCAGTCCATCCGTTTCATGCGTATGTTCCTCAACGACTTCGAGGAACCCATTATCCTGCGTTTCGCCACGCTGGAGTTGGTATATTCCACATGGCGCAAATACACGGAGAACCTGCTTCAGCCGGGCGACTATTCCACTGGCACAGGATCCAACACCTCGTTCAGTATCAGCACGGTCAATATCGAAGAGAACGGCAGCCGCTACCCGGTGCCTTACGCCCTCCCTCCCGATATTGAGCGTGAAGAGTGGTACAGCACCTCCTCGTCCTATACACGTCTCAATGAGCAGGCCTTGTCGCTTGACATTACAGACCTCGCATCGGGCGATGCCCGCGCGGTCTATCGCAGCACACAGTATGACCTCCGCTACTACGGCAAGATGAAGATGTTTGTCCATGCCGAGAAGAAGTTTGAGTCGGACCCCATCGACGACGGCGACCTTGTCCTCTTCGTGCGCCTTGGTAGCGATTACACCAACAACTACTACGAATACGAGGTTCCTCTCAAGTTCACCCCATGGGGTACGGGCAAGGACGATGCCTACGCCATTTGGCCTGTGGACAACAATGTAGAGATAGACCTCACCAAGCTCGTTGATATCAAGACCAACCGCAATAAGCTTATCCGTGGCGGCAACCTCGACTACAGCAACTCGCTCCTCTATAGTGAGTATATCGAAGGCCGCAAATACACTATCCTCGGCACGCCCAACCTCGGCAAGGTCAAGGTAATCATGATTGGTGTGCGCAACCCCAAGAAAGAGTCTCTTGACGACGGCAATGACATGCTTCCGAAGTCCTGTATGGTGTGGGTTAACGAGTTGCGTCTCACCGATTTCAATAACATGGGCGGATGGGCAGCCATGGCCTTGGCACGCACTAACCTGGCCGATTTGGGTAACCTCTCCCTCTACGGCTCCTATACCACCGCCGGCTTCGGCAATCTAGAGGACAAGTTGACGGGCCTCGAGTTGGTCAACACTCTGCAGATGCAGTCCACCCTCGATCTTGAACTGGGCAAGTTCATGCCCGAGGACTGGGGGATGCATGTGCCGCTGTATCTGGATTATAACCGCCAAGTCGGAAGCCCCGAATACAACCCGCTTGATCCGGATGTGAAGCTGAAAGAGGACTTGAAAACCTACCAGACCAGGGCCGAGCGCGACAGTGTGCGGATGATGACTCAGGAACGCAAGAGTACCACAAACCTCACCCTCACCAATGTTCGTAAGGACCGAGTGGGCAAATCGGCCCTTACCCCTCATTTCTACGACATTGAAAACTTCACCTTCTCCTATGCCTACAGCCGCGAACGTTCTTCGAGCGATGAAATCGCCTACTACAACAAGGACCAGCATCGCGGTGGGTTCACCTACAACTATGCCCCTCGCGACCCGGGACTCTTCACCCCCTTCTCCAAGTCCACTTCCAAACTGATAAACAATAAGAACATGAAGTTCATCAAGGACTTCAATCTATACTACAAACCCAAGAACGTCACTTTCAGCACAGAGATATATCGCGACTATGAAGAATCGATGCTTCGTAACAAAGGCACCGCCCTCGTAATCATGAAGCCCACGTTCTTCAAGCAATTCACATGGAAGCGCGAGTATGGCGTGCAGTACGACTTGGCGCGGAGCATCCATTTCCAGTACACTGCCCAGGCCAACGCCCGTATCGACGAACCTGTGGGACGGGTGGATCGCAGCAGTCGCGACAGCGTATGGCACTCCTTCTCGGGGGGTGGCACTATGCAGAATTTCCAGCAGGGACTCAACGCCTCGTGGGATGTTCCGGTGAATAAACTGCCCTACCTTGACTTCCTCCGTATGCCGCTCACCTATCGTACCACCTTCAACTACATGGGTACCACCCAAGCCCTTCAGGCGCAGGGTAGCACCCTCAACAGCTCCACCCAGATGCAGGCAGGCGTCACGGGCACCATGCAGACGCTCTACAACAAATTCAAGTTCATCAAGAGCGCCTATGCGCAGAACAACAAACCTGCACCCAAGGACCCCAAACGTATGACCAAGGCTGAGCGCGACAAGGCGCGGCAGGATTCCATTGCGCGAGCCAAGAACCCCGATTCGGTATTCCGTGCCCGTACCGCCGAGTTCTTCAGCGAGGCGGGCAAATTCGGCATCCGTTTCGTCACGGGCCTCAAATCGTTCAACTTGCAGTACAGCAGCTCCAGAGGGGCTATATTGCCGGGATATATGGGCACCACCACCTTGCTGGGAATGGATGCCCGCAACGATTGGATGCCCGGTGTGCCGTTCATCCTCGGCTACACCGACGGGCTGGTGGAGCGGTTGCGACGGGACGACCTCCTTTCCACCGATTCGTTGATGAACTCGGCCCATGAGAATACGGTCAACAACATGCTATCGCTCCAGGCCTCTGTCGAGCCTATCCGAGACATGAAGATAGAACTCAACTGTTCTCAGAACTACACCTCGCGCGAGGAGTACTACTACAAGTACCTCAGCGAATGGGACCGTGTCGACGGCCCGCTATCCTATATGATGTCGGGCTCCTACACCACCACCGTGTGGTCGTTTGCTACGGCTTTCGCCTCCTCCGACGACCTGTATGCCGCTTTTCTGGACAACCGCTCTGTGGTATCTCAACGGCTCGCCTCGGCCAATCCAGACCCGAGGTGCGACCAATTGGTGCGCGACACGATGAACGGACTCTACTACCCCTTCGGTTACAGCGCCAACCAGCAGACGGTGCTTCTCACCAGTTTCCTCGCCACCTACCTCGGCAAAGATGCTTCCGGTTATGGCTTCTCGCCCTTCATGCGATTCCCGCTACCCAACTGGTCCGTCAACTACAATGGTCTCAACAAGGTCAAGGCGCTCAAGAAGTGGTTCAACAACATCTCGCTATCGCATAAATACTCCTCCACATACAGTGTGGGTAACTACTATACCGATGCCGCCATCTCAGGGCTTACGGACTATGACTATGGCCTTGAGACGGTGCTCAACAACACTGGCGATTTTGTTCCGCCAGTCAGCATGGAGTCGGTGCAGATAAGCGAGCAGTTCAACCCGTTGGTGCGTCTCTCGGTCAGCATGACCAACAGTGTCCAGGTTAACTTCTCTGTCCAGAAAAACCGCACCCTTGCCCTCAGCTTCTCCAACAATCAGCTTACTGAGACCACCCGCGACGGCATCACCTTCGGCGGCGGTTATCGGTTCAAGGATGTGGAGTTTGATGTCAAGGTGGGCGAAAGCGTGCAGCACCTAAAAAGCGACATTGTCCTGCAACTCAATATCACCTATAACAGCAACAAGACCAATATCCGCAAAATCAACCAGAATATCAGTCAGATTTCCTCGGGTAGCGAGGTCTGGATGGCCGAAATCTCGGGCGAATATGCGCTTACGACCACCCTTACCCTCCGGCTCTTCTTCCAAACCAATATCAACACGCCCTATATCTCCAATTCTTATCCCAACTCAACCACCAAAGGCGGTCTTACCATCCGCTTTAGTTTCTGACGGTAACTGTAACCTTAACTATGACTACTCACACAATCAAGCACTCATTTCATGAACCTCGATAGATTTAAAAACTTTGACCCGGATGTCCGCGAGTTGGTACTCGCTTTCGAGCATCAGCAGCCCGACAAGCGATTTTTCGATGTGTCGCAGTTGGAGGTCATAGCCGACTATTACCTGGAGGTGTCCGACTTCGAAGGGCTTGAAGCCGTGGTGAATTGTGGCGAACGACTTTTCCCGGGCAACGAAGAAATCTGTCTGCGGAAGGCCCACCTGCTGTCCGCCCGCCAGCAATATCCCCAGGCGTTGAAGCTGCTCAAAGAGATGGAACGGAGCGACAAGCACAACACCGATATCAGTTATGCCCTCGGGGCCGTATACAGCTCCCTTGGACAGCCGGAGAAGTCCATCGAATACTACCGTCGTGCCTCGTCCGACGGCTATGGGCTGGGCATGGTCTATGCCAATATCGCTGACGAATATTACAAGTTGGGCGATACCGATGAAGCGGTGCGATACTACCGCGAGGCCATCGAGGCCGACCCCGACGAGGAGCGGGCGCTCTACAATCTGGCATGTGCATGGAACGAAGCCGGCCGCACGGACGAGTCAGTGGAGTTCTTCTCCCACCATGTGACAGAGCATCCCTACTCAAAAGGGGCATGGTATACCCTCGGTTGCGTCTACTATTGGGCGGCCCAATTCCTCCAGGCTGCCGATGCCTTTGAATATGCCATTGCCATCGACAAAACCTATTTTGCCGCCTATCTGGGACTCTCCGACAGCTACGCCGGCCTGCAGCAGTATGGCCGTGCCGTCCAGGCGTTGCGGGAGTCGCTCGACTATGCCGACGACCGTGCCTATATCATCTTTAGCATGGCGCGGGTCTATATGAACGCCGGCAATTACCATACCGCCCTCTCTTACCTTCACGAGGTCCTCAAGGAAGACCCCTCGTATGCGCTGGCGTGGAACAACCTTGGCATCTGCTGTCTCAACATGAACCTCTCCGACGAGGCTGCTGGCTACTTCCGCCGTGCCATCGACCTTGACCCCGGCATCGACGAGTACTGGCTCAATCTGGCCGATCTCCTTATCGCCTCCGAGCGCTATGGCGAGGCATGCTCACTGCTGGAAAACGGGCGTACGGATGCTGTGATGCCCTGCGACTTCGACACGCGCCTTATCTACTGCTGCTTCAAGACAGGCCGCCGCAACCGTATGCTTGCCCTGCTTCGCGCCATGGCCGCGTCCAAACCCGACGAATTCCCCGATTTGCTGCGGCGCTATCCGGAACTCTCGTCCGACATCAACGCTATGAATATCATCAAACAATATTGATACACATGAAACATCGTTTCCCCATTCTTCTGGCATTCCTGCTGTTTCTGGCTGCCCCGACTGTACAAGCCCAGCAGGAGCATATTGCCGAGCAGGTGCGTGGCACCGACAGCGCCTCCACGGGTTTTGTGGCTGACGTGCTCACATGGTATGACTCCAATATGAACTACGCCGCTGTCGGTATTCTTATGACCATTGAGAGTTCGTTCATCCCCTTCCCCTCCGAGGTGGTCATTCCCCCAGCCGTCTATGTGGCTTGCAACCCCGAGACCAAAGGCGGCATGGAGATATGGCTCATCGTCCTTATCGGTACGCTCGGAGCCATGGTGGGTGCGTTTATCAACTACTTCCTTTCTCGCTGGCTGGGACGCCCCATCATCTATGCCTTTGCCGACAGCCGTTTGGGACATTTCCTGCGGCTCTCGAAAGAGAAGATTGTCAAGGCCGAGAACTACTTCAACGACCACGGCAATGTCTCCACCCTCGTCGGCCGTTTTATTCCCGTCATCCGCCAGCTTATCTCCATTCCCGCGGGTCTTTCCAAGATGAACATAGGGGCTTTTGCCCTTTACACCTTCATCGGCGCGGCGATATGGAGTTGCATCCTTGCCCTTTTGGGCTATCTCGCCTATCAGGCGGCCGATCCCACCGTCATTGAGCGCTATAGCAAAGAAATCTCTGTGGCCATCGTCATCATCTTTGTCGTGGTGGTCGCCATCCTCATCCTCCGTGCCATCATCAAGAAACAGAGGCAGAAGAAGGAACAGAAGAAGGTTCGTGCCATCACCCGTGCCATCATCAAAAAACGGAAAGAGGAGAATTCATCAATTCAATAATCAAACCCTCTACAGTAGTGTCCACCGACTTCTCTCGAATCTTCCTCCGCAAGGACCGTCCGCTGCCCGCTAAAGGCTGCAGCGTGGCATTCTTCATCTTTTTTGGTCTCCTTGTCATCGCTCTTATCCTCTTTTATATCATATACAAGCAGTCGTAACGAAATACACCCATGGAAACAATTACCCCCGGCGGTTCGCCGGCAATCCTCAATACTAAGGTCTATGGCCATCGGCTGGTCTATCTCGACAACGCCGCCACGACACAGAAGCCCCAGCAGGTCATTGACACCCTGACGGACTACTACCTCACGCTCAACAGCAACATCCACCGTGGTGCACATTACCTTGCCGCCACGGCCACCGAACGCTATGAGCAAGTGCGGGCACAGGTGGCGCAGTTCATCCATGCCGCCGAAAGCCGTGAGATTGTTTTCACTCGTGGCACCACCGAGAGCATCAACCTCGTGGCCTCCTCGCTGAGCAGGACATGGAAGGATTCTCCTTCATCGGATAATGACACGGCTGAGGTCATTGTCTCGGGCATGGAGCATCACTCCAATATCGTCCCTTGGCAGCTGGCGGGTGCAAAACTGCGTGTTATCCCCTTCAGTGACGAGGGTGTGTTGAACCTCGATGCCTACCGCCAACTATTTACTGAGAAGACCCGCCTTGTGGCCTGCACCCATGTCTCCAACACCCTTGGCACAGTCAATCCTGTGGAGGAAATCACCGCCATCGCCCATGCACACGGTGTCCCTGTCCTTATTGACGGTGCACAGGCTGTGGCACACATGCCTGTTGACATGCAGGCCATCGACTGCGATTTCTATTGCTTCTCGGGCCACAAGATGTACGCCCCTATGGGGGTGGGGGTGATGTATGGTCGTGCCAGCATTCTTGACACGCTGCCACCCTACCAAGGAGGAGGCGAGATGATTAAGGATGTCACCTTTGAACGCACCACCTACAACGACATCCCCTTCCGCTTTGAGGCCGGCACCCCTTCGGTGGGCGATGTGCTGGGGCTTGGCTCCGCCATCGACTTCATGCAGGCCATCGGGCTTGACCATATTGCCCTCCATGAGGAGGAGTTGTTACGCTACGCCCTTCAGCGGCTGGCCGAGGTGCCCGGCATCCGTTTCATCGGCACGGCGCCCCATAAGGCAGGGGTCGTCTCATTCCTGCTGGGCGACGCGCATCCCTACGATGTGGGCACCCTGCTCGACAAACTCGGCATTGCTGTGCGCACTGGCCACCATTGCACCCAGCCCGTCATGGACCGATACGGTATCCCCGGCACTGTCCGTGCTAGTTTTGCCTGCTATACCACCGCTGCCGACATCGACGCCTTGGCCGACGCACTCCTCCGCATCGCTCCCATGCTGCAGTAGGTTCAGGGATACCAAAGTCCCTGTCTGCAATATTCTTACAACAGAATATCTGGCGCCATCGCACGGCGATGACGCACACCTTTGCTATACGCTTAATTCTTAAAAATATATTTTCACTCTCGGGGCAATAAAATCCGCCTTCTGCCGTTATATCGAAACTATTCTACAGAAAATACATGCTGGAAACACTGCATATAGAAAACTACGCGTTGATACGCCATACTGATGTGGTGTTTGACAAGGGCTTTACTGTCATCACGGGTGAGACGGGCGCGGGTAAGTCCATCCTGTTGGGCGCGTTGGGGCTACTGCTCGGACAGCGGGCCGACACGCAGGTGCTTGCCGACAAGGAGCGCAAGTGTGTCGTGGAGGCCTCGTTTGATATTGCAGGTCTCGGCTTGGAACCGCTTTTCGCACAATATGAGGCCGATTATGACGACCATCTCATCCTGCGTCGTGAGATATTGCCCTCGGCCAAAAGTCGTGCTTTCGTCAATGACAGTCCCGCCAGTGTGCAGATGCTCAAGGAGCTGGCTCCTCATATTTTGGATATTCATTCGCAATATCAGACCCTCACGCTGACCGATAGCACCTTCCAGACACAGTTGTTGGACACTTTCGCTGGCGACAGTTCGCTGCCGCGCTACCGGAAATTATACGACGAATATGTTACGCTGAAGCGGCATCTAGAACAGCTGGCCGCCCGCGATGCACAGTTGCGCCGCGAGGAGGACTATGACCGTTTCCTGTATGACGAGTTATGCGCTGCACGCTTGCAGCCTGGCGAGCAGCAGGAACTGGAGGAGGAATCGCGCCTGATGGAGCATACCGGCACCATCAAGGAGGCACTCTCGGCGTTGGATGCCTGTTGCGAGGGCAACGGCGACGACGGTGCGCTGTCGTTGCTTTCGGTGGCCCGCAGCCGTTTGTCGCAAGCGTCCTCCTGCCACGCCGATGTGGAGAAATTGTATTCCCGTCTGGATTCCTGCATGATTGAGTTGCAGGACATCCTATCCGATGCTTCATCGCTCGATGATCGGTTGCAGTACTCGCCCGAGCGGCAGGCAGCCGTGTCCGAGCGGTTGGATTTGATATACCGTCTGGAGAAGAAACATGGGGTGGAAGATATTGACGCGCTATGCGCCTTGCAGCGGCAGCTGGAAGAGAAATTGGATGTTGTCGGAAATCTTGACGGAGAAATTCGGTCCACGATGGAGCAAGTGGACCGAGCCTTTGCCGCTTTGCAGCAGGAGGCCGACCGGCTCACTGCCAGTCGGAAGCGTGCCGCGGAGGCGTTAGGGAAGAGCCTGCAGCCAGTGCTGAGCCTGCTGGGTATGGGCACGGCCCGTATAGAGGCGGAAGTCGCGCCGGCGGCCGACTACGGTCCGCTCGGGCATGACAATGTGCGGCTGCTGTTCAACGCCAACAAAGGCGGTGGGATGCGGCCGTTGTCCGAGGTGGCCTCGGGCGGCGAGTTGTCGCGTCTGATGCTCTCGGTGAAATCGGTGGTGACAGAGCGCAGCCTCCTGCCTACGATTATCTTTGATGAGATTGACAGCGGCGTATCGGGCGACATCTCGGTGGCCGTGGGCAATATCATGCGGTCGATGGCACAGCACATGCAGGTTATCGCCATCTCGCATCTGCCCCAGATTGCGGCCAAGGCACACCGACATTTCAAGGTGTCCAAGGGCAGCGAGACCATGGGCGCCGATGCGGAAGAACGCACGGTGTCGCATATCACCGAACTTGATGACGACCAGCGTGTCACGGAGATTGCCGTGATGCTCTCATCCAATCCTCCCACGGCGGCGGCCCTACAGACTGCACGCGAGTTGATGGCGTTGCCATCCAGATAATGAATCAAATACACATCCATTTGCAACAGATAGTATCATGAACCGTCTCATTCTCTTTAGCCTACTCACACTCCTCGGCCTTTCCGTCTCGGCACAATCCCAGCTGGCTTCTCCGCTGCGGTTGCCTACCGCCCCGTCGGGCACCTTTGCCGAGATACGCACCAACCACTACCACGGTGGGATTGACCTGCGGGTGGGGGGCGACGAAGGGGTGGGAACTCCGGTGTATGCCCCGGCCGACGGCTACGTGAGTCGCATCTGCATATCGGCATACAGCGGGGGTAAGATGCTCTACATCGATCATCCTGGCGGACTGACGACGGTATATATGCACCTCGATGGATATAACAGCGCCATCGGAGACTTTGTGTGGGGCTGCCAACAGCGGCTGCAGAGCTATACTTTCGACACCACAGTGGCCAAAGGGCGCCTGCCGGTGCGCAAGGGAGAACTGATTGCCTATGCCGGCAACACAGGGATGAGCGGTGGCCCGCATCTGCACTACGAGGTGCGCAACACGGTGACGCAACATGCATACAACCCGTTGAACTACGGATTGAGTATAGACGACTCGATGAAGCCCACCATCCGGGGCATCCGACTACTGCCGGTGGACGACAAATGCCGAATCGAGGGCAGCGACAAGCCCTACCAGTTGGAGAAGAAAGACACAGTGACGGTGCTGGGACGTTTCTACGTGGGGGTATATGCTACCGATATGTCGAAAGGCTCTACCTACCGCAACGGATACGAACGTATTGACATCTGGGTCGACGGAAAGCCTTTCTTCCAGTACCGTGTTGACAAGATAGACTTCGACAATGGGCGTGCGCTGAACGCCCAGATAGACTACGAACATTACTTGGCCACCAAGCAGGGCTACGTGGTGACACGTCGCCTGCCGGGTGACCCGATTAAGCCGGCCCGCACCTATGGCGATGGAAGCATCGGCTTTGTCGCCAGCGACACCTCGGCGCATCGTATCACGGTGCAGGTGTCCGATTTCTCCGGCAACAGCGCGGTGCGCCAGTTCTATGTACGCAATACCGTGAAACCGCTGGTGCAGATGCATGCCGTGCCTCGTCATGTCTCGTTGCGCGAGTTGTCCGACACGTTCCTTTACCAAAGCCCTTTTACCCTCATCCGTGGCGACTATCAGATAGAGATGCCGGCAGGAATGCTGTATTACAACGACCGCTTGGTGCATGGCAAGCGCACAGACCGCCGCTATATCTCTCCAGTGGTCACGGTGAAACCCTGGCGCAGCCCTTATCCGCCCCACAAGACCTTCACTTTGCGGCTGCCGCTGCCCATAGGCTATGAACCATCGCAGTTGGTGGTATGTGCGTTGAAGAACGATAAGCCGACGGCTTGCCCCACCCGGTTGGTAACGCGCCGCACAGAGGGCCGCACGGGCGAGTGGCTGGAGGCCGACGTGCGTGATTTCGGTCTTTTTGTCGTGGCTTGCGACACAGAAGCCCCGGCGGTGCGTCCGCTCAACTTCGCCGAGGGGAAAAAGGTGAAGGAATCGCAGCTACGGATGCGGATTAGCGATAACCTGTCGGGCATCCGCGACTACCGCTGTTTCATCAACGACGAGTGGGTGCTGGCCGAGTTCGACGGCAAGAGTTCCACATTGACGGTCTCCTTGAACAAGCCGCAGAAGATAACCGGCGGTCGCCCCATACGCCTGCGTGTCACGCTGACGGACTGCTGTGGGAATGTGAAGGATGTAACGTATCGGATTATTCTGCCCTGAGAGACGTTCAGTCCATAGGGCCGTCGAAGGTGTCCGAGCGGTGAATGCGGTAGGACTCGGTGCGGGAAGCTTTCTTCTTTCGGTCAATCTCTTCCACCATGTGTGAGGTGGTCTCTTCCGTATATCCACACTGGCGGCAGCGGAAGCAATGGCGGTATTCGTGTATGCGGTACAGCACGTCCTCGTCAGCGTAGGGGTCGGCCACGGTGGTGGGCAGGGACTCGGCAGTTCCCTTCTGGGTTGCATAGCGGCTGTTCCATTCTTCGCAGACCCTCTCCAGTCGTTTCCCCGCGGGTCGCACGGTGTGCAGGCCGTGGCAGTGTGGGCACCGCATGTGGGGTGTGCTTTCGCCCAGCGTTCCTCGGTGCAGAAGGAGAATGTAGAGCGCCACCACCGGCACCTCCACGAGGAAGAGGATGGCTGGGATGACGGGCAGGAGGACGACGAACCATAGCAGGGCCGCCACAATGGCGACACCCGATAGCAGCCACCGCATGGCTCGGTTATCCAGCCGTCGCAGCGGAGGATAGCGCAACAAGAAGAACAGCAACCATGACGGCATCAGCGGAGTGAGATAGAGCCACGGTAGGTAACACAATATCCATAGTACCCCCAACCGTAGGTAGTCCACCGCACGGCCGAGACCCTGATGGCTCTCGGGCGCAAGGAATCGGTACACCGGGCGGCTGCCCTGCCATGCCGTGAGCGGGCTCCGTAGCATGGTCTGCAGCACGGCGTAGAGAGGAACTGACAGATTGCGGTTACATTCAAACCCCTCGCTCGCCTTGTAGCCGGTGGCAATGCTGTCGCGGTTGTAGCAGAGACGGGGGCGATACCACCGGCCGTCCTTGCCAAGCAAACAGATGTTTTCAAGGGTGGTGAAGCCGCTGTCGTTGGCCACGGCCAACTGAGGCGGCATATCGTGTGTGCGGTTCTTCTGGTAAGAGTGCCGGAGGTAGCGTCGCTCGAAGGTCTGCGTCGACATCAGCCGGCGGGGCTGTTCCGAGGGAACGGCATGGCGTTTTATATGCCGATGGGTGGTGGGTGTGGTTATATCGGCGGCGTTGAGGTTTGTGGTGGTGCCGTCACGTCGGCGTACCTCGTATTGGTACCACCCCGAGGCGTTGACATAGGCGTGAAGGAGGGTGACGCTGTCGCCTTTGTGGAATCCGCCGTGGCGTAAGGAGCGGCGCACAATGCCTATGGTATCGAACAGCGAGGGGTCTGCAAAGCCGAGCATCCCGTCGGCCGTCTCAATCCAATATCGGGTGGGCTGTTGGTGCCCGTTGGATGGCAGCACGCCGAGGAGGGTCACCGTGTCGCCTGCGAAGAGCAGTGTGCAGCCTTCCACTCCGGGAGTTCCGAGGATGCCGCTGGAAACAA
The DNA here is from genome assembly GCA_905234695.1 of uncultured Bacteroidales bacterium. GTDB lineage: Bacteria > Bacteroidota > Bacteroidia > Bacteroidales > P3 > Colimorpha. The sequence goes on along the minus strand of CAJOHZ010000006.1, from coordinate 36,371 downwards.
GGGGTAGGTGGGTGTCGTCGGGCAGCGAGCTGCATTGGCGAGGGATGAGAATATGGGCGGTGAACAGTGCCGCCAGCACGAGGGCTCCCGTCAGCGAGAGCAGGGTGGGGTCGGTGTGGCGGAAAGTTTTCATGCTGTGGATAAGTGTGTTGTGGATACTTCTTGGGGATCCTCCGTAGTGCAAAGATACGAATATTTTTTATTTCCCTCGAAAAACCTGCATTAGGGCACGGGAATTGTCCCTCGGAAGTCATGCGTAAGTGATTTATACGATACTAAAAATAAGTGTATTGTGATATTTTTTAAGGAAAAGTTTTGCTAGTTTGAAAAAAAGTCGTACTTTTGCAGTCCGTTTTGTGGAGGGTTTTCTCTCGCAGAACACATTAAATCAACACAAAAACAAATAAACAAAATGTACGCAATCGTAGAAATCGCAGGAAAGCAATTCAAGGTCGCTCAAGATCAGAAGATCTTCGTCAACCGTCTCCAGAACGAGGAAGGCAGCGAAGTCTCTTTTGACACCGTGATGCTCAAAGACAATGACGGCAACGTGCAGGTGGGACAACCCTACATCGCCGGCGCAAACGTAAAGGCCACCGTGCTGAAACACCTCAAAGGAAACAAGGTGTTGGTCTTCAAGAAAATCCGTCGCAAGGGATACCAGAAGATGAACGGTTACCGTGACTATCTGACCCAAATCAAGATCGATAGCATTAATTAATCCACTAAGTAGAGAAACCTTAAATACAGTATATTATGGCTCACAAAAAAGGTGTCGGTAGTTCCAGTAATGGTCGTGAATCCGAAAGCAAACGTTTAGGCGTTAAGATTTTTGGCGGTCAGCACTGCGTGGCGGGCAATATCATCATCCGTCAGCGTGGCACCGTCCACAACCCCGGCCAGAATGTCGGCATGGGCAAGGACCACACGCTGTACGCTCTGTGCGACGGTACGGTCCACTTCAAGAAAGGACGTGAGGATCGTTCCTACGTCTCCGTCATCCCCGAGGAATAAGAGCAGTCTTGCTACAATCCTAAAGAGAACCTGAATTCAGGTTCTCTTTTTTTTGTCTGTTTGTCTGCTTAGCCCATCTCGGTTGCCGACCTCGGTTTAACAATTAAACAAAGTTTAGTGACCAGTGATGAGTGACTCGTGATGCGTGAATTTTTTAGTTTTTACCTTTTAGTTTTTAGTTTTAATCTTCTCCTAGTCGTCTCTCGGTGTGGCTTTTATGCACCTTTTTCCGTCCTTTTACTCTTATCTCACGCATACCCAGCACTTTTCCCGCACTTCTCCCGACATATGTCGGAGAAGTGTCGGAGATATGTCGGGGAAACGTCGGAGAAGGGCAAAAGGCACATAAGCGTCGCATAAGGACCGCACCGAAGCCAGGTCGGCGACCGAAATGGGAGCCAACCGTGCTGAAACCAAAGCCAAGTCGGCGACCGAATAACATCAGATGGAGGTGTGCACCTCTCGGCCTTCCACATAGATGGCCGAGACTGGGCGCACCGGGCAGTAGTATTCACAGGCGCCACAACCAAGACAGACGGATTCGTTGACGGTGACTACAGGGTGCGGGGGATTCCCATTGCCGGGAAATACTTGGATGGCACCCGTAGGACAATGGCGCGAACAGGCATCACAGTTGACCCCCTGCGCGAGCAGACAAAGAGCGGGGTCAGTGATGGCATGTCCGACAGAGACAGAGGTCTTCTGAGGAACATCGATGGGAAGAATGGCCCCTGTGGGACAGACCTCACCACAACGGGTACAATCCGGACGGCAAAAGCCTTTGTCAAAGACCATTTCGGGCTGCAGCAGCGTATTCAAACCCGTCGAGGGACGCAGCACATGGTCGGGACAGGCGCTAACACACAGTTGACAGGCAGTGCAACGGCTATCAAACCGGCTCACGCTCTTCGCGCCGGCGGGCTTGAGCGGCACGTGACGCTCCCTGAGTTTCCGTCCTTCGATGGCTGCGAGACCACCGTCAATCTTCTTCTCCTGCGCTTCCACCGCCATGACGGTACCTACAGCGGCCGTGGTGGCCAAGAACTTGCGACGCGAGGAATCCACTTTCTCCTCCCGAGGCTCTGACGACGACTTGCACCCACATCCCGCCAGTCGCAGCGAGAGTGCCCCTTGGCTGCACCCTGCCATACAGTCCATGCAGTCCACACAGCGCGAGGTATCGATATGGTGGTTGGCAACATCAATGCACATCGCCTTGCAGTTACGTTCGCACTTACGGCAGCCATTGCACTTGGCTGTATCGAAGGTGGGACGTATCAGCGAGAAACGGGAGAAGAGGCCCAACGTGGAGCCCACGGGACATACCGTGTTGCACCACAGGCGTCCCCAGAAGAACGACATCGCCCCCACAACCAGAAGCGTGGCCACCGGCACCAACAGCAACAGGCCTGCTTTTGCCGGAGCCGTCACTTCCCAGCCTATGGCCCCCACAAGACGGGTGAGCCAAGCCGCCGCCGGCGCAAGGAGCATGGTGACGATGCGGCCATAGGCACTATAGGGAGCAATCAGGATGGCCAGCCCACCCATGCCGAGGAGCATGAGCAGCACAAAAGCCACTAAAAACAGAATCCGCACCACCGGCAAGCCACGGGTATAGCGGAACCGATTTTTCTTTACCTTGCCGCCGAGCCACGAGAAGAGGTCCTGCATTACCCCCAAGGGACAGACCACCGAGCAGTAGACACGCCCCACGAGGAGCGTCACCAGCAGCACCGCGACAACGACGACGAAATTGAGCGACAGCACCGCCGGCAGGAACTGGAGGCGGGCCACCCAGTCCAGACAGGGATGCATGAGGTCGCCGGGGTTAAGAAAGAGCAGTGTAACGGCGGTGAGGAAACCAAGTGCCAACACAATGCGGAGGGTTCTGAGGGCTTTCATATCACAAGGGGATTAATGGTTCATTCGTTGGGGGTGTCGGATGCTACACCAAGTTGTGGAGTTTGGCATAGAGGGCCAGGCCGGCGACCGATTTGATGCCGGTTTTGCGGGTAATATTCTTGCGGTGGGTATTGACGGTGTGGATGGAGATGCAGAGCTTGTCGGCAATTTCCTTGCTGGCGAGGCCCTGGGCGACGGCCAGCAGCACCTCCGACTCGCGGTCGGTGAGTTCATAGCTTTCTTCGGAGGAGTCGCCGCCCGACTGGAGACTGTCGCGGAGGAGCTGCGCTATTCGGTTGCGCGGCTCGCGGATGTCGAGTACTGTCTTGAAGGCCTGCAGCAACGCGGGGTCGACATACTGGTACACCAGCGCCACCACCGACATGGAGGGACGCTGCTGCTGGATGGCGGAGAGCTGCATCTGCGCCGGCGGCACAAGGAGGGTTGGATTAACAATCAGGATATCGGGCTGGAGAACGGGCAACCGCTGTACCAAATCGTTGGCATCGCGCAACGGCGCCAGCATGGCGAAACTGTCATCCAACAAGGCCGAAAGCCCCTCGCGCACGATGTCGGAGGGTTCGACGAGCAGGATATTTATCTTGTGGCTCAACGCAGAATCCTCCTTTCAAGTTGGGTGACGTATGGGAGCAGTATCTTCTCTTCGATAAGGGCATGTTTCTCCAAATCGGCCGAGAGTTGCAGGATACCGAACACCAACTCATTCAGTTCCTCGGTCATACAGTCGCCCGGGATGTACTTGTAGACTATCTGGGTGAGGTCGGCGAGTTTGTCCACAATATCGGAGTGGTTGTCCACGAAATGTCTTGCCACCGGTTTCACCGCCGTAACGCCCTGCTGGAGCTGCTGCAGATAGGGGAATATCTCCTGTTCCTCGCTGAGGAAATGGTCGCTGACCTCGTTGCGGTAGTCGGCGAAAAAGGTGTTGAGCAGGCTACTGTAGCGCTCGCCCGCCCCATCGGCCACCCGCGAGAGATGCCGCCCGATATGGGGCAGCCGCTCGTTGAGGTAGTAGCGGTGCGAGGTCTGGAGATAAGGCACCAAGAGGGTTAAATCCGTGGATTGCAGCAGGGCATCGTCCACCTCGAAGTCGTCAAAGGTATGGACATTGCATATCAGCAACACGAAGTCGACCGGCAGGCCATGCTGGCGGCAGACCTCCTGCACGCTCTTCTCGCCGAAGCCCAGCGGGATGCCCAGGCGCGGCATGACGAGGATAAGGGAATAGTTGGCCGCAATGATGTCGGCCATCTTCATACGGCTCGTAAAGAAAGCGGTTTTCATGCTGCAAAAATACACAAAAAAATCCATTTAGGCAGCAAGTGTCCCGCAACAAAGTCCTAAGACACTTGTTTACAGTATCCTTCACAAGCGTCCAAAGGCGGCCTTCGGGCTATTCCTGGTAGTAGACGCGCTTGACGCGGGGCGAGACAGAGGTCAGTATCTCATAGGGGATGGTACCCGCGGCGGCGGAGATTTCCTGCAGCAGACTGGCATCGCCGAAGATGACCACCTCGTCGCCCTCGCGGCAGGGCACGTCGGTGACATCGAGGAAGCACATGTCCATGCAGATGCTGCCGATGATAGGCACACGACGGCCGTTGACCATCACCTTGCCGTTGCCGTCGCCGAGGTGGCGGTTGAGGCCGTCGGCATAGCCGATGGAGATGATGGCGATACGCGAATCGCGCGCCGCCACCCAACGGCGGTTGTAGCCCACGCTGTCGCCCTGCGGGATTTCTTTCAACTGCGAGATGCGGGTCACCAGCCGGCTGACGGGCTTGAGGTGCCGCTGCACCTCGGGGTCGGGGGCCAGGCCATAGAGGCCGATGCCGAGGCGCACCATGTCCATCTGTGCCTCCGGGAAGCGGGTGATGCCGGAGGAATTCAGGATATGGCACATCACCGTGGGGTCGCCCAGGGCTTTCTTCAACGCCCCGCTCCATTCGGTGAAACGGGATATCTGAAGCCGTGTGAAGTCGTCGTCGGCCGGGTCCTCGCTGCAGGCAAGGTGCGAGAAGATGGACTGCACCTTCAGCGGGCAGTCGGGCTGTGCAAAGCGGCGGGCAAGTTCCTCCACATCGCTCCCCGTGAATCCAAGGCGGTGCATCCCGGTGTCAAGTTCGATATGCACGGGCACACGCTCGCCGTCGGTACGGAAGATGTCGGCTGTCTCGGAGAAGGCCTGCAGGATGCGGAAACTATAGATATCGGGTTCCAGCCGATAGCGGATGATGTCGTCGAAACTCTCCTCTTCGGGGTTCATCACCATGATGGGCAGCGTGATGCCGTTGCGACGCAGGTCCACCCCCTCGTCGCTGTAGGCCACGGTGAGGTAGTCGACACGGTTGAATTGCAACGCCCCCGCAATCTCGACCTTCCCGGCCCCGTAGGAGGCCGCCTTGACCATCGCCATGAGCTTGGTGTCGGGGCGGATGCGGGAACGGTAGTAGTTGAGGTTGGAGATGAGGTTGTCGAGGCTGATTTCCATGATGGTCTGGTGGCTCTTGCGCTGAAGCGCCTTGGCGATATCCTCAAAATGGAAACTGCGCGCCCCTTTGAGGAGGATGGTCTCGTTGGAGAAGCCGTTGAAATCGTACCTGCGCAGGAAGTCCTCGGTCGACTCATAAAAGACGCCGTCCACATTCTCGAAACAGGCCTTGTTGCAGCATAGGGCGCTGCCGATGCCGATAAAGCGGGTGATGCCATACTGCTCCACGAGGGCCGCCGCCTGGGTGTAGAGTTCCTGCTCGGGAAGGCCCGCCTGGAGGATATCGCTCATGACAAGTGTTTTGTGGAAATGCTGCCGGTCGTGGCGGACGAAGTCGAGGGCGATGGTGAGCGAGTTGAGGTCGAGGCTGTAGCTGTCGTTGACCAGCATACAGTTGTTGATGGCCTCGTTCATCTCCAACCGCATGGCCACAGGGGTGAGGCGCAGGCAGCGACGGGCAATGTCGTCGGGGTCGTAGCCCAGATAGAAGAGGAGGGTGACGCAGTGCATCACGTTCTCGGCCGAAGCGCGGTCGACAAAGGGGATAACGATATCGATGCGGCGGCCGTCGTGCTGAAGGGTGAGCCGTGTGCGATGGTCTTCCACCACAGTGCCCAGCAGCTGCACCGCGTTGTCCTCGCCGCTGCCCCATGTGTAGCGAACGATCTGGCGGAAGCTTTCTTTCTCGGCAATGGCATTGTGGATTTCCTTGTGGTCGGTGCAGTAGATGAGCACTTGACAGTGGGTGAAGAGCTGCAGTTTCTCGGCAATCTTCTGGTAGCGGGTGAGGAAGTTCTCGTCGTGTGCCTGCCCGATATTGGTGAAGATGCCGATGGTGGGGGACACCACTTCGCGCAGGTGTTCCATCTCGCCCGCCTCGGAGATGCCCGCCTCGAAGACGGCCAGCTGGTCGGCCGCCTCCATCTGCCATACCGAGAGGGGAACGCCAATCTGTGAGTTATAGCTGCGCGGACTGGCCACGATGCGACGGCTGTCGCCCAACATCTGGACAATCCAGTCCTTGACGATGGTCTTGCCGTTGCTTCCAGTGATGCCCACCACGGGGATGTCGTACTGTTTGCGATGCCAGCCCCCCACCTGCTGCAGGGCACGGACAACATCCTTGACCTCCCAGAAATTGGCATCGCGCAGCCTGTCGAACTGCGTGCGGAAAGGTTCAGGGAGCTCCTGCGGCACGACGAAGTTGCGCACGCCCCGCTGATAGAGGTCGGCCACATAGCGGCAGCCGGTGTTGCGCTTGGTGGGGATGGCGAAGAAAAGGGCACGGGAGACCTGCCCCGCATGACGGCTGTCGGTCAGAAGCTGCTCGATGGTCAGCTCCCCTTGCGGCACACGGGCGGTGCCGCCTTTCAGGACGGTGGTGAGTTCGCTTGCTTTCAATGGGTGATGATTTTATAGCCGATGCCGCAGTGGAGGCAGTCGCGACGGCTGCAATGCTCGTTGTAGAGCTGCAGCAACGCCTGGGTGCGGGCGGCATTGTCGGCCGCAAGCCCCACGGCACGCCACTGGCGGATGACGAGGTTATTTTCGGAAGGGAGTTGCTGCAGGAGTGCCACGGCGCGGTCCTTGCAGCCTTGGTCGCCATGCTGGACGCCATACTCGAACAGCAGTGGCACCCAGGCGTTGATGATGAGCATGTCGGCAAAGGCACGGCCGACATGCTTGTCGCACTCGGGCGACGGGACACCAAAACGATAGTGGGTGCGCCAATAGTCGGAGGCCGTGAGGGTGAAATAGCGTTGCAACGCGGCGGCGTCCGGAGCGTCGAACAGATGGCTGAAGAGGTTCTGCGACTGGCACATCAGCTGCGCAAACTGGCTGATGCGGAGCGTGGGGAAACTGCCGGGACGGATGCGGAAGAACTTCCACAGATGGGGCTCCATCGGAGTGAGGGATGCGCCCTGCCGCAGGGCGGCATAGTCGGCCTGCAGCTGCCGCGGGTAGGGCTCGTCAAAGTCGCCCTCCAGTAGCCCCGCCTGTCCCATCAGCAGGGCCTCCACCCGCTGCGGGTTGTCGCGCCAACGGGCCAGCAGGCGCAGGTCGGTGGACTTGGCCAGAAGTTCAAACGGCTCGGCATTGGTCTTGCCGCCGAAATAACGCGCCAGGAGCCAATAGCAGCAATGCTCCCAACTGCCGTGGCTCTCGTCGAGCAGCCGCCGTACCAGGGTACATTTGCGTTCCAGACGCTCCAGCAGCAGCCGTTCCAGTTGGCTGTCGACATAGAAGCCCGGGATGGTCTGCAACCGTTCGGCACAGGGCACTGGCAGCGGCGCCGGCGGATTCATAAGCGATTCGTAATTGGCCCACAGCGCATCGGGGATATGGTCGCACAACTCCAGCGTGGGCAGCGGATGACAGTTCTGTAGGGTGACGGGGGCATCGTTCTTGTAGACGACATGCAGCACCACGTTGTCGTAGGCGCGGTTGGTGGCATGGCGGTGGGCATTCCAATCGGAAGCCTTGACATGCACCTCCACATTCCCCGCCCACAGGGTATCCCCTATCTTCACACGGGCGTCGAAGAAGTCCGGCCCTGCATCGCGGTTCAACTGTCCCGGACGTTCCACCACCACAGGCAGCCCCTCGGCAGTCTGCAAGTCGCCTTGCAGCAGCCTGTGTTGCCAGATGTATTGGAGGAACGCCTCTGTCATCAGTGTTTGAAGGAGTGAAAGGATTAAAGGGGTAAACTTAGAAACTGTTTAAATTTAATTGATGGATTTTGTTATACAGCAAAGCGAGCAGATTTTTCTTCTTTTTGAGGGAGCAATGGGGGGCCATTGTAACCGAAAAAAGGAGGGAAAGATGCCGTTTTGATGTCTTAAGAAAAACATTGGATTAATTTTAAACAGTTTCTTATCAGTTGAACAAATCTTTCATCCTGTCGAAGAAGCCCCGCTCCTGCTTGCTGGGATGCGGTTGGAAATTGGGCGAGAGGTCCAGACGGGTGAGGGTTTCTTTCTCTTCCCGCGAGAGGCTCTTGGGCACCCACACGTTGACGCTGACCAGCAAATCGCCACGACTGTAGCCGTTGACTTCGGGCAGACCCTTGCCTTTCAGGCGGAGCACCTTCCCCGACGGGGTGCCGGCATCAATCTTGACCTTGACCTTGCCGGTGAGGGTGGGTATCTCGATAGTGGCGCCCATCGCCGCCTGGCCGAAGGTGATGTATGCGGTATAGTACAAGTTGTTATCTTGCCGTTCAAAGAGGTCGTGGGGAATCTCCTCCACCAGTATGATGAGGTCGCCGGGCATACCGCCACGGGGACCCGCATTGCCCTTGCCCGACATGGAGAGCTGCATCCCGTCGGCCACGCCTGCCGGGATGGTGATGGTGATAATCTCCTCGGAACGCACAATGCCGTCGCCGTTGCAGTCGTGGCATTTGTCCTTCACCATGCGTCCTTCGCCTCCACAGTGGGGGCAGACGCTCTGAGTCTGCATCTGGCCCAAGATGGTGCGCCGCACCTCGGTGACGACTCCCGTGCCGTGGCAGTGGGAACAGGTCTCGTAGGCTCCGTTGCGCGCGCCGGTGCCGTTACAGGTCTTACAGGGAACATATTTGGCCACCTTGATTTTCTTCTCGCAGCCTTTCTCAATCTCTTCGAGGGTAAGCTTGACCTTGATGCGCAGGTTGCTCCCCCGCGGAGCCGCATGGCGGCGACCCTGCTGGCCGCCGAAACCGCTGAAGCCCGAGAAGCCACGCCCGCCGAAGCCCCCTCCAAAGAGGTCGCCGAAGATGTCGCCGAACTGGGAGAAGATGTCGTTCATATTCATCCCGCCGGCCCCATATCCGCCGCCGCCCTCGAAGGCGGCATGGCCGAACTGGTCATAGCGGGCTTTCTTGTCGGGGTTGCTCAGCACATCGTATGCCTCGGCCGCCTCCTTAAACTTCTCCTCCGCCTCCTTGTCGCCGGGGTTGCGGTCGGGATGGTACTGCAACGCCAACTTGCGGTAGGCTTTCTTCAATTCTTCGGGGGTGGCGTTCTTGCTCACGCCCAGCACTTCATAGTAATCTCTTTTCGTAGCCATATTCTGTTCTTAGCCCTAATTTTCAACGTTTCTCAACTCTTACGAGGCCACCACCACCTTGGCATAGCGGAGCACCTTGTCGTTCAAGTAGTAGCCTTTCTCCACCACATCCACCACCGTGCCCTTCTGGCTCTCGTCGGCCGCGGGGAACTGCGTCACAGCCTCGTGGAGGTTCTCGTCGAACTTCTGCCCTTTGGCCTCGATGGCTTTCAGCCCCTTCTGGCCGAGAATGGTCATCATCTTGTTATATATCAACTGCACACCTTCCTTGGCGCTGTCGCCCTCGGCCATCGCCTGCAGGGCGCGCTCCATGTCGTCTACCACCGGCAGGATGGCCTTGATGGCGTCCTTGCTGCCGTTGATGATAAGTTCGGCCTTCTCGGTATTGGTGCGCTTGCGGTAGTTCTCGTACTCGGAATAGAGGCGGACGTATTTGTCGTTCATTTCGGCCAGCTTCTCGCCCATCTCCTGCAGTTTCTCGCTGTGGTCGTGGTGCTTTTTCTTCTTGCCCTTCTCGGCATGTGTAGACTCATCGCTCTCGGCGGTCTTCTCTGCCGACTGCTTAGCCTCTGTCTCAGGAGCCTGCGGCTCCGGGTCCATATTGGGTTTCTTTTCTTCTTGTTCCATATCGGGAGTGTTTATTATCGGTTTGACTTCTGTTTCTGGGAATATACCGTCAACCCGACAGCAACAAGCCTGCCACACGGGGTTGGCATGTCATTTTGTCACCATCGGAAGACATCCTGCGGCGAGTGGGGACGCCGCTCTTCCAGCCAACGGAAATTGGACAGCTGCCGCTTCTCGGGCTCCAGCTGGTCATAGGGATAGGTGCGCATGTCGGGTTTGCCCATGGTGACCACCCGCGCAGGGGCGCGATCCTTGAAATAGATGCGCATGTCGGACCCGATGCCGACATTCACCCCGACGAGATACGTGCGCCCGGCTTTGTCGTCTTCGGTGATATAATACACCATCTCGGCATTGCCGATGACATCGGCATAGTCGGGTTCGCCCTCGGCGGTGAAATAGACGATGCCGTTGCGACCCTTGATTTGGTTGTACTTCTCGGCATCCAGCTGCTCGACATTGAAGCAGTTGGTGCGCAGGTAGGCTCGGTGGACCCCTGCGGCGTTATGCAGTATCTCTATGGTGTCGGCGGCACATTGGTAGCCCTCGTACCACAGCACGGGGTTATAGTACATCTGCAGCAGCGAGTCGGGCACGGAATAGAATGCCGAGTCGCACATGGCCTGCGCGTCGCGGCGGAACACCTTGACATGGTGGTGCGCCATGACCGACACAAAACGGCGCGCCGAGTCGTTGCGCACCAGCACGGAATCGGCATGGAGATACAGCGTATCGGGCACAACGGGTCGTCGCCGCAGGCTGTCGCCACTCTCGTCGCGACTGACGAAGATAACCAGCGCGCTGTCGGTGACGAACGAGGTATGATGGGCTTGGTCTGTTTCGCCATAGCGCCCCATACAGGTGATGTCGTTCACCGTGTCCTCCAGCACCACATGACCGATGGCACGGCCGAACTCGGTGGCCTCATAGTAGTGCAGCGTGTCGCAGGTCAGCACCTTCTCGCCATTGCGTACCCGCGACGACTTCACCGAGTGGGCGTACTGCAGGTCGGTGTTGTACGACCCCAGCTCGCTGTACATCACCGCCGAGTCGGTATAGATATGCGTCGGGCTCCAGAAATCGGCCACATGGCTGTTCATGTCGTATATCAGCGTGTCGGTCTCCATCAGCATGTTCGAGTCGTTGAGGACAACGCCCACATAGATGAACACCTTCTTCGTCTCCGAATTGTAATGGCCTATGCGGCTCACCAGGCACTTGTCCTCGTTGACGGTCCGGCCCCAGTTATTGTAGGTGGCCGTCGCCGTGTTGCGGTCATACGAGAGGTGGTTGGTCTTCAGCACCGTCTTGCCGTCCACCAGACGCACCGTGTCGGCCCAGATGTCCACCACACGGCTGTTCCCGTCGTAGAAGAGGCGGTCGCCGAAGATGGTCGTCGTATCGGTAATCTCTATCCTGATACGCCCATAGGCGGTGAAGTCGTTGTGTACCGTGTTGAGCAACGCCGAATCGGCATGGAGCACCATCCCCTCGTGTTCGGCCCTGACCCGCTTGTAGAGAATCCACACATCGGCATTCTCCGGGTCGCGCGTTCCCATCCCCGCCTCGTAGGTGATGAGCTTCTGCGCCCCAACCGTCCCCCACCCTATCAGGCAGAGCACCACACAAAATATCCGTTTCAAGAAACTCATTGTCATATTTTTTATTATAGCGCTAACGCAAATTCTCCCGTCTTATTGTGTCAGGCGAGAGAAATGACATCTTGTAGCAACCATTTCCACACAGGGACAACCTTTATCTCTTCTCCAGAATAATCCAAAGTACGTTCATCATCACGGCTCACCATCAGCATCTGATTCAATCCGAAGGCTTTCTTCATCTTTACCAAGGCCTCTGCCTCGCGGTGAAGTGTCTGTTCATCGTTCAAATCGTAACACACCTGTATTCCCAAACTCTCTCCGGGAATATAGAAATCCACCTCGACATTTTTGTTGTAAAAATACACTTCTTTGTCATATTTGCGATGCAACGCAATGGCCACAATGTTTTCCAACAACGAGGTCTCCGGATCCACCAAAAAGAGGTTGAGCAATCCATTGTCCACAAAATAGTGTTTCTTTACGGTTTCCTTCTCCACGAACTTGGTGGCATAATTCTCCATTGAGAAAAGCAGACAGGCATCTTGCAGGTATGAGACATAACTCATCACCGTTCCCGGATTGGTGGACACGCCCTTCGACTTTATGAGGTTACTGATGCGGTTATACGATATCGGCTGCTTCACGCTCTCTGCCAATCGGCGTATGGTCATTCGCAGTGCCTCCTCATTACGGATATTGTTGCGCACCACTATGTCGCTAAAGAATATCTTGTTGTAGATGCCTGTCAGCCAAGCTCGCTTAGCCACTACCTCAGTCAGCTCGGGGAATCCGCCGTAGTAGAAATAGTCATTGAAATGGCGGGCCACGTCATACTGCTGTCGGCTGTATTGCCAATGCTTTTGCAGAACTATCCCGTGCGCCTTCAGGTAATCCTCAAAGCTATACGGGTAGACATCCAACACCCAGTATCGCCCCCCGAGGATGGTGGCGATGTCACGGCTCAGCATCTTGGCATTGCTTCCCGTAATATACACTTGGTACTTTTCATTGGCCAACCGACGGGCAAAATGTTGCCACCCCTCAACGTTCTGTATCTCGTCGAGAAAGAGTATCGGCCGGCAATCGAATAGCGAACGGTGTGCCTGCAATATCAAGTCAAGTTCCTCGGTCTTCATTCCACTGATACGCTCATCGTCAAAACTGACGAAGACTATTTCTTCGACACTATGACCATTGTTCAACAACTGTTGAATGCGCTGATACAACATATACGATTTCCCCGCCTGTCGCACTCCCACGAACACATAATTCCCTTTTTCCTCAAAATCAACAGCACGTTCCACAAGTGGGATTCTATTAACAAGCTGCTGATTATCAAGAATAATCCTCCTAAACAAATCCTTATCCATAGCCTGAAATCTTTACATTTTCCGACTGCAAAGATACGCATTTTTTAGTTACCAGCAATAAAAAATCGGCAATTCTTTTAGTTGCCAAATAAAAGAATTGCCCATTTCTTTAAGTTGGCAGCTTAAATATCCATCCATAGCGCAACCTGGAAATGGTTGCAAAAACCAGGTGCCGCCCGTATGGGCGGCACCTGTTGAGAATGCTTCTGTCTGGGACTATTACCTCAGCATGAGTCGCTATTGCTTCCCTTTTCCGCCACTAGAGGCTTGAATGCCTTCCTTGCTGCTGTCTCCCAAATCCATCTTGCCAAATCGCAAAGTAACACCGAAGGTAATGTACTGTGAGTTATAAGTATAGTTACTGTTCGATGGGCTGTAGGGGTTAATGCTGGTCGAATTCCATTGGAATGTATTGAATATATCGTTAAACTCAAAGTAAAACGATAGTTTCCTGTCAAAAAGGTCAGCACTGGCGCCCAAGTCCATTCCCCAACGGGGTTCCTCTACGGAAAGAACCGACCATCCATGAGAACGGCTGTTGTAATAGCCCGACATCGATACCCAAACCAGATTAAAAAGTTTGGCCCGTCCATTGAGACGAACATTCCACGAGGTCATCTGATCTTCATACCACTCGTATGGACGCACCTGCACACGATACCAACTGTCTTTCAGTCCACCACTGAGACTCATATCAAATAATGCCGAGAAACGAAGGCGCGCATAAGCATAGACATTTCCGTCGCGACTATTGCCAACATTGTAGGGTTGCCTGAACGAGACATACCGACCAAAGAATGGATGGTAGACCGGCATACTCAGAGAACTCATCTTGTTAATCTGCCATGTGTAGCTGCCTTCCACACCGAAGGAATGACCTTTTTCAAACGACTTGCTATAGCTTATACCAAGGTTGTGTGAATAAGAAGGAACGAGCAATGGATTGCCAGACGAGTAACTGTCGACACTGAAACTCTCATACCTCGAAAGGTCATCCGCATCGGGCCGCGAGGTGGACATACTGTAGTTAAGGCTGAATGAATGCATACTCTCCGTGTTGTACATCAACAGCACACTGGGGGTAATCGTAAAATAGTTCACCGTAGTGTCATATTCTGGCAACCCGAGATGGCGCGATGAAGAATTTTCGTATGTCGCATTGCCACCCAGCCGCAAGGTGAAATTACCCCACTTGCGCCGCCACGAAAGGTGAAGCCGAGCGTCTTTAGATGGCGACTCCGAGGTGTCGGAACGAAGCGCATCACAATAATATTGCCCATCAGCGCCCAATGTGTCGCGCAGATAGTATGAGTTGTTACTTCCAGCGGAAAGACTCACTCCCGCACTCAACTCGCCATTTTCATTGTAAGGCAATGAATAATCCATTCCAAGGTCAAACGACCCATCGGGATACCTCGATTCTGTGCGGGCATCATAATTCATCTGTGGCTGCGCCGCATAATGCTCCCAACTTGTACCTTGGGAGTTGCCTCCCCAAAGGTTTCCACTAAGACTGAATGATATCCGATGACCTTCGTCATTAAACTTGTGCTCAAAGTCTATTCCGCCATAGGCATACGACCAACCGCCCTTGCCATCAGAATGTTCGGTGTAGCTATAGTCCTCCATCTGTGTGCCGATGGAGTCCTGACGAATATAAATTCCATCGCTCACATCCTGAGACCAGCCGGGCCAAGCCGATACATACGCCGAAAGGGTGTTCATCGAATCAAAGTCATAGCCGAGGCTGAAGCTCATCCCCAAGCTGTTGTCCCACGACGACGAGGAACTCTTGTACTGATAATTGCGCACCGTCAGGCTATCTTCGTTCAACAAACTTCCGCCACCGTCCTGCTGTGACTCCCATCGACTGCCACTATAACGCACATATGCGTCAAAACGGAACTTCTCAGTCGCATATGCATACGAGAGAAAGGGGGAAAATGCCGGCTCGGTTGAACCAGACCCTCCGAAACTAAAATAGGAATTCTTCAACAACTTCTGCTGCGTACGAATATTGACCACCGGCTCACCTCCGCCATACTTCGCCGACGGAAACTCAATAGCCTCGATACTGGAAATCTGGTCGGCAGTGAGGGTCTTGATATATTGCTTGAGCATCTCGCCCGTGTAGTGTGACTCTCGGTCGTTGATATACACCTTCACAGCTTTTCCATTGAGGGTGATATTCCCCTCGCCGTCCACCTGCACACCGGGAGTGTTCTTCAGTGCATCCTGCGCCGAACCGTTCTGTATGGTAGGATCCTCGCTGACATTGTATATCTTCTTGTCGCCCTCTGCAGCATACATAGGTTTCTTAGCAGTAACCTGCACCTCATCTAAGGTCATGGTACCCTCTTTCATCGAAATGTCTATATGGGATGAATTCTCTCCCACGGGTTGATATGCCGTCTCGTAGCCGATGACAGATACCCGCAGGAATGTGGCAAATGTATCCACTTCCAACGAATAATGTCCATTGGCATCAGTGACCGTCCCGCGAATATAAGTGCTATCCTCTGCGCGCATCATCGCAATGTTGGCATAAGGAATGCCTTTGCCGTCCGCGGCGTTACTCACCATGCCTTCTACCGTACGCTGCGCATATAGATTGCCGATTGTCACCAGCAGAATTGTCAGTAGACAGGTTAGTCGTTTCATGTTGTCGTTTTTGATATCTGTGTTTATCTAATTGTTGTCCATAAAAAGAGGAATAGGGCAAACGCATCTGATAGAAGTCCCTTATTTCCCAACTGTCCACGAGCCAATAATAGTCCGTATATCTCCACCCGAGAGTTGTATCGTTGCTTCTATGGTCAATTTGGAGTCCTTCTTTGCTTTGGCAATATAGGAAAGCACATCAGGATTCCACTCGCCACTGCGACCTTTAACTTCGAGGTCTCCGGGTCCTTCCACCTTGGAGATATCGACACGCTGTTGCCCGAGGGTGGGAGGTTCAACCTCAAACAATAAATCTTCGCTGTAACGGACAGATATTCCCGTCATCTTCACCAGTTCGTCGCGGGGTATCACGCTGCCCGACGGATAATTGCCGATGTACAGTTTGGGCTCGGGTGTCTTCTTGACGCGGAATTTTTGGTAGCCTGCAATTTTGATCTTGCCACCCTCCTCGATAATCACGACGGGCACACGAATGGTTCCCTGATTGACATGAGGTATCAGCACATACGAACCGTCTTCCTCTGTCCATATACTGTATGGTCTACCATAATCTTCCCATGCATTTATAGTCGAATCCATTGCCTTTAAGACAGTGTCTCTGACCCAAATGTCTTCGTCCCAATCCAAATCATCGGGATCCATCCTCAAATACATTTCCGGCACTCCGGAGACGGTGACCCTTATCGGGTTCTTCACACCAGCATACACCACATTCATCTCTGGAAGGGAGATGTTGAAGTCGTATTCGCCGTAGTATTCAATACTACGCTTCTCCTGTCTGAAAACAATGGTGTCACGTCCCTCTGTCACTAACTCGCCATACTCGTCAAACGTATCATCCATCTTTATAACATCTGTCTCATTCCATTCCACGCCGTTGTCATGTTTGTCGAACTTTATGTACTGCCGGAGGTCAGGATTGGAACCTGTATCGGAAATGCCATGGTTGACATTGTAGGTGGTCCATTCGTTGTAGGGGAGCGTGTCGACAACCATCCTAGCGGCCTCGACCACCTCTCCGTAATCGTCATACACCGGCTCGCCCATGTGCTTGAGGATATAGCCCTTCGGCACATCGCTGACAGCATACACCACCTGGTAGGAGAATATGAATTTCGGATTTTTCTTGTCTCCACGCGTAGCCTCGGCCCCTAGCAGGCGACCCCGTTTGTCGTACTTGTAGGTCTTTACCCAATTGACGTTCCAAGCATCGTCATCGCCCTTTTCATAGGACACACAGCTCAGCAAGCGGCCGTTTTTGTCGTAATTATATTCGATATAGCCATGCTTAGACTGTTCGTTCATTAGGCGGCCGTTGGGGTCATAGGCATAGTAAGTGTCGCCCGACACCACTAGACGACCTTTTTCATCGTAGGCATACCCAATGGACAGGCGGTCCTGTTCGTCGTAGGCGTGCCGCCAATTGGACAAGCGTCCCTGTTCGTCGAACTCCGTGATTAAGGTCATCCGCTTCAAATCCCCATCGAAATATGCCTGTTTTAGTTCGGACACTTTTTTCACCGGGCCTTTCAGGCCGTAATCCTTGGTTGTCGTCACGGGCGGTTGTTGCGCTGTGGCCACTGCAGCAAGTCCCATCGCAAGGGACAGAAAGAATATTTTTCTCATGTTGTTTTGAATATCAATGACTTCCATTAGTGTTATTGTATGTATAAAAAAGCGTGGGATACAAATTCATTGCTCATCCCACTAACTATCTCCATTCTGTTTATACATAAATCCTGACACAATTAAACCGAGAAGTCCATACAGCATACTACTCATTCAAGGCCTTCAATAAAGCTGCCTCTATAAAGGGACCTCGCAAACCACGCTCGACAATGACACCTTTGGAATCAACCACCATAATCTCAGGTATGCCTTCAATACCATAAGTATCTGTAGAGTACGATGTCGTGTCGATTAGTTGAGGATAGACCACCCCCATATCGGCGACAGACTTTGCATGCAGGTCGATACTATCCCACACATCAACACCAACCACAACGGCTTTTCCTTTGTATTTTTCACTCAAAGCAATCAAGTTCTCTTTAATTTCATGACGGCAGGGACCGCACCAGGAGGCCCAAAAATCCACAACGGCGGGTTTCCCGTCAACCAAATCCTTAAGCGACCCTTGCGTTGTCTTCCATTCACCATTCTCAAACACCTTCACAATTCCATTGATATTTGTATACTGTTTTCCTTCAGATGTAGCCTCTAGCGCACGAAGTTTCTTAATTTGGGGTGCTAACAAACCCGAAACACTTTCGTTGGTAGTGGCAATTAGGCTGTCAAGAAAAGCCACTTTGCTCATATTAGTGTCTTCATAGAGCAACTGATTAATTGCATGATGACCAAGTACATTCTCCTCATTATTGTGATACAAATCCCACAACCGTATCACATTTCTAGATTTGATTGGCTCATATACTCTTTGCAATTCATCGTACACTTTATTACGTTCTTCCGCATTTCTTCCATTGTCATAAAAGACAGCCATCAGACTATCATAACAGCCCCTCTCCTCGATGGACAATGTATCAACGCTCACAGCTGCTTTATAGACTTGAAATCTATCGTTCAGCAGCGTGCCGCCAACCCTGTCGGTTACGTCTTCATGCGTGATAGTAGCGGTGATTTCTCCCGGCTCAACCACAAGCACAATATGAAGGCCGCTGACACTGTCCAACATTGTCTCAAGTTCGGCTAGATACGGTTTCTCCACCGTTCCCGTGAAGGTAAAACTGCAATTCTCAATCAAAGCACTATCCACTACATCGTAATAATCGTTCAATAGATATATCTGTCGACCGTTGTAATCTGCGTCATCAACGGTTCCCGTGATAGTGTATGTGTTGCTTTTTTCGCATCCTTGCATCATTAGCAATCCTGCCAACACAAATAACATAAACTTTGTTTTCATTTCATTCTTCCCTCATACGTGTCGGGAGCAACAGTTTGTCTGCCTACTCTTGTGATGCAGTTTTCGGCTTACCTGCGTTGTTCTTTCCCCAAAACATGTTCCTTATTTGACCAAATACCATTGGCCAGCAATCGTCCGTTTAGTACCGTCGGGCATATCCACTTCCACATCAATACACACCTTACTATCTGCCTTGGATTTATACACATAAACAACAATGTCTGGCGACCATTGTGATGTTCTATTATACAAGTCGTCGGCACCTGGCACCTTGGTAATCGTGATGTTTTGCCCGACGACTTTAGGTCTCTTCATTCGGAAGACAAAATCTTCCCCATAACGGACATCCACGCCCTTCATGCTTTTGAACTCTTCGACGGGAATAGCACTTCCACTTTCGTATTTGCCCAAAAATAACTTCGGAACAGGTATCGAACGTACACGAAACGAGTATTTCCCAACCTTCTTCATCTTTCCATCCACTATGACTTTTATAGGAAGGTCTAGTCTACCCATTTTTTGGGGCACAATGTAATAGTGATTTCCCTTTCGATTCTCATCACGGAAAGTAGTGTAAGTACTATCTTCCTCATCACCCACAAACACGAACTCGTCGGGTACCCCCTGAACGGAAATCCGCACGGGATTTTCTAGCCCATTATACAGCACATCCTGTTCTATCACCGACACGTTGACATCGTACTCGCCATAGTATTCTAACGTCCGAGTGAGTTGGGCCATGAAAATCGTGTCTGCAATCTTCTCACCATACTCATCATACACGGAGGCTGTATCATACTTATACCGTGCTGTTCCATTACCATGCTCGTCGAATTGATTCCACGGAACAACAGCGTTATCTTTATGGTTGAATTCATAATTATGATTGATTATATAGAACGTCCATTCATCGCACGGTAATGTATCCGTCACCACCTCCGCAGCCTTCAGGAGCTCTCCATACTCGTCATACCAAGGACCCTCTTCATGCGACCAAAGATAATTCTTTGGCGTGCCGTCCGCAGCATAGAGCACCCGATAACTAAAGAGCACCCTCGATTTTTTGTTGTCGACAGTCTTCGCCTCGGCGCCTAGCAGGCGACCTCGTTTGTCATATTGGTACGTCTTATTCCACAGCACAGTCTTACCTCCTACACTGTCTATTCTGAAGAACGCACATGATGTCAGTCTCTCCTTGGTGTATTGATATTTGTATACATAACGCACCTTGGTTTCTTTGTTGCACATTTGCTCGCACAACAACAAGCCGTTTTCGTCATACGAATAGTACTTGCCGTCGGCCAGCACCAAACGACCTGCATCATCGTAAACGTAACATGAGTTATTAACTCTCGACAGCCGTCCTTGCTCGTCAAACTCCATACAATGAATCCCGAGTTCTCCGTCATAGCCATACATCACTTCCGACACCCGTTTCACGGGACCTTTCAGACCCATGTCCGACGCAGTCTGCACCGGTTCAGTCTGTGCCACTGCCGACAACGACAATATTGCCATCAGAATCAAACATTGTAAACTCCTTTTCATTATTGCTATTTCTTATATGTGAATAATATAATAATTTGACATCCTTTGATCTTATCGGATTACTACTATCCTACGGGCGGGATAGTCTCCCACTCGCACCAGATAGGTACCCGATGCCGGCACATCGAACCATACCACACCCGTGTTTTCCTTTCGTATGGACAGCAAACGGCCCACTGAGTCATAGACCCTCACAGGCATTCCGTCGGCACCTTCCACCACAATCTTACCGCCATTGCTGTACAACAGAACCTCCGTCTGGCCTGATATACCACGTATGTCGTCATACCCAACGATATTCACAGTATCACGATGGTGGATAAACACCGTGTCATGGATATAAACCGTATCGTAGATATAGATTGTGTCCGTTCCGCCAACGAAGACAGTGTCATGGTGATCTATAACCACCGTGTCCGTATGTGTCACCGTATCGTGGACGATACCACCGCTACTGGGTGCAAAGTTAGCCGTGTATGATGCATCGCCGCTAACCAACACAAGGCGGGGATTGTCCACACTTCCGTCAACCCACCCAACAAAGGCGTGGTTGTTTCTCGGCATTGCCGAAAGGGTGGCTATATTGCCAGTAGAATAACGACCGCCACCACTCACACTACCCATGGTCGCGTTGTTGGCCTGCACGGTGATGAGGTTGTAGCAGCTAGGATCCTCCCCCATGCGCGAGAAACTATTCCAATACGAGGCGTTCTGATAGCTCTGCGTGGTACCGCAAGGCAGTATGATAGCCGCGTTTGTGGGCATGGCCTCAAAGGTGTGGGCTACTATGGTGGGCGGCACGGTGGCACGGACAAAGATGGTGTCAGGGTTGGTGATACCGGCAAAGGCATAGTTGCCAATGCTGCTTACCCTAGAGCCTATCACCACTCGGCGCATAGCGCCACTAAAACTTGTACCATCAACGTCATAGGATGCAAAAGCCCATCCCCCAATGCCACTGACATAATCGGGAATGGTGACGGAGGTAAGGCGTGTGTTTTGAAAACAATGGTCACCAATGCTCTGCAACGAATCAGGAAGTGTCACACTACTGATTTTCATATAGCCAAAAACACCTTCAGGCAGCGTCCGCACATTACTCCCTATTGTGAGGGTCTGCGGTACACCATCACCATTCGAAAAGGGACTATAACTTTCAGAACCTGCCTCCTGCAGATTTGTGGCATTGTAATGCACACTGGCAAGTGTTGGCATCGAAAACGCATTACTTCCGATAGTGTCCATATTCGCAGGAATAGTCACAGAAGTAAGACGGGTATCACAAAATGCATTACCACCTATATGTCTCACCGAGGCAGGAAGGGAGACGGAGGTCAGCAAGGTATCCCTATACAAGAAATTGTATGGAACAAACTCCACACTGTCTCCAATAGTAAGGTTCGCCACTGGTACAATCCAATAGTAGTAATAATAATCCTCGTAATAATAATCCTCAATATAGCCGCCAAATATGTTGTTTGTCCCATTATCATAATCTGGATCAATCCTACGCGCATTATAATGCAGTGTGGTGAGGTATGGACACATAAACGCTCTGTTGCCGATTGCTTTTACCGAAACGGGTATCGTAAGCGTTGTCAACCCCGTCCCATAAAAGGCTTGGTGTCCTATGGTGTCCACCGAAGCAGGGATGGTGACGGAGGTCAGCAGGGTATCTCCATACAAGAAATTGTATGGAATACACTCCACGCTGTCTCCGATAGTAAGGTTGGACACAGGGGCTGTTGCGAATATATAACCGTCATAGTTATTATAGTTATTTCTATTATAAACCACTGCCCTGCGAGCATTGTAATGCACCGTGGAGAGGTTCGGGCACGCAAACGCCCTATTGCCAATCGAACTCACCGAGACGGGTATCGTAAGCGTTGTCAACGTGGGAATATCCGCCATGAAATATTCAGAAATATTTCGAACACCATTTCCGATATTCAGCGTAGCAATAGGTGCTCGAACAGTATCAGAATTGTATCCATCTATGTACCTAAAAATCCCATTCAAACCACTGTAATAATCGTATGCATCTGCGAAACAATTAACAGCATTGTAATTCACCGTAGCAAGGTTGGGACATACAAAAGCGCAACGCCCAATATATTTTACACTGTCTGGTATAGTGATAGAGGTAATACCTGTGCCATAAAAAGCATAAGCTCCAATGGTGTCCACTGTGGATGGTATATTATTGACTACCGTCAATGTAGAAACACCATCCATTAGAGAACCTGGGATTTTCCGGACATTGCTCCCGATATTCAATGCGGTAATAGGCGCACGCACTGTATCGCAGACATAGTTATAATCATCGTCATAGTCACAATAAAAGGAAACAAAAATCGGAGCCGATTGCCCGGACGAGGAAGAAGTAAATGTTTCAGCACTGATGGCATTATAGTTCACCGTGGCAAGGTTCGGACACATAAATGCACCACTGCCGATTGCCTTTACATTGACAGGGATTGTAAGTGCTGTCAAGCCCGTCCCACAGAATGCTCGAACACCTATGGTGTCTACCGAAACAGGAATTGTAAGTGACGCCAGCGTGGATATGCCATCCATCAAATAGTCAGGGATTGTCCGAACATTGCTTCCAATATTCAGCGTAGTAATAGGAGCTCGAACTGTATCATAAACCGTGTTCCAATGTGAATCATAATGACTATTACAAGATACAAAAGGCGAAGGTAATGAAGGAGTATGAAGAAGTATACGTTTTTGCACTGATGGCATTATAATTCACCGTGGCAAGGCTAGGACACATAAATGCTCCACCGCCAATTTCCTTTACATTGACAGGAATCGTAAGTGTTGTCAAGCCCGTCCCACAGAATGCACAAACACCTATGGTGTCCACTGAAACAGGAATCGTAAGCGTTGTCAACGTTGAAATACCATACATCAAATACTCTGGGATTCTCCGTACATTGCTACCAATATTCAGCGCGGCAATAGGTGCTCGAACAGTATCATAAACCGTGTTCCAATGTGAATCATAATGACTATAATAAGATACAAAAGGCGAAGGTAATGAGTATGAAGAAGTATACGTTTTTGCACTGATGGCATTATAATTCACCGTGGCAAGGCTAGGACACATAAATGCTCCACCGCCAATTTCCTTTACATTGGCAGGAATCGTAAGCGTTGTCAGTCCTGCTCCACAGAAGGCACAAACACCTATGGTGTCCACTGAAACAGGAATCGTAAGCGTTGTCAACGTGGAAATACCATACATCAAATACTCTGGGATTCTCCGTACATTGCTTCCAATATTCAGCGCGGTAATAGGTGCTCGAACAGTATCATAAACCTCATTATCATTTGAATCATAGTGATAAGAATAGTACACGAAAGGCGTAGGCGAAGTTGAAGAATAAGCACTGATAG
Source organism: uncultured Bacteroidales bacterium (assembly GCA_905234695.1). Classification (GTDB taxonomy): domain Bacteria; phylum Bacteroidota; class Bacteroidia; order Bacteroidales; family P3; genus Colimorpha. The sequence goes on along the minus strand of CAJOHZ010000006.1, from coordinate 12,734 downwards.
CATTGTAGTTCACCGTCGTCAAACTAGGACATGCAAATGCACTATTCCCAATATATGTTATACTACCCGGAATGGTGACGGCTGTCAACGTACTGCAATTTGCGAATGCTCTGTCATCAACATATGTAACAGTATAGGTAATACCGCTGTTTGTCACAGTCGTCGGAATGACAAGATGTCCAGCACATTGGGTATACCCGATGAGCCATACCGTAGTATCGTTGTCGTTCACCCTAAATGTTACATCTTGCCCTTGTGCGATGTGATAAGAGAAAGTTTGTGCCCCTGCAGAGGGTGCAAGCCAAAGCGACAACAGAAATGCCGCAAGAAAAAATAAGTTGTGTTTCATCTGTTTATTTTGTTTATATTGTTCTCGTTTCTTTCAGAAATAAAAAGCGCGGGTTTAAGCCTTTTGCTTATCCCGCTAACCAGGCTCTCGCATTGCCCTTGATACAGAATAAGCAATGCCGAAGCCCACGCTGTGCTATGTATTCACTGGATTACACAGGGGTAAACCCCTACATACACACGAGTGGACGAGGAACATTGCGTTATTGCGGTATCAAGTACGAATTTGCGAGATTCGGTTAGCCGCAGATAAACGCTGTTACAACGTCTTTCTTATATGTCTGTCATTCCCTGTGGAGCAAGCTCCGCCCGCTGTTCCCGTCGCTCTCGACAGGCCTCCGCGAACCGGAAATGACGCTGCAAAAATACAACTTTTTTCCGATATAGCAAAAAAAACTTCACTCGCGTGCCGTCGGCACGCGGAATGAAAAAGCCTCCTCCTGCAGAGAATCTGACCAGAGGAGACCTTAACGTATATGGTTTGAAAAAACTCTCTGCCTAGGCTTTCACCATTTCGGCAATGGTGTCAATCATCTCCTTGGCAGGAACTATACGTTGTTGTAATTCTTCTAAATTTACATCATAGAAACAATTATAGTCACACTCCTCACGCATTATCTCTAATTGTCTGTACAAATTACCAACTTCTTTAGGAAACACTCCTTTTACTACATAATGCAGACAGAACTGCGTATATGCACCTTTATGTGATTTGACTCGGTGGTTGTCGTGTATCAGCAATGCATTCACTGCATGGAACAAAGCATAATACACTCGACCTGCTGCGGCGCTCCAGAAACCATTCTTCATTAGCAATTCCGCTTCGTGAAAGGTGCGATAGGATTTTCTATCTCCATCTTCACCACAAGATCTCTTTTCTCATCGTCAAGGCTCATCTCAATACAATTTTATCTTCTTCTACATTGTCATGGAATGGAACAAAATCCCATGTGACCCAGTCTTTCTTTGGATAAATATGCGGGTTGATTTCAGCATCAATATCCACACCTAACTCAAATAATGGATATGTGTAATGGTCATAGTCATCACATACTATGTGGTCTTTGTCCAATAATATCAGCAAGTCGTAGTCGCTGTCGGGGCGGGCATCGCCGCGGGCACGGGATCCATAAAGCCAGAGTGAGGCCCCTTCGGGAAGTATTTGCTTCCCGAGCTCAGTGATTCGCTGTATGACTTTCGCCTGTTCCACTTCAATTTGCAAAATTACAACTTTTTTCCGATATGGCAAAAAAAAGACTCTGAAAGTCATTTCATCAACTCATACAGATACGCAGGACTCTGGACATACAACTCGCCCTCTTCATCTTGCAATGCATCCATCAACGAAGATGTATATACTTTTTCCATAGCCTCTTCTATGCCGCAACCCGTATCTTCCATCACATATTTCACCAATTCACTCAACGCATAATCCGTGAGGTATGTTGCAATTTGATGATGTGTAGGTTGGTTCATACCGTTTCAACATCAATGTCTGCATTCGTACCGTGATATAAGTTCATGCGAGTACCCCTCCGTTTTGTTGGCAGACGATTAGTAAATCGTCAATTGTTTCTTCCATCGACTGTAGATGCTCCACATCGTAGAATTCTATCAGAAATGCCAATCCCTTATGCTTGTGCAGATAATTAAAAGCCGCCTTACGCGTCATCGAGAAGCGTTGACCGAATGCCTGCACTGCCGCTGTCAAAAAAGGTAATTCATACTTACCCATATCTGTAATATGCTATAGGGTTTCCAATTTGCAAAATTACAACTTTTTTCCGACATGGCAAGAATTTTAATCCAAAAAAGCCCAAAGGACTGGCGCAGGTTATCCTTCTATACAAAACAGCCGGGACTCGAATGAGCCCCGGCTGAGGATAGGATTATAAGGGTTTGCCTTATTTATCTTTCTTCACACCGGTACGGGCACCCATGCGGTCCATGGCGCAACGGAAGCCAATCCAAGAGGTGCTGCGATCCTGGTCGTAGTAACGGCGGGTGCCGCACTGCATCCAGTAGGCGCGATCTCTCCACGAGCCACCCTTCACCACACGCACGCGGTTGTTGATGAGCGAGGTGATGTTGTTGCGGCTGGTGCTGTCGGAACGGTGGTACATCATGTTGGTCTGAGCCTCGTGGCTGCGGGCCTCGGTCTCTTCGCCGCCGCCTTCTTCCTCGTCGTCACTGCTATCCATCCAGCCACCTGCGGTGGGCGAATGGGTCTCGAAGTCGTAGATGGAGGAGTTCCAGTCACCATCGAGATAGTTGATGTTGTCGGCCTGACGGTAGTTGCGACGGTTCATGTCGTCGGGGACATTCTGATAGATGAGGTTACCAGTCTGCTCGTCGATAGCGGCTTCTTCGCCGTCTTCGCCCATAGCGACATACTGGTAGACATTACCACGGTAGGGGTTGAGGTCTTCGCCTCCGATGGGGTTGCCATCCTTACGATAGACATCGGCGCACCATTCGCTGACATTGCCAGCCATGTGGTACAGACCGTAGTCGTTGGGGAAGTACCACTTCACAGGAGCGGTGTACTCCCAGCCGTCATTCAAGTTGCCGGCCACGCCCATGGCATCGCCGCGGGAGCGCTTGAAGTTGGCCAGGAACTGACCGTAGTATTTCTTGTTGGCCGAGCGGACACTCTGTCCAGCCCAAGGATAGGTCTTGTGCTCCACAATACGCTCGTCGTAGGTGTTGCCGATCATACCGAGGGCCGCGAACTCCCATTCCGCCTCGGTGGGCAGACGGTAGTTGGGCACAAGGATACCATCGGAACGACGCACGTTACGGGACTCACCACCAGCGGCGGGGTCGAGGTTAGGCACACCGGCACCGTCGCCCTTGTACAGACCCGCCAGATAGACGTCGGTCTGGAAAGCGTCGGCACCCGTGAGCTCGGACTGCTCCAGGTTGATGATACCGGCATCGACGAGAATCTTCTCGTTGACGCGGTCGGTACGCCATTTGCAGAACTGGGAAGCCTGCTCCCAGCTCACGCCTACAACGGGATAGTCGTTGAACATGGCGCACTGGAAGTAGTTCTCCACGAAGTTCTCACGCCAGGAGAGACGCTCACGCCATACATTAGTATCGGGATAAATCTGTTTGACCAGTTCGGGATACTCCTCGCCGTAGGCACGGTTCATCCAGTAGACGAACTCGCGGTACGAGATATTGGACACCTCCGTTTCGTCAATATAGAACGACGAGACGGTGACGGTGTGGACCAAGTTGTTCCATTGGAAACGGGACTCATCGGCCACACGTCCCATCTGGAACGAGCCTCCTTCGACAAACACAAGGCCCGGCGCAGTAATCTGGTCCGAATAGGAGGAACGATCGAAACCGCCCCACTCGGAATCATTCAGATTCCAACCTGTCGTTGTGGACTGCTCTTTGCTGCCGCAGGCAACCATCAGCATCAAAGAAGCCGCCATAAGGAACGAGAATTTTAAGATCTTCATAGTGTAGATTTGTTTTTTATCTCTATATACGTTGTTTTTCGTTTTTTGTTTCGCGTTTAAGATTTTTTAGAAACTCTTAGAACGACGGGCAGCGGATGGCCTTGATCTTGCGCTTGGCCTCGGGGACTGGCAAAAGGATGCCGAGTGTGACCTCGTGAGCACCGGCGGTGCTGTTGGCCAGCGTCGAAACGGTGACGTCATAGCTGTAGCCCACCTTGAAGTAGTCCTGCTGCACACCGACCATAAAGATGAAAGCGTCGGAGTTCTCGATGCCGTTACGATACCACAGACCCACCAAGAAAGGCATCCAGTCGAGGTAGAGACCGTAGTTGAAATAATGGAAGGTGCCCTGATACTGATAGATAAAATTGGGGGACACCACCGGCGTACCCAGTCCGAGGGACGAGGTGCGGCGTTTCTCTTCCGAGAGGTTGATGAGACCACCCACGTTGGCCGACAGTTTCATCGGGACACGGTCTTCGCTGTAGAAACCCTGGCTGGGCTGGTTGAGGTGATGGGCGGCCAGACCGGCATACCATGCGGGGCCATAGACCATCAAACCGGCGCTGAAATCGGGATAGAGCACGCTCGTCTTGTCGGGAGCCGTGGCGGAAGTCTGGTTGATATAACCATTCTCGGGGTCAATCTGGTCGGGGAAACGGAGATGGTTCACATCCCAGTCGAGCTTGCAGTTGACAAGCCCTGCCTGGAGCGCCATATTGACATATATTTCCTTATATACGCGGAAACGGAAGGAGTACATAGCCCCCAGCATATTGGTGGAGAGGGCACCGTGGTCGCCCTGACGGTCGGTCATCACGATGGCACCAATACCGCCATGCAAGTCATTGATGTACTGGTCATACGATGCGCTCACCGTAGTAAATGCACTCACCAGACCCGGCCACTGGGCGCGGTAGCTGAGAGAGATGCGTGGAGCCACCTTTGAACCGGCAAAGGCGGGGTTGAGATAGAGCGGATTGGCGTAGAATTGCGAAAATCCCACATCCTGGGCGTTCACTCCCTGCGTGCCGAGCACGAGGAGAAGCAGTATCAGCGCAATCTTGTTATACTTTTTCATCATACAAATTTTAGTATATAACGAGCCTAAAATCGAATGGCAATATTACGATTTTTTTATCAAATAAACATGATTCCCGCAAAAATATTTTACAGCAGAAACGTTTTCAACTATTTAACTTTTCAACACCCAACCGAAAACGGGATGAATTTTGGTCAAAAAAACATCAAAAAAACAAAAAATTGGCCTCTTTCAACACGCGTTTTCTGCCCGAAAAACAACCTTAATTTTAACCTTGACCGGCCTTCGGATTTTTAGTTTAAGTTACCAGTTTTTAGTTTCAGTAATCAACGATTAAATAACTCAACAATTAAACATGGTTTAGTGAGTTTTTAGTTTTAATCTTCTCCTAGTCGTCTCACGGTGTTCCTTTTATGATCCTTTTTCCTTCCTTCGGTACTTACCCTGCTGATATTCAACTCCTACGTTGGAGAACAGTTGGAGAACAGTAGGGAAACAGTTGGAGAAATACCGAAGGAACACCGAAAGAACATAAGCGTCACATAAGGGCCACACCGAGACCACTCCTTTGTAATGATGGGTGGTAACCATGTTGAATTGTTGAACGGTTGAACTATTGAATTGTTGAACGGTTGAATTGACGCATACCCAGATGCATAACAACCAACAAAACAGAGGGATACATTATTATCAAAACTTTTTTACATATATTGCGGGTATTTTATACAATAAATCACACGGAAACGAGTTAATGTAGCTATGATGATGAAAAAGGCATTTTTTGCGACCCTTGCGGCGACGGTGCTGGCACTCCTGCCCTGCACCGCCAACGCCCAGACATACGCCACAAACTCGCTGCTGGCCTCCGGCAGCTGGTACAAGATACCTGTCGACAAGACGGGTGTATACAAAATCACCTCGTCGGACATCTCCGCCTTGGCGGGGGTGTCGTGCAGCAAAATCACGCTCTACGGCGCACCTGGCGGGATGCTGAACCCCTACAACGGAGCCGATCATCCAGACGACCTTGTGCCCGCCGCCATCCAGATTGTGGACCGCAACAGCAACGGCACTTTCGATGCCGACGACTACATCCTCTTCTACGGCGAGAGCGCCGGTGTGTGGCGCTATGTAAGCGGCGACCAGCGGTTTGAGTACACCCCACACGTGTATGCAAACCATAACTACTACTTCCTTTCGACCGACCTCACGGCCAGCAGTGCCGCCCGCGTACGGTCGGCGGGTCTGACCTCCAGCAACCGAGGCGACCTGAACACCTACACCGGTGTGGCGATGATGCACGACGACAAGGCCAACCCCAGCGAGGGCGGCCAGATATGGGTGGGCGACAAGTTCACCACCTCCTTGCGCGAAAGAAGCTATACACTCACCCTGCCGGGCATCCAGCAGGGCGGTGCCATCCTGGCGCGCTATGCCTTTTCTTGCCAGACAGACTCCCGCGCCCAGTTCGAACTGAAATACAACTCCGACGCCCGCCAGCACGCCTTCACCTCCAGCGACTCCTATCAGTCGTTCCTCGAAACCTTCACGGCACGCAACAACCGGGAAATCACGCTCAACTGCACATTCTCGGCCAATTCCTCCAACACGGTGGGATATATCGACTTCATCGAGTTCAACAGCACCGCTCCCCTCGCCTATTCGGGAGGTCAGATGATGATACGCAACGCGCAGAATCTGGGCACCGGAAATGTGTGCCGCTTTGTCTGCACGGGCAGCAGCGCGAACCTGATGGTATGGGATGTTACCCGTCCCGACCAGCCGTCGGCCCTCTCGGTCAACGCCGGCTCGGGCAACGGATTCAGCTTCCTGGCCAGCACCGCCGAGGCGGGCACCTACGTAGCCTTCACGGCCAACGACGCCATGAAGCCCACAGGCATCACCTCAGTGGCCAACCAAGACCTGCACGGAACCCCGACACCCGACTATGTCATCGTAGCCCATAAGGACTACCTTCCCCAGGCCGAGCGGCTGGCCAACCTGCACCGCGCCACCGACGGGCTGTCGGTGCTGGTGGTCAACCAGACCGAGGTATTCAACGAGTTCTCGTCGGGTCGTCCCGACCCCGTAGCCATCCGCCAGATGCTGCGCTGTATGAACAGCCATGCCACAGACTCCAGTGCCGCCGCCGTGCGCTACCTGCTGCTCTTCGGCAAGGGCACCTACGACAACCGCAATATACTGGGCGCCAACCAGACCACTGTGGTCACCTACCAAACCCTCACCTCGGCAGGCATTGAGGACGGGGCCTTCCCCAGCGACGACATCTACGGTTACCTTGACGATGCCGCCTCCACCTTCGGCGGACCCCTCTCCGTCGGCATCGGCCGTCTGCCAGCCAAGACCGTCACAGAGGCCACCCACATGGTGGACAAAATCGAGGACTACATCACCAAGGGCGACTTGGGCCGCAGCAATATCCGTGGCGACTGGCGCAACTACGTCTGCTTCCTGGCCGACGATGCCGACCCCTCCAGCCCTGGCGACACCTCCTTTGCCAGTTCGGCCGAGAAGACTGCCAGAAACATCAAGCAGACCCACCCCCACTTCAACATCGACCGCATTTTTGCCGATGCCTACGTCCAGCAATCGGGAGCCGACGGCTCATACTACCCCGACGTGAACAACGCCGTGCGTCAGCGACTCAACTACGGCTGCCTGCTGTTCAACTATATCGGCCACGGCTCGGTCAACTATATCGGCACGGAACGCTACATGCAGTTCTCCGACATCGAGAAATACAGCAACAGCCACCGCCTTACCTTCTTCGTCACCAGCACCTGCTCCTTTGGCCGCTACGACCAACTGAGCGAGATATGCGGTGCCGAGGCATTGCTGCTGGCTCCGGCGGCGGGTATCGGCGTGGTCACCGCCTCGCGTCCCATCTCGCACATCCACCGTTTCAACGACAACCTGTGCATGATGTCGCTCGACACCGCCAACACTGTAGGCGACGCGCTACGCATGGCCAAGAACGCCACATCGGTATCGCACAGCATCCTCCTGCTGGGCGACCCCGCAATGCGGCTCTCCATCCCCCGCAACAGGGTGGTGGTGACCAAAATCAACGGCCACGCCGTCAATCCGGCAACCCCCGACTCGGCCGAAGTGCTTTCTCGCGTCACCGTGGAGGGTGAAATCCACAACGAGGCGGGCCTGCTGGACACCGATTTCAACGGAGAGCTGTTCCCCATCGTCTTCGACCGAGAGGTCTCTGGCCGCACCCTGGCCAACGACAACGACAGTACCGAGATTAACTTCCGCCAGCAGAAGAGCGTGCTCTACAAGGGGCATGAGAGCGTCAGCGGTGGCCGATTCTCCTACTCGTTCATCGTGCCGCGCGACGTGGCCTACCGATACGACTACGCCAAACTATCGCACTACGCCCGCAGCGAGTCCGACGACGCCACAGGACAGTACGGCAACCTGATGTTCGGCGGATATAACGAAGACACCGTCATCGGCGAGATCCACCCCCACGTGGAGCTGTACATCAACGACACCCGCTTCCGTAACGGCGGCCTCACCAACGAGACCCCCACGCTCTACGCCATCCTGACCGACTCGGTGGGAATCAACGCTGCCGGCAGCGGTCTGGGACACGACATCACCGCCGTCATCGACAACAACCCGTTCAGCACGACGACCCTCAACGACTTCTTCGAGGCCGACATCGCCGACAGCCGCAACGGACGCGTGCGCTACACGCTGGGCAAGCTGGACGAAGGAATGCACACCCTCACCGTGAAATGCTGGAACATCTTCAACTATTCGGGCAGCGCGACCATCCAGTTCTATGTGGTCAACGACCGCATCCCAAAAATCAGCTCGGTGGGTGCCGCACCTAACCCCTCACACGACCGCACCACCCTGCGCGTGGAGCATAACATCCCCGGCAACATCGAGTCGGCCACCATCGACATCTACGACATCATGGGAAGCCACATACGCACCTTCCACCCCACACCAGCCGAAGGATCGTATGTAATCCATGTCGACTGGGACTACACCTCTGCAGCGGGCAGTCTGATTTCGCGCGGCATCTATATCGTCCGTGCCACTGTCACCACCCGCGACGGTGAACAGCTGACCCAGATGTCCAAAATTGTCCGCGACTGACAACCTTGAACCGAAGACAAAAAAATACGTTTATAAACAATAAAAGGAACACATATCCGTTTTTTGAATATCATCGACGAATGAAATCAATGAAAAAAAGCAAACTACTCATCGTCTCGCTGCTCCTGCTGGGCAGCGTCGCCAACATCAACGCCCAAACCGCTCTGACTGGCCAGACCAAGAACTATATCTCCACCGGTATGCCGATACTGCTGATTGCCCCTGACGCTGTTTCCGGTGCATTGGGCGATGCCGGTGCCGCCTCGACACCCGATGCCTACTCCGCCCACTGGAACAACGCCAAGTTGGCCTTCATCGATGGGAAATTCGGCCTCAGCACCACCTATACCCCGTGGTTGCGCAACCTCGGCGTGGGCGACATGAACCTGCTGTACCTCGGTGGCTACTACCGTATCAACGACCGTAGCACCGCTGCCGCCAGCCTCACCTACTTCTCGCTGGGTGAGATCCAGAGCACCGATGCCGAAGGCATGAGCAAAGGCACCATGAACCCCAACGAGTTTGCCTTCGACGCCTCATATGCCATGCAGATTAATGAAGAACTCTCCATCGGTGCCTCCGGTCGCTTCATCCGTTCCGACCTCACCAACGGACAGAATATCAGCGATGGAAGTGGATACGTCACCACCAAACCTGCTTGGAGTCTCGCCGCCGACTTCGGTCTTTACTGGCAGCATCCGCTGGCCGAAGGACAGGAGATTGCCGTGGGTGCCTTCTTCAGCAACCTCGGTGCCAAACTCTCCTACTCCGACGACGACACCCGTAAGGAGTTCCTGCCCGCCAACCTACGCATCGGCGGACGCTACAGCTACGACATCAACAGCGCGAACAAAATCAACGTCCTTTTCGACATCAACAAACTCCTTGTCCCCACCCCGCCCATCTCGATTGGAGACAGCACCTACGGCAAATACTACGCCAACATGACCGAGTACTACAACACCGGCGTGATGCAAGGTGCCCTGCAGTCTTTCTACGATGCCCCCGGCGGCATGAGCGAGGAATTCCACGAGCTGCAACTCTCGGGAGGTGCCGAATACTGGTACAAGAACACTCTGGCGGCTCGCGCCGGCTACTTCTTCGAGAGCAATACCAAAGGCGGACGGCAGTATGCCACCGTTGGATTCGGACTGAAATATAACATCATGCAGTTCGACTTCGCCTACCTGATTCCCACCACAAGTTTCAGTAGCAACCCGCTGGCCAACACGGTCCGAATCTCCCTGTCGATTAATTTCCAGCCCAAGAAGAACGGCTAACCCCAAAACCCATGCGTATCGGAATCGGATATGATGTACACCAACTGGTCGAAGGCCGCCCCTTGTGGCTGGGCGGAGTGGAAATACCCCACACCCACGGCCTGCTGGGTCACTCCGACGCCGATGTGCTGATACACGCCATCTGCGACGCCCTTCTCGGTGCCGCCGCTCTGGGCGACATCGGAGCCCACTTCCCAGATACCGACCCTCAATACAAAGGCATCGACAGCAAGATACTGTTGCACCGATGCGGTCAACTCCTCGCTCAGGAGGGCTACACTATCGCCAACATCGACAGCATCATTGTGGCACAACAGCCCAAGTTGGCCCCCTATATCTCACAGATACGACAGACGTTGGCCGACACGCTGGGCATCGACATCCGTCAAGTGTCTGTCAAAGCCACTACCTCCGAACACTTGGGATTTGAGGGCCGTAAAGAGGGCATCAGCGCCCACGCCTCAGTCCTATTGAACTAGAAAACCAAACAACATGCAAGAGAGCAAACCCTACACCTCACCCCAGGCCGACGACGAAGCCGCCGTGCTCGAAGACTCGGGTTGCTCGCTGGTTCTCCACAATGACGATGTCCACACCTTCGACTACGTCATCAAGGCGCTGGTGGACATCTGCCGTATCTCCGCATCACAAGCCGAGCAGTGCGCCATCCTCGTCCACTGCCACGGCAAATGCTCCGTCAAGCACGGTAGCTACGACACACTGCTACCCATGCACACGGCGCTGCTCGACAAACAACTTACCTCAGAAATTGTACAATAACCATGAGTTTAGCCATCATCATCTCCATCATCGTCCTGGGGCTGCTACTGCTCACCCTTGAGATTGTCGCCCTGCCCGGCGGCATTGCCGGCATTCTGGGATTCCTGCTCATCGCGGTCGGCGTATGGCAAGGATACGCCACCCAGGGCAGCACGGGCGGAACCATCATTCTGTGCTGCACCTTGGCAGCCTGTATCGTCCTGCTGGCACTTTTCCTCAAACCCCGCACCTGGAATCGATTCAGCCTCAAAGAGGAGTCCGACAGCGCAGTCAACCAGATTGACGACCCCAACATCACTGTCGGCGCCCGTGGCAACACCATAGCACGCCTCGCCCCCACCGGCAAGGCCCTCATCGACGGACAGCTCGTCGAGGTGCATGCCGTCAACAAATTCATCGACCCGGACCGACCCATCGAGGTGGTTGCCATCGAGGGCTACCGCATCGACGTGCGCGAAACCGAGGACACCCGCTTCGACAACGAACCCGCAAATAATAATCAATAAAAACAAATATTATGATGCTACTCGAAACAACCTTTACGTTTGCATCCATTGCACTCATCGTGTGCGCTGTCATCCTGCTCATCCTGTTCCTCTACCTCGTCCCGGTGGGATTGTGGTTCCAGGCGCTGGTATCGGGCGTGCACACCTCCCTCATCCAGCTTATGTTCATGCGCTTCCGCAAAGTGCCACCCAGCGTGATTGTGAACAACATGATCAACGCCACCAAGGCCGGCCTCAAACTTTCGCAGAACGAGTTGGAAGCCCACTATCTGGCTGGCGGTAATGTCGGCAACGTGGTGCAGGCCCTCATCTCGGCCAACAAGGCCAACATGAACCTCGATTTCCGCACCGCCACCGCTATCGACCTGGCCGGTCGCGACGTGCTGAAAGCCGTGCAGACCTCCGTAAACCCCAAGGTCATCGACACGCCTCCAGTAGCCGCCGTGGCCAAGGACGGCATCCAGCTGATTGCCAAAGCCCGCGTTACCGTGCGCACCAACATCAAACAGTTGGTCGGCGGTGCCAGCGAAGAGACTATCCTCGCCCGTGTGGGTGAAGGCATCGTCTCCTCCATCGGCTCGGCCCTCAGCCACAAGGAGGTGCTGGAGAATCCCGACAGCATCTCGAAACTGGTGCTCTCCAAAGGTCTCGACAGCGGCACTGCATTCGAAATCCTCTCCATCGATATCGCCGACATCGATGTGGGTAAGAATATCGGTGCCCAGCTGCAGATGGATCAGGCCAACGCCGACAAGAATATCGCCCAAGCCAAGGCCGAGGAACGTCGTGCCATGGCCGTGGCCAGCGAGCAAGAGATGAAAGCCAAGGCCCAAGAGGCTCGCGCCAAGGTCATCGAGGCCGAAGCCGAAGTGCCCAAAGCCATGGCCGAAGCCTTCCGTAGCGGCAACCTTGGAATCATGGACTACTACCGCATGAAGAACATCCAGGCCGACACCGACATGCGCGAAAGCATCTCCAAGCCCGCCACCGCCAAAGCTACCCCCGCAAAACCCACCCCTGAAAAATAAAAACGACAATTAAATAATAAAAAAAGGATGCCCACCTGAAGTGACCCCAAAAAGTTGGACGGATTAAAAAATCAGTTAATTTGTCTACAGAAATGAGTTCGGTATTGCACCGGACTCATTTTTAGTTTCAGCTT